>JADZEE010000099.1 GCA_020850735.1 Gammaproteobacteria bacterium | reverse complement strand
GCCGTTCGATCTGTTTGCGCGTCGGCAGCTCGCGCTTGCCAAGAGCGATGGCGTAGCCCTTGCGGATGGCGTAATCGTCCAGCGGCAGTACGTCGGGGCGGCCGAGGCGGAACATCAGCAGCATCTCGACCGTCCAGCGACCGATGCCGCGCACACGGGTGAGCTGCTCGATGATCTGCCCGTCCTCCAGCCGCTCCAGCTCGGCGAGCGTGGGCAGCGCGCCGTCCACGGTCCGGCGGGCGAGATCACGCAGTGCCAACACCTTCGCCCGCGACAGCCCGGCGCCGCGCAGCCGGTCGTCCGACACCCGCAGGATCTGCGCGGCCGTGGGGGCCTGGCGCGCCTGCGGGAACAGCGCCTTCACGCGCGCGAAGATGGTCGCGGCCGCTTTGCCGGTGAGCTGCTGGTAGACGATGGCTTCGGCGAGCGCGAGAAACAGATTGGGCGTTCGGTCGAGGCGCATGCGAAACGGTCCGACCTCGTCCATGAGGCGGTCGAGCGCGGCGTCCGCAGCGCGCAGGGTCTGCACGGCCGTGTCGGCATCGAATCCGAAGCGGCCGTCGCCGTCGAACAGGGCGCCCGTACCGCCCTTGTGAGCGGCTTCGATCGCCAGCAGGCGCAGCTTGGTGGTGACGCCGCCCCTGGCGGAGAAACCCCCGACCCGGCCGCCGGCGGCCAGCACCCGGTGGCAGGGCACGACGATGGCGAATGGGTTGCGCCCGAGCGCCTGGCCGACGGCACGGGCCGCACCGGGCGTGCCGAGCCGGGTCGCGATCGCACCGTAGGTGAGCGTGTCGCCGGGCGCAATGGCGCGGGCAACGGCATAGACTCGCCGGTGGAACGGCGGCACGCCGTCCAGGTCGAGGGTGACGGGCGACAGGTCACGGGGCTCGCCTTGCAGCAGCGCGACGATGGCGTCGATCGCGTGCCGGGCCGGCGCGCCCGGCGCGGTTTCCCGGGCGCGCGGCAAGCGGCGCAGCAGCTGCGCGCGGGTCTCGCTGTCGCGCGCTTCGGGCAGATGCACCCCGGCGATCCCGGCTTCGCTCCAGGCCACGGCGCAGCGCCCGATCGCCGTGTCGAACAGGGTGTACGCGTGCGCCTTCATGCTGGCCGGCGATTGTAGCAGCCGCCGCGGTCGGCGCACTGCGCAAATCGGGGTCAGAGTGACAATCATTCAGCAGTGCCACTGTGCTCCGGACTCACACCCCGACATCCGGCGGCGCCCGGACGGATCGCGGTCACGGCCACCGCCGGGCGCCGGTTTGCACCCCGGGACGAGGTGGTTCGGAAAGCGTGTCACAGGAGCGCTGCAGCAAGCAGATTTGCGCGCTACCGGCGCCTATACTTCTTAGAGCTTGTGAAACATTCGCCCGCCGTAGCGAGACGGTTCCTGGCCAGGCGCGGGGGTGCACAAAATCGCGCGCGTAGCGGGCCTGCGGAGAAACGATTGGGGGTCCCCGCAACGCCGCCCGGGGCGTCCAGGGGCCGTCGCAGCAGGCGCGGTGATGGTTGCACAAGCTCTCAGTGCCAGCGTGCCTTCGGATGGATGGACTGACTGACCGAGGTGCCTCGTGATGCAACAGCCGGCCAGGCGTCAGGATAAGCGTGTTCCCCGCTTGGCGCTCGTGGGGGTGACGTGTATTTCCTGTGTGCTGTCGATTGCCAACGCGTACGCCCTCGCCACGTCATTTGTTTCCGTCAACGAATCCCTCGGTGGTTATCACGACCTGACCGATGAGGGACCCTCGAGCAGCTTCGCGAGCCTGTCCTATCTGCTCGGCAGCAGCTGGTCCGAGGTCGATATCGCGACCGGGACGCTCAGAACGTATGTACAGACGAGCACCAGTGACGTCGTCGATCCGGCCGGGGCCACGGTCAGCGCCTACGCCCATATCGATGATATGTTCACCGTGTCGGGATTGCCGGACACGGGCATTTCGACCGGGATCATCGCCACGCTGGTCGTGAGCGGGCACCTGGTCACGCCGCCGAGAGCGGCGTTCAGCCACTACTCGTCCGTGTTTGCGGATTTGGCGGCGGGTGAGCAATATCAACTGGAGCTGTGGCCGTTCCCCGATGGCGGCGAGCTCAACGTCAATATCGTTCTGTCGCATCAGTACGCGGTGTTCCCCGATGTCCCGTTTCGCGTGCTGGTGACGCTGCAATCGGCGGGGCAGGGGTTCAACGACTACGACATCCTGTCCGATTTCTCCGCTACCGCGAGCCTTGGCTTCGAGCTGCCACCGGGCACTTCGATCACTTCAACGGGTGGCTTCTTCCAGGCGGCGGTCCCCATCCCCGCGGCCTGGATCCTGCTGAGCTCCGGCCTGCTCGGTGTTGCCGGGTTCAGGCGCTTCCGGGACCGGTACGAGATGCCCGATTGACCCGGCCCGGCCGGCGGTCCGCGGCCACCGAGGTGCCGGCGCCGATTTGTTCGTACACTGCGCTTCGACCGCACCACGGCCCGCGCGTTGCGTGATCCGGGTGCGAGGCGTTGCGGTTCGAATACATCGCGGCAATTTCATGGGCGATTCAAATGGGCAGGCGCATCGCCCTCATCCAGGGGCATCCTGATCCGGGCGGTGGGCATCTCGATCACGCCCTTGCCGGTGCGTATGCGCGTGGCGCCGGCGCGGCCGGCCATGATTTGCGGTTCGTCGACGTCGCGCGACTGGAATTCCCGCTGCTGCGGACACAGGACGAGTTCGAGCACGGTGCGGTCCCCGCGTCGCTGCGCGACGCGCAGGCCGCGATCGCCTGGGCGCAGCACCTGCTGATCGTCTATCCGCTGTGGCTCGGGACGATGCCGGCACTGCTCAAGGGCTTTCTCGAACAGGTGCTGCGTCCCGGTTTTGTCTTCGGCGCGGGCGCCACGGATGGGGTGCGCGGGCTGTCCGGCCGGTCCGCGCGGATCGTAATCACCATGGGCATGCCGGCGTTCGCCTACCGCTGGTTCTTCCGGGCGCACAGCCTCAAGAGCCTGGAGCGCAACATTCTGGGTCTGTGCGGGATCGGTCCCGTGCGCGCGACCCTGTACGGCGGAGTCGACAAGGCCGGCGAGCGCCGGCGCGCGACGTGGCTCGCGCAGATGGAGCACCTCGGCCGGGCCGGCGCCTAGCACGGCGCCGGTCGAAAATTGGTCGTACACTCGCCCGTGGGGCCTCGCGGGCCGGTGCGCCCGAACTTGCGGATCCGATTCACAGCGGGAGTTGAATTCCCGACGACAACGAAGACGGAGGGGTAATGATGAGCAGGCGGACGACGAGCAGCTTCATCTGCGCCGCGGCGGTGGCTGGGGTTCTGGGGCCGGGCAGCGGTGCGGCGGCCGAGGAGGGCTTCGATGCGGCCCTGCGTGCCCTGCTGCTGCAGAGCATGGACCAACACATCGGGCTGACCTTTCATTTGCACGGCGAGGAAATCGGCGGCGCCGTGGTGCGTCTGATCGGCGACGATGCCGTCGAGATCCGTAACCAGTCCTACGGTCACATCGTCATCCGGCTCGAGAAAGTCGACGCGGTCGCGGCGAACTGAGGCTCCGGAATGCGACGCGGATCCGGCCGCGCCGGCACGACTTTCCGGCGGGTCGCGGTCGCCGCAAGACCGGGCCGTGGGCCGGCCGGACGGTCATGACGGCAATACTCGAGAGCACGCTGATCTGCCCGGTATGCGCGGCCCGGCACCCGCAGCTCATGCCCACCGACGCCTGCCAGTACTACTTCGAGTGTCCGGCCTGCGGGACGCTGCTGAAGCCGCGCGCGGGCGCGTGCTGCGTGTTCTGTTCCTACGGCACGGTACCCTGTCCGCCGCGGCAGACCGGCGAAGCCTGCGGTGATGGAGAGTGACATGCGGATGAGCGACATACCGTTCGGCGTTACCGACTGGGACGGCGTCGAGCGCAGCGAACATCCCGGCGCCGCAGGCATAGCCTGGTGGCGGACGTGCGATTTCAACGGCATCCGCGTGCGCATCGTCGAGTATTCGCCGGGCTATCTCGCCGATCACTGGTGCGACAAGGGTCATATCCTGTATTGCCTGGAAGGCGAGGTGGTCACGGAGCTGGCGGACGGGCGCAGTGTGCGCCTCGGTCCGGGCATGAGTTTGCAGGTCGGCGACGGGGCGATGGCGCACCGTACCCGTACCGGGGGCGTCGGTGCCAGGCTGTTCGTGGTCGACTGAAAGCCCGATCGCGAGGATACCGCCATGCTCTATTTCGCCGTCAAAGTCCTGCTCACCAGCGTGCTGGTCGTACTCGTCGCGGAAGCCGGCCGGCGCAGCGCGCTGCTCGGTGCGGTGTTCGCGTCGCTGCCGCTGGTGTCCGTGCTCGGCATGATCTGGCTGTATGTCGACACGCGCGATCCGGAGCGGATCGCGGCCCTGTCGACGAGCATTTTCTGGCTGGTTTTACCGTCGCTCGCCCTGTTTCTCGTGCTGCCCGTGCTGCTGCGCCACGGCTGGCCGTTTTTCGTCAGCCTGCTGCTCGGCATCGCCCTCACGGCGGCGGCTTATGCGGCGATGCTGGTGGTGTTGCGTCGCGCCGGCGTATCCGCCTGAGCGGGGCCTGTCGCGACCGTCCCGATGCTTGCGCCCGGTCCCGGGCATGCCGCACGATACGGGGCTGCACCGGCACGTTCGTCGCGGGGGGGATTGAGCCATGATCAGACTGCATCACCTGAACCAGTCCCGGTCCAAACGCATCATCTGGATGCTCGAGGAATTGGGGATCGCTTACGAGATCGTGAGCTACCAGCGCAATACCGAGACGCTGTTCGCGCCGCCCGAGCTCAAACGCATTCACCCGCTGGGCAAGTCGCCGGTCATCGAGGATGGTGATCTGGTGCTCAGCGAGTCGGGGGCGATCATCGAGTATCTGGTCGAGCGCTACGGGGCGGATCGGTTCGCGCCGCCGCCCGGAACGGCCGCGCACGCGCACTACCTGCAGTGGCTGCACTTCGCCGAAGGCTCGGCGATGCTGCCGCTGCTGTTGCGCCTGTTCGTGCAGCTCGACGGCTGCAAGACGAACTTCATGCACGATTACGCCGCGCAGGAGCTCGGGCACATCCTCGCCTACATGGACGCCGAGCTCGCCACGCGCAGCTACCTGGTCGGTGAGCAGTTCACGGGCGCCGACGTGCTCAATTCCTTCGTCCTGGAAATGGCGGCGCCCGGGGGTGGCCTCGAGCCCTACCCGCACCTGCGCGCCTATCTGGAGCTGATCCGGGCGCGACCGGCCTGCATCCGTGCCGACGCGCTCGAAGACGAGCACGACCACGCGCCGCGCAAGTACTTCACCTGATCCGCGCCGTCCGGCGTCGCCTGCCGGCGGCTCAGAGCTCGTGAAACATTCGCCCGCCGTCGCAGCAGGCGCGGTGCTTGTTTCACATGGCTCTCAGTCGGCGTCGTCGCTGTCGATCTGTTCGATGTGCAGGCCGTTGCGGGTCGCGACCGAGATCATGCGGATCTGGTTGGGCTGCGCGGTCCGGTCCAGATCGCGAACGCTGAGCAGGTGCGTGGCGTACCAGACCGCCCTGGCCTCGGCCGCGACGGCGGCGTGCTCGCCGTAATAGTCCGTATTCACCTTCGTGACCCGGTGTTTGAACCCCAGCGTCTTCGCCAGCTCGTCATTGGCGGCGATCGTGCGTGCCGGACCCGTACTGACGATCTCCACGGTGCTCGCGCCCCACAGCGGCGTATTGATGTCGATGAACGTCCTGATGCGCGCCTGCCGATCGGGCGTGCGTACCTGCGCCGACGGATCGAACACGATCAGGCGCACCGGCCCGGGTGCGCGGCGTTTGCGCAGCCACACCCCCGGCAGCAGGCAGTTGCCGGGCGCGCCGGCAAACAGCCGCGCCATCGCGTCGTCGTCGAAAGCGCCGCGCTCGCAGCCGAAGCGTGCCACCAGGAACACCCGGTCCGGGCACTGCCGGGCGTGATCGAACAGCTGGCGCAGATAGTTGGCAATGACCGCCGGCGACAGCAGCTCGCCCTCGGAGTTGCGGTAGGGGATGGCGTAGGCGTCGCCCGTGGGACCGTTCCACTTGTCCGCGGCCGCACCGTGGTGGCGCAGCGCGACGGCGGCGCTGTCGTGGTTGTGCTGACCCGCGACGCTGGTGCCGAACACGTACACCGGCTCGCGGGTCCTTGCCTGTACCGGTGCGACCCGGCTGCTTGCAGACATGCTGTCCTCGCGGTCACCGCTTCGGGCGACCCGTATCGTGATGACCTGGCAAGACCGTAGCGGCCCGCGGCCCCAGTGCTTGAGGGCCCCCGTGCGTGCGCGTCGCGCCGGGATGCAAGCGCGCGCCGAAGCGTGTCATCATCCCGCCCACGCCCACGCCCGCGGACGGTGGCTGACTGCGCCGCAGGCGGCGCGGAGCCGCGGGCTTGCAGACCGGATCACGCCAGGAGGATTGCATGCAGGACATCCAGTTATTGATCGGCGGCGAAGAACGACCGTCCGCAGGCGGTGCGACCTTCGAACGACGCAACCCGATATCCGGTGAGGTGGCGTCACGCTGCGCCGCGGCATCGGTGCCCGACGCGACGGCCGCGGCCGAGGCGGCGGCGGCGGCGTTTCCGGGCTGGGCGGCGCTCGGTCCGAACGAGCGGCGGGCGCGGCTGCTGCGGGCGGCCGATCTGCTGGAAGGGCGCGCGGACGCGTTCACGGAGGTGATGATGGCCGAGATCGGCGCGACGGCCGGCTGGGTGCAATTCAACCTGCACCTGGCCGCCGGCATGCTGCGCGAGGCCGGGGCGATGACGACCCAGGTCAAGGGTGAGCTCCTGCCCTCGGACGTGCCGGGCAGCCTGGCGATGGCCGTGCGCCAGCCGGTCGGGGTGGTGCTCGGCATCGCGCCGTGGAATGCGCCGGTGATCCTGGGTGTACGGGCGATCGCCATGCCGCTGGCCTGCGGCAATACCGTCGTGCTGAAGGCCTCGGAGATCTGCCCGGGCACCCACCGGCTCATCGGGACCGTGCTGCAGGAGGCCGGCTTCCCGGCGGGCGTGGTCAACGTCATCACCCACGATCCCAAGGATGCCGAGGCCGTTGCCGAGGTGCTCATCGGCCACCCGGCCGTGCGGCGGATCAACTTCACCGGTTCGACGCGGGTCGGCCGGATCCTGGCGCAGATCGCGGCCCGGCACCTGAAGCCGATCCTGCTCGAGCTCGGCGGCAAGGCACCGCTGGTCGTGCTCGACGACGCGGACGTCGACGCCGCGGTCGACGCCGCGGTGTTCGGTGCCTTCGCCAATCAGGGCCAGATCTGCATGTCCACCGAGCGCATCATCGTCGACCAGACGATCGCCGACGAATTCGCCGCCAAGCTGGCGGCGCGGGTCGCCGCCCTGCCGTGCGGCGACCCGCGCAAAGGCGAGGTCGTCCTCGGCTCCGTGATCGGCCTGTCGACGGTCGAACGCCTGCAGGAGCTGGTGGCGCAGGCCCGGCAGGGCGGCGCCAAGCTGCTGACGGGCGGTGAGGCCGACGGCACCATCATGAAAGGCATCGTGGTCGATCACGTCACGCCCGACATGCGCATTTTCCGCGAGGAGTCGTTCGGGCCGCAGGTGACCATCACGCGGGTACGCTCGGCGGACGAGGCGGTGCGGCTCGCCAATGACACCGAGTACGGACTGTCCTCGGCGGTGTTCGGCCGCGATCTCGCCCGGGCGCTCGACGTGGCGAAACGGATCGAGGCCGGGATGTGCCACATCAACGGGCCGACCGTGCACGACGAGGCGCAGATGCCGTTCGGCGGCATGAAGGCGTCGGGATACGGCCGCTTCGGTGGCCAGGCGGGGGTCAACGAGTTCACGGAGCTGCGCTGGATCAGTGTCCAGACCTCGCCGCGCCACTACCCCTTCTAGCGGGACGGCGGCCGCGGCCACGCGGGCGGACGCGCAGACCACGCCGCACCGCCCGGCCGCGGAACTCAGCGTTGCCGCGCAGCCTGGACCGGCGCGGCTGCACGGCACCGATGCCGGCGCGCACGCGCGCATCGCGGTGATCGGTGCCGGTCCGGCCGGTCTGATGGCGGCCGAAACGGCGGTGGCGGGCGGCGCGCGTGTGGACGTGTACGACGCCATGCCCTCGATCGGACGCAAGTTCCTGCTCGCCGGCCGCGGCGGGCTCAACCTGACGCACAGCGAACCGTTCGAGGGCTTCGTGGCGCGCTTCGGAACACGCAGCGGGATAATGGCACCGTTGCTGCGTGCGTTGGCGCCGGCCGCGGTGCGGGAATGGGCCCGCGGGCTCGGCGTGGAGACTTTTGTCGGCAGCTCGGGTCGCGTATTTCCGCTCGACAGGAAAGCGGCGCCGCTGCTGCGCGCCTGGCGCCATCGCCTGCGGGCCAGCGGCGTGAAGCTGCACCTGCGCCACCGCTGGCGGGGCTGGAACGACCGTGGCGCACTGGTGTTCGCGACGCCGGCCGGTGACGTCGAGCGGCACGCGGATGCGGTGATCCTCGCGCTCGGCGGCGCCAGCTGGCCCCGCTTCGGCTCGGATGGCGCGTGGGTGGCGTTGCTCGCCGCGCGCGGGATCCGCGTGCAGGCGCTACGGCCGGCGAACTGCGGGTTCGACGTTCATTGGAGCGAGCACCTGCGCAGCCGGTTCGCGGGTGCGCCGGTCAAGTCGATCGTCGCGAGGGTGCGCGACCGTGACGGCGCGGCGTGGTGCCAACCGGGGGAGATGATCGTCACTGCCAACGGTATCGAGGGCGGCGTGGTCTACGCCCTGGCGGCGGTGCTGCGCGATCGTATAGAACGCGACGGTTCGGCCGTGCTCGAGATCGATCTCGCCCCCGGTCATGATCTCGCACGCCTCGAAACCGCGTTCGCCCGGCCGCGCGGCAAGCGCTCGCTCGCGACGCGGCTGCGCCGGATCGCCGGCCTGGAAGGGGTCAAGACCGCGCTGCTGCACGAATGCGCGGCGCCCGACGCGCTGGCGGTCCCGCAGCGGCTCGCGGCCGCCATCAAGTCGCTGCCGCTGCGCCTGCGGGCGCCGCGACCCCTGGCCGAAGCGATCAGCAGCGCCGGTGGCGTGGTTTTCGAGGCGCTCGACGCGCGCTTGATGCTCGACGCGCTGCCGGGCGTGTTCTGCGCGGGAGAGATGCTCGACTGGGAAGCGCCGACCGGCGGCTACCTGCTCACGGCCTGCCTGGCGACCGGTCGTGCGGCCGGCGCCGGCGCGTGTGACTGGCTGCGGGCGCGAGCGCGCGCAGACGGGCGATGCCATTCATCGCCAGGAATGAACGGGGCGTGAACCGCGCGCGCCGCGGGCGGGACCGTTCGTGGAAGAATTCTATTTCGATCACGCCGTGCGCGCGGCCGAAGTCATGTACGCCATCGCTCCCTGCGGTTCGTCATCGCGAGCGCGCGTGGCAATCCATGGGGAGGCGGACCGAGTTCGCGGTTTGCCTGGATCGCCACGGTCCGCCGCTGCGCGGCGGACCTCGCGATGACGGTGAGGGTTCGGTGACGGCCGAGATCGTCTGTGGTGTGGGGCAGGGGCGTAGCTCGCGGTCGAATCAGGCTTGCGACCGCAGAGCGGCGTCGTGCGGATCTGCCGGCATGGCCGGCCGATGAGCGGCGAAGGCGTATTCGAGATCGCCATCGAGGCGGGTGCCGAGGTCGTCGACGTGAACGGCCACGTCAACAACGTCGCGTACGTGCAGTGGATGCAGGACGTGGCGATCGCCCATTCGGACGCCAGCGGCTGCACGGCGGCGACGCGCGCGGCCGGGGCGATGTGGGTCGTGCGCGCGCACCGGGTCGAGTACCTGCGTCCGGCCCTGCCCGGCGAGACAATCCGGGCGTGCACGTGGGTGGAGGATTTCCGCCGTGCCCGCTCGCTGCGCCGTTACGAATTCATCCGCGGCGCCGACGCCACCGTGCTCGCCCGCGGCGCGACCGACTGGGTGTTCGTCGACGCCGGTAGTGGCCGGCCACGCGCGATCCCGGCCGACATCCGGGCCCTGTTCACGCTCGTCGGCGCGCCGCCGGCGCATTGAGCGCCGCGGCGCCGCGATCGGATTCTGTTACCCTGCCCGCACCGAGATCCGCTGCGCCCCGTACATGCCCAGTCGCGAATTCGATTTCGATGCCGTCATTGACCGGCGCGCGTCCGCATCCTCCAAGTGGAACCGCTACGCCGGGCGCGACGTCATCCCGATGTGGGTGGCCGACATGGATTTTCGCACCGCGCCGTGCATCGTCGCGGAGCTGGAGCGGCGCGTGGCGCACGGCGTGTTCGGCTACACCGATCCGCCAGCGGAGCTGCCGGGCGTGGTCGCCGCGGCGATGGCTCGCGACTTCGGCTGGCGCATAGAACCCGACTGGATCGTGTGGCTGCCGAGCCTGGTGGTGGGGCTGAACGTCGTCGCGCGGGCGTTCGCCGGGCCCGGCGAGGCCGTTCTCACCGCCACCCCCATCTACCCGCCGTTCCTGTCCGCGCCCCGGCACGGTGGCCGCGGCGTCGTGCAGGTCCCGCTGATCGAGGATGGCGGCCGCTGGTGCTGGGATTTCGACGCGCTCGAGCGCGCCGTGACGCCGGCGGTGCGTGTGCTGCTGCTGTGCAGCCCGCACAATCCGACCGGCCGGATGTGGACGCAGGCGGAGCTCACGCGCATCGCGCAGATCGCGATGCGGCACGATCTGGTCATCGTCGCCGACGAGATCCACGCCGGCCTCGCGCTCGACGCCGACCGACGGCACCTGCCGCTGGCCGGGCTCGACCCGGCCATCGCGCAGCGCACGGTGACGCTGCAGTCCGCGAGCAAGACCTGGAACATTCCGGGCCTGGGCTGTGCTTTCGCAGTGGTGTCGGATCCGCCGCTGCGCGCCCGCATGCGCCGGGTCATGGCGGGCATCGTCGCCGATCCCGGCGCCATGGGGTTGTTCGCGGCGCTGGCCGCCTACCGCGACGGCGAACCGTGGCGGCGCGCGCTCGTCGCCTACCTGCGTGGCAATCGCGATCGGCTCGAGCGTGCGCTCGAGAGCCTGCCCGGATTGCGATCCTGGCACGTGGAGGCAACCTATCTCGCCTGGATCGATACGCGCGCCCTGGCGCTCGAAGCACCGGTACGGCATTTCGAGGCGCACGGCGTCGGTCTGCACGACGGCGCGCTGTTCGCCGCGCCCGGCTTCGTGCGCCTGAACTTCGCCTGTCCGCGCGTATTGCTCGACGAGGCACTGGCGCGGATGCGGCGCGCGCTCGATGGTATCTGAACGCAGGCGCGCCGGCGCGTCCACGCCTGCAATACCGGCACACGGCCGCGCGACGCGGACCGATCGGAGGGACGACATGAGCGCTTGCAGTCAGCACGAAGTCCGGGGCGGGGGCGGGGTCGCGCTGCACGTGCGCGAGTGGGGGCGGCGCGACGCGCGCCCGATCGTGTTCGTGCACGGCTGGTCCCAGAGCCACATGTGCTGGCTCGAACAATATGACTCGCCGCTGGCAGATGATTTTCGCCTGGTATGCTTCGACAGCCGCGGCCACGGCCAGTCGGACAAACCCATGCGTTCCCGGGCCTACACCCAGGGCAAGCCCTGGGCCGACGATCTCGCGGCCGTCATCGACACGCTGCGGCTGCGCCGGCCGGTGCTGGTCGCCTGGAGCTACGGTGGCTACATCGTCGGCGACTACCTGTCCCGTTACGGCCAGGATCGGATCGGTGGTATCAACTTCGTCGCCGCCGCGACCCTCAAGAACGCCGCGGGCGCGCTGCTGGGTCCGGCGTTCAAGACGCTCGCGCCGCTCATGGCCGATCCGGATCCGCACGTCGCCATCGACGGCACGCGTCGATTCGTGCGCGCCTGCACGCACCGGCCGCTGGCCCCGGCGGTGTTCGAGACCGTCCTCGCCTTCAACATGCTGACGCCGGCGCCGGTGCGCGGCTGGATGGTACAGCGCGAGCTGGACTTTTCCGGCGCGCTCGGCCGGCTCAGCGTGCCCGTGCTGGTGAGCATCGGCATGGAAGACCGGATCGTGCTGCCGGCCATGGGCGAGTACACCCTCGCGCGCATCGCCCACGCACGTGCTTCGCAGTACGAGCTCGTCGGTCACGCGCCCTTCCTCGAGGCACCCGCGCGGTTCAATCGCGAACTCGCCGAGCTGGTTGGCAGTACCTGAGGGAACGAATCGCAGTGCCTGGGGCAATGTCGCCCCGGGCCGCTTTCATTCGCTGCCGAGCTCGTCGATCGCGTCGAGCAGATCGACGGTTTCCCCGTCACCGTGC
Source organism: Gammaproteobacteria bacterium (assembly GCA_020850735.1). GTDB lineage: Bacteria > Pseudomonadota > Gammaproteobacteria > JADZEE01 > JADZEE01 > JADZEE01. The sequence continues at coordinate 51,588 of JADZEE010000099.1, read as the reverse complement.
GTGCGGGCGATGTCGCGCAGTCGTGCGCGCGCGGCGAAGCTCTGGCCGTGCGCGAGCCAGGCGATGAACTGCGCGTGCCAGGTTTCCGGGAACACTGCCCGGAACTCCCCGTGCGCCGCGCAATAGATGTCGAGCAGCAGCGCGCAGGCCGCAGTGAGATCGGGATCGGTTGCGACCGATCCGTCCGGATCCGGCACCGCGCCCTGCGTGAACGCGGTGATCCAGCTCTGGTCCTCGATGCGGTGACTGAGCAGACATTCGGCCAGGCGCGTACTGCCGCCGAGCGCGTGGGCGAGCTGCAACAGCAGCCACGGCCCCTGCGCGCCGAGCACCGCCGCCGCGTCCGCCCGATCGAAAAAGCGTTCGAGCAGGCGCTGGCGCCGGAACATGACCGCCGCCAGCGGTGGAAAACGCGTCTGCGCCATGGGCGTGGTGAGCGGGTCCACGAAATGGATGACCTGGCGCCACGCCGCGCTGGCCGCGTTCGGGCTCGAATGCAGCAGCGTGCCGTCGTGGTCGATGAGGCGCACGTCGCTGGCACACAGCGACGCGGGCGGACCGTACAGATGCACGTGCAGGATGCGTTCGGTGAACACCGGATCCGGCCGATCGCCGGCCGGCACGAAGCACAGGAAGGCGCCACGCGCCGCGCCGTGGCCGAGCGCCATGCATTCGATGTCGCTGGCACCCGCGGCCGCGTGCAGCACCCGCGCCGTGCCGAAATCGTGCGCCGCGGCGCCGTGCGCATCCCCGCGCAACACCACCAGCACCTCGAGCGTGGGATGCGTCTGGGCGCTGACGGCGGCGAGGGTGTCGGCGAGCGCGCCGTCGTCCTCGCCCGCGAGCACGACGAAGCTGACCAGCGGTTCGCGCAGGCGCAATGCGCCGGAGGTATAGCGCACTTCCCGTTCGATGCGCTTCAAATAGCCCAGGCGCTCCTGGCGCGCTTCCCGATCGCCTGCCGTGCTGTCCATCACCCGCTCGAAGTACCACAGCCGTTTGGGCCAGCGCGAGATGACGCTGGTCTTGGCGATGACGCGATCACCGTCGACGCCGCCCATCTCATTGCCGCCGTGGATGCGGTAGACACCGAGCACCTCGTGCAGGTAATGCAGGCGGCGGGCGACGAGGAAGGCGGCGTGCGCGAGGACGATGTCCGCGCCGTACTTCCAGTCCGCCGTGGGCATCGCGTCGAACAGTTGTTGTGCCAGCGCGCGGCCGTAGATCTGCGCACAGGGCACCGGGATCTGCACCGGCTGGGAGGGATCACTGATCCGCGCGCCGGCGCCGAGATCGATGCCGCGCGTGGCAAACCAGCTCGCCTCCAGCTCGATACCGCGCACGTCGTCGCGGATGCAATAGTCGTGGAACAGCACCAGATCCGCGCTGCTCGCGGCGATCCGCTCGAGCTGCGCGGCGACGCCGGCGAGCTTGCCGGGCAGGAACAGATCGTCGGAATCGAGCAGGCAGACGTAGTCGCCCCGCGCCCGCGCGACCCCGGCGGCGTAAGCCGCCGCCTGCCCGGCGTTCGGTTGCAGTACGACGGTGAAGCCCGGCCGTCCCGCCAGCGCGCCGATGCGCTCACGCGACGCGTCGGTCGAGCCGTCGTCGACGACGATGACCTCGTGGCGATCCGCGGGATAGTCCTGGGCGAGGGCGGACTCGATGGCGTCGGCGACGAAGTCGCCGTAGTTGTAATTGCAGATGACAGTGCTGAAGCGCGGCAGGGTCATGGGGGCAGGTGTCAAAGGTTCTTACATCGGCAAAACAGTGTTAACTCACTGTGTACACGGGCATTTCCGCTCCGGTACCGGGCCCGGCGGCGGCGGCGCCGGCGGCGGGTGTCGGAGAACTTTACACGGTCCCCGCGGTGTGGGGAGGTGATTGGTTTAGGACGGGCGGGAAACCGCGAAAATAGGCCGGAAGTGTTGGCGGAACAATGGGATAAGGTGTCTTGGGGGAGATCGGAAATTAACGGATGGTTTGAGACAAAAACGCGCAATTAATGTCGATTTACGGGCAAAAAATGCCCACCAAAAGAGCAAAAAATAGGACTTGAATTACCACAAAAAGGGCTACTCACAAGCCACGGAGCACGGCGGCCAGATGGTGCTCGATGATATCGATAATCTCGGTTTTGTCGTCGGCGTCGATGCCGAGGAACGGTCTGGCCGGGACGTCACCCCAAGGTATGGGGCTGCCGCGCCCGGTGGCTCCATAGGCTCCGCGCTTGGCGCCGAACTGGTGGGTCACAGCGTAGACGAGGTTGGTGCCGGCGGCCGCGAAGTCCGGTCCCCAATCTGCCTGTATGCTCGTCGCGAGCTGGCCGGTCACCTGGAGGATCGGTCGGCTGCCGCGCGCGGTGCCCTTGCGGTCCACCTTGCGGCGTTGCGTGCTGGGCGTGAGGGGCGCCCAGGGCGTGCCGGTGGCCGGATCGCTCTCGGTCTCGAAGGCGCGCTCGGCCGCCTCGGCGAGGACGGTCGAGATATCGCGCATCGCCGGACTCAGGTCGTCCGCGGCCGCCGCGAGGCGGTTCAGGGCCTGGAGCACCGCGCGGTCGTCGATTTCGATGGCCAGCTTCATTAGAATGATGCGCGGCAGGCGGCGGGGTCGAGAACCCGATGCGCGTGGGCGCGTAATCGGGGGAAGGAGCTCTGTGGGGCCCACGACCCACTGAGAGCTGAGACGCCCCGCCGTCTGTTCATCCTCATTGCGGCTGGGCGAACAGCAGTGCGCCAATCCGCTGCCGGTTCATGCGTCGATCGTCCGTCTGCATGATATTCCACATCAGACTGCCGTCCCGGTTCAGGCGCACGACTACCATCAGATCCTTTGCGCCCTCGTACAAGGCGATGTAGCGGCGCCGGTATCCGTCGGCGTACGCCGTCAGCCACACCTCCCAGGGCTGCTCCAGCGTGGGCAAGATGAATGCCGCGTACCTCTCTCTCGCGTCCGCCCGCTTCTCCACGATATGCGCGAGCAACTCGCGCCGGGCTGCCACCTGCTCGATGGGCGTGCGGATGAGCCGCTGCTCACCAGTCAGACCAATCGCAGTCGCTACCGTCTCGAGAGCAAGTGCGGCGTTCGCGGCCTCCGGCAACAAGGCTGGTGCGCGATGGCGCGCGGCTGCCGGCACGTCGCGGATATCCGGCCGGCCGTAGTCGCGCCAGGTCGGCTGGCCGGCACCGATGCGCAGGCAACGCCCGCCGCCGGCGGCGAACTCCGGGCCGTCGATGCAGTCGGGCAACGCACCGTGCGGATCCCATCGCGCCCACTCGCGCCCCGGGTTGCGGTTCCAGCCTGGGTCAGTGCGGAAGACCGCGGGATGACCGAGCCGGTCGCGCCCGCTCCAGACTGTCACCGGCCGCTGGATGACCTCCCCAGTGCGCTTGTCGATGCCGGCGTCCACGAGCGTCTCGCGCAGATGCCCCTCGCTCGACTCCACCGTGAGCCGGCGCCGTTCGATGTCGCGCTCCGAGAGCGCGCGCACCCGGCACCGGCAGTTGTAGCCGTTGGGCGGGTAGATGTGCTCCCAGATCGGATCGTCCGCGCGGAACACCTTGCGGTGCAGTGCCGCGTGCGATGGCCGCGTCCTGACGTCCAGTATGGCGACATACTGCCAGTACGGGCGTGTCCCGCGCGTCTCCCACTGCTGCTTGTAGCGGCCTGCGTTGTAGGCGGCCATGATGTTGCTGCGGTAGATGGTCTGCACGCGCCACGGGCTGCCGAGCTGCGCGACCTCGGCGCCCCCGGCCGCGTCGACGACGATCTGTCGGCCCCACCAGCCCTGGCTCTGGAGGTACGGCTCGATCTCGCGGGCGAAGTCACGGCCCGTGCGGCCCTGGTCGAGCGCCCGCTGCAGCCCCGAGCGGATGGTGTGCAGCATGTCGAGCCGCGTGACCTTCGCGACCGTGAAGGCCTGCGCGTGCGCCTGCTCGTCGGCGTCGAACCAGTTCCACGTGATGGCGTGGCCCTTGGACTGGAAGTACTCGATGGCGCGCCGGGGCGGAAGCCGCAGCGCAAACCCGAGATCAACCGCTTCCGGCATCGAGCCGCCCCCACGTCTCGGCGACGAAGATGACCCGGGCGAGCAGCTCCTGCAGCGCGGCGTCGTCCATGTCCGGGTAGCGCTCGGCGAGGCGGCCGAGCAGCTCGTCGGGCGCCTCGCGCGCCAGCTCGAGCACGGGCGCGAGCACCGCCTCCACCTGTCCCTGCAGCTCCCGGCCGGTCAGCGCATCGAGCAGCTCGTCCAGATCCGCATCCTGCACCAGGCTGGCGCCGGCGCGCGCGAACATGGCGCCCGCCGGTGGCTCTGGCGCTGTGCCGAATCCAGGCAGCAGATCCTCCCCGGCTTTGGGCTCGGGGATCTGCAGGCGCTCGTGCGCCCAGGCGGCGGGGATCTGCACGTAGCGGCGCGCTTTGTCGATCACCGTGGTCCAGTCCTGCCGCGCCTCCGCCTCCTCATAGAACTCAAAGCGCGGCGGCACGGCACCCTGGACATTCAGCTCGGTGATCCAGCCGAACAGCTCATTGAAGGTGTTCTCAATGAGCGCGCGGTCGCTGGCGTTGACCGAAAGCTCGCGCTCGCGGTGAGTCTCCGACGCGGCACGGGCGCCGACGTCGGCGAGCTCGGTGGCGAGCGTCTGGCTGGTGAGGGCTTTGCTCATCTCGCGGTTGCACACGGCCATCATCCGTTCGTGCACCAACTCGCCGGAGTGCGTGCTCTCCAGGAGCTCCACGCTGCCATCACTCGGGATAGCGGCCACCCCATCCTCAACCATCTGCGCGAGCTGATCCGCGAGGGCCTGCTGGTCGCTCTCCGGCGTGCCGGGCGGGTACTTCCCGACCGCCCAAGGGATCCCGTATTTCTCGACGAACTTCACGAAGAACTTAAAGCCCGAGTGCTTGAACACGTAGGGCCAGAAGCAGGCCGAGAAGATCGCCACGCCGTAGGGGTTGTCGTGACTCGCCATGTGTCGGCTCACGAGCCATTTCAGCTCGCCGAGCTCGATGCCACGCAACATGTCCTGCCGTGTGAGCAGCCGCAGTTCATTACGCTCCACACCGAACACGAAGCGGCGCTGCGCCCGGTCGAGCACTCGCGACGGCATCAGCACCCGATCCTGTCGCTCCCACACGACCTCGTGTACCGCAAAGCCACGGAAGACGCCGCAGCCCATCGTCCAGACCACATCGGACCAGGTCATCCCAGGCGCCGGACGGCGCGCCATCACCGCCTCGCACAGCTCCAGTGCGCGCAGATCGGCGGGCAGATCCCCACCGGCTTGTAACCGCCACTCATAGCCGAGCAGCGCCGAGCGGATCGAGCGCAACTCACCGATCACATGCGCATCACCGACGATGTCGTCGTAGACGTCCTGGCTCTGCCCCAATCGGCGCAGCACTGTGTCTGGGTTGGGCAGCACCTCCAGCGCAGCGTAGAACCGCGGGTCGGTCGCGCGCGTGGCGATTTCGAGCGCCAGCGAACGGCGGCCCTTGAGTGCGGACAGATCGACGTCGGCCATAACTCAGTACCCCACCAGTGACAGGCGCGCGTCGCGGCGTCGCTGCGGCGCCTTGGGTCGCGGGATCCCGCCCGCGAACGAGGTCGCGATCACCCACAGCATCTGCAGCGCATCGGGGCCATCGTCATGATCCGCCTTCGGGAAGTGCCGCAACTGTGTGATCAACGTCGATTGCGATGTGTGCAGCCGGATCAGCCGATTGGCCATGTGTGGTTGCAGGCTCTCGATCCGCAGTGTCTTGTCGGCGTGCGGCGTAAGCGGCACCGCTGGCACCGGGATGCCGCGCTTGGCCGAACGCTTGACCAACTCGGCGCGCAGGAACTCCTGGAACTGCACCGCCTCCACACCCCACACCAGGCACATGTATTCGAGCTGGTAGCCGATAATGTCCTCGATGATGCGATCGGGCAGGCGCTTGCGGATGGCCGCCTCGACGACGTCGAGCACGCCAGTCTCCCGATTGAACCCACCCACCACGATCGCCGAAGGGTCACGATTGGCACCATGCTTGCCGAGGCTCGGATCGCATGCACCATAGAAGACCCACTCGCGCAGGCGGTCCACCCAGAAATGAATTGCCTTGGCGAACGGCGCGTCATCGTCCGACAGCGGATCGTTCTGCAGCTCGGAATCGAACGCGGCGTGACCATCGCGAGCGCGAATGGTCATGAGATCCACCAACGGCCGCCCCGCTGGCCAGCTCACCTCGGCGCCCGCGTTCATCTCCTGTTCGTGCGCGGCGTAGAAGGCGGCCGCCGACTCCATACCCTCATGCAGCAGCCGCTCCTCCCAGCGGTCCCACAACTCCATGTTATCCGGCCAACGGATGAGCGCCTGGAACCTGGCCGTGCGCCACAGTGGGTTGGCGAGCAGCCGCGACAGCATCGAATCGTAGTGCAGGATCGTGCCGATCACGACCGTGTCGAACTTCGCCCCGGCGCCGCCGAGTTTGAGCACCGCCTTGGTCAGCCACGCCTGCAGCTTGTCGCGCTGCTCCGGCGTGCGCACGTTCTCGTCGTTCTCAAGGTCATCACCGATAAACAGATCCGGCCGGTGTGGCCCGTGCCGGCGCCCGCGGATCCGCTTGCCGGACCCGACCGCCTCGATTTTGCGGTCATTGCGCGTGAGGATCACCCCGGCCTTCCACACCCGACCCGGTCCGGCCGCCTCCGGGTAGTCCATCAATAGGCGCGGGTTCGCTTCGAGCTCCGCCTTGATTGCCTCGAGCATGATCGCGGCCTGGTCGAACGCGTCCATCCCGATCATCGGATACCACTTGCGGCCGGTCACGACGCACCAAATGACGAAGATCTGCGAGGTGATTGTGGATTTGGCCTCGCCGCGCGGCGCCGCGATGGCGTCGGTTTCGCTGCGCGGTGAGTCTGCGATCTCCACCAGGCGCCGATACAGATAATCGTGCAGCCGGCTGTTGGGTTTGGTCGCGTAGTGCGGGAAGTAGGTGCGCGCGAAAAACTCGAGATCTCCATGCGCCCGTTCGCGCCGGCGGCGAGACGCCGCCGGATCCGGATCGAAACCAGTGACCTGCGCCTCGATCTCGCGGCGGAAGCCCGCCGCCAGGTCTGCGAGCTGGCGCGCGAACTCGCGCGAGGAGAGCTTAGCCATAGACCTGGTTGAGCTGCTGGCCGAATGGCTCCAGCACCGCGAGCAGAGCCGCGGCGTGCTGCGGATAATGCTGCTGGATGAACGCCACCAGGCGCTCCAGCACCTCGAGGGCCACGGCGAGCTTGGCGATCCGGTTGTCTCCGCCGCCGGCGGCCCGCACCGTCTTCGTCCAGGCGTCTGCCAGCCGGCTCATCGCCTCGGCCTTCTGAATGCCGCTGTATTCCCCGCTCTCGATCTCCTCCATCGTGCTCGAAAACAGCAGCGCGAAATCCTCGAGCACCTGCGTCGTCAGATCTCCCAGACCGCCGGCCGCCATGCGCGCCGCCGCGCGGGCGCGATCCCAGTCGTCGCCGTCGATCCTCGCGCGCGCCTTCCAGTTGCGCGCGGTGTGGTAGGAGACCTGGTGCTTGTCGGCCGCAGCCTCGAGCGACAGGCGCTCGGCGACGTAACTACGGCGCACCGCCTGCCGGATCTCGGGGGCGTGCGCCATCAACCATCCCCCCGCAACCGTGCCGCGAGCAGACTGACGCCGGCGCCGATGATGCCGCCGGGCGGGCGCCGCTGCACACCCGGGACGTCCGCCCGGCCGAGCGCGACATCGACGCCGCGAGTCGTGAGCAGCGCGGCATCCCCGGCGTACTCGACCAGGCCCTGCTCGGCGAGCCACGCGAGCTCGGTGTGCAACCGATCCAGACCGATGACCATACCGTGCGCCTCGAGTGCTCCCTGCAGCAGCAGCTCCGGCGCGATATAGCCGCGCTCGCGCTCCAGGGCCTCGAGCAGCATGCGCCGCAGCAGCGCCGCGTGGCGATCGCGATAGTCAATCATCGTGCCGGCGCTCCAGCAGGTGCTCGTGGATCAGCGTCATGCTGCTATGCAGCCCGGTCAGCTCACCTTCGATGCGGCCGACTGCCCCGGCGATGGCATTCACCTTCTCGTGCAACTTTTCGATGTCGCCGTGCCCCGGCAGGTGTTGCACGTCGCGCTCGAGCATCGTGACACGCTCGACGATGGTGGCGAACTGCCCGGCCACCCTCTCATTGACGGCGTCGATGGCCGTGCGGTTTGCCTTGGTGCGGACCACGACCCACGTATAAATCGCGAGCACGCTGACCACCAGACTCTGCACCACGTTGAACCAGAACTGGGACGCCGTATAGTCCATCGCTCACCTCGCATGGTTGGCGGCAGCGTAGCCTGCGGCCTGTGTGAGCCGGTCCAAGGCCCGCTGCGTGCGCCCCTGTGCGATCAGCTCCTGCGCCTCGCCGAGCGCGGCGAGCAGTGCGTCGAAATGCACAGCCAGCACATAATCACCCATCCCGGACGGGTCCTGTGTCGTGGGCAGACGATGGCGTGGCACGCTCATCCGTGTCGCGGCGGTTCAGGTGAGCTGACCGCCGCACTGCGCGAGTGCGCGGTGCCAGGCGTCATCGGCCGTGACGCCGGCCGTGCGCACATAGTTGAGCGCCCGCAAGGCGAGCCGTGCGGCGCTGGCGGGCACCGACGGCAAGGCGATGAGCTCGGGCAGATGCGCGCGATTGCGCTCGTCCATCTGCGCGACCGCCTGCACCATGCGCGCCCAGGTGATACAGCTCTCACGCTCGACCGGCGCCGCGCTCGCACTACCGCAGACGTAGACCGACCACCACACGACGCAGCACCAGGCCAGCGATGGGCGTGCCCCCATCATCATGGTGCTCAGCCCAGGACCCGCGACAACAACCCGCGCGGCTCATGCCCCAACACCCGGGCCTTGTCTGCGCTGCGCGCCTGCACGTAGCCGATGTACCCAGCGCCGAACAGAGCCCACATCTCGGACGGGATCGCCCGCAGATATTGCGTCTGCCCCTCGATCACCGCCTGCGCCAGCTGCGGCTGCAGCGCGGCGAGGAAGCCCATCGGGATCGACCACAAGATCATGAGGTACATCACGTACATGAACGACGGGCGCGCGCGCGAGGTCCACGGATCCTGTGACTGCGCCTCCATGACAATCGCCGCCATCCGCGAATCCAGCTCCTTGAATTCGCCGGCCTGCTCTGCGCGCGTCAACTCGGCCCGGGCCTTATCGCGCTCGACCGGGTCCGGGATGATGCGATCGAGCACCTGGCCGAGCAGGGGCAGCAGCGCCGCGATCATTGCCCCGTCTCCCCCGCCGGATCGAGCGCTTGCGTGCCGAGCGCCGCGCGCACCGCCTGGCGCACAATCTCGGGGAGCGTCGCGCGCACTGTGTCGAGCGCTTGGCCAGCCACGGCGGCGCCGATCTGCTGGCCCTCGAACGCGCGCACATCCGAGGCCGTGAACCGCAGCTCCGGCCCCCGCTCGGTTTGTGTGAGCCGCGCATCAACGTGGCCGATCTCGCGGCCCGAACGCACCTGCACCCGGCAGCACGTGCCGTTATCGAGCGGCGCGATCTCATACGTCGACACGCCGGCATCGCGCACCGAGGCACAACCACCCAGCACCGCGAACACACAAATCGACAACCAGGTGCGTATGTTCATGTCGAACCTCCTGCTGCAAAAATATGGCCCGGCAGGGGAGTCATGCCGCCCGCCAGCCAATCGGCCACCGAGAACCCCGGGCAGATCTTCAGCCATTCGTGCGCCTCGACCCGGCCATCGCCATCCCGATCCGGCGACAGATCGCGGTGGCCGCACACGCGGATCCCCGGGCGACGCTGCTGCTGCTGCGTCACGTGCCGGCACAATGTCTCCCACTGCGCCGGCGAAAACGCATCCGTACCGATCATGCACAGCCCGATGGTGTGGTCGTTGTGGCCGGTGACATGAGCGCCGCTCTCGATCTCCGGCCGCCCCATCGTCACGGCGCCGGTCGTCAACAGGACGTAGTGGTAGCCGATGTGGAGCAGGCCCGGAGAATCATGCGGGGATATCGACATATCGCGCCGGAATCCGCGCGCAGCGTGCCAGCGATCGATGTCCTCGGGGGTCGTCCAGCGGCCGTTCGGCGTCGCCGAGCAGTGGATCACCAAGGTGTCGATGCTCTCTAGCGAACGGCGTCTGCCCATCTGCGCAGGATGGCCCGGACGCGTCGCCGGCGGCAGTGTGACGCGGGTCACTACGGCGCGCGGCGGCGCTCCGGGTGCACGATCCTCAGCACATGCCGGCGCGTGAGCCGATATCGGCGAGCCAGCGCCGTGGCCGACATGCCGCCGGCGTGCGCGGCACAGATATCCACATCACGCAGCACGCGCGCGATGGCGCAATCCGTGGGCAGCTCCAGCGACGAGCCCCGGTAGCGCGCGCACAGTGCCGTCACCGACGCCTCGTTGAGCACCTCGCGCAGTGTCGTCGCCGTGGCCGGATCCGCCGGCACATAGATGAACCCGCCGCCGCGCGCCCGCAGCAGCCGCCGGGCCTCCTCCAGGCCGAGCAGCTCCACGAACTCACGTACCCGGTCCGGGAGTCGCGCGAGATCGATCTCAGTCATGCGCCACCCGCTCCCGGTCACACCACGACTTCAGCGCCTCGATCACCTGGTTGAGCTGCGCCGAGCTCGCCCAGTCCAGCCGCGCAGTGCCCGTCTGCCGCGCGCAGAACCGGTCCCGCGCCCGCTGTGACCCATCCCGGAGCACGCCGGCGTCACGCAACAACGACCAGAGCCGCGCGATCTTGTCGATCCGCGGCTGGCGCCAGTCGTCGGCACGCCCGGGCCGGCGCCGCGGCCGAAACCCCAGATGCTTCTGGTGCTCCAGGGCCTGCTCGAGCTGACTCACGCTCATCGTCGTCGCGCTCGGCCGGCCATCGACCTCACGGGCGCCGTATGCGGCGAGGATCGCACGGTAGCTATCCTCATCGAGGCCGAGCGTCTGCCGCCCGACCTGGAGCAGCGTGTACAGCCGTCGCCGTGGATCTATCGTGGGATGAGAGCTCATCGCGCCTCCGATGATCTAATCCACAAATGCGGTAAACCAGGGCCAGAATCGGGACGCAATTGGGCGGAAATCAGGCCTGGGTCTGGCATCTGCGAGCATTGGACTCATGTCCGCCGCCGCAATATCAGCTCAAAGCCGAGCGCCTCGAGGATGTCGAGGAGGGTGCGCACCTTCATGTCGCGCCGCCGCTTCTCGGCCGCCCACACGAGGTTCCTGCTGTAACCGGCTCGCAGCGCCAACCCCGTTTGTGTCCACCCGGCCGCTTGGCGCAGCGGCGCCAACAGACGCGGCGAGAATGGCTGACCGTCGAGCGCCGCGAGCGCATCGGGATCGGCGACGCATCGGTCTCGCACGCGACGCAGCCCGATGGCAGAAGCGCGTAGATAGATCGCCTTGGGCGAGCGCCGCGGCAGCCGCGACTGGCATGCGGCGGTGCCGCCGGTCGGGTAATGCTGGCGCACGATCTGATCCTCGTCGTACGTCCACCGCCACGGCGAGCGCAGGCGGAGCGTATGCGCACGACTCATGACACTTTGTGGCTCGCGCCCTGGCAACCGGCTGGCGCACCATGCCGCGCCGTGTTTGGCGTAATGCCGCCTCAGCACGGCATCCTCCTCCTGCGTCCAGCGGCGCCCTCTAGTCATTGGCGGCGTACCAACAGAGCGATGAAATCCGCGCGATCGACCTTGCGCAGATCGATCCGGTCGGGATCGCCGGCGATGAAGGCCTGCGCGTCGCGCCAGTGGATCCAGTGCTGATCGCCGCCCTGCTGCGGCAGGCGCTTGGTGCCACGCCGTCGCGCGCGCAGCTCGCCGATGTGGATCCATCGCGTGACCGATTTCGGGTCGATCCCCAGAACGCGCGCGAGGCCGGTCGCGGTGTAGTGATCTGGATCGTGCGTGTCGCAGCAGGCTAGGCGCTTGCGTTTGACGTCGATGGCGACCGTGGTTCGGCGGTAGCCCGCCGCCCGCAGATAACGGGCGATCGTCTCTGGCGCCTGATGCGCGTGGGCCGCGAGGATCTCAATCTCCGCGTCCTGCCAATCCGGCTCTTTCCATCTGGGGCGCACGAGGCCGAGTTGCCGGCCGCGGCGTTGCACCCAGTGACGCGGCCGGCCGAGCCGCTCGCAGAGCGCGCGCATGGCGCCGCGCTCGGGATGATGCAGGTAGAGATCGCGGATCGCCTCGTCGATGAAGGAGCTGGAGCTGTAGCGCCGCTTAGGCAGACCGCTGTAGTCCGCCTTGTGTCTCAGGCCGAGCTTCGACGCACGGCCCGAGATCGCGCTGTCCGTGCGCTCTGGCAGCAGCGCCAGGCAGGCCCCGAGCCCGCCGCGCGGATAGTGCTCGCGGAGCACCGCTTCCTCGCGCGTCGTCCAGGGGAGGCAGGGAGGCCGAGACCCGCTGGCCCTTTCGACGCACAGGCGCTCAGGGCAACGCGTTTCTTTGGAGACCTGCGGACCGCAGCGGGCCTCGGCCATAGACGTCATGCCGCCTTCACCATCAGCGCCCGCTCGATCTGTGTCTCGAGCGGCTTGGCGATGAACTCCTCGCGCGCGGTGATGCTGATCCCCTTGACCGCCTCCACACGCTCGGGCTCGGCCAGGATGCGGGCCTTGTCGATCTCCTCCTTGGTGCGGATGAAATCGGTCAGCCCCATCGCCTTCAGGCGTGCCAGCACGACATCGGCCTGGCGGATGCTGACCGCTGGCGGCGTGACCCGCCAACTGATCTCGCCGGTGGCCAGCTTGGCGGTCTTGCCGCGGCCGGGGCAGAGCTCCTCACGGTGCGCTTCCGCCCAGGCGTGCAGGGCGGCGAACGTCATCTCGATCTCCTCGTTGCGGGGGCGCGCGGCCTCGGCGTAGCGCTCCTTGGTTTCGGCGAGCAGCTCATTCATCTCGGTCTCGATGGTCGAGATCTCCCGCTGCAGCTCGCCGATGCGACCGAGCAGGCGCTCGGCCTCGGCCTGTGTCTTCGGCACCGGCAGCGCCGGCGCCTTCTTGCGTGCTGTAGTCACGTTCATCTCCTGGTGATGAGCTCGAGCCGGTACTGCTCGAGCAGTTCGTCGAATGACACGCGCGTGAGCGCCAGCTCCTGGCGCAGGCCGCTCATTGCGCGCGAGTGGAAGGCGCGGATCGTCGGCGCCAGCTCCTGCTCACTGCGCGCCAGGAAATACCCGTGCCGGCAGATCCCGATCGGCAGCCCCTCACGGCGCAACTGCTCGATCAGCGAGCGCACGATGCGGGTCTGGTCGTAGCGCCGTCCGGGGACCACCGTGTCGCCGGTCGCGATTGCGAACAGCGCGGTCATCGTGATGGCGCGCTCGACCCCCTCATGGCGCTCCAGCACCTGGCGGATCGCCTCCGCGAGCCGGCGCCGATCAGCGTCCATCCGCCCCGTCCCGCAGGCGGCTGAGCAGCTCGCCAACCGGCGCCGGCCCGCCGGCCGCGCGATCACTGTGGCGGCGGCCATCCTCCACGCGCTGCTCGGCGGTCGCTGCCGCTCGCTCCGCGCGCGCGGCCAGCACCTCGAGCAGATACCCGTGCGATTTCAGCGGCAGCTTGAGCGTCGCCGGCGGCGTGTCGACGAGGTAGAGCATCCCGGCCGCCCAGTGCTCGGCCGGCACCACGTAGTCGGTGCCCGCACGCCGTACCCTGGCGGCGTGGATCATGGGCGCGATCTGCTGCGTGAGCCGCCGCATGCGGCCGGGCGCGAGCTCGCGCAGCGCCGGGCGAAAGAGCTGCAAGTATTCGTCGAGCGGGCGCTGCACGACCGCCGGCAGCGTCTGGCACAGCGCCACGAACTCGCGCCAGTCGCGGTCATCGCGCAGCGCCTCCAGCTCCACCGGCCGGCGGCAGTGCGGACAGACGTAACGGGTCACGGCACGAGCCACGGCACCCACACCTCGCACCATTGCTCGCCGAGCTTGCGCCGCGCGCGCACCAGGCCCGCCTGCGGTCCGCGTACGTCGCGCTGCGTGATAGTGGGGGCCTCGCACCCCCGCGGTGCCACCGCGCTGATCGGCGCCTGCCCCGCGCGCGCACTCGCTCCCAGGCGTCCCTCTGCCGGCCAGTCTTCGCTGCGCGAGCGGCAGCGCGCGCAGGCGGCTTCCACCAGGTGGTGGTCCACCAGGCCGCACCACTCGCAGCGGCCGATGGTCGCGGGCGCCGCCGCGCTCATGACCGACTCACCGCATCGAGCAGCTCGCGCACGCGGTCCAGATCCGCACACGCCGCCGCTACCGCCGCCCGCGCGATCCGCACGTCCGTCGCATCCTTGGGCGGCAGGTGCCGGCGCGCCCGGCGCAGCAGCTCGCCGATCCCTGGCAAGCGATCCCGGATCACGGTCCACATCGGCGCCGCCGCTACCATGACCGCCGCCCCGTGAAGCACGGATTGGAATGCGGCCAGCGGTGATGGCGCAGGCGCCCCACGGCCGTGCCGTTCGAGCGCCTCTCGGCCACCGCATCGAGCTGACGGTCCGCGAGCCGCGCGGCCACCGCAGCCTGCGCCGGCAGGAGCGGCTCGAACCCTCCGGCCGCGAGCCGCGCGCGCAACGCCGCGACGGGCCTCATGACCTCGCCTCCGTCCGCCCGCGGCGCGAGTAACCCAGGATCTCCTCCGCCGCCTGGAACACCACCTCGGGCGACAGCGCGATCCCCTTGCGCAGCACGTAGTCGCGCAGCGCCGGCAGCAGGTTCTCCGCGAGCACACGTGCCGAGCCCTCACAGGCCTGCCAGCAGGCGTCCAGGATGGTGGCGCTCGGCTCCTCGTGCCCGAATGCCTCGAAGGCCGCGCGGGTGATGGTGTGCGCGTCCCCCTCCGTGATGGCGTTCATCGTCGGCGGCCAGAAGATGATGCGCGAGCTGATCTGGCCGAACCGCCCATGCACATCGCGCAGCATGTGGTACAGCACCGGCGTGCCCGCGAGCACCACGCCGACTCCCGCGAGATCGCGCAGATCGCGCAGCGTCTCCAGCGTGCCCGCATTGACGCGGTTCGCCTCGTCCAGGATGAGTAACGCGTCCTGGCCGGTCAGCCGGCGGCGCACCGCCGCCAGGCGCTCGGCCTGCGTCCCGCGGCGGCTGCCGGCCGATTTGTACACCGGCGCCGCGGTCACCTCGACGAGCTCGTCCAGCAACACCGAAATCGTCATTGCATGCAGCGCGCGCACGTAGTACACGCCCGCGGTCGATGAGGCGTAGGCCCGGAGCGCACAGGTCTTGCCCACGCCCACCTCGCCCGCGACCACCCCGAACGAGCGGTAGTGATGCGCGCGCCGGCAGATCGCCGCCACGCGCTTGTGCACCGTCGTCGCCACGATCGGCACCGGTACGATCGCCAGCTCCCGCCGTGTCTCCTGGCGCTCGATGGTCGACAGCAGCCGCCCCAGGTGTGCCGCCGGCGCGCTCGGGTAGCGGCCGCGGATGAGCTGGTTCAGGGTCCCCTGATTCAGGCCCGCGGCCTTCGCCAGGCGCGCCTGAGACCAGCGCTCGCGCTCGTGTTCGGCGAGCTGGCTGGCGTTCAGCCACTCGATGATGCGCACGACGTGGCGCTTGTCCTCGTCGCTGTAGACGTCGGCGAACTCCGCCGGAATGTCCAGGCTGTCCGGCGTCTGCCGGAGGAAGGCGAGCTTTGCTTCGGATACCATCGTGGTAAACTCCTCTACAGGTAGTCCGTGTCGTCCAGGTCGAACTCGATGCCAGTCGGTGAGCCTGGGAACACGGGTTGCACGGCGGGAGGCTCGACCGAGCCTCCCGTTTTCGTTAGCGCCGCCGCCGGCGCCACGTCCAGAAATCGCAAGTCGCGCTCCTGGCCGACGATCAGCGCCGCGCGGCGCTCCATCTCCTCCAGTTGCGCCCGCAGCCGCTCAGTGCGGCCCTCCAGCCGCTTGCGCTCGCCGTCGGCGATGCGCGATTGCGCCAGCCACGGCTTCTTCTCGACGAGCCGCGCCTCGCACACCCACCGACCCTGAGCGTCGCGCACGGTCACGGTGGTGTCGTCGTGCAGGTCATACTCCACCTGCACGGTGGCGCCTTCCCAGGCGGCGAGCGCCGGATCCCGGTACAGGCGGTTGTCGAGCGCCAGCCCGCAGCGGCGCGCGACGCGCTCGGTCACGGGCCGTATCAGCAGCGCCGCCGGCGTCTCCAGCGACACGCGCTCCAGCGTCGCCCACAGCCCCGCCGGGGAGGTGCCGAGATTGCGCTGCGCGGCGGCGTTCCAGGCGGCGACGAACGCGGTGATCTCATCCGCGTACTGCCGGAAGGTCGGCAGTTCGATTTCGCCGCGCTTGATGCGCGTCGCCAGGCGCTGCAGGGCGTCATCGGTGCGCGCCCCGCCGCAATAGCTTTCAAACCGCTTGCCGAGCCGTTCTTCGAAGATCCCGAACCAGCGCTCGATGAGACCCTTACCCTTCGCATTGCCCGGCAGCGCGGCGATGTGCTCGATGCTCAACCGCGCGCAGTAGCCGGTGACGTCCGCCGTCATCACCTTGTTGACGAAGCCCGAGCCCGGATCCGTGTGCACGAACGCCGGCACGTGGTCATGCGCGACCAGCGCGTGTGAGAGCGAGAACAGCGCCGTCGTCGCCGACTCCGTGTCGCTCAGCCACCAGCCGACGATGAAACGGCTGCGCACGTCGATCCACGCAGTCAGCTCGGGCCGGTAGTGCCCGCCGCTCACTGGGTGCCGCACGTACACGTCGCAGGTGTGTCCGTCGCCCTCGTACACCAGCCCCACCGGCAGCACGCTGGCGTCGCGCACCACATACGGGCGGATGTTCTGGCGGTGATAGTGCGCGCCGACGCGCGCCGGGGCGTAGGTCGTGGCATTGCGCGGCAGCGACTGCAGATAGGCGCGCACTCGTGCCTCGGTCGCGGTGTCGAAGCCCTCCTCGCGCAGCCAGTGCGCGACCGTCGAATAGGCCAACTTGTTCGGGCGCTGGTAGTAGTGCAGCGCCCGCGCCTCCCAGCCCCACATGCGCCGAGGGCGGCCGGCGTAAGCATCCACCAGGCCGGCGACGCCGGCGCGTGCGTAGTCTGCCACCCAGCACAGGAGCCGCGAGCGCGCCGGGCAGGCACCGCCGCGGCGGGCGAGTAGCGCGGCGGCGACGGCCACCGCCTCCGGCACACTGTTGCGACTGACGGCGCCCGGCAGCTCGCCGGCGGCGGCGCTCACCGTGCCGGGCTGCGCCTGCAACCACTGCACCAGCGTGCGCCGCGCCAGCGCCCGCGCCCGCACCGGCTCGGGCAACGCCTCGAACGGCGTGGGCTCCGCCCGCTGCTCCAGCCGCCGGCGCATCGGCCCGGGCAGCGACGGCAGGGCGACCACGTTGGAGCCGCGCGCGTTCATGCGCCGCGCGGGGCCGTCTTCGCCGGCCGGCGGTTGCGGCTGCCTTTCGGGCGCCCGCGCTTGGGCTCGTGCGGGACCTCGGTGGCCAGCAGCGCCTGCAGCTCGTGGTCGAGCGTGGCGCGCAGATGGTCGTAGCGGGCGAGCGCGGCGCGCGCTTCCGCCGGCGAGAGCAGCGGAGGATCGTCCGGCAGGTAGCGCTCGCCGTAGGACTCGCGCATCTCGCGCGCGATGCTCTCCGCCCGCGCCGAGAAAGACCGCAACAATGCGTACAGCGGCACCGCGCCGGCGCGCAGCTCCTCCCGCCGGCGCTCAGTGGTGCTCGAGAGGCCGCGCCCCTCGATGAGTGCCCGCTGCCAGCCGTCGATGCGGTCGAGCAGCTCGTGTGTGAACCGGCCCTGCGCCTGCGCCTCCACCCGGCAGCGCTCGACCTCCGCCGGCAGCTCGCGCATGCCGCTGTGGGCGCGCTTGAGCGCCGCGAGCTCCCTGTCCTTGTCGGCGACGGCCTGGTTGGCGGCCTGCAGATTTTTGCGCAGGCGTTTCTCGGTGGCACTCGCCTCGTGGAGCTTTTTTTGCAGGTCCCGCAGCGATTCGGTCTGCAGGTCTTCGAGGGTGACGCCGCGGATCTCGTCACCCTGGAAAATACCCTCAATTTCGTCCGGTGCCCACGTAACCATCAGACGCAGCTTGGAAATTTCCAAATGTCCGAGCGCTCGGACATTTGCCGGGGGGACGTGTTCGCACGTTCTGACGACACTCACAGCGTCCCAGGCGCTGGAGCGGGGAATCCCCCTCTGCGCGAGCGCCGCGCAGTAGCTGCCGTGCCCCAGGGATTCCTTCATGCCCCGTAGCATGTGTCCCATGAATAGGACGCTGGCGATCATCCCGCGGGCGCCGACGAGCGCGTTTGCCAGTCGCTCTTCCGCTGTCAGCTCCGGCAATCGCTCGGCGATGGCGGCCATCGTCGGCGGCATCAGCGCCAAGTGCTCCGGCGGCACTGGCATCGTCGGCAGCGGTTTCAGCAGCGCCAACTCCAGTGCGAGGGGCGCCGGCGGTGTCGGCGCATCGATAGGCTTCTTCATGGTGCGCCTCCAGTAGCGTTGATCCGCGAGATGACGCCGGCCGGGATGTCGTCATCACGCTGCATGTGTGGCCTCCACCTGACGTTCGAGGGCGGCGATTTGCGCATCGATATCTGCGCGCTGCGACAGCAGGGCTGCGAATCTCGCGCGGTGCGCTGCGGCAGCATCCGGCGCAGGAGCCTTGAACCCGGCCAGGATCTCGAATGGCGTGGAACTGGCCACGGCGACCTCGGCGAACACGTAGCCGTGGCGCTCTTGGAGTTGCTCCCGCAGGATTGCCAGGTCGATCATCGCGTCCACGAGCGCTTCAGAGATGCCGATGCCGGCGATGGTCGCACCGAACGTCGCAGAATCGTGTTGCCACAGATGGCTGAGCGCACCGCCGGCGGTCGCCATGTGGGCGGCCAATTGACTCGGGTAATTCGCGATCAAGAGATGACAACTACGCGTCAGCCGAGCCGCCTCAAGTCCTCGCGCTCGCCCTGGATTTCCTCGCGCCATATCAGCCTCCTAGTTGCTCGCGCAGCGTCCGCTCCTCGCGGGTGAGCTGCGCACGGGTGATCGAGAGCTGGCCGAGCCGCAGCGCGACGGCGTCCCGGCGGTCGACCAGGTCATAGCCGAGGGCGTTGGCGAGCACGCGCAGGGGCAGCTCGGATCCCAACGCCCAACACAGCGCCGGCAGGTAGCGCGCCGGCAGTTCGTGGTACTCCTTGGATTGCGCCGTCCAGCTGTAGGCCTGGCGGGCCGTGATCGCCCGATCGAGCTCGGGCAGCGCGATGTTCATGCGATCGACGATCCGCTCCCGCGACAATCCCCACCCGCGGGCCTCGCGCAACGCGGCGTGAACGGCACCGAGCAGCTCCGGGCCGATGTCCAGATCGGCCGCGTTCGCGGCCTCGAGCGAGGGCGACTCGAGTCGCTGGAACAGATCGCCCTGCTTGGGGGAGATATTTCGCGGCGGTTTTGCCACTGACGTCAGCCTCGGCCCTGACTAGGCTGTCGGGGTCAGGCGGCGCGCTGACGGCGCGGCGGGGAGTTGTACCGGCCGCAGGGCCAGAGACGCTGGAGCGGGATGTGAGTGATCTCGGCCAGCTTGCTCGCGATGTTGTAGGAGGTGACTCGATCAAACAGGGCGTCATTGATCGATTGCGGGCGGATACCGAGGAGCGTTGCGAGTTCGGTCTGGCTGTAGCCGCAGACCTGGAGGGCGTATGCCCGATCGTTTCCGGTGACCGGCCTGCCATCAAAAATGCTGTGCAGGCGCCGGCGGCGTTCGCTATCGTTCATGGCTAGACGTAGTTTTATGGGGTAGGGGGTATTTTGGTACACGAACGTAAACCTCGTCAAGCACAAAGTACTGCTTTGTCGACCCTTGGGGGCAGGATCCGGGATGAGCGCCAAAAGACCAAGAAAAGTCAGAGCGAGTTCGCCGCTATCGGGGGGGTTGGCAAGCAGTCGCAAATTAACTACGAGACAGGGAAACGAGCCCCGGACGCCGACTATCTCCTGCATCTAGCGGCGTCCGCGAACCCGGAGATCGACGTGCAGTACATTCTCACCGGGGTCCGGTGGGGGCCGTGCGGCCCGCAGGATGCGGCTCTGGCGGCGCTGCCGATGGAGGAGCGCGCACGGGAGGGGATCGGCCTGGTGCTGGAGGTTTTCGACCGGCTGCCCCCGTCCGACAAAGAATTGATCGGCAAGGATGCGACCAAGGCGCTGATGGGCTATGTGGTGCAGCAGTGCCCGACGAGGGACGGGCTGTGGGCGTTCGTGCAGGCGGCGCTCGAGTTGTGGAAGGCGGGCCGGCCGGCGCCCCCGGCGCCCCCGGCGGTCCACCTCACTGCCGACGAGCTCGACCTGGTCGAGCTGTACCGGACGCTGGATGAGGGCGGCCGCAAGCGCGCCCGGGCCGAGATACGCGCCCGGGCCGAGGCGACCGTCCGGCGCGGCCGGTCGCCCGGCGTGAGGGTCAGGCGGGAGACGACGAAATCAGAGCGAGGGTGAGACGCCCGGAGAGCCAGCAGGAGCGACGCACGCCCTCCCCGCCCCGAGACTATCGCCGAAAATAGTTAAATGAGCAGCCGCCGTTTCAAAGCGGTTTTAAAAGCCCCTAGTCCCCATCCGCGGGCCGCGCCGCCGAATACGGTCTCCATGCAGCGCCCGCGCCTCCCTGTGACCCGCGTCACTCTGCCCTAGCCCCGCAGCCTCGCCCATGCTGCGCGGAGCATGGGTAAGGGTTTCAACGACTGGATCGAGATCTTCCGCGGCGGCTGGCAAACCGACAGCTCCGGGCGCCGCAAGTTCTTCACCGATTCCGATCTCGACTCCATCGTCGCGCATCATGATCCGGCCGATCCCGCGCCCGCGGTGGTAGGCCACCCCCGGAGTGACGATCCGGCCTACGGCTGGGTGAGTGAGATCAAGCGCGCCGGCGCCTCGCTGCTGGCGAAGTTCCGCGACGTGGCACCGCAGTTCGAGTCCCTGGTGCGCGAGGGTCGCTTCGCCAAGCGTTCCGTGGCGCTCGATCCGCTCGATGGCGGCTACCGGCTGCGCCATGTCGGCTGGCTCGGCGCCGCGGCGCCGGCGATCCAGGGCCTGGCCCCCGTCCGCTTCGCCGCCGAACCGACGCACGAGTTCGTGCTCGAGGATCCGGCCGCCGCCTCCATTCTCGCCCGCGCGCTGCGCAATCTGCGTGACTTCCTGATCGAGAAATTCGGCGTCGAGACCGCCGATCGCTACGCGCCCGACTGGGACGTGCAGGCGCTCGCCGATCATTCCGCCGAGCTGCGCGACACCCGCACACCCATACCGACATACACCGCACCCACGGGAGATCCGCCGATGGCCGCACAGGACACCAAGACTTTCACCCAGGCCGATCTGGACGCCGCCGCCCAGGCCGCCCGCGACGCCGCCGCGGCCGAGCTCGCGCACCAGCGCACTGCCCTGGAGGCGGAGCGCCGTGCGCGTCTCACGCAGGAATTCCAGGCGGCGGTCACTGCCGCCATCGACGCCGGCCGGCTCACCCCGGCGCAGGCCGAGGGCATGGTCGAGTTCGTGCTGGCGCTGCCCGACGATGAGCAGCATCGCTTCGAATTCGCGCGCGGCGCCGGCAGCCAGGCCACGCAGGAGCAGATGAGCCCGCGCGCCTGGTTCCAGGCATTCGTGGCGGCGTTGCCCAAGCGGGTCCCGGTCGGCGACGGATCCGACGCCGGCCTGCCCCTCGAGGGCGCCGCCGAGCCGTTGCCGGCACCGGCCGGTTACGGCGTCGACGAGACCCGCCTCGTCACGCATCGCAAGGCGCTCGAGTACCAGCGCCAGCACCCGCAGACCGATTACCTCACCGCCGTGCGGGCGGTGGGCTGAGGGCGCCCCCGGCGCATACAGGAGCACACCACCATGAGTCAGCAGTCGACCTCGTTGCTTACCCTGACTGTGACCGCGGCCGGCACCATCGCCGCCGGGCGCTTCGTCACCCCTGCCGGTGCCCAGGCCGGCGCCGACGTGAACACCCTCGGGGTGGCACGCACCGCGGCCGTCGCCACCAACAAGATCCCGGTCGACGTGCTCGGCACGGCGGTCGTCGAGGCCGGTGCCGCCATTTCGGCCGGCGCCACTCTCAAGAGCGATTCGAGCGGGCGCGCCATCACCTGGGCCACTTCCGGCGCGAAGGTCGCGCTGGCGCTCCAGGCCGCCGGCGGCGCCGGCGAATTCATCGAAGTGCTGCTCGTCCCGAACGTCGCCTGACGCGCGGGCTTGAACATCAGGAGACACCGCCATGCCGCAGCAGACCCCCAGCCAGGCCCGCGTCATCGACCCGATCCTCACGACGGTCGCACAGGGCTACAAGAACGCCGACATGGTCGGCGACGCGCTGTTCCCGGTCGTCCCGGTCGACCAGCGCGGCGGGAAGATCGTTTCGTTTTCGCGCGAGGACTTCAGGCTGTACGCCACCGGCCGCGCTCCGGGCGCCAATACCAAGCGTGTGCAGTACGGCTACGCGAGCACGCCCTACGCGCTGGAGCAGCACGCCCTCGAGGGGCAGGTGCCGTTCGAGCTGATGCAGGACGCCGCCGCGGTGCCCGGCATCGATCAGGGCAGCATCGCGGTGATGAAGACTCAGAACATCATCGCGCTGCGCACCGAGAAGGCACGCGCCGACATCGCCACCACGGCGGGCAGCTACGGCGCGGCGAACAAGGTCACGCTGTCTGGCACGGATCAGTGGTCCGATCCGGCGGCCAGCGACCCGAACGGTGACATCGAGACCGCCAAGGATGCGGTGCGCGCCAAGACGGGCCGCCGCGCCAACACCGTGGTCCTGGGAGCGGCGGTGTTCGCGGCCCTCAAGGTGCACAGCAAGATCATCGACCGCATCAAGTACACCGGCCGCGACGTGGTCACCACGGATCTGCTCGCCGCGCTGTGGGACGTGCGCCAGGTGCGGGTCGGCGATGCCGTCTACGAGAACGACGCCGGCGCCCTGGTCGACGTGTGGGGCAAGTTCGTGGTGGTGGCCTACACCGAGCTGGGCTCGATGGCCGACATGGGCCTGCCGTCCTATGGCTACACCTACCGCCTGCGCAGCTACCCGATCGTGGAGCAGCCCTACCAGGACCGCAACGCCAAGAGCTGGATCTACCCCGTCACTGACGAACTCTCGCCGGTGATGGCCGCTGCTGACGCGGGCTATCTCATCAGCGCTGCCGTCGCCTGACACATTCCAACGTGAGAGGAGCCAGGGGCGGGGGAGGCGCGCCGAACCCGGCCCTTTTTACCTCAGGAGGCAGAACAGTGCACCGCTATCAAATTCGTACCCCGCTCAAGCGCGACGGCCAACGCTACGCGCCGGCCGACGTCATCGAGTTGGATGAGCAGGCCGCCGGTGCGCTCGTCGCGGCTGGCGTCGTGGATTTCGCCGCCGATGCTCCGGCACCGGAGCCCAAGCCCGAGCCGGAGCCCGAGCCGGAGCCGGAGCCCGAACCGGAGACCGAGCCCGAGCAGCCGCTTCCCAAGCGCGGGAAGCGCTGACCGCACACCCGAGAGAGAGAGGCAGCGAGCCGATGTCTGGGTCCATACAGCATCGGGGAGCCTGGAGGATGGACTACACCGGTGTGCTCAGCGGCCGCTGCGGATCCGGGAAGGGTGTTGCACATCAGTAGCGGCCCATCGATCGACCGGAGATTGCGACATGGCCAGGCTCATCGTAGCCCTGATCCCGCGCGGCGCCGATCCCGCGCAGCTCGCGACCGGTACACCTGAGCAATTGCAATGGGAGGCCGCCCGCACCAACGTCGGTAACGGCGATTACGCCGTCGCCTACGTGCCCATCCTCGACACCGGTGAGCCCGTGCCACGCACGCCGGCGGTGGTATCGACGTCCTGATGGTCTTTCGCCTCGGCAATGCCGCGCAGGTTGACGCCACCAATAAACCGGCGTCAGCTGCTACTGATTTCCAGCTCGGCAGCGCGGTCACCGGCCGGCAAACGATCGTCGCGGCCATCGGCAGCGGCAACAGCAGTGCATTCCGTGCCGAGAAAATCGACGCCAACGGTAACCCGGCGGGCGCCTGGGAATTGTTCATTGGCGTCGTCACGAGCGGCGCGCCGAATACGCTGACCCGCGCGACGCTGATCCAATCGAGCACCGGGGCATTCATCGACTGGTCCGCGACCGGGGAGAATGCCAGCCCGCGAATATCCTGCGTGGTCGACGCCATCCGCTTGCCGTGCGTCGTAGCAGTGGCGAAAGCGACCACCAATCTCACCGCTCTCGCTATCGAGAATTTTGCGTTTCTCCCCGGGCATACCTACCGGCTCGTCGGCGAAAAGCTCAATGGCCGGACGGACCAGGTCACCACGGGCAATCTGTGGTTGCGTCTCCGGCGCGCCGGGCAGGGGAGCTATGACGCCGGCACGAACTACCTCTATCAGCACATCGGGCGCACCAGCTCGGGCTACGTCACCGACGGTTCCGCTGGCGCGGCCGCGGTGCAGCTATCGCAAGCGAATCTGTATATGCCCGGCAACGCTTCGTACACCCAGCAGGATCGCGTGTGGTTCGACTTTACGATACGTCTCGCAGGCGAGGCTGAGTACACGTCCATCTCCGGGTTGGTCGCCAATGCAGTATCGGGCGGCAGTCGGTACTCAGGAGCCCTCGAGATCCTGCACAAGCAGGCGGCCGCGCTCGACGGCATCCAGGTCTATGCCGCGTCCAGCGAGACCGACGGTATCGGCATCGGCCGCCTCATCCTGTGGGATCTGGGGGATTACGCGCCATGATCGGCAATCAATTCGGCACCCGCCAAGAAACGCCCGAGGAGCTCGCACAAAAGGCCATTGACGCACTGGCGGCTGTTGACAGTCGGCGCGAGCAACGCCGGGCGGAGCTGCGCGCCGACACCGATGCGTACATCGCCGCGCTGGTCGGGCCATCACACGACCAGAACCGCGTGCTGATCCGGCAGATGAATCTGCTCGCCGCGGCGGTGCAAGGTGTGCGCGCCGAAGCAAAAGGCGCGGCGACCCCCGAGCTGGTCGCGCAACTCGATGCGCTGGAGGCCGTATACGCGAAAATCGAAGCGGCCCGCGAAGCCGAGAACACCGCGAGCGCGGCGCTCGATGCGGCTGGTGTCGATGCCAGACAGACACCCGCCGAACGGATCGCCGAGATCGAGGCCGTCACCGTGAGCTTGCCGAAATGATGCTCGGCTCTGCCCCAGTCGCATCCACGCCGATCGGTGCTCCAGCGTGGGCATTCGTGGCTGGCGGCGGCGTCACCAAGTCGATCACTGATGCGGGCGCCGGGATCGACGCCATCGCGGCCGTCGCCGTCGCCTTGGGCGTCGCGGATACCGGCACCGGTGCCGATAGTCTCGCGGGCGTCACCGCGGCGGTTGCAGCGGCGGACAGCGGCGCCGGCGTGGATGCCATCGCCGGGATCTCGGTGTCGCTGCCCGTCGCCGACGCCGGCGTCGGTGCTGACGCGATCGCAGGCGTTGCGGCGCTGCTCGCGGTGGCGGACACCGCCAGCGGCGCGGACGCGGTCGCAGTGCTGCAAGCGATCCTGAAGTCTGTAGCCGACGCCGGCGCCGGTAGCGATGAGATCGCCATCGCGGTCTCAGTGCAATTGAGCGACGCCGCGACCGGCACCGACGCCGTGGCCGCCATTACCGCACTGGTCGCGCTCGCCGACAGCGGTGCCGGCATCGACGTAGTGGCGCGTTACGACGCCGCCGTGCGGATCGTGCGGCTCACGTTCAGTCTCGCCGCGCGGCGGTGCCACATGTCGCTCGCGCGCAGATCGATGGCGTTCTCACTCGCACACTGACGGAGAGACACAATGCAGATACACGACCAGCTGCAGTACCGCACGCAATGGACGATCCGCCGCTACGCGTCGCACGCGGACTACCTGGCCGGTGCGCCGTCCCCAGTCGAGGACGCGCTGACCGGCGAGCTCCTGCCGGCCGAGTCGCGTGTCGACGGCAACCTGCTCCTGAACGAGGGGATTGGCGAGCTGTGGGATCTCGCCTGCGGTTTGGGTAGCCCGACCGCCTGGTCAAATGCCAACGCGCGCCTGGGCGTCGGCGACAGCAACACCGCGGCGGCCGCGTCCCAGACCGATCTGCAGGCCACCACCAACAAGACGTACAAGGCGATGGAGGCCAGCTACCCGCAGCGAGCCGCGCAGACGGTGACCTGGCGGTCGGTGTTCGGCAGCACGGATGCGAACTACGCCTGGGAGGAGATGGTCGTGGACAACGGCGCGGGTGCCGCCAAGACGCTCAACCGCAAGGTCAGCGCGCAGGGCACCAAGGCGAGCGGGCAGACCTGGACGCTGGATCTCTCCATCACGCTGTCGTGATGCCGTGGCCGACACCGTCCCCGAGCGCACCACGGCCTACCTGTCGGTCACCTTCGTCGACAAGACAGGCGCCGCGGCCGCGCCCGCGAGCGTGGAGTACAGCGTGTACGACATGACCACCGGCACGGAGCTGCGCGCGCCGACGGCGATCGCCCCCGGGGCGACCATCGAGCTCGTGCTCGACGCCGACGACAACGCGATCCAGAACGCGGCCAATGTCCGCGAACGGCGCCGCGTCACGGTGACGGGCCTGTACGGTGCGGCCGACGAGGTGCACGGCGAGTTCGAGTACTACATCGCCAACCTGGCGCGGGTGTCGTGAGTTACGCAAGCCCACAGGAGCTGATCGAGCGCTTCGGTGAGCAGGAGCTGCTGCAGCTCACCGATCAGGGCGGGCGCGGGATCATCGACTCCGCGGCGCTCGACCGCGCGCTCGCCGACGCGGACCGCGTCATCGACAGCTACCTGCGCGCCCGCTACACACTGCCGCTCGATGCCGGCGTCATTGCCGCGAGCGGCCTCGCGCTGGCCGCCGCGAACATTGCGCGCTACGTGCTCATGGGTACGCAGGCGCCCGAGGAGGTCCGTGACCGCTATCGCGACGCGCTCGCATGGCTCAAGGATGTGCAGGCCGGCCGTGCGTCACTGGGTGCCGAGGACCCGGCCGCGCCCACCGGCCCAGGCCGGATCCGCACCGCCGAGCCGCAGAGCGGCTTTGACTGGGACAGCTACTGATGCTCGTCGCCGCGATCATCGCCCGGCTGCGCACCGAAGTCTCGGCATTGCGGGATGTGACCGGCGCGGCGGATCTACGGGCTGCCGGGATCACTCTCAAGCGCTGGCCCGCGGCGTGGGTCGTGCTGACCGGTGAGCAGGCGCAGGCCAATCAGCTCGCCACGGCCGTCTCGCAGCGCGTGGTCGCGACCGTCGGGGTGGTGCTGGGAGCGCGCGATGTCAGTGACGCCACGGGCACCGCCGCGCGCGAGGCGCTGGAGCCCGTGCGGGGCGCGGTACGCGCGGCGTTGCTCGGCTGGGCACCCGACGCCGAGTACGAGCCGTGTGTGCTGCGTGGTGGGCGCCTGCTCGCCTTTGGCGACGCAGTGCTGTGGTGGTTGGACGAGTTCGACACCGCCTATTACGCGAGGGCATGAGATGCACGACCAGGAACAGCACGGACAGTCCGCGCCGCCGGCCGATCATGGGATCGGCGGCCGTTACGTCATCGATCCGCGCACCGGCGCGCGCGTGCGCGTGCCGGAGAACGGCCCCCCGGCGCCGGTGGCGCCGGCACCCGAGCGCCCGAAACGGAGGTAAGCCATCATGTCACTGTTGACCCGGAAGCGGGCGTTGCTCGCGAAGATAGAGTCCAGCTACGGGGCGGACGCGACGCCCACAGGCGCGGCCGATGCGGTGCTGCTGCGCTCGCTGCAGGTCACGCCCATCGCGAGCGAGATCGTGGGGCGGGATCTCATCCGCGCGTACCTCGGTCACAGCGCGCAGATCCCCGTCGCCGTGCATGCCATGCTCGAGTGCGAGGTGGAACTCGCCGGCAGTGGCACCGCCGGCCAGGCGCCGGCATGGGGGCCGCTGCTGCGTGCCTGCGGGTTCGCGCAGACGGCGCTGGCGTCCGCGCACACCGGCACCGCCCAGGCGGGCGCCAGCTCGAGCATCACGCTCGCCGCCGGTGCGTCGGCGAGTAACGATGCCTACAAGCACATGTCGATCCGCACGACCGGCGGTACCGGCTCCGGCCAGCGGCGCGTCATCCAGAGCTACGACGGCACCACCAAGGTGGCTACCGTCACCGAGGCGTGGACGACCCCGCCCGACGCGACGACGGACTACAGCATCGACGCTCAGGTGGTGTACGCGCCGGTGTCGACGGGGTTCGAATCGCTGACGCTGTACCTGAACGCGGACGGGGTCCGGCACCGGATGCTCGGTGCCCGCGGCAGTGTCGCGCTGTCGCTCACGCGCGGCGCGCTGCCGGTGCTGCGCTTCCGATTCATGGGCGTGTACGTGGCGGTCGCCGACGCGGCTTTGCCCACCGTGACGCTGACGGCCTGGCAGCAGCCGGTGCCGGTGGACAATGTGCACACGACCGGGCTGCGGCTGCACGGCCTGGCGACGGCCGTGCTCGCACAGTTCGAGCTCGACGTCGCCAATGCGCTCACGTTCCGATCGCTGCCGGGCGGTACCGAGCAGGTGCTGCTGACCGATCGGCGGCCGGCGGGCTCGGCCCAGATCGAGGCGACCACGGTCGCCGATAAGGACTGGTGGACGAACATCACGAACGCCACCACGGGGGCGCTCGCGCTGACGCAGGGCACGGTCGCGGGCAACATCGTGCGTGTCGATGCGCCGGCGATCGAGCTCATCGAGCCGCGCTACGACGATCTCGATGGCGTGCAGATGCTCGCCGCCAATACCGTGTGCGTGCCCGTCGCCGGCGACGACGAACTCGTCCTGAGCGCGGCCTGACCATGTTCTGCATCGATGTGAGCCCCACCTATCGCTGGCCGGTGACGGTCGAGCTGATGACCACCGACGGCGAGATGCAGCGCCATGAGTTCCAGGCCGAGTTCGTGCGCCTGTCCACGACCGAGATCGAGGCGCTGCAGCGCCAGGCCGCCGCCGGCGAGCTCGAGGATGCCGCGCTCATCGACCAGGTGCTGCGCGGCTGGGCGGACGTCGCCGACGAGCACGGCGAGCCGCTCGCCGTCAACGCCGCCAACCGCGAGCGTCTGCTCGATGTGCATCCGGTGCGCGCCTGCCTGGTGCGTGCCTGGTTCGAGTCGCTCGAGGGTGCGCGCAGAAAAAACTCGTAGCGGCGGCCCGGTACTGGGCCGCCGGGGGTGCGGCGGATGACGGCGTGGCGCTCACGGCGGATCTGGCGGCACTCGGCGTGCGTGCGGCGGCGCCCGCGCCCGAGCTCTGCCACGTCTGGCCGGAGAACTGGGATGCGCTGGCGCTATTTCTCGCCTGCGCCACACAGTGGCGCGTGGCGATGGGCGGTGCGATCGGTCTGGACTATGCGGGGGTCGAGGCGGTGATGAGGATGCAGCGGGTGGCAATCGGCCGGCGGGCGGCGCTGCTCACCGACGTGCAAATCATCGAGCGCGAGGCACTCGCGGTGTTCAGTGCACGCGCGTCGGATCAGCCCATGCCGCGGAGCACAGCCCATGTCCGGTGATCTGGTCGTAGGCATCCGCCTCAAGGCGGACAGCAGCGGTTTCGCCGGCGAGGTGCGGGTGGGGCAGCGCGAGCTGGATAAGCTCGGCGGTGGCGCGCGCAAGGCGGCCCAGGCCTCCGAAGGTCTGGCCACGGCACTGCGCCGGGTCGGCCAGGTGGCGGGCGCCCTCGTCGGTGTCGCCGCCATCAAATCGCTCGCGACCGGCCTGTTCCAGGCCGGAGTGGCGGCGCAGCGGCTCGACACGACGTTCCGCTTCGTGGCCGGCAGCGTCGGCGGCGCGGCCCAGGAGATGGCGTTCGTGCGCGAGACCGCCGGCCAGCTCGGGCTCGATCTGTACTCCGCGGCGGACGCCTATGCGGCGCTCGCCGCCGCCGCCAAGGGCACGTCGCTGGAAGGACAGGGCGCGCGCGACACGTTCCGCGCGGTCGCGGGCGCGGCGACGGCGCTCGGCCTGTCGGCGGAGACGACCCAGGGCGCGCTGCTCGCGGTCCAGCAGATGATCTCCAAGGGCACGGTGGCTGCGGAGGAGCTGCGCGGGCAGCTCGGCGAGCGCCTGCCAGGCGCGTTCCAGATCGCGGCGCGGGCGATGGGCGTGTCTACCAGCAAGCTCGGTGAAATGCTGCAGGCCGGGGAGGTTGTGGCGGATGAGTTTCTGCCGCGCTTCGCGCGCGAGCTCGAGCGCACCTTTGGCGGCGTGCTGGGCGACGCGAGCCATACCGCACAGGCCGAGCTCAACCGCCTCAAGACCGCCTGGACGGAGCTGCAGGTGTCGTTTGCGGAGGGTGGGGGGCTGGCGGCCGCGACCGATGGGATCCGGGCGCTCGCCGACGCGTTGCGCGCGGTCGGTCCGCATCTCGGCGAGGTCACGCTCGGAGCCGCCGCGTTGATAGCGGTCTTCGCGAGCGCCAAAGCGGCGCGAGCGCTGCAGGCCGTGGCGGCGCTTGGGGGTGTCACGCTCGCCGCATCCGCGCCGGCGGCTGTGCCCGTGAGTGCCGGCATCATCGCCGGCACGAGCATCGCCGCGATCGGCGCGTCCGTCAAATCGTACTTCGCGGATTACCAGGATCCGCAGGACCGGATCCGAGAGCTGCGCAAGGAGTACGGCTACCTCGACGCATATGGCCGCGAGCGTTGGGGCCAGGAGTTGCTCGATGAAATCGAGCAACTGAACGAGGTGCTCCGCCAATCCCGTGAGGTCGTCTTCAGTGGCCGACAACGTGGCAACAGCGTGCCGGGCGAGGCCAACCTCGCCAATCTGCCGCGCCAGGGCACCGGGTCGCGTACCATCGATCAGATCAGCTGGGAGACCAACCAGGACAAGACTGCGGCCGCGCGCGCCACCGCCGCGGCCAAAGCGGAGGAAGAGCAGGCACGGATCGAGCAGCGGTTCGCCGAGCTGCGCCAGACGACCGCGCAGATCCTCAGCGAGGGCGAGCGTGACATGGCCAAGCTGCTGGCCGAGCAGGCGCGCACCGAAGCCGAGCGCGTGCGCCAGCGCAAGGAGGGGTTCGTGGACGCGGCGCGTGCGCTCGGGCAGAGCCTGCTGACCGAGCGCGAGCAGATCCTGGCCGCGCATGAGCAGCGGCTCATGGATCTCGAGACTTTCGAGCGCAAAGGGCTCGACATCGGCATGAGCTATGCCGAGGCGCGCCAGCGCATCATTGACCAGACCGCCGCCGAATTGGCCGCGGCGAACGGCGAATCACTGCAGGCGCTGACGCAGACGGGCGTGGATGCGTTTGCGCAGCTCAAGCAGGCGGTGGAGGGCTGGGGCCGCGATGCGGCGGCGGCGATCGTGGATTTCACGTTCACCGGCAAGACCAGCTTCAGCGATATGGTCAGCTCGATCCTCAAGGATCTGGCCCGGATGGCCGTGTACGAGTCGGTCACCAAGCCGCTGTTCGCGGCGCTCTCGGGCGCGCTCGGCGGCGCGCTGTTCGGCGCCGCGCCGGTGCAGACGGGGCCGTCGCCCGCGCCGATCCCGGGCCTGAACCCTGCCGGCCGCGCGCTCGGCGGACCGGCGGACGCGGGCCGCGCCTACCTGGTCGGTGAGGCCGGCCCGGAGCTGCTGCTGATGGGGCGGCGCTCCGGTCACGTGCTGCCGCGGGTCGGGGGCGGCGATGTGCATGTGACGGTCAACGTGAATGCGCAGACGGGCGCGAGCGACGTGGCGGCCGATGCGTCGCGACTGCGCGCGCTCGGCAGCGGCATCGCGGCCGCTGTGCGGTCCGTGCTCGCCGATGAGCAGCGCCCAGGCGGGCTGCTGGCGAGCCGCTGATGGCCACATTCGCCTATACGCCGGATTACGGCTACAGCGGTAGCCGCACACCACGCGTGGTGAGCATGAAATTCGGCGACGGCTACGAGCAGCGCGCCGCCGACGGGCTCCATGCGGATCTCGCGCAGCGGCGCTTGACGTTCCGCTATCGGGACGACACGGAGGCCGACGCCATCGAGCAGTTCTTCGCCGACCACGGCGGTCATACGGCCTTCGACTGGACCCCGCCGGGCGGCGCGCCGGGCCAGTACGTGTGTCGCAGCTGGTCGCGCCGTCAGGAGTATGCCGGGTTGTCCACCATCGACTGCGAATTCGAGGAGGTGGTCGCTTGAGCCTGCCGGCGCAAGACCTGCAATCGCTAGACGCGGGCGCCATCGTCGATCTATTCGAGCTGGACCCGACGCTGCTCGGTGGCACGATCGTGCGCTGGCACGCGGACGTGAACGAGTTGGGCGGTGATGTCGTGTGGCAAGGCCAGACCTATGCGCGCCTGCCGATCGAGGCGAGCGGCTTCGAATGGTCGGGCCGCGGGCCGCTGCCGCGGCCGACGTTGCGGGTGGCGAACGTGAGCGGGCTGGCGGGCGCGCTCGCACGCAGCTACCAGGACCTGGTCGGCGCGAAGGTCATCCGCCGGCGCACGCTGCGCCGTTATCTTGATGCTGTGAACTTCGCTGATGGGAATCCGAGTGCGGACCCCGCCGTGCATATGCCTGACGAGGTGTACTACGTGCACCGCAAGGCCGCCGAGACGAAGGTGTTGCTCGAGTTCGAGCTGGCGGCGGCCTGGGATGTGCACGGCGTGCAATTGCCGCGCCGGCAGGTGATCGCGAACATCTGCCCCTGGCGCTACCGCGGCCCGGAATGTGGATACACGGGCACGAAGTACTTCACGGCGTTCGACGTCACCACGACGAGCGCCGGTGATGACGTGTGCGGCAAGCGCCTGGCGAGCTGCCGGGCCAGGTTCGGCAAGCATGCGGAGCTGCCATTCGGCGGTTTCCCGGGCGCGGGGCTCGTTCGATGATGCTCCCTGTCGAGATCGCGTCGGCCTGCCGGGCTCACGCCGGCGTCGAGTACCCGCGCGAGAGCTGCGGGGTGGTCATCGTCGCGCGCGGCCGCGCCATGTATCGACCGTGTCGCAATGTGGCCCCGGTGGGTTCGTGCTTCGAGATCCACGGCGAGGATCTGGCGGCCGCCGAGGAGATCGGTGTGATCACGCATGTCGTGCACTCGCACCCGGACGCCGCGCCGGCCCCGTCGCAAGCTGATCGCGTGATGTGCGAGCGCACGGGCGTGCCCTGGGTCATCGTCGGCTGGCCGAGCGGCGCGCTGCACGAACACCGCCCGGACGGCTACCAGGCACCACTGGTGGGACGCGAGTTCGTGCATGGGGTGCTCGATTGCTACTCCCTCATCCGCGACTGGTACCAGGCCGAGCTCGGCCTCACGTTGCCGGATTACGACCGCGACGATCGCTGGTGGCTGCGGGGTGAGGATCTGTACATGCAGTGGTACGCGGACGCGGGTTTCGTGCGGGCGGCTGACGGGCCGCAGCGCCATGACGTGGTGCTGATGCAGTTCGGTGCCCCCGTGGTCAATCACGGCGGTGTGTATCTCGGTGACGGCCTCATCCTGCAGCACTGTGCGGGGCGGCTGTCGAGCCGGGACGTGTATGGCGGCTTCTGGCGGCGCTGCACGCGCGCGCTGATACGCCACCGGAGCCTCTCATGACGGCGCTGCGCACCGTGCGGCTGTACGGGCACCTGGGCGCGCGTTTCGGCCGCGAACACCGCTTCCACGTGCGTACGGCCGGCGAGGCGGTGCGGGCCTGCATCGCGAACTTCCCGGGGTTCGCTCAGGCGGTGCTCGCGGGCGCGCCTGGCTATCGCATCTGGCACGGCACCGAGCAGCTCGGCGAGCGTGATCTCGAGCGCCCTGGCGCCGGTGTCATCCGCATCGTGCCGGTGATTGCCGGCGCGAAGGACGGCAAGGGGATCGGGCAGCTCATCCTGGGTGCGGCGCTCATCGCGCTGCCATTTGCGGCGCCCGGGCTGGCCGCGGTCAGTTTCGCTGGCACGACCGTTGGTGCCGTCGCGACCAGTATCGGGATCTCGCTGGCGCTCGGTGGCATCTCCTCGCTGCTGTTCGCCCCACCGAAGCCGGGCGGGCCTGCCGAGCGCCCCGAGTCCCGGGCGTCGGCCATCTTCGATGGCCCGGTCAATACCACCGCTCAGGGGCATCCGGTGCCGGTCGGGTACGGGCGCCTGCGTGTGGGCTCGCAGGTGATCTCCGCCGGCCTCACCGTCGAGGTGCTGCCGCCGTGACGCGCGCGACGCACCAGATCATCCGCGGCGCGGGCGGCGGCGGCAAGGGCGGCGGTGGCAGCTCGCACACGCCGAGTGAGGCGCCGAACACACTGCGCAGCAAGCAGGTCGCGCGCGTGCTCGATCTGGTCTGTGAGGGGCCGGTCGGCGGGCTCGTCGATGGTCTGCGCTCGGTGTACTTGGACGGTGTGCCAGTGATGAACGCCGACGGCAGCCGCAATTTCACGGGGGTGACTGCGCGCTGGCGTCACGGGACGCCGAATCAGAGTTATATCCCGGACTTCTCAGCGGCGGAGTCCGAGCACGCTGTGGGGCTGGAGGTGAAGGCCGGCACGCCGGTGGTGCGTACCATCACCGACCCCGATGTGACCGCCGCACGTGTCACCGTCTCGGTGCCGCAGCTCACCTTCCAGGACCCGACCACGGGCGATCTGCGCGGCACATCCGTGGAGATCGCAGTCGACGTGCAGTCGGCCGGTGGCGGTTTCGTCGCCCAGCGGCTCACCACCACCCAGATCCCGATTGCGGTGAACGCCGGCACGAGCCAGGTGACACTGCCACAGGCGACGACACGCCTGGCGGCGGGCGTGGCGGTGGATTTCGGCTCACCGGTCGGGGTGGTGAGCTGCACGGTGGTGGTCGAATACCGTCAGGTTGGCGCGGGCTCATGGACGCTGCTCGATACCGCTGTCATCAGCAGCACCGAGGCGCGGCGCGTACCGGCGGTTCAGCAGTATCCCTTCTATGGCCTGACACAGCCTGGCTGGACCACGCTGCTGGGCACGGGCGGGGGTGCCGCTGCGCTGATCGGCACGGGCGCCCTGCAACCCGTGCAGCGGGTGTTCGAAGTGGATGCGTTGCCGTCGGCGGTCTACGAAGTGCGTGCGCGCAAGGCGGCTGGCACCGGGACCGTGACGCTCGGCTATGTGGCGCTGTACGCAGGCACCTACACCGACCGGATCGACGGCAAGACCATGAGCCGCTACCAGCGTGCGTACCGGATCGCGCTGGCGGGTTCGCCGCCGTGGGACGTGCGGGTGCGCCGCATCACGGCCGATTCGACGCAGGCCAATCTGGTCGACAAGACCTACTTCGACTCATATACGGAGCTCGTGGACGCGAAGCTGCGCTATCCGATGAGTGCCGTCATCGGGCTCGAACTCGATGCCACGCAGTTCCGTGCCGTGCCACAGCGCGGCTATGAAATGCGGTTACTGCAGGTCGAGGTGCCGAGCAACTACGATCCGGCGAAACGAGTCTACACGGGCACCTGGGACGGTACCTTCCAGATCGCGTGGTCCGACAATCCGGCCTGGTGTTTGCGCGATCTCATCATCAATGAGCGCTACGGCTTGGGTGAGTTCATCGACGCCGACGCCGTCGACAAATGGGCGCTCTACGTGGTCGCGCAGTATTGTGACGAACTCGTACCGGACGGCTTCGGTGGTCAGGAGCCGCGCTTCACCTGCAATCTGTACCTGCAGTCGCGGCAGGAGGCGTACCAGGTGCTGCAGGACATGACCAGCATCTTCCGCGGCATGATGTACTGGTCCGCCGGTGCTCTGACGGCGGTGCACGATGCCCCGGCCGATCCAATCGCACAGTACACCCCGGCCAACGTGATCGGTGGGATATTCCGCTACGAGGGCAGCGCGCGCACCGCTCGACACACGGTCGCGCTGGTCGGCTGGAACGATCCGGACGACGGCTACCGCCGCCATGTCGAGTACGTGGAGGACGAGACCGGCATCGCCCGCTACGGCATCGTCGAGACCGAGGTGCTCGCGGTCGGCTGCACCAGCCGCGGGCAGGCGCACCGGCTCGGCAAGATGATCCTGCACGCGGAGCGTGTGGAGACCGAGACCGTCAGCTTCCGGACCGGGCTCGACGGCGCGTTCGTCTATCCCGGCGCGATCATCCAGACGCAGGATCCCGCGCGCGCCGGGCTGCGCCTCGGCGGCCGCCTGGTCGCAGCCACCACCACCGAGCTGACGCTCGATGCCGCGGTCACGATCGAGACCGCGAAGTTCTACACGGTGTCGGTCATGTTGCCGGATGGTACGCTCGCCGAGCGCGACGTCACCAACAGCCCCGGCTCGACCTCGGTGCTCACACTGGCGAGCGCATTGCCGCAGGTCCCGCAGGTGCATGCCATCTGGGTGCTGGCGATCTCGGATCTGGTACCGGAGACGTGGCGGGTCGTGGCGGTGATCGAGCCGGAGCTCGGTCAGTACGAGATCACCGCGCTGGCCTACGACGCGGCGCGTTACGCGGCCGTCGAGCAGGACATCGTGCTCGAGCCGGCCCCCACATCGATCCTCTCCGTCACGCCGCCGGCGCCACCTGGTGGGCTGACCGTGACCGAGTCGCTGTATCTCGTCACGGTAGCGGTGGTGGGTAACAGGGCCACGTTGTCGTGGCAGGCATCGGCCGGCGCACTGCGTTACCGGCCCGCCTGGCGCCCGGCCGGCGGGCAGTGGCAGCGGTTGCCGGACACCGACGAGATGAGCGTCGATGTGGACGGCCTCCAGCCGGGCATGCACGAGTTCCGGGTCACGGCCGTCAACGCGCTCGGCTATGAATCGCAGCCCGCTACGCGCACGGTTGAGCTCCGCGGCAAGACGGCACCGCCAGAGGCGGTCGCGGACTTCACGGTGATGGCTATTGCAGGGCTCGCGCAAGTGAGCTGGAGCCTGCACCCCGATCTCGACGTGCGAATTGGCGGCACGATCGAGATCCGGTATAGCACCAAGACGAGCGGGGCAACCTGGGCTGATGGCATCCCGGTCGCGTCGGCCCCCGGCGCGCAGCAAGTCATGCTGGTGCCGCTGGCCACTGGCACATACCTCGCGCGCGCCCGCGACAGCTCGGGATTTCTGTCGGCCGCAACGGCTGCGTTTGTGGCGACTGAGGCCCTGGTGACGGGGTTCACGACGGTGGCCACGAGCACCCAGCATGCCACGTTCGCGGGGACGAAGACCGGCACGGTCGTCGATGGTGGCGCGCTGAAACTCGCCAACGCCGGGCTCTGGGACGACATCACGGACCTGGACGCGCTGGCCGAGATGGTCGACGAGGCCGGCGGCATCAATTCCTCCGGCAGCTACGCGTTCGCGGCGCCGGTCGATCTGGGAGTCGTGAAGAGCGTCCGGCTGTTCGGGTCCATCACGGCGTTGGCATCCGACGTAGGGGATCTGTGGGACGCGCGCACACTCGCAATCGACGAGTGGGACGACGTCGACGGCGCTGACATCGACGACTGTGGCGCCACGTTATATGTGCGCACCACCGACGATGACCCGGGCGGCGCGCCGACCTGGGGACCGTGGAGCCCCTTCTACGTCGGCGACTATCGCGGTCGCGGATTGGATTTCCGGCTGGATCTCGTCTCAGGCGACCCATCCCACAACATTGCGATCAGCACGCTCAGCGTCACCGCTAAGGAGCCAGCATGAGTCAACACGATTTTGACATCGCCAACGCTGCCGGCGCGTCGGTGCGCGCCGACCTGAACAGCGCGCTCCAGGCGCTCGTGTCCCTGTCCTCAGGGGCCGCCGAGCCCGGCACGACCTATGCCTACCAGCTCTGGGCGGATACGTCTGCTGGCGCGCTCAAGGTGCGCAACGGCGCCAATAACGCCTGGGTCACCATTGGCACCCTCGACCAGGCCAACCTCGCGCTGCTGCCGCTCGCCGGCGGCATCCTGAGCGGCGATCTGGAGCTCGGCTCGGCCGCGCACCTGGTCGCGACACCAATGCCGGGACAGTGCTATTTCGAGTACACCAGCGCCACGGTCTGCACGTTGAAGCCCTTCCAGGGGCACCTGGTGCCGGTGAAGACGGGAGGGAAGTGGAAACTGCGCAAGCTGCCGTCCGGTGGCATCACGCTCGCCACCGGCGGGCTCAGCGCGAACACGACGTACTACGTGTATGTGTACGACGCGAGCGGCACCCTGACGCTCGAAGTGTCAGCGACCGGGCATGCGACGGACACCAGCATAGGGGTGGAGATCAAGAGCGGCGACGCGACGCGCACGCTGGTCGGCATGGTGCGCACCAACGGCTCCAGCCAGTTCGACGTCACGCCGAAACGGATCGGCGTGCTGAGCTGGTTCAATCGGCGCGCGCGCGGTGGGCGCAACAAATTTGCCTCCACGCGTTCCACGTCCTCCACCTCCGCGGTCGAAATCAACACCGAGATCCGCATCGAGTTCCTGGCATGGGAGGAGTCGGTGAACGTGCAGATGCTCGGCCGGGTCAGCAATGCCACGGCGCCGTACGGAGCGTACGCATACCCCAACATCGACGGCACGAGTTTGGGACAGGTCGGCGGGCACGAGGGCACGAACGCGCACCAGAAAAGCGGCAGCGGCGGAGCTGTTGTCGATGTGAGCGAGGGGTGGCACTACGCGACGATATTCGGCAATGCCGGCACCAGCGGAACGGTGACCTTGTACCACACGGACGAGTACGGTCTGTCGTTACAGGTGAGGGGTTGACGAGACGATGAGGACGAGACGATGAGAATGAAAACGGGAAAGCAAATCGGGCCATCATTCGGCGACGAGCTCGTCGCAGCGGAGCTCTCTGGACTACCGTTCTCGTGGGGCGAGGATGGCACGTTCGAGTTCCAGCCCGGCGTCACCGACGAGCAACGCGACTCGGTGCTGACATTGGTTTCCTCGCACGACCCCGCACGTGAGTCTGACGCCGCAGTGAAGAATCGGCTGGCGGACATCGACCGCGCCAGCATCCGGGCGATCCGGGAGTACATCGCCGCCCGCCCGGACGCCCCAATCGACGTCGTCGACCGGGAGGCGGAGGCCATCGCCGAGCGCACCAAGCTGGGTCGGTGACCGACGCTTTAATAAGCCGTCTCGCGCTGCAGCAAATAGCCCCGGAAAATCCGAATTAAATACGCCTAAAAATGGTGTCCTAAACTATCCGTTAATCTGTCCTAAACTATCCGGCGCGCTACACGCGGTGCTGCCACGGCATTGCCGGAACTCGTTGGTAATTCAATCAGTTAACACCGTGGCCCTGAACTTGCTTAAAGAGCCGACCGGGTCCGTCCGCAGGACACCCGCCATGCACGCACTCTCCTGGAGACTGGAACCTTTATGAACCACGATCACCGTATCCCTTTGAAGCGATTGCCCTTGTACATCGCCGCTGCCCTCGGCAGCTCGGTGCTGCCGCTCGCGGCGCAGGCCACCGTCCTGTCCGCCGAAGCGTCCTACACCATCGACGGCACCACCGTGAATCTCGGTCCGCAGGTCAGTGGTACGTCGGTGGACATCCTCGAGTTCACCGGCAACGGCAGTGTCGACATCGGCATCCACACCTACGGCACCTATCCGCCGGGCAATTTCGGCAACCGCGTGTCCGGCGACGTGAACGGCACCGGATCCTATGACGTGTCGGGCGTGTTCAGCATCGATCTCGACTACACCGGCTCGATATTCACCTTCAACATCGTCCCGGGCGAGGTCAGCGCGACCGGTGACGTCAATTTCTTCGGCGGCGATTTCGTCGAGGCCTCGATCGAGTTCCTCATCGAAGTCGATGGCCAGCAGGCGTTCACCAGCACCGCCCTGGCGCGGGTGGACTCCCTCGGCAACATCATGACCTCGTTCACCGGCGTGAACCTGTATTCGTGCACGACCAATCCCGCGGGCTTCGCCGGTTGCACGATTGCCGGTGGCAGCTTCAATCTGGATCTGGGTGGTGAAGGTCCGCACAACATCGTCTACACGCTGAGCGCCAACGCGTCCGGTCAGATCCTGAACACCGGCTACAACTGCGGCGGCGGTGACATCGGCGGCGGCTCGGGTGAGGCAGTCCTGGCCTTCATCGACGATGGCAGCGGTGGTGACGGCGGCTTTTACAACGGTCCGTGCGGTTCGGTTTCGCGCAGCGGCGATCCCCTCGGCGTGGCGGAGCCGGCCAGCCTGGGTCTGGCGGGCCTGGGCCTCGCGGCGCTCGCGCGTGTGCGGCGCAAGCGTCAGGCCGCTTAACGCCCGCAGCGCCCGGTGCGCCGGCAAGGCGCCACGGTGATCGGAAACCGGCGGCTCGTGCGGGCCGCCGGTTTTTTTGTGCCCGGGGGCGCATTGCCGGTCCCCTGGGGCCGGTGGCGCTCACCGCGCCGGCCGCTCGACCGTACTCGTGGCCGTGACCGCTACGCGTCGCGCGCCGGATCGATGGGAAATCGCAGCCTGAACTGCGCACCGGGCTCGACGTTCACCACGTCCACGCTGCCGTGCATGGCGGCCGTGAGCTGCTGGACCAGCGCCAGGCCGATGCCCGTGCCCACGGTTTCCCGGGTCAGCTCGCTTTCGGAGCGGTAGAACAGCCGGAAGATCTTTTTCATCTGATCCCTGGCTACACCCGACCCGTAATCACGCACCGTGAATACGACGGCATCGTCCCGTTGCCGGTGGGCGTCGATGTCGATGCTGCGTTTATCCGCCTTGGCACAGAACTTGATGGCGTTGTCCACGAGGTTGATGAGCACCTGGGTGAAACAGTCCTGGTCGACGACAACGCGTGCGGTCCGGGTATCGTCTGCGCACTCCATGTTCAGTGTGAATCCGGCCCGCTCGGCCTGGGCGGCGATCTTCGGGCGGACGGTGGCCATCAGCTCAGCTGTCGTGACCGGCGCCAGGTGCATCTCGAGATCGTTGCGTGTCATGCGGGCGAGCTGCAGCACGTTGTTGATGAGCCGTGTCAGACGTTCGCCCTCGTCGTGGATGAAGCCGTAGTACTCGCGCTTTTTCTCCGCCGACACCCAGCCCTCGCGCAGCATCTCGGCGTACATGCGTATGGACGTGAGCGGCGTTTTCAGCTCGTGGCTGACCGCGGCGATGAAATCCTGCTGCTGGCGGGCGACCGCGATCTGGCCGATGCCGAGGCGGTACATCCAGAAGAAGCCGGCGCACAACACCAGCAGTAATATTCCGGCGGTGCCGATGATGACCCTGCCGCCCGGTCCGGCCGGCAGAGCGCGGATGCTGAATATCAGCTCCAGCGCGCTCAAGGGGGCGGACAGCCGGGCCCGGTGCAGCAGGGCGCCGCGCAGCGCCTGTGTGCCGGCGCCGTAGCCGTCCGCCGCACGGCCGGAGTAGGCCGCCAGGACGTCGCCCTGCCAGGCGACCACCAGATCGCTCATCTGCGCCAGCGCCGTTTCCCGGAAGCTGCCCGCGACGATCGCCTGCACGAACGCGTCCCGGTCGAGGAGCGCGCCCTGGATGTAGCGCTGGCCGTCGCGCCACACCTTGCGGAACAGGACGGCATGGCCGCTGTCCAGCAGGCTGAATTCGAACGGATCGAGCTCACTTTCAAAGGTCCGGATGCGGATCCGCTCGCTCGTCTCCTGCCGGTCTGGCGCCACGGTGGCCGGCCGATCGGCAGTGGTTTCGGGCTCGGCGACGGTGCTGCGCTCCTTGCGCACGGCGCGCATTTCCAGCTTCGCGACCGGCTCTGCCGGCGGCGGCCGCGGCGCTTGCGGCGCGGCGGCCTGGAATCGCTCGTCGAGCTGCAGATCTTCCACGCGTCCCAGCGTGGACGCCGATGGCCGGGCGATTTTCTTTTCTCCTGTCACCGTCGCGCCGAGCTGATCGAAAGCCGCCTGTGCGGCCACGGCGCCCGCCGGCGCCGCGCCTGCGGGCGCGTCGGCTTCGTCCGCGTCCGCTAGGAGCGGGGCGTACGGCGCGGGCGCCGCGCCGGCGTTGGACGCCTCCGACGCGATCAGGTAATCGTCCCGCGACACGGTCCGGGCCGGGACCGCCACCTCGATAGCCGGTGCCGCGGCGGCGTGGACCAGCCGGTTCTCGCTGAGAATGGCGCGCAGGCGCCGGGCCAGCGCCTGCCGTTGCGCCAGCTCCGCGGGCGCGATGCCGTAGTCGGCGGCGACGGCCGTGGAGTCCGGCAGCAGCGGCGTTCGGAATTCGCCGTCGGGATCCACCTGGAAGTAGCCGAGCAGCCCGGGTAGGGACGACTCCACCGGGTAAGCGGCGAGTGTCGAGCGCTGGATGAAGTTGCTCTGCGGGTCGCCGGTCACCACCAGGAAGTTGTAATCGGCAAACGTTCGGCGCTCCTCGCCGGCGATGAGCTGCGAGTAGCGGCCGTCGATACGCCGTGTCAGCTCTTCGGCGCGCAGGCGGTACTGGTGAAAGGCTTCCCACTTCAGTTGTCCGTAGGCCTGCCGGATCAATACGACCGCCGGCACGGCCAGTGCCAGAAAGAACAGCGCGAGCCAGCGCCGCAACTGGCGCCGGCTCAACGCGTGGAAGGCGATGCGCGCCACGTCACTCGCTCAGCAGCCGGTAACCGGCGCCGCGCACCGTCACGAGATAAACCGGCTCGCCCGGATCGACTTCGATCTTGCGGCGCAGCTTGGCGATGTGGATGTCGACGGTACGG
The DNA here is from genome assembly GCA_020850735.1 of Gammaproteobacteria bacterium. Taxonomy (GTDB): domain Bacteria; phylum Pseudomonadota; class Gammaproteobacteria; order JADZEE01; family JADZEE01; genus JADZEE01. Next base: position 9,032 of record JADZEE010000099.1, on the reverse strand, counting down.
GTTTCGATCTGCGCGTGGCGGGCGTAACCCCAGACCTTGTGCAGCAGCTCTTCGCGGGACACCGCGCGCCCGCCGTGCGCGTTCAGGTATGCGAGCAACGCCATCTCCCGGCGAGTGAAGCTGATCGTCTCGCCCTGCCGCCGCCCGCACAGATTGCGGGTGTCGATCTCCACGGTGTCACCGAGGTGCAGGATGTCGCCGGCGTCGTTCGCGTACCCGGTCCGGCGCAGCACGGCCTGCACCCGCAATACCAGTTGCGCGACGGAAAACGGCTTGGCGACGTAGTCGTCGGCGCCGAGCGTGAGCCCGCGGATGATGTCCTCGTCACTGCCGCGGGCGGTGAGCATGATGATGGGTTGATCGCGGTCCTGCGCGCGGATGCGATCGCAGATCGCGAAACCGTCCATGCCGGGCAGCATGACGTCGAGCACGATCAGGTCGAAGGTTCCGGACAGAGCTTTGTGCAGGCCCTCGGGCCCGTCGGCGGCGCTGTCGACCTCGTAACCGTGATAGACGAACACGTCCATGAGCCCGGTCCGGATGGCCGTCTCATCCTCGATGATCAGTATGCGCTGCTTGCGGTTCATGGTTCGCGATCGCCACCCGGGCAGCTCGCGGGCCGCACCGGTGCGGGCCCGAGCTTAGCAATTCTCTGCGCCCGGGGAATGTAACGTTTTTGTAAACCCGCGGGCACAGGTTTTACCGGATCCCGCCTGTTCTGCCGCGCGCCGCGGTCCTAGAGTCGCAGCACGGTTCGACGACTCACCCAAGGAGCACATCATGGCACTGATCACCCGGATAACGCGCCTGTTCCGCGCCGATCTGCACGCGGTGCTGGATCGCATCGAGGAGCCGGACGTCCTGCTGCGGCAGGCCGTGCGCGAGATGGAGGCCGAACTCGCGGGCGACGAGCAGCGTCTGCGGCGGTTGCAGCACGAGCAGGCCCGGATCGCCGCGCGCCGGCAGGAGCTCGCGCAAGCGCTCGCGCGGATGGAACCGGAGCTGGATCTGTGTTTCGCATCGGCCCGGGAGGATCTCGCGCGGGCGCTGGTCAAGCGCCAGCTCGAGACACAGCGCGGCGCTGATCTGCTGGCGCGCAGGGAGGCCGCGCTGCGGGACCTGATCGCCGCCCTCGCGGCGCGCATCGCCGAGAACCGCGCGCGGCTCGACGGCATGCGCCAGAAGGCCGAGTTGCTGGCCGAGGAGGTCGCCGGTGGTGTCGCCGCCGACGCCTGTCCGAACGGCGATCTTGCGGCGGGCACCGGCGTGCGCGACGAGGAGGTCGAGGTCGCCTTCCTGCGCGAGAAACACCGGAGAGTCCGCTCATGACGCGCCCGGGATTCATCGAAGGGGTCGCGGTGGCGCTGATCGCGAGCCTTGCCGGCGGCGTGCTCTACTTCGTGCTGCCCGTGGCGCCCGGCACGGGCGCGTTGCGGCTGCTGATCACCGCCATCGCGCTGGGCTACCTGCTCTACCTGCTGCGCCGCAGCCGCAAGCGCATCGGCCGGGTGACGACGCTGGCCGCGTGGGCGCTGGCCGCGCTGGCGCTGTGGTGGCTGGTGCCGTCACTGGCGCTGTACGCGCTGGCGCACCTGGGCCTGTTGTGGCTCGTGCGTTCGCTCTACTTCTACGCCAGCGCACTGTCCTCGCTCGCCGATCTGGGACTCACCGCGCTCGGCTTCGCCGCCGCGGTGTGGGCCGCCGTGCAGACCCACAGCGTCGTGCTCGCCATCTGGTGTCTGTTCCTGGTGCAGGCGCTGTGCGCGGCCATTCCCGCGCACTGGAACACCCGCGGCAGCGGCGTGACCGGCAGCGCCGCACCCGATCGCTTCGAGCACGCCCATCGGGCGGCCGAGGATGCGGTGCGCCGCCTGTCGGCGGCGCGCTGAATGCGCGCGCCCCGCCTGCCGGCGAGCGGCAGCCGGGGCCGGTATCCGTCAACCTCATCTACAGGAGAACGAATCATGAGCTCGAAAATCGCCGCAGTCGCGTTGTTCGCCTTTACGGTCGGGACGGTCGCGCTGTATCCGCTGTACCCGAGCGCCGGTGCGGAGAAACCGCCGCGGGATCCGCTGGTGCAGGGGCCGCCGATCGATCCGCAGACGCAGGAGCGACCCCGGATCGAGGTCGTCTTCGTGCTCGACACCACGGGCAGCATGAGCGGCCTGATCCACGCCGCGCAGGAGAAGATCTGGTCCATCGCCACCACCATGGCCCAGGCACAGCCCGCGCCGCAGATCCGCATGGGTCTGGTCGCCTATCGTGATCGCGGTGACGAGTATGTGACGCGGGTGGTGGATCTGTCCGACGACCTCGATTCGGTCTACGCGACCCTGATGGACCTGCGGGCCGACGGCGGCGGCGACACCCCGGAGAGCGTCAACGCGGCGCTCGACGACGCCGTCAATCGCGTGGCGTGGAGCGCGGATCAGGGCGCGTACAAGGTGATCTTCCTGGTCGGCGACGCGCCGCCGCACAGCGACTACCAGGGCGACGTGCAGTATCCGCGCACCCTGGCGGCCGCCCGGGCGAAAGGCATCGTGGTGAACACCATCCAGGCCGGCAACAGCGGCGCGACCCGGCACGTCTGGACGCAGATCGCCCGGCACGGTGAGGGCCAGTACGCACAGGTCGAGCAGAGCGGCAACGCGGTCGCCATCGCCACCCCCTTCGACGAGCGTCTCGCGCTCCTGTCGCAGCGGCTCGACGAGACCCGCCTGTACTACGGCAGCGACGAGCAGAAGGCCAAGCGCCAGCGCAAGCAGGCGGCAGCGCGCAAGCTGCACGATTCCGCTTCGCTGGAAACCCGCGCCCGGCGCGCCACCTTCAATGCCACCGCGAGCGGGGCGACCAACCTGCTGGGCGAAGGCGAGCTGGTCGATGACGTCGCCAGCGGCCGCGTCGATCTCGACTCGCTGGCGCCCGCCGCCTTGCCGGCGCCCCTGCAGGCGCTGGCCCCGGCCGAGCAGAAAGCTGCCATCGAAGCCGCCGCCGGGCAGCGCGCCGAGCTCAAACGCGAGATCGAAACGCTGGCTGCCGAGCGCGCCGGCTACCTCGAGGAGCAGGTGGCGGCCGCGGGCGGCGCCCGGGATTCGCTGGACGACAAGCTCTACGGCGCGATCCGCGCGCAGGCCGGCAAGAAGGGACTGCACTACGAGGCCGACGCCCCGGCGTATTGATACAAACCGGCATACGGTCCGGCGCAACCGCCGGGCCGTATGCCGCTCGCCGGATCACACTTAGGCGGCGCTGCGTGTGGTCGTTGCGAGCCCGCGCAGCGGATTGACATCGATCCGTCGTTGCGAGCGCGCGCAGCGGCTTGGTATCAACCCGGCGTTGCGAGCCCGCGCAGCGGCTTGACATTGATCCGTCGTTGCGAGCCCGCGCAGCGGGCGTGGCAATCCAGGGTTTGGCGCCGGCATGACCTGCTTCCGGATCGCCACGGGCCGCCGCTACACGGCGCCCCTCGCGATGACGATCGCAAGGTTACATGCGCCTGCCGACTTCGGCGACGCTGCGTGCGCCGCATTCTCATACCGCGCCGGTCCTGTGTCGTGGCGCGCACCGGATCCGGGGCGCCGCGACCGCGCTCAGCAGCGCGCTGCCGAAGACCCGCCGGGCGGGATGCCCGCCCGGCTCAGGCCGCACCAGGATTCGACCGCGCACAACGCCAGGTGCAGCCACACAGCGTTACGCAGCATGGCCCCCTGCGGAGCGATCTGCGGAAAGTAATCCCAGTGAAAAGCGTACGCGCTCAGGATGGCCAGGTGCGCCAGGGCGCCGATGCGATGGTAGAAGCGCGGATCCGTACGGCGTGCCCCGGACCACAGCACGATCCCGATTACCGCCACCAGCAGATAGGCCTGGATCAGTCCCACGTGACCGAGCCGGTGCTGCGCGAGAAAGCCCATCAGCCCCGCGCCGGTGAGCATGCCCCAGGTCGAGACCGCGGCCAGCAGGCAACCGGCGACCATCAGCAGCCCGCCGTGCACCCGCAAGAGCCAGAATCGAAACCGGCCCATCAGCGCCCCTGTAGGTGCGGCTTCAGCCGCACAACCCGTTCACCCCCACGGCGCGGGGCGGTTCGCGCGCAACCCGTGCCCGCGGCCATCCAACGGCTCACCGGCGCTTGGCTTCCCGAAAGACGATGAACCGGACGGCGATACCGGCGACGAGCACGATTTCCACCGCCAGCACGCTACCGAAAACCGCCAGCACCGGCCACGCCGCATCAACCTCGCCACGGCCGGCGGCCGCGCGCGCATACAGCGTGCAAGGGACCACTGCGGCAATCGCGATGATCGCAATCGCCGTGTTGTAACGCGCCAGTGCGACCGCATGGTCCGTTCGCGGTTGTGCCTGAGCAAAGAACCAGATCGTCGCCAGCAGTATCGGGAAAACGACGATGGAAGCCAGAATCATCTTGGGTCCCCCATTGAACGTTCGGATCGAGCCGCGGTCCGTCACGCGTGACGGCTGACAATGGTTCGTAAGTATGGCTCACGACCGACTTCTTAGCCATCTTCCCGCCTGCGCTACGACTTGCGCCTGATATCAGCGTTCTCCGGGCGCAGCAGTTCGAACCGAGTCGAGTCCGCGGCTGTCGCAGGCGCCCCGGCCGGTCATTTCTTTACCTTTGGTGTCGAACAGTCTGGTTGGCCCGATTGGGAACGGCCACGGCACTGAGGACAATGGAAACCCCCGGCGACCCGATTGGGCATCACAGCCCCAGCACCAGCCGCAGCGCCGAATTTACTTCTTGCATTGCCACGCCGGATAGGGTCTTGACCCGCAACGTAAGCAAGGAGCGGTCGATGGTGAGTACCTGCGAAACGTTAACGACCGATGGCTTGGGCAGTCCGGATGCTGATTTGCCGAGGCGACAATTGCCCGGTGCGTTTGCGAGCGCCAGATTTGATGTGACGACGGCAACGACGACCGTGGATATGCGGCTTTCGTTGAAGGGATTTGACTGAATGACTAGAACTGGCCGCCGCATGCTGGGTCCCGACCCAGTTGGCGCGGGCAGGGACGCCCACCAAATCTCACCACGTTTCATGATCGATCGCTGCTACCTGCGCGCGAACCAACCCCTTATCCACGGGGGATTTTTCTACTGCGTAGACCTCATTGAGCTTCTCCGTAACGGCGCCTGATCCATGGCGGGCAAGATACTCTAGCAATGCTTCCGCAAACACCTGGCTTCGCGGAACCCGGCGTTGCTTGGCCAAGCGTTCAGCGGCTTCGAAAATCGGATCCGGGACTGAGACGGCAACTTTCATGGCCGCATGAGTATCACCGCGGTATTACCGTGGAAACAGTGACGTCCAACATGGACGCTCAGCCGCGGGCGAAGCCCGTCGGCCGCAGCGGCTTGTTCATTCGCCGAGATTTATAGAAAGCTCGCGCCCATAGTTGATTCGGGCAACTTCACAAGCCATTTCAATAATGCGCTCTATCGCAGCTCGGCTTACGTTGGTTCCAAGCCACCATCCAGAACTTAGTTGTGTGGAGTGTTCGCGGGATAGATCAGAACGGCCGGGATAAAGCTCTTCTGGGCTTCGAGCAAGATAGCGCCGTGTACGACCGTGCTTTGGTAGAGCCGCAAACCGTTCAAGAAAAGTGGCATCACGTTGTGACAGAGCTTCAAACACAGACACCAATACATCGCGGGCATTCCTCGCCGGGTAACGTTGTCCGTTGATGACATAGCCTACAGCCCCGAGCGGATTCCCCACCGATGCCGCTGGGGTCTGGGGTGGAACTGTCGGACGCGGTGGTTGCGTCGCAGCACTCGGTGTCCGCGAAAAAACATGATCTTTTAGGAAGCGTGCAACCGTATCAGGGTCTGGCTTGAATCCACAGAGACTTTCAACACGGTCGGCCACGAGTTCCAGTAACAATTCATCTTCTTCTTCGACGAGCTTGGCCCAGGCTTTCGGCAATGTGGCCTTCATCTGTCTGTCGCGTGAGACATTACGATAGTCCTCGCGTGCGGCCTCGATCGCTGCGCCCGAAACGATAGCGTCGTACTTGAGATAACGGCTTAGGCGAGATGCGCACTCCGCGATGTCGCGTTCAACGATATCTAGCTTATACACCCGACGTTCACCGTAGTCGCCTTGCTCGCCGGGTAAAAAGAAATTCCATTCCTGGCCATCGGTCAGGATGGCAAGGGGTACGCCGACATGGAACGCATACTCAAAGAGTTGTCTTTCCGCACCTTCGCTTTGCCCGATTTGCTTAACCTCAATGAACGCAATGGGTTTTCCCGGAGGGTGGCACAACGCATAGTCAACCCGCCTTCCCTCCAGCGAGTATTCAGGACCATCGGTGATCGGTTAAGCGTTGGTGCAATGAGCGGATCGCCCATGTTTCAAGCGGTTTTCGTGCGATAGCGATGGCGTCGCATTTCCACCGCGGCGATGAGTGTTGGGCGGTTGCGGTTCGGATCGACCGCTTCGTGCAGCAGCAGTGTACAGAGCAGGCGCGCCGTGATCCTGGTCTCGCGTGGTGGGCGAACCAGCAACAGCAGCAGATCCTGGGCGATGGCGGCGAACAACCGCGCCCAGCGCTGCTCGGGCAGGCGGTCGGCGAATTGGCGCAACTTGCGCTGGACGACGGCGAACAGCCGCCGGCTGGCGATGAAGCTCAGCAGCGCGGCGTACACCAGCGCCTCGACCACGGCGCGCCGGCGGCTCGGTAGCTCGTCGATGCGGTACTCGCTCTTGAGCTCCTTGAACAGCAGCTCCACCTGCCAGCGCGCCGCATACACCGCGCGCACGTCCTCGGCGGCGAGCTTGTCCGCCGGGATGTTGGTGCAGTACAGGTGATACTGGCCGCTGTCGGAGTCCAGCAGGCCGATGAGCCGCAGCCGCTGGGTGTGGCGGTGCACGCGCCCGGCGTAGCGCCGGCGCGGGAAGCGGACCTCGATCTCCACGTCCAACACCTGGCGCTCGAGCTGGGGCAGCACCTCCTGCAAGCGCTTGCCGTGCAGCTCCAACGCCCGGCCCCGGTGCACGCGGTGCACGGCCACGATCAGCGGATTGGCGTGGCGCTTGAGGCGCGACAGGAAGTAGCCGCCGTTGCGGGTGATGCAGGCGAACAGCTGGTAGCGGAAATACCCCAGGTCAAACAGCAACAGGCGCCCGCGTACCCACGGGCCGACCTTCAGCACCGGCCCATCGTGCACCCGCTCGGCGGTGAGCTTCACCGACTGGCGGCTGGCCCCGGTGACGCTGAGCACCGCGTGCAGCTTCAGCGCCGCGCGGGTGTGGTTGGTGCGGCAGGCCGGATACACCCCGGCCAGCAGATCTTTGAGCCGCATCACCGTGGCATCGGCCAGCACCAGGTCGCGAAACGCCGCCAGCGGTCCGCGCAGCGCCCGCGCTCCCTCGCGCATCTGGTCCAGACCCTCGGCCACCGCCGCCTTGAGCAGCTTCACCAGCCCCGGTGTGAACCGGTCGTAGAAGCTGCTCTCCTCCAGGCACTGACCGGTGGCACGCTCGTAGGCCCGGCGCAGCGTCGCGATGGAACGCTCACCGCCCACGGCGAACCCCAGCACCAGCGTCCAGAACAAGGCCGCGATGTCGACCTTGCGCTCGCGCTGCACGGCGCCGCTGGCGCGGGCCAGGGCCCGCAGGCGCCGGGCGGGAAACAGCTTGCACAACGTCTCTCGGATCGCAATAGTAGGCGTGCGGGCCATCGGCATCCTCCTGTAGCTGAGTGTTTGGCGACCCAACTACAACAGAGGCGATGGCCCGTTTCAATTCCTGCATCAGCAACTTGGCGCCCTTAACCGAACACGCATGTATTCAGGACATACGATCTGAGTGTCATAAGACGGCCACGAAAGGGCGTGCAAGATGCGGAGCACTATGCCTTGTGACACCGACGCTTCGTTGGCAAAGCGGCCGGCTTTGATGCCTGCGCGGATTTCTTCGACGTGTTGTTCCAGGCTCATATGGTCTCGATGCCAAGAAAATTGCGTGGTCTAACGCCGAGGTGACCTGCACTGGGCGGCGACTGACCGGAGTGGCAGCGAAGAGAAGAAGCGGTCAAGTGTCAGATTCACCGCCTTCGTGCAGCCGCTTTGATGTAAACGATGTCACCCAATTTCAAGTACGCGACAAAGCGATGCAGCTCAGGGGGTTCTACCCCATTTCCACCGTCCATTGCTAGGCGGCCGACAGTCTCTCAACGTCAAGCTTGCCGACCTGCTTCTCGGTTTGCCACAAGTCGTAGTGCATCTGCTGATTGAGCCAGCTCTCGGGCGATGTACCAAAAGCCTTGGACAATCGCAGTGCCATCTCAGGACTGATACCAGCGCGGCCATTCAAAATTGCGGATAGCGTCTTGCGGCTTACTCCGAGCGCCTCGGCTGCACGCGTAACGCTCAGGTCGAGCGGCTCGAGGCAAAACTCCTTGAGCACCTCTCCGGGATGTGGGGGATTGTGCATCTTCATCTAGTGGTAATCCTCATAGTCCACGTCTACGGCATCTTCGCCCTCAAATCGAAAGGTGATCCGCCAGTTTCCGCTGACCCGGACAGCCCAAGTGCCTCGCCGCTTGCCTTTGAGCTCATGCAGATGAAGCCCCGGCAAACTCATATCTTGCGGTGACGGCGATGCGTGAAGCCGACCCAGAATCAGGCGAATTCGATTTGAATGCGCCCCCTGAATTCCAGCACGCGTACCACGAAGAAAGAACCGCTCTAGGCCACGGTGCTTGAATCCTCTGATCACGTATCGAATTGTAACCTAGTGCGTTACGGGTTACAAATACGACGAGATCGCCCGCCAACGCGCCGCTAACCCGCGCGCGTCAGCGCGTCGGGTTGAGCGGCTGGTTGGACGAAGCCGCTACGCGGAGGAGCAAGCCAGGACCTGCCGGGTTCACAATGTGATCTCCCGTCCTTGCGACAAGGGCGCTATCCAAATCGAACCGGGAGGTCATTCTACGATGAACACGTCGGCCAAGAAACGTTTCGAGCGGAACTACGCCGCGCATGTGCAACACCTCAAGCTCAAGGG
>JADZEE010000098.1 GCA_020850735.1 Gammaproteobacteria bacterium | reverse complement strand
CGTGCGCCGGATAGATGATGTCGCCGCGCCGGGCGATGTCGCGCATGGCGCGGCGCATCTGCTCCAGATCGTAGTAAAGACCCGGCGGGATCGCGCGGCGCACGTTCAGATCGACCTTGCGCACCATGTCGCCGACCAGCGCGACCACGCCCTCGGCGGTCCGGACGTAGACGCACTGGCTGCCCGGCGTATGACTGTCGGGGTAATGAATGCACTCGATACCTTCGAACAGAGCGACATCGCCCTCCACGAGCTCGACCCGATCCCATAGCGTGTCCACCATCGCGGCGATGTCCTGCCGGTCGTAGAACAGTTCCCGCGATCCAATCTCCAGGTGCCGCGGCCCCATCGGCGCGGCGGCCGCGGCGAGTTCGCTGCGCTGGACGACGATGCGCGCGTTGGGCAGCAGCTCGCAGCCGCCGCAGTGGTCGTAATGCAGGTGGGTGAGGATGACGGTCCTGATCTCCTCGGGTTTGACGCCGTGCCGGGCGAGCTGATCGGGCAGCGACATGCCGGTTGGAATGCGATGCGGCCCGAGGCGATGGATGCTCATCGCGCGCTCCGCGCTGCGCATGCCGGCATCGACGAGCACCGGATCCGGCCCGCCCTCGATCAGGAACGCCAGGATCGGCACCTTCACCTTGCCGGTGTCCCGGGTCAGGCTCCAGAAGACGTCCAGGACGCAGCCGACCTCGGCTTCGCCGAGCAGCAGCGGATGCACACGGTACTTTTTCGTCATCGGTACAGCCTCGCTGTCATTGCGCAGGCGCGCTGACTCACACCGCCGGCGCCGATGGATCGTGCATCAGCGCCCGCACCGCGTGCACGATCGATGCGACGTCGGGCAGCACGGCCGCCTGCAGTGCCGGTGCGGCGGGCATCCGGATGTCCGGGCTGGTGAGCCGGCGCACCGGGTAGGCCAGCGGGCCGCCATGGATCTCCTGGATCCGCATCGCGACCTCGGCGGCGAACCCGCCGCTGCGCACGGCTTCGTGGACGATGAGCACACGGCCACCGGCGTGCGCGGCCACCTCGGCCAGGGCCTGCTCATCGAGCGGGCTGAGCCAGCGCAGATCGAGCACGCCGACCTCCACGCCCGTGCGCGCCAGTGCCTCGGCGGCGGCGAGGACGCGCTGGAGCATCGCCCCCCAGCTGATCACGATGGCATCGGTGCCGCGACGATGCCAGCGCGCGACACCCGCCGGTTCGGCGCCGTCGCTGTATGCGACCGGGCCGCTGAGTGCATACAGTGCGCGCGATTCGATGACGATGCAGGGATCCGGATCGGCCGCGGCCGCACGCAGCAGGTCATAGGCGTCCTGCGGCGTGGCCGCCAGCGCGACCTTCAGACCGGGCACGTGCGCCAGCAGCGCCTCGATGCTCTGGGAGTGCTGGGCGCAGGAGCCGGGCGTGGCGCCCTGCTGCATGCGCACCACCAGCGGCACCGACGCGCGGCCCTCGGTGAGGTAGCGCACGTTGGCGGCCTGGTTGACGAGTTGATCGAGGGCGACGAACACGAAATCCGCCCACATGATCTCGACGATGGGGCGCAGCCCCGTGAGCGCCGCGCCGACCGCCGAGCCGAGGATCGCGTTTTCGGCGATCGGCATGTCAAAGACCCGCTGCGCGCCGAAGTCGCGTTGCAGGTTCTTCGTCGCCCCGAATATGCCGCCGGCCTTGCCGACGTCCTCACCGTAGACGATCGTGCGCGCGTCGCCTTCCAGCTCCGCGCGCAAGGCCGCGTTGACCGCCTGCAGATAGCTCATCGCGACGGGCGCGCTCACGCGCGGCGGCGGCGCGCGACGCAGCGGCGCGGCGATGACGTGATCGAGCACCGCACCGGCGTCCGCGTCAGGCGCCTCGAGGGCGCGCTCGGCGAGCCGCTCGATTGCCGCTTCCTGGGCGGCTCGCACGCGATCGACCTCGTCGGCAGCCATCAGCCCGCAGGCAGCGAGTCGGCGCGCCAGCACGGTCAATGGGTCGCGCGCCTGCGCCGCCTGCTTGTCGGCGCGCGGCCGGTAGTGCTCGACGTCGCGGTTGTAGTGACCCCACAGGCGCGGCACCACACATTCCACGAGCGACGGACCCTCACCCGTGCGGGCGCGGCGGGCGGCCCGCGCGATGCTGCTGCGGACCGCGATCGGATCGATGCCGGAGACGGTTTCACCGGCGATCCCGTAGCCGATCGCGCGCCGCGCGAGCCGTTCGACCGGAAACATGTCACGCGTCGCCGTGAGCTCGGACCAGCCGTTGTTCTCGCACACGAAGATCACCGGCAGCCGGCGCGCGGCGGCGAAAGCCAGGGCTTCGTGGACAGCGCCCTGGTTCATGGCGCCGTCACCGACGGCAACGATGACGACGCGGCCGTTGCCGAGTACGACGTTGCCGAGCGCCACACCGCAGGCGATGGTCGTGCCGGCGCCGACGATGGAATTCTCGCCGAGGAAGCGTGTGTGCGGCGCCATGAGATAGGCCGATCCCGCCCGGCCGCCGTTCAGGCCGCTGCGCCGATGGCAGATCTCCGCGAACACCTGCTCGGGATCCAGTCCCGCGGCCAGCACCCAGCCGTGGCCACGGTAGGTCGCGATGACCTGATCGTCGGGCGCCAGCGCCGCCAGGGCCGCGAGCGGGACGATCTCCTGTCCCGCGCACACGTGGATCGAGCCCGCCACACGCGGCGGATCGCTGCGGGTGAGCGCGAGCGCCTTCGCCTCGAATGCACGGATGAAAGCGGCCCGCGCGTAGATCTCGCGCACGAAGCCGGCGTCCGCCGGATCGATGCGGTCGCTGCCCTCCGCTTCACCGGCGGCCGTTCCTGCCATGGCGTTTCCCCCGGCATGCAGCTGCGATCGTCCAGCGCCCGGGACGAACGATCAGGGCTTCAAAGCCTAGGCAGCAGTCGAAATATTGTCAAATAGTGACTTGACTATCGCATAGTGATATTTTTCAGCCGTCACGCTGGTTGTCGATGACCTCACGCAGAGCCCGCACATAGGCCTCAAGATGTTCGTCCAAGCGCTGCAGCGGCGCCGAGATCCCGAGCACCAGGACGGCGGGCACGGGCCCGATGGGGACTGCGACGCAGGCAAGGCCGGGCGCAAACTCCTCGCGTTCGATCCCGATCCACTGCGTCCGGATCCGCGCCAGCTCGCGGTGCAAGGCCGTGGGCGTGGTCAGGGTATTGGCGGTACGCGCGGTGAGCGGATGGCGGGCGAGATAGCGGTCGATCTCCGTCTGCGGAGCCATCGCCAGCAGCAGCTTGCCGGAGGCGCGCGCGTGCGCGTCATCGGCGAAACCGTGGGGGATCTCGGCCGCGTGCACCGGCAGTCCGCCGCGGGCAGTGGCAAGGACCACGATCCGGCCGTCCAGCCAGCCGACCGCGTAGGCCGTCTCACCGGTCCGTGCCGCGGCCGCGTCGACGTACCGGCCGAGAAAATCGGGGGCCATCAGCTGGCGCCGGAAGCCCTGTGCCAGCATCCCCACCCCCAGCCCGAGCACGTAGCGGCTGCCGCGGGCCTTGCGCAGCATGTCGAGCGACACGAGCGTGTGCACGAGGTGATAGACGACCTGGCGCGGCAGCGCCAGCTGCTCGCTCAGCTCTTTGGCGGACAGCCCGCCGCCACCGTTGCGCGCGACCGCCTGCAGGACGCGGATGGCACGGGCCGCCGACTGGACCCGTGGCCTGCTGCGGCCGGCATCGTCCGACGGCGGCGGAATCATGACCGCGGATCGCCGGGGTTCGAAACGATCGGCCGCAACGCTATCATGGCCGGATTGTACGGGGCCGTCCGCCACGGGGCATCCGCGCGACGCCGCCCGAACCGCTGCGCGGCGTACCTCCCGGCGGCTGCCGGATCCGGCCGCTGCGCGGGACGCGAACACGATCCGGCCGGCGTACTAGCCGTCCACGACCAGCTTCGATTCGCCGCTCTCCACCACCACGGGGGTATCCCAGTCCTGTCGCTCGGGAGCGGCTCCCCAGCGCGCCGTGACCATGTCCCGCCACTGCGGCGTGTAGAAGCGCTCGGCGTCCTCACGCGAGCGCCAGAGATAGATGCCGACCGCCTCGCGGCGTTCGAGCGCCAGGCAGTAGTACTTGCGGATCAGGCCCGGCACGCCGTAGTACATCGGTGCCGAGGCACGGATGGTGTCCACGAGCTGGTCGCCATCCGGGGTCCCGGCAAGGCGAAACGTCCACATGACCGTATGCATGTCCTGGCTCCGGGTGTAGCGGATGGCGGTCAGGCTATCATGGCCCGGCTGCCGTCGCGCCTGCCGCCGGCAATGCAGGGACGATCGCCGTGGCCCGGGCCCGCTACCAGCGCGGACAGGGCGCGCCGCGAACCACCACCCACGCCAGCGCGGGAGGGGACGTGAGACCGGCCAGATTCGAGTACGCCGATCCGCGCACCGTCGCGGAAGCCGTCAGCCTGCTGGCGCGCTGGGGCGACGAGGCGAAGGTGCTCGCCGGCGGCTTGAGCCTGGTATCCATGATGAAGCTCAGGCTTCTGGCACCGACGCACATCGTCGATCTGCGCAACGTCCCGGGCTGCGCCGGCATCGAGGCGACCGGTGACGGCGGACTGAGCGTCGGCGCGCTGGCCACCTACCGCACGCTGGAGACCTCGGCGCCGGCCCGCAGCCGCTGCCCGATGCTGGCCGCGACCGCGGCGGGCATCGGCGATCCGCAGGTCCGCAATCGCGGCACCATCGGCGGCAACCTCTGCCACGCCGATCCGGCCGGCGATTTCCCGCCGGTGATCCTGGCCCTGGGCGCCGAGCTGACGGCGGTCAGCGCGCAAGGTGAACGCCGGATCCAGGCCCGCAGTTTTTTCCGTGATTTCTTCACCACGGCCCTGGAGCCCGGCGAGCTGCTCACCGCCATCACCATCCCGCCCCTGCCGGCGCACACGGGCCAGTGCTACCGCAAGCTGCAGAGTCGATCCGGCGCGCCCACGCTGGTGTCCGCGGCGGCGGTGGTCACGCTCGCGGACGACGGCGCCTGCGCCGCGGTCAGCCTCGTGCTGGGAGCCGTGGGCGCGACACCGGTGCGGGCGGCACGCGCCGAGGGGGCGCTGCGCGGACAACGGCTGAGCGCCGAGCTGATCGACGAGGCCTGCCATCTGATCGCCGGCGAGATTGAACCGATATCCGACTTTCGCGCCTCGGCGCAGTATCGCCGCGACATGGCCGCGGTCATAGCCGGCCGCGCGCTGACGCGGGCGCTCGACGCGGCACGGGACACGCAACGATGAAACGCACGATCACCCTCACCGTCAACGGCGTCACGTGCGAGGCCAGCGTCGAGCCGCGGCGGCTGCTGGTCGATCTGCTGCGCGACGAGCTGCGCTACACGGGCACCCACATCGGCTGCGATACGGGAAACTGCGGTGCCTGCACGATCCTGCTGAACGGGGTGAGCGTGAAATCGTGCATGGTGCTCGCCGTCCAGGCGGACGGTGCCGACATCCTGACCATCGAAGGCGTGGCGGCGAACGGCACGCTGCACCCGATCCAGCAGGCCTTCAAGGATTGTCATGCACTGCAATGCGGTTACTGCACGCCCGGCATGATCATGTCCACCATCCAGCTGCTGGAACGCAACCCGGATCCCAGCGAAGCGGAGATCCGCCAGGGCATCTCCGGCAATCTGTGCCGGTGCACGGGCTACGTCAACATCATCAAGGCCATCGGCTGCGCGGGCCGGCGAATGCGGGACGGTGAATGACATGGCGGGCACCTGGGTCGGCACGAGTGTAAAGAGGAAGCAGGACGGTCGCCTGCTGACGGGACGGGGAACCTACGTCGATGACATGCAGCTCCCGCACATGCTCTATTGCGGCGTATTCCGAAGTGTCTATGCCCACGCCCGGATCCGCAGCGTCGACGTCAGCGAGGCGCTCGCGCAGCCCGGTATCGTGGCGGCCATCACCGGCGCCGACGTCGCGGACTACCCGTTGCCGGCGGTCATCGATGCGGCTACGTTCGGACAGAAGGACGTCACCGGCCACGCTTTCCCGCTCGCCGTGGACAAGGTTCGCTATGCCGGCGAGCCGGTGGCCGCGATCGCCGGCGTGGACCGCTACGTCGTCGAGGACGCTCTCGAGCTGATCCGGGCGCAGTACGAGCCGCTGCCGCCGGTGCTCGGCATCGAACAGGCGATGCGGGCCGACGCGCCCCTGCTGTACGACGCCTGGGGCGACAACATCCACCTGCGCTGGCAGGTCGACATGGGTGATGTGGAGGGCGCCTTCGCCCACGCCGATCACGTCTTCCGGGAACGGCTGTACGAGCACCGCTACTCCGGCTTTCCCATGGAGGCACGCTGCGTGCTGGCGAGCTACAACAGCGCCGACGGCAAGCTGGATGTCTGGTCGTCGACCCAGGCGCCGTTCCAGGCCCGCATGTATATCGCCAGAACCCTGAAGCTGCCGGAACAGAACGTGCGCGTCGTGGTGCCGGATCTCGGCGGCGGTTTCGGCAACAAGCTCAACTGGTCGGCGGACATCGTGCCGTGTCTGCTGTCGCTCAGGACCGGACGGCCGGTGAAGTGGACGGAGACGCGCACGGAAAACCTGCAGGCGTCGCCCCACTCCCGGGACTACGTCTACGACGTGCAGGTGGCGTGCCGCAACGACGGCACGATCGAGGGCGTCAAGCTGCAGATGATCGCCGATGCCGGGGTCGAGGGCGCCAACCGGGGAGCCGCCGTCGCCACGCTGCTGGTCGCCGGCAGCTACGTGCTGGGCCCTTACAAGATCGCCAACCTCCGTCTCGATCAGATCGCGGTCGTGACCAACAAGTCCTTCTACTGCGCGTACCGGGGCTACGGCAAGGACATGGCCAACCGGGTCCTGGAACGCATGATCAACATCATGGCGCGCGAGCTGGGCATGGCACCGGAGCAGATCCGGATGAAGAACTACATCCAGCCGCACGAATATCCCTACCGCCAGACCACCGGCGTGCTGTACGACAGCGGCAACATGCCCGAGATCACCCGTCGTGCACTGGCACGGGTCGATTTCGAGCAGCTGGCCGCGGACAAGGCCCGGCTCAGGAACGAGGGTATCTATCTCGGTGTGGGCATGGCGGCCAAGCTGGAGCCCTCCGGCGGCGCGGTGCCCAATTCAATCTTCAATGGTTTCGAGGGCGCGGCGGTCAAGATCACATCCGAAGGCGGGATCACCCTGGCCACCAGCCTGGTGGACATGGGCCAGGGCGTCGAAACGACGCTCGCACAGGTGGTCGCGGACGAATTCGGTGTCAGCCCGGACGATGTCCGCGTCATCGAGGGCGACACCGACATGACGCCGATCGGCGGCGCCGGCTTTTCCAGCCGGGGGGCGGTGTGGACGGCCTCCTGCGTGCTCGAGGCGAGCCGCAAACTGAAACAGAAGGTGCTGAAAGTCGCCGCCAATCTGCTGCAGGTCGCCGCGGACACGGTCGAGCTGAAAGACGGCACGGTGTTCGTCTCGGCCGATCCGGAAAGATCACTGACACTCCAGGACATCGGCCGCGCCGCCTACTTCTGGCCGGGTCCCTATGCGGCGTTCCCGCTGGAACTGCTGGCCGATGACGCGAGCCTCGAGGTCACCAGCTACTGGACCAGCCCATCGCCGCCGACCAGCTGGGAGCCGCCGGTGTGCCTGTACACGACGCATCCGAGTTCATTCGAGGTCGCGATCGTGCAGATCGATGGCGGCACGGGCAGACTCGAGGTCAGGAAATACATCTGCGTGCACGACTGCGGCAAGTTGATCAACCCGATGATCGTGGAAGGCCAGGTTCATGGCGGCACCTTGCAGGGCATCGGCGGTGCCGTGTACGAACAGCTCGTCTACGACGAGAATGGTCAGCTGCTCACGACCACGTTCATGGATTACCTGATACCCACGGCCATGGAGGCACCGGACATGGAAGTGGAACATTTTGAATCGCCATCGCCGTTCACGCCCCTGGGCACCAAGGGCATGGGCGAAGGTTCGACGATTGCATCACCCTCGGTCATCATCAATGCCGTCGAAGACGCGCTCGGAGTGACGGTGAAAAGCACCCCGCTGACACCCGAACGCGTACTCGCCCTGATCCGGGAAGCGCAGCAGCAGGCAGGCACGCCCGGACCGGCCTGAACGCGATGGATCCGCGACCACCGGGCGCCTGAGATGCCGCAGCGCGAAGACATCGGCCCTGTCGAGTTCGCCACCAGTACCGCTGCGGACGGGGAGGCCGGCGACGCGACGGGCAAGTACGGCGATCTCGCCGATTGCACCGCCACCGAACTGCTGGCGCTGTATCGCAGCGGTCAAGCCTCGCCCGTCGATGCCACGCGCGCGGTGCTGGCGCGCATCGAGCGCGTCAATCCGGTGCTGAATGCTTTTAGCCTCATCGCCGGCGACGAGGCGCTAGCGGCTGCGCGTGCGAGTGAATCGCGCTGGCGGCGTGCGAAACCCTGCGGCGCGCTCGATGGCGTACCCGTGTCGATCAAGGACCTGATCCTCACGCGGGGCTGGCCGACCCTGCGTGGCAGCTACACGGTCGATGCGAACCAGCCGTGGGACATCGACGCACCGGTGACCGCGCGGCTGCGCGAGGCCGGCGCGGTGCTGATCGGCAAGACGAACACACCGGAGTTCGGCTGCAAGGGCGAAACCAACTCGCCGCGCAGCGGCATCACGCGCAACCCGTGGGATCCCGGCCGCACGCCCGGTGGCTCCTCGGGCGGAACCGCGGCGGCCGTCGCGGCCGGGATGGGACCGTTGTCGGTCGGCACGGATGGCGCTGGCAGCGTGCGTATCCCGGCGGCGTTCTGCGGCAACTTCGGGTTCAAACCGAGCTTCGGGCGCGTGCCGGCCTATCCGCTGTCACCGTTCGGGACGGTGGCGCACGTGGGGACGCACACGATGGCGGTGCGCGATGCGGCGCTGATGATGAACGTCATTGCGCAGCCCGATGCGCGCGACTGGACCTCGCTGCCGCCCGACGGGCGGGACTATCGGGTCGGTCTCGAAGACGGCGTGCACGGGCTGCGCATCGCGTGGTCGCCCACGCTCGGCTATGCACAGAACGTGCATCCCGGGATCGCCGCCGCCTGTGCGCGGGCGGTGCGCGATCTCGCCGGACTGGGCGCGAAGGTCGAGGCGATCGACCCGGGATTCGAGGATCCGATCGAGATCACGATCGGTCTGTGGTTCACCGGCGCATGGACGCTGTGGAATGCGTTGACGGCCGGGCAGCAGGCAGTGACCGATCCGGATTTCGCCGCCGAGGCGCGGCTCGGCTCGGCCTACAGCGCCCTCGAGGTGCAACGCCTGCAGCTGCGACGCGGCGCGCTCGGATCGCACCTGCGCCAGTTCATGCAGCGTTTCGACCTGCTCGTCACGCCTACCGTCGCGGTGCCGGCATTCGAAGCGAAGCCGGCCGGTCACAGTGAGTTGAATCCGCAGTCCATGCTCGGCTGGACGCCGTTTTCCTACCCGTTCAACCTGACGCAGCAGCCGGCGTGCACGATCCCCTGCGGCCTCACCGCGCAGGGCCTGCCGATCGGACTGCAGATCGTCGGGCCGATGTTCGGCGACGCGCTGGTGCTGCGCGCGGCGCGCGCGTTCGAGCGCCTGCACCCGATCCCGCGGCCTGCGCTGCGGGGCGTCTCGACATGAGCGCAATGGCTGCGCCGTGACGGCGGGCGGCGCGAGCGGCGCCGCGCTTGTGAAACATTCGCCCGCCGTAGCGAGACGGCTTCCGGGCGTTCCTGGCCAGGCGCGGTGGTGCACAAAATCGCGCGCGCAGCAGGGCCTGCGGAAGCGATTTCGGGGATCCCCGCAACGCCGCCAGGGGCGTCCAGGAGCCGTCGCAGCAGGCGCGGTGATCGTTTCGCAGCCTCTCAGGCAAACCGTGTTGCCAGCAGTCCGTGCAGCAGCTGCTTCATGCGGCGGACGGTTGCCGCGCGCTCGGCCGCCGGGAGCGTCACGGCGCGTGTCAGCAGACTGTGCACCGTGGCCATCATGACCAGAATATCGACCTGCAGGTCCTTCCCCGAACCGTCGACGTCGAAACACGCGAAGGCGTCCGCCATCGATTGCATGAGCCACTTGTCGTGTTCTTCATCGATCTGGCGCAACTCCGGAATGAAACGCAGCATGTCGTAGTGGCGGGTCAGCCCCGGCTCTTTCTCGTAGACCCTCAGGATTTCGTCGACCAGCGTATACAGCCAGTCGAGCCAGTTGGCATAGCTGTGGTTCGAGGGATGGGTTCTTTCCACGGCCTCGCGATTCAGCTTCAGCCAGCGTTCGGCGAGGCGGAACAGAATGGCCTCCTTGTTGGGAAAGTACCCGTAGACGGTGCCGACCGAGATCCCGATCTGGCCGGCGATCTTGATGGTCGTGATCCGATCGATCCCTTCCTGTTCGATCAGCAACTCAGCCGCGTCGAGTATCGCGCTCACCGTCGATCGACCACGGTCCTGTATGGTTTTTCGTCGCGGCGAGACCGAGCGCAGTTTGGCCGCCTTGTTCGGTGCGCGTGGTGTCATGCCTCATCCTCGTGACGCGTCGCGCACAGCGCTCGGGTTCCGGCTCGCGACGCGGACGACCGACCGCCCGCAGGACGCGGCGCGGTCGGGCGCGCGTTGGCAGCAGTCCCAGCAGATGACGAATAAAGATTCATATCAATGCCACTCAAAATTCCCGGTGGCTTCTCCTGGTACGAACGCCATCAGGATGGGAATTCTATAATACATTGTTTTTATAATAGATATATCTTTCTCGATCCGGGCGCCAATCTGGTTTCTATTCACCCCAGCTGTTGCACAAAGCACGATATTTGATTTTATGTGAATAAATATTTATATATACGCCGGCCTGCAGGATTCATCCGGCAATCCTGCGGGGTGGCGGCCGATCTGCGCCGCGCGGGCAAGCACGGCCGTGCCGGTGCGGCCGGAATAGTGCGGTTATTTCGCGATACGGGAGAAAAAACCATGATTGCAACGCTGTCGCTGCGCTGCCAGAGCGCACTTGCCCGAAATATGCTGCTCTTGCTTGCGGCCACCACAGTCACGACACCGCTGCAGGCCGGCACCGCCCTGGAGGAGGTTGTGGTAACCGCACAACGGCGCGAAGAAAACCTGCAGGATGTCCCGATCGCGGTGACAGCCTTCGCCGCCGAGCTGATCCACGACGCCGACGTCCACGATCTCACCGAGATCAGCGCCCGCACACCGGGCCTGACCTATGCGGAATTCGCGCCCGGCCAGGCCTATATGTCCATCCGCGGCGTCACCTCCGGCGACGACGGCGCCGGCATGGACAACTCCGCCGTCATGTTCCTGGACGACATCTACATCGGCCGTGTCGGGTCGGTGATGTTCAACCTCGCCGATATCGAGCGGATCGAGGTGCTGCGCGGGCCGCAGGGCACGCTGTACGGCAAGAATGCCATCGGCGGCGCCATCAACGTCACGACCACCAAGCCGACCGACGAGTTCACCGCCCTGGTCGACGTCACCGGCGGCAATTATGCGACTGCGAACGTGACTGGACTCGTCAGCGGCCCGCTCACCGGCAACCTCTCGGGCAAGGCCGTCATCAATCACCGCCGTCATGACGGCTACGTCACCAACGTGGTCCTCGACAAGGATCAGCAGGACGAGGATGTCACCACCGGGCGCGTCGCGCTGCGCTGGGCGAGCGGCAACACCGAAATCAACATCAGCGGCGACGGCAGCCGCGAGCGCCGCGAGGACATGGGCCGGCGGCCGATCTTCGACGGTTTCGCACCGGTGACCGCCATCTATGCCTCGCTGACGGACGATTTCAACGAGGTCGCCGCCCCCATCGACGGCCACTCGGACCGCGACACCTACGGCACGGCGCTGAAGCTGACGCACGACTTCGACTTGGGCAGGCTGACCGCCATCTTCGGCTACCGCGGCTACGAGAACGACTGGGAAATGGCTTCGGTGGGCGTACCGCTGATCGCCGCCGGCGACATCAATGACAAAATCATCGAGGAAGGCGATTCCTACCAGGTCGAGTTTCGCTGGGATCAGGAGCTGACCGATCGGATCAGCTACGTGGCCGGTCTTTTCTACCTGAACGAGCAGACCAGCCGCGTGGAGACTTTTCTGTTCCAGCTGCCACCGCAGATCATCGCCGACGCGGATACTTCGGACCAGGACAACGAAACCAACAGCTACGCGATGTTCGGCCAGATGCACGTCGGCGTCACGACCCGCTTCTCGCTCGACATCGGTGCGCGCTTCACCTA
Organism: Gammaproteobacteria bacterium; assembly: GCA_020850735.1. Taxonomy (GTDB): domain Bacteria; phylum Pseudomonadota; class Gammaproteobacteria; order JADZEE01; family JADZEE01; genus JADZEE01. Next base: position 5,962 of record JADZEE010000098.1, on the reverse strand, counting down.
CGAGAACAAGGACACGGTCAGCAGCGCCATCGCCGGCCCCGGCTTCCTCGACATCATCGGCGAGACGTTCACCGACATCGAGCGCAGCGAATTCTGGACCAACTTCTCACCCAAATTGTCGCTGAACTACGCGTACACCGATGACGTGCTGTTCTACGTCTCCTACTCGGAAGGGTTCAAGAGCGGTGGCATCCAGGGCTCCCCGGGACGCGTAAGCGATGCGCGCAATACCGTCGAGCCCGAGCTGGCGGTGAACTACGAGTGGGGCATGAAAGCGGATCTGTTCGACGACCGCGTGCGTTTCAACGTCACCGCCTTTGTAACCGATTACTCCGATCTGCAGATCGTGCGCTTCGGTCCGCCGTTGAGCGACCCGACTCAGTTCGGTTCCTTCCAGACGACCAACGCGGCCGACGCCGACCTCAAGGGCGTGGAACTCGAGGTCAACTGGCTGGCGACCGAGAACCTGCTGCTGTCGGGCAACTATGCCTATCTGGATGCGACCTACGAGGACTTCATCTTCTACGACACCACCAATACCGCGGTCGACCTGACCGGGGAGCGGCTGATAGCGGCGCCCGAGCACAGCTGGGCGTTCGCACTCGACTACACCTACCCGTTGCAATGGCAAGGGTCGAGCCTGAAGTTCCGGCTCGACTACCGTCACACCGACGAGCAGCGCAACGACGTGCTTTCCCGAGAGACCGTCGCCGAGGCCTTCGACCTGGTCGATCTGCGGTTCGCGTGGCGCAGCGCCGACGAGAAGGTCGAGGTGGCGCTGTGGGGCAGGAACGTGTTCGACGAGGAGTACATCACCGAATCGTACATCGTCGGTCCGGGTGTCATCGGCGTTGGCAATGCGCCACCGACCTTCGGCGGGCAGGTGAGCTGGCGCTATTGATCGGCGGCGGGTTTCTAATCGATGCTGGCGCTGGAGCCCAGGCGGGCCCTTGTTTCCTGATGGCGGGCCAAAGATCCGGATGAAAGACCCACGCACCGCGTCCGCCGGGCTGACCGCCGCGGCGCTGCTCATCACGCTCGCCGCGCCGGTGGTGGCCGGCGAAGTCGAGATCGTCCGCGACCGCTACGGCGTACCGCAGATCTACGCGGATGACACCTACGGCTTGTTCTTCGGCTACGGCCACGCCGTGGCCGAGGACCGTCTGTTCCAGATGGAGATGCTCAGGCGCACGGCCGAGGGTACCGCGGCGCAGGTGCTGGGCGAGGATTACGCGGACATCGACGCCGCCGTGCGCGCCGGTTTCCGGCCCGCGGACATCCACCGCCAGATCGCCGAGCTGCCGGCGGAGCAGGCGGCCGTGCTCGAGGGTTACGCGGCCGGCATGAACGATGGGATCGCGCAGCTGCAGGCCCATGCCGGCGCGCGCATGCCGCGGGAGTTCAAAGACTACGGCTTCAGCCCCGCGCCCTGGAGCGCCTACGACGTCGCCATGCTGTTCGCGGGCAGCATCGCCCACCGCTTCAGCGACTTCAACATGGAGCTGGACAATCTGGCGCTGTTGCGCGATCTCGTACAGCGCCACGGAAAGGACACGGGCTGGCGCATCTTCGACGCCCTGCAGCCGCTGTATGATCCGGCCTCGCCGACGACCGTGCCGGATACGCCCGACACCCCGGTCCCCGCAACCGCGACGCCGCCGCCGCCCTACCTCGACACGCTGCTCGCGCAGGCGCCGCCGGTCGCCGATCGGCACGTCTCGGCGTTCGGCGGCCAACGGGGCACGGGCGCCATCACGCCGGCCACGGCGGCCGCCAGCAACGTCTGGCTCCTCGGCCCCGGCAAGCTCACCGATGCCGGCGGTCTGCTGCTCAACGGCCCGCAGTTCGGCTGGAGCAATCCTTCGTACGTCTACGGCATCGGACTGCACGGGGCCGGCTTCGACCTGGCCGGCAACACCCTGCTGGCGCTGCCGGCGGTGCTGTTCGCGCACAATGCGCACATCGGCTGGGGCAGCACGGCCGGCCTGAGCGACGTCGTCGATCTGTTCCGGCTGGAGCTCGATCCCAAGGATCCGGAGCGCTACCTGCACGCCGGCGGCTACGTTCCCTTCGAGCGGCGCGAAGAGATCATCGCGGTGCGCGACCGCGCCGATCGCGTGCTCGTCGTCCGCTACAGCGTGCACGGCCCGGTCGTGCACTGGGATCCCGTGCAGGGCATCGCCTACGCCAAGCGCCGCTCCTGGGAAGGGCGCGAGGTGGCCACCCTGCTCGCCTGGGTGGACAGCGCCCGGGCCCGGGATTTCGACGCCTGGCGGGCCGCGGTCGCGGGCATGGCGACCAACATCAACATGTACTACCTCGATACCGCGGGCAACATCGGCTACATCCACGCCGGCCGCTACCCGCAGCGCGCGCCCGGGCACGATGCGCGCCTGCCCGCACCGGGCGGCGGCGCCTTCGAATGGACCGGCTGGCGCCCTTTTGCGGACAACCCGCAGGTGTTCAATCCGCCCGCGGGCTACATCGCCAACTGGAACAACCGGCCGGCGCGCGGCTGGGCGAGCTCTGATCTGTGGCTGCTGAACTGGGCGCGCGTGGACCGCGTGGACCTCATCACCGAGCGGCTGCGCGCGCAGCCGCGCCTGAGCGCCGCGCAGGCGCAAGCCATCAACCGCGAGATCGCGCACGCCGACGTGTTCTGGCCCTACCTGCGACCCTTTCTCGAAGGCGCGTTTGCGCAGTCCGCCGCGCCTGCCGGCGGCGCGGTCGCGAACGCGCTGGCGCAACTGCGCGAGTGGGACGGACAGTGGCGCGACGATGACGACGACGGCCGCTTCGACGGTGCCGGGCCCGCCATCGTGGACGCCTGGCTGACGCGGCTGTCGGGCGATGCGCTGGCGGACGACATCGGCCCGACGTACATGCCGCGCTATGCGCGCCCCGACTATCCGAACCGCGAAGTCGCCGCGTCCTGGGGTATGGCACCGGGGCTCAAAGCGCTGGTGCGTAATCTCGACGCGCTCGCGCAGGGCACCGCGCCGCGCTACGACTTCTTCAACGGCGAGCCGCCCGCCACGGTCCTGCGCGCGTCGTTCGCAGCCGCCGTCGACGGCCTCGCGCGCGATGCCGGTGCCGATCCCGGCGCCTGGCGCCTCGCCACGCAGCCGCTGGTGTTCTCGGCGAAGAATTTCCGCGGCGTCCTGCAAAGCCGCCCCGCGGACCAGCCGCAACTGCCCGTGATCATGAACCGCGGCTCCGAGAACAACCGCTTCGTCGTGCGCGACGGCCGGATCTGCGGCGAGGACGTCATCCCGCCCGGCCAGAGCGGCTACATCGCCGCCGACGGCACGCGCAGCCCGCATTACGACGATCAGCTGACCCTGTATCGCGCCTACACGCTGCACCCCGTGCCCTGCGACCGGAGCGCGGTGCAGGACGCGGCCGAGTCGCGCACGGTGCTGCATTACCCCGATCGCTGAGCGCGACCAGCGCGCCGGTGCGCCGCCCGGCGCGGCGAACCACCGCTGATCCGGGCGGGGCGGACCCGATCCCCCGGCACCGTCGCTGCCGGGCCGCGCTGTCATTCACCGCCCGACCCGCTGTTGAGCTTGCGACCCGCAATCCGCGAGAATCCCCCCCCAGGGGGTTTCGCAGCTCACATGTCACCGCTCAATGTTTCGACCGGGGCGGCGGTCGCCGCCGCGCGCCGCTGGTTCGACCTCGGCATCGTCGCTTTCATCGCCTCGGGGATTTTCGCGATCCTGCTGGTGCTCGCGCGCACGCCCGGCGTGTCGGAGTGGATCCCGTGGGTGGACGCGTTTCACGTCGCGCTCGTCGTGCACGTGGATCTGTCGATGCTGATCTGGTTCGTGGCCCTCGCCGGGGTGCTGTGGAGCCTGGGCGGCGGCGAACGCGCCGTGTGGGCGTCGAACGCGGGCGCGGCGCTGAGCGCCGCGGGTACCGCGCTGGTGATCGCGGCGCCGTTTCTCGACGACGGCGAGGCGTACACCAGCGACTACATCCTGGTGCTGGACCAGCCGCTGTTCCTGTGCGGTCTGGGCCTGATCGCGGCCGGATTCGCGGTCTCGATCGTGCGGGCGCTGCTGTGTGTGCTCGCGCGCAGCGCCGCCGGCGCCGGGACCCGGCCGATACGGCTGGGCATGTTCCTCGCGGCGCTCGCGGGCGCGGCGGCGCTGGCCGCCATCGCGATCGCCGGCGTGCTGGTGCCGCGCTCGCTGCCGGGCGCGGAGTATTACCAGCAGCTGTTCTGGGGTGGGGGACACGTGCTGCAGTTCGCGCACACGCTGCTCATGCTGGTGGTGTGGCTGATCCTCGCCGACGCGGCGCGGCTGCGCCTGCGCGGCGCGCCGGTGTGGCACGAGGCGCTGCTGGTACTGGTGTTCCTGCCGGCGCTGGCGATGCCGTTCGGATACCTGGCGTACGGAGTCACCGGCACGGAACACCGCGATTTCTTCACGCACGTGATGGTGTACGGCGGACTGGCGACCGTGCCGATGTGCCTGATCACGGCCGCGGCGCTGCTGGCGCGCGGGCAACGGCCGGCCGCTGCGGAGCGCACCGCGGTCGTCGGCCTGGCCTGTTCGGTGGGCTTTTTCGTTCTCGGCGGCCTGCTCGGCTTCGTCATTCGGGGCGCGAACGTCATCATTCCGGCGCACTATCACGGCTCGTTGATGGGCATCACCCTCGCCTACATGGCGCTTACCTATCATCTGCTGCCGCGCCTGGGCTACGAGCGGCCGGTCGAACGCGCGGCGGTCGCGCAGTTGTGGCTGTACTCCGCCGGCCAGCTGCTGCATGTGCTCGGCCTCGCCTGGAGCGGCGGCTACGGCGTGAAACGCAAGGTGGCCGGCAGTGCGCAGGTGCTCGACCGGCTGCCGGAGATCCTCGGCATGGGCATGATGGGTCTGGGTGGAGTGATCGCGATCGCCGGCGGCATGCTGTTTCTCGCCGTCGCGCTGCACGCGATGTGGCCGCGCTGGACCGGGCGCGGCGGCAGGCGCGCGGCCGGCACCGCGCCGATCTTCCCGTCCGGCCCGGACCGATCCGGGCACTGAGGCCGCGCATGTCCAAGGACCCCAAGCCGCCCCTGGTCTACTCCTGCTCCGGCGCGTCCAGCGCCGCGCAGATGGCGAACTACATCGCCGTCAGACTGGACCGGCTCGGGGTGGCCGAGATGTCGTGCATCGCGGGTGTGGGCGGCGACGTGAAATCACTGCTGCGCACGGCCCGATCCGGGCGACCCATCATCGCCGTCGACGGCTGCCCCCTCCGCTGCGTGGCGCAGATCCTCAAACGTCACCAGCTGCAGGCCGACCGCAATTACGACCTCAGCAAGCTCGACGTGCGCAAGCGCCCGCACGAGGATTTCGATCCCGAACAGGCGGCGCGGGTGCTGCGCCAGATCCTGGACGACCCTGGGTTTCCGGGTGGTGCGCCCGGCGCGGCGGCGAACCGTACCGAGCCGCAGGATTAGTCCACGCCCGGGCAGCGGGCACCGGGATCCGCCGGCCGGGCGCGGGATGAATCGCCCGTGGACGCCCGTCGTCCCCGCCGGGACCAGGATCGCACAGATTGAGGGATCTCGGGTCTCGCGACGCGCGGGGTTCCCAATTGAATTCGACCACGAAAGCGAAGCGTTTCAAATCATCGTCGACACGTTCGGAGGACTGTCGTCTGAACGCACATGGACGCCGGCGCTGGTGCAGCTTGAGGCGTCTTAATCCCTTCTTCATCAGGTCTGCCGTCTGAACGTAACCGGCCAATCCCGGACGTTATTGCGTCAGTATGGCCAAATCGGATTTCATGGGGGCGTGGGCGAACTTCGTCTTCCACACGCGCGGCGTGAGATCGAGCACATCCTTGGCCGGATGGGTGCCGACTCGCTGCAGCACGTCGACCAGGTAGGTGTAGACATCGACCCCGTGCAGCCGGCACGTGGCGATCAGGCTCTGGACGATGCCGACGTGCTTGGCGCCGATCT
>JADZEE010000097.1 GCA_020850735.1 Gammaproteobacteria bacterium | reverse complement strand
GAGGACGTCGAGAACATCATCCAGAAACTGCTGCAGAAGTGTGATTACGACGTCGAGAAGGCGCAGACGGGCATCGTCTACATCGACGAGATCGACAAGATCTCGCGCAAGTCGGACAATCCATCGATCACTCGCGACGTTTCCGGCGAGGGCGTGCAGCAGGCTTTGCTCAAGCTCATCGAGGGCACCGTGGCTTCGGTGCCTCCGCAGGGCGGGCGCAAGCATCCGCAGCAGGAATTTCTGCAGGTGAACACGGGTAACATTCTGTTCATCTGCGGTGGCGCCTTTGCCGGGCTGGAGAAAATCATACGCGAGCGCTCCGAAAAGAGTGGTATCGGCTTCGTTGCCGAGGTCAAGAGCCAGAACGACAAGAAGAGCAGCACCGAGATCCTGCACGGTGTGGAGCCCGAGGATCTGATCAAGTACGGGCTCATCCCCGAGTTCGTGGGTCGGTTGCCGGTGAACGCCGTGCTCGACGAGCTCGACGAGAACCAACTGGTGCAGATCCTGGTCGAACCGAAGAATGCGATCACAAAACAGTACGCGAAGCTGTTCGAGATGGAAAACACGGAAATCGAGTTTCGCGAGGAAGCGCTCAGGGCCGTTGCGCGCCGGGCGCTCGAGCGCAAGACCGGCGCGCGCGGGCTGCGCTCCATACTCGAGCACAATCTGCTCGACATCATGTACGACCTGCCGTCGATGAAGAACGTGGCAAAGGTGGTCGTCGACGAGGCTGCCATTCAGGGCGAATCCAAGCCGCTGGTGATATATGAAGGCTCGGACATGCCGAAGGCGGCGTCCGACTAGGCCCGGCGCCCGGCACCTGGACCGGCGCGCATCCGGCCGGCCGAGCGGGGCCGTTCGCGAAACCGGCCGACACCAGCAAGTTTCCCGAGGGCCGAGCCCGCGCCCGCGCCCGCGCCGAGCCGCACCCCACTAGCGCACCATCAGCCTGAGGATCCGAGACCCAATGGAAGACACCCGACAAATCGTACCGGTGCTCCCGCTCCGCGACGTCGTGGTCTATCCGCATATGGTGATCCCCCTGTTCGTCGGCCGGGAAAAATCCGTCCGCGCGCTGGAGATCGCGATGAGCGGCGACAAACAGATCCTGCTGGTGGCGCAGAAGAGCGCTTCCGACGACAACCCGAAGGCCACGGACATCCACCCGATCGGGACGCTGTCGAACATCCTGCAGTTGCTAAAGCTTCCCGACGGGACGATCAAGGTGCTGGTCGAAGGCAGCCAGCGGGCCCGCCTCCTCGGGTTCGAACGAGCCGACGATCACTTCGCCGCCACGGTCGAGATCCTGCACGGTGAAGCGATTCACGAGCGTGAGGCGGAGGTCCTGTGCCGTTCGCTCATGGGGCAGTTTGATCAGTACGTGAAGCTGAACAAGAAGATCCCGCCCGAAATCATCTCGTCGCTGTCGGGCATAGACGAGCCTTCGCGGCTCGCCGACACGATCGCCGCTCACATGTCCATCAAGATCGAGGAGAAGCAGAAGGTTCTCGAGATCATCGACGTGCGAGAACGCCTGGAGCATCTCGTCGGCCTCATGGAGCTCGAAATCGATCTGCTGCAGGTCGAAAAGCGCCTGCGCGGCCGCGTCAAAAAACAGATGGAAAAAAGCCAGCGCGAGTACTACCTGAACGAACAGATGAAAGCGATTCAGAACGAGCTCGGCGAGCTGGAGGGCGTGTCCGAATTCGACGAGCTGAAGAAGAAGATCGACAAGGCCGGAATGCCCAAGGAGGCGAAGAAAAAAGCGACTGCGGAGCTGAACAAGCTGCGCATGATGTCACCGATGTCGGCGGAAGCGACGGTGGTGCGCAACTATGTCGACTGGATCGTCAACGTGCCATGGAAAAGGCGCAGCAAAATCAGTCACGACATCGCGCAGGCCGAAGCGATCCTCGAGGAAGATCATTACGGCCTCGACAAGGTCAAGGAGCGTATCCTCGAGTACCTCGCGGTCCAGCAGCGGGTCAAGAAGCTCAAAGGGCCGATCCTGTGTCTCGTCGGGCCGCCCGGGGTCGGCAAGACCTCGCTCGGTCGGTCCATCGCCCGCGCGACCAATCGCAAGTTCGTGCGCATGTCACTCGGCGGCATCCGGGACGAGGCCGAGATCCGTGGTCACCGGCGGACCTACGTGGGGTCCCTGCCCGGGAAGATCCTGCAGAACATGGCCAAGGCCGGCACGAAGAATCCGCTGCTGCTGCTCGACGAAGTCGACAAGATGGCGATGGATTTCCGTGGTGATCCCGCCTCGGCATTGCTCGAAGTGCTCGATCCCGAGCAGAACCATACCTTCAACGATCATTACCTGGAGGTCGACTATGACCTCTCGGAGGTCATGTTCGTCACCACCGCGAACAGCCTGAACATCCCCGCGCCGCTGCTCGATCGCATGGAGGTCATCCGTATCTCCGGCTATACCGAGGACGAAAAGGTTCACATCGCGCAGCGCTACCTCATACCCAAGCAGATGAAGAACAACGGCCTCGGCGAACACGAGCTCAAGATGACCGAAGCGTCGATCCGCGACGTCATCCGGTATTACACGCGCGAAGCGGGTGTTCGCAACCTCGAGCGCGAGATCGCGAATATCTGCCGCAAGGTGGTGAAGAAGATCCTGCTCAAACCGGACAGCAAGGCGATTACGGTCACGCCGGCGAGCCTGGAAAAGCACCTGGGCGTGAAGCGGTTCCGCTTCGGACGGGCCGAGGAGCAGGACCGCGTGGGCCAGGTCACCGGTCTCGCATGGACCGAGGTCGGCGGCGACCTGCTGACGATCGAGGCGGCGGTGGTTCCGGGCAAAGGCAAGGAAACCTATACCGGCCAACTCGGCGACGTCATGCAGGAGTCGATCAAGGCCGCCATGACGGTGGTTCGCAGTCGCGCGCGCGTGCTCGGCATCGACCCGGATTTCTACAAGAAACTGGACGTGCACTTCCACGTGCCGGAAGGCGCCACGCCCAAGGACGGCCCCAGTGCGGGCGTCGGCATGTGTACCGCGCTGGTTTCGACCCTGACGGGCATCGCGGTGCGGGCGGACGTCGCGATGACCGGTGAGATCACGCTGCGCGGGGAGGTGCTGCCGATCGGCGGATTGAAGGAGAAGCTGCTGGCGGCGCTGCGTGGTGGCATCCGTACCGTGGTAATACCGGTCGAGAATGAACGCGAGCTGTCCGAGATCCCGAAGAACATCATGCAGAATCTCGATATTAAACCGGTACGCTGGCTCGACGAGGTGTTGCAGCTGTCCCTGCAGCGCATGCCGGAGCCGCTGCCGCACAAGGACGACGAGGGTGAACCGATAGAAGGCAAGGAAGCGAGCGACAATGACGAAGACGTCATTCGCCCGCACTGAGCACGAGTGTCCGTATTATTGTGTTCCGTGACGCGGTATGCGGATGCCGTTGCTTGACGCGTTTCTGAGGGGTTGGTATAACTTGCGCCCCTGAGCGTCCGCCACGTCAGTGGCAGCTTCTCCGATTTCATCCTGTCGATACGAAACCATAAGGCCGGGCGGCCTCTACCCGGCGTGCTCGCGAAGAGGGGATTTCGCACATGAATAAAGCAGAACTGATCGACGCCGTTGCCGAAGCCGCTGATATTTCGAAAGCTGCCGCCACACGTGCGGTTGATGCCGTGACGGATACGATCGCCGCGGCGCTGAAACGCGACGATGCGGTTACCCTGGTCGGCTTCGGCACGTTTACCGTGCGGCGCCGCGAAGCGCGTTCCGGGCGCAACCCGCGCACGGGCGAAACCATCCGCATCGAGGCATCCCGGGTACCGGGTTTCAAACCTGGAAAGGCTTTGAAGGATGCCGTAAACTAACGTGCTCCCTCCGGGTGCTTAGCTCAGCTGGGAGAGCGTCGCCCTTACAAGGCGAAGGTCGGGGGTTCGAACCCCTCAGCACCCATAAGCCCCGGAGCAAAGCCGATGGAGTGGTAGTTCAGCTGGTTAGAATACCGGCCTGTCACGCCGGGGGTCGCGGGTTCGAGTCCCGTCCACTCCGCCATGTGATTTGAAGGCGCACCTCCGGGTGCGCCTTTTCGTTTTCGTGGCTACGGTCGCGGCGCCACCGGGCCGCACGCGCGGGACGTGGGCAGGCGCATCGATAACGATATCGGGAGTGTCGCATGCTGCAATTCATCCGCGAGCGCGCGCAGGGCTGGATCGCGGGCGTCATCGTCGCGCTCATCAGCATTCCGTTCGCCCTGTGGGGCATTCAGGAGTACGTGCAGAGCTCCGGCGACGTGGTCGTGGCCGAGGTCAACGGCCAGGAGCTCGGGCTGCGGGAATTCCAGGACGCCTACCAGCGCTACCGGCGCCAGCTGCAGGCACTGGCCGGCGAACGACTCGACATCAGCAAGCTCAATGAGAGTGTGCTCAAGAGCCAGGCGCTGGAGCAACTCGTCAACGAGACGCTGCTGCGGCAGGCCGCGGCCGGCGCCGGCATGCGCATCGGCGACGAGCAGGTGCGGGCGGCGGTTCGATCGTTCCAGGGTTTCCACAGACAGGGTGTGTTCGCGCAGGACTTATACGAGCGTCAACTGCAGATAAACGGCATGACGCCGGTGGGTTTCGAGGAGATGATGCGACGGGACATGCTGGTCGAGCAAATCCGCCAGGGTATCGCCGAGACCACGTTCGTTACCGAGGAGCAGGCACGCGACGCTGAGCGCCTGTCGCAGCAGACCCGCGATCTGCGCTACGCCGTCATCGAGTCCGGGCCGTTCGAGGCACAGGTGAATCCCGGTGACGAGGAGATCGGCCGATATTACGAGGAGCATGCCGATCGCTATACGACCCCCGAGACGGTCAAGATCGCGTATATCGATCTGTCGCTGGAGGCACTGTCTGCACAGGTCGCCGTCGACGACGCCGCACTGCGGCAATACTACGGCGCCAACGAAGCGGCGTATTCGATACCCGAGGAGCGCAGCGCGAATCACATCCTCGTGCGGGTCGAGCGCAAGGCCGCGCAGGACCTGATCGAGGCGGCGCGCAAGCGTGCGCTCGAATACCGGGACGCGGCGATAGCCGGCACGTCGTTCGAGGAGATCCTCGAGCAGGCAGCCGCCACCGGCGCGGCCAACGAGACCGAGGGTGGGGAGACCGGCATGGTGCGCCGCGGCGTCCTGCCGAAGGAGTTCGACGAGACCCTGTTCTCGATGCAGACCGTGGGCGACATCAGTGAGCCCATCCAGACCGACTTCGGATTCCACATCATCCGCCTCGACAAGATAGTGGCCGGCTCGGAGCGCAGCTTCGAGGAGGCCCGTGCCGACGTTGAGCGTGATTACCGGCACGAACAGGCCGAACGTCTGTTCTACGAACAGGCCGAGCGCCTGAGCAACATCACGTTCGAACAACCGGACACGCTCGCCGGCGCGGCAGAGGAGCTGGGCCTGCCGGTGCAGGAAACCGGGTACTTCAGCCGGACCGGGGGCGAAGATCTCGCCGGTCAGAAGGCGGTCGTCGATGCGGCCTTCAGCCCCGAAGTGATGATCGAAGGCAACAACAGCGCACCCATCGAGCTCGGCGACGATCGTCTCGTCGTCTTGCGCGCCGTTGACCACCAGGCGCAGGCCCGCCGACCGCTCGAAGAGGTACGCGAGCGGATCCGCACCGAGCTGGTCGCGGAAAAAGCCCGGCAGATGGCCTCCGACTTCGGTCACGAGCTGCTCGTGAAGCTGCGAGCGGGTGGTGGTCCGATCGCGGACGCGGCGTCACTCCAGTGGCAGCAGGCGCGCGGTGTGGACCGCCATGCCGTCGAGGTCAACCGGGCCGTCCTCCGGCACGCGTTCAAGCTGCCCCGGCCGCAGCCAGGCAAGCCCGTCTACGACGGCGTCCCGCTCGGTACCGGCGATTACGCGATCATCGAGCTGCAGGAAGTGCACGACATCGCGGCCGAAAGCCTGGGCACCGATGTGCTGCTCGAGCGGCGCAAGGACATGCTCGCGTCCGAAGGTGCGCGCGAATGGCTGGTGCTGCTCGCCGCGCTGCGTCAGGCGGCCGACGTCGAAACCCATCCCGACGGGCTGTAACCGGGCGCCCGCCGCCGGGATCGCGCGCCGGCTCAGGCGGATTCGTCTGCCGCGGGCAGGAAGCGGCTGATGACGGCCGCGCCCACGCAGTCTCCCCACACGTTCACGGTCGTACGGAAGCGATCGAGCAGCCAGTCGACCGCCAGGATCATGCCGATGCCCTCCACCGGCAGGTCCACGGCGGTCAGCACGATGATCATCGTCACCAGTCCCGCCTGCGGAACGCCGGCGGCGCCGATCGCCGCGAGGGTGGCGGTCACGAACACGACCAGCTGCTGGGTGGCGGACAGGTCGATGCCATAGGCCTGGGCGATGAACATCACCGCAGCCGCCTCGTACAGGGCGGTGCCGTCCATGTTGATGGTCGCGCCCAGCGGCAGCACGAATTTCACCGCGCGGCGGTCCACCTGGCTTTCCACTGCGCATTCCATGCTCAGAGGCAGTGTCGCCGAGGAGCTCGCGGTGCCGAAGGCCGTCAGCAGGGCGCGGGCCATACCGACCAGGTAATCGAGGCGGCGGCGCGCGACCAGGCGCAGGATCACCACGAGCACGGCGAAGTGCACCGTCAGCCCGATGAGCACGGTCGCGAAATACCAGGCGACGGCGCCCAGTTGTTCGAGCAGCGCCGCGCCGCCACCGGCCTTGCCGAACTCCTTGCCGATCAGGGCGAAGACACCGATCGGGGCGAGGTACATCAGCCAGTTGACCACGGTCATCATCGCCTGGTTGAGGCCCTCGAAGAAACCGAGCACCGGGCGGCCGGTTTCGCCGGTGGTGCTGAGCGCTGCGGCGAACAGCAGCGAGAACACGATCAGCGGCAACAGCTGCTGTTCGGCCGCGGCAGCCACGAGATTGGGAGTGATCAGACTGCGAACGATATCGGCGATCCCGGCCGGGGCTTTTTGCGCATAATCCGAAGCCACCGTGCCTTGCAGCACTTCCACCCCGGCACCGGGCTGGATGATGTTGACCAGCGCGAGCCCCGTCGCTACCGCGAGAGCGGTGGTCGTGACGTAGTAGAGCACGGTATAGCCGCCGACCCGGCCGAGCCGGCGCACGTCACCCAGCGATGCGACACCGGTGATGACGGCCGCGACGACCAGCGGGATGATGGTCATTTTCAGCGCATCGAGGAACAGGTCGCCGAGCCAGCCGATGGCGAGCATCCGCGCGCCGAAGAACCAGCCGCAAACCACGCCGCCGATGGCTGCCGCGAGCAGCAGCCACAGCAGGATCGTCGCGTGGCGATGCGTCATACCGGTTCACACACCGGCGATACCGACGGTGCTGAAACCGCAGTCCACGTAGGTGATTTCACCGGTTACGCCCGAGGCGAGATCCGAACACAGGAACGCCGCCACGTTGCCGACCTCGTCGATGCTGACATTGCGCCGCAGCGGCGCGTGCTGCTCTACGTATTCGAGGAACTTGCGCATGTCCTTGATGCCGGACGCCGCCAGCGTCCGGATGGGCCCGGCCGAGATGGCATTCACGCGCACGCCCTGCGGGCCGAGGCTGGCCGCCATGTAGCGTACGTTCGCTTCCAGGCTCGCCTTGGCGAGCCCCATGACGTTATAGCTCGGCAGAGCCCGCACGGCGCCCAGGTACGACAGGGTCAGCAGTGCCCCGTTGCGCCCTTGCATGAGCGGGCGTGCGGCCTTTGCGAGCGCAGCGAAGCTGTACGAGCTGATGTCGTGCGCGAGGCGAAAGCCCTCGCGCGTGACGCTGTCGAGAAAATCGCCCTGCAGCTCTTCACGGGCCGCGAACGCGACCGAATGGACGAGGATGTCCAGGCCGTCCCAGTGTTGCCCGAGCTGCTGTACGAGCGAGCTGATCTCGGCGTCGCTGGCCACGTCGCAGGGCAGGGTGATGTTCGAGCCGAGCTCGGCCGCAAACTCGACCACACGCTCGCGCAAGCGATCGTTCTGATAGGTCAGCGCAATAGCGGCGCCTTCGCGATGCATGGCGCGTGCTATGCCCCAGGCGATCGACTTGTTGCTCGCCACGCCCACCACCAGGGCGCGCTTGCCGGCGAGAAAACCCATTCGTTGCCTCCTTTCGGCTAGTTGTCGTCGAGTGTACGGTTGACCGGTGGAGTTTATAATGTGCGCCGGATGAAAAGGCAAAACGCGGCGTCCCGGCGGGTGGCCGGTTCCGCGCGTGCGCGGGGTCTGCTGGCGCTGCTCGCGGCGGTGCTGGCCGGCGGTTGCACGGATTCCCCCTGGAACAATCCCTACCCGGCGGCCGAGCGTGCCGCCGACATCTACTACGACGCGTTCAGCGAGCGTCCCAAGCACCTCGATCCGGCCAGCTCCTACAGCGAGAACGAAGCGGTCTTCGTCAGCCAGATCTACGAGCCGCCGCTGCAGTACCACTACCTCGCCAAACCCTACCGGCTGGAACCGCTGACCGCGACCGCGATCCCCGAGCCCGTGTTTCTGGACGCCGCCGGTCACGAGCTGGCGCCCGGGACACCGGTGCGGGACGTGGCCTACAGCCGCTACCGGATCCGAATTCGTCCGGGGATCCGCTTCCAGCCGCACCCGGCCTTCGCGCGCGCGCCGGACGGGTCGCTGCGCTATCAGGCCATGGATGCGGCAGCGCTCGCCGGCGTGCACGTTCTCGCGGACTTTCCCGGCACCGGCACCCGCGAGCTCGAAGCGGCCGATTACGTCTACCAGGTGAAGCGCCTCGCCCACCCCCGGATCCACTCCCCGATCGCCGGACTCATGGGCGAGTACGTCGTCGGGCTGGCCGCGCTCGGCGCGCGTCTCGCGGCGCAGACCGGCGGCGACGCGCCGCCGGTCTGGCTGGACCTGCGTGAATACGAACTGGAGGGCGCGCGTGTCGTCGACCGCTACACCTACGACATCACCGTCAAGGGCGTGTATCCGCAGTTCGTGTACTGGCTGGCGATGAATTTCTTCGCACCGATGCCCTGGGAGGCGGATCGCTTCTACGCGCAGCCGGGCATGGCCGAGCGTAACATCACCCTCGACTGGTTCCCGGTGGGCACCGGACCCTATGTGCTCACCGAGAATAACCCCAACCGGCGCATGGTGATGGTCCGCAATCCGAACTATCACTTCGATCAGTACCCGACCGGGGGCGGGCCGGACGCCGCCGGGGCGGGATTGCTGCGCGACGCCGGCAAACCGGTACCGTTCATCGACGAGGCCCATTACAGCCTCGAGCGCGAGTCGATACCCGAGTGGAACAAGTTTCTCCAAGGCTACTACGATACCGCGACGATTACTTCGGACGCTTTCGATCAGGCCGTTCGAATCGGCGCCGGCGGTGGTCACGAGCTGACCGACGAGATGCGCGCGCATGAAATCCGCATGCTGTCGGCCGTTGCGCCAACGGTCTCGTACATGGGCTTCAACATGACTGACTCCGTGGTCGGTGGCGACGGTGAGCGGGCGCGTCTGCTGCGCCGGGCGATCTCGATCGCAGTGGACTACGAGGAATTCGTGTCGATATTTCTCAACGGTCGCGGCGTCGCCGCGCAGGGCCCGTTGCCGCCCGGCATCTTCGGCTACCGTGAGGGTGAGGCCGGCATCAATCCGTACGTCTACGAGTGGCACGACGGCCGGGCGCGGCGACGGCCGCTAGCCGAAGCCCGCCGGCTCATCGCCGAGGCGGGATATCCGAACGGCGTCGACCGTCGCAGCGGCCGGCCGTTGGTGCTCAATTTCGACGCCGTCGCGTCCGGACCGGACAGCAAGGCGATGTTCGACTGGCTGCGCAAGCAGTTCTCGAAGCTCGGTGTCCAGCTCGTCGTCCGGGCGACCGACTACAACCGTTTCCAGGACAAGATGCGCAAGGGTACCGCGCAGATCTACCAGTGGGGCTGGAACGCTGATTACCCGGATCCCGAGAATTTCCTGTTTCTGCTCTACGGCCCGAATGCCAAGGTCGCCGCTGGAGGCGAGAACGCCTCCAATTACGCGGAACCGCGATTCGATCACCTGTTCGAGCGCATGATGCTCTCGCCGAACGGACCCGCGCGCCAGGCCGTCATCGACGAGATGGTGGACATCGCGCGTCGCGATGCGCCCTGGGTGTGGGGCTATTATCCCGTCGGCTTTGTTCTCTACCACCACTGGTACGCCAATGCGTATCCGAATCTCATGGCGCGCAATACTCTGAAGTACAAGCGCATCGACGCCGCGCTGCGGGCCCGCCGGCGGGCCGAGTGGAATCGTCCGGTGGTGTGGCCGGTGGTGGTGGCCGTCAGCGCGCTGGTGCTGAGTGTGGTACCCGCCTGGTGGACGTTCCGGCGGCGCGAGCGGGCGGCGGCGCTGTGACGGCTTACATCATCCGGCGGGTGCTTTATGCACTGCCGATCCTCGTGGGTGTCAACCTGCTCACCTTCGTGCTGTTTTTCGTCGTCAACTCGCCGGACGACATGGCACGCATGCATCTCGGGGGCAAGCGGGTGTCGGTCGAGGCGGTCGAGAAGTGGAAGCGCGATCACGGCTACGACCGGCCGCTGGTGTGGAACGGCGCGCAGGCAGGCACCGGGCAACTGACTGACACCATATTTTTCGACAAGTCCGTGCGGCTGTTCGTGTTCGATTTCGGCAGCTCGGACGATGGCCGCGACATCGGCTACGACATCAGTCAGCGGATGTGGCCGAGTCTCGCCATCAGCGTGCCGACCCTGCTCATAGGCCTGCTCGCGAACCTCACGTTTGCGCTCCTGCTCGCTTTCTTCCGCGCGACCTACGTCGACGTGTGGGGTGTGGTCATGTGCGTGGTGATGATGTCGATCTCGAGCCTTTTTTATTACATTGGCGGCCAGTTCCTGATCGGCAAGCTGTTGCGCCTGGTGCCGATTTCAGGTTACGGCGACGGTACGGACGTGGCGAGGTTCGTCGCCCTGCCGATCCTCGTCGCCCTGCTGGCGAGCATCGGCACCAACACGCGCTGGTATCGCACGATATTCCTCGAGGAGCTCGGTAAGGACTTCGTTCGCACTGCACGCGCCAAGGGGCTGAGCGAGCGCGTCGTACTGGCGCGCCACGTGCTCGGCAATGCACTCATACCCGTGCTGACCGGCGTGGTCGTGGTGTTGCCCACGCTGTTCATCGGCAGTCTGGTGTTGGAATCGTTTTTCGCGATTCCGGGTCTGGGCAGCTACACCATCGACGGCATCAACAACCAGGATTTCGCCATCGTGCGCTCGATGGTGTTCCTCGGTTCGGTGCTCTACATCGTCGGTCTGCTGTTGACGGACATTTCCTACACCCTCGTCGACCCCCGCGTGCGCCTGCAGTGATGCCCGTCGTGCTGGTGACCGATGCGCTGATTTTCCTGCTCGTGGCGCTGGTGATCGCGTTTGCTCTCTACACGCGTCGCCACGAGCACCTGCGGGCACCCTGGGCGCGGGTGGCACGCAGCCGTCTGGGTATGGCCGCGGCGGTCGTGCTCGCCTGGTTCGTGGTCATCGGGCTGCTCGAGTCGATGCACTATCACCCGCGTCTCGCGCACTCCGGCGAAACCGGTTCCACGGTCGTATCGCCGGAAGTCCTCAGTGTGTTCGACTGGCTCGCAGCGCCGCTGCGCACGCGCAATGAGAAGACCTATTCGGCGCCTTTTGCGACCCGTCTTTTCGTCCGCGAGACCGTCGACCTGCCGGGCGGCGGCCCGGCTCGCGCGTTTCCGCGGCTGCGCTACGCGGGCGCGCACCTCGACGATCCGGATCGCGGCAAGTGGCAGGACATCGGCACGTCCGCAGCCGGGGCCGCGCTCGCCGCGCTGCTCGCCTGGCTGGTGCTGGTGGCGTTCGTCGTTGCGGGTATCGCCCGCGCCCGTGCCGTGCACTGGCGCCGGGCTGCCGGCGCGGTTCTGTGCGGACGTACGGAAGTTCCGTGGCACGTGCTGCTGGCAACCGCGGGCGTGCTCATGGTGCTCTCCGGGGTCGGTGCGCGACTCGCCGTCGACTACCACGTGTTCGGCACCGACAAAGTCGGCCAGGATGTCTTGTACCAGACCCTGAAGAGCGTGCGCACCGGGCTCGTCATCGGCACGCTCACCACCCTGGTCATGTTGCCGTTCGCGATCGCGCTGGGGATCATGGCCGGCTACTTCGGCCGCCGGGTGGACGATCTGATCCAGTACCTGTATACCACGCTCAACTCCATACCCAGCGTGCTGCTCATCGCCGCCGCCGTGCTCATGCTGCACGTGTACATGAGCACACGCGCCGAGGAGTTCACCAGCGTTGCCGCGCGGGCCGACATGCGGCTGCTGTTCCTGTGCCTGATCCTCGGCATCATGAGCTGGACGGGGCTGTGCCGGCTCTTGCGGGCTGAAACCCTGAAGCTGCGCGAGATAGACTACATCCAGGCCGCCCATGCCTTCGGGGTGGGCCACGCGACGATCATGATGCGGCACGTGCTCCCGAACGTCGTTCACATCGTCATGATCACCGTGGTACTGGATTTCAGCAGTCTGGTACTTGCGGAGGCCGTCCTGTCCTACATCAACATCGGCGTGGATCCGACCATGAACAGCTGGGGCAACATGATCAACAGCGCGCGCCTGGAGATGGCTCGCGAACCGGTGGTCTGGTGGTCGCTGGCGGCGGCGTTCGTATTCATGTTCGCCCTGGTTCTGGCCGCCAACCTGTTCGCCGATGCCGTGCGCGACGCCTTCGATCCGCGTCTGCGGGTACGGCCGGCGTGAGCGGCAGACTGCACGGCCGGGCCGTCTACGTCATCGACGGCGCGCGCACACCGTTCTTAAAGGCGCGCGGCGTGCCGGGACCTCTGACGGCGGCCGAGCTCGCGATGCAGGCGGGACAGGCACTGCTGGAGCGCCAGGGCTTCGAGCCGCAGGCCATCGACGAAGTCGTGCTCGGCTGCACCATCGCCGCGCCCGAGGAAGCGAACATCGCGCGCGTCGTGGCACTGCGCCTGGGTTGTGGCAACGACACGCCTGCGTGGACCGTACACCGCAACTGCGCCTCGGGTATGCAGGGCCTGGCGAGCGCGGCGGAGTCGATCGCCAACGGCCACGCGCAACTGGTGCTCGCGGGCGGTACCGACGCGATGAGTCACGCGCCATTGCTGCTCGATCGGGAGGCCGCGCGCTGGCTCGGGCAATGGCGGCTGGCTCGCGGACCGCGCGCGCGCCTGCGTCAACTGCTGCGCTTGCGCCCGGCCGCGTTCGTGCCGGTCATCGCGCTGCTGCGCGGTCTGACCGATCCGGTGGCGGGTCTGTCCATGGGACAGACCGCGGAGCTGCTGGCGCGGCGTTTCGGGATCAGCCGCGAGGCCATGGACCAGTTCGCCGCACGCAGCCATCAACGGGTCATCGCTGCTCATGCGGCCGGTCGTCTCGCCGAGGTAGCGCCTGCTTTTGCCTGGGACGGTCGCTGGTACGAGCGCGACGACGGTGTGCGCGCGGACGCCGAACCGGTTCGTCTGGCCCGCCTGCGCCCGGCCTTCGATCGCGGCTATGGCATGGTCACCGCGGGCAACAGCGCGCAGGTGACCGACGGCGCCGCGCTGGTACTGCTGGCGAGCGAGGAAGCGGTGAAAAAACGCCGGCTGGAGCCAATCGGCCGGATCGTGGATTTCGAGTGGGCGGGACTGGATCCTGCCCAGATGGGCCTCGGACCGGTGTACGCCGCGACCGCGCTGCTGCGCCGTCGCCGGGTCGGATTCGAACGAGTGGAGTACTGGGAAATCAACGAGGCCTTTGCGGCGCAGGTGCTCGCCTGCCTGGCGGCGGGGGAGGACGACGCGTTTTGCCGCGGCGAGCTGGATGCGAGCGGCGCGCTCGGCGCAATCGACCCCGCGTGCCTCAATGTCGACGGCGGCGCCATCGCCCTAGGCCATCCCATCGGCGCGAGCGGTGCGCGCATCGTGCTGCACCTGCTGCACGTGCTGCAGGCGGCGCGCGCGCGGCTCGGCGTCGCGACGCTGTGCGTGGGCGGCGGGCAGGGCGGCGCGATGCTGGTGGAACGGGAGTGAGCGCATGAGCGAGTCGGCCCGGGCGGATGAGCACTGGCGGCACTGGCACGTCACGCGAGAACAGGATGGCATCGCCTGGATCGACCTCGATGTAGCCGGGGCGCGCGTGAACACGCTGTCCGCGGCGGTGCTGGCGGAGCTCGAGTCGCTGCTGCATGCGCTCGACGCCGAGCCGCCGGCGGCCGCAGTGTTGCGCTCCGGCAAGCCCGGTGGATTCATCGCCGGTGCGGACGTCAACGAGTTCGTCGGGCTGGTCGATGCGGCTGCCGCCGAGGCGAGCGTCGCGCGCGTCCACGCCGTAATGAACCGGCTCGAGGCGCTGCCCTTTCCGACCCTGGCGCTCATTCACGGCCACTGCGTCGGCGGCGGACTCGAGCTGGCGCTGGCGTGCCGCTACCGGATCGCGAGCGATGACGCCGCGACGCGCCTCGGCCTGCCGGAAGTGTTGCTGGGCATCCATCCCGGATTCGGCGGGTGCGCGCGATCCGTGCGCACCGTCGGCGTATTCGCGGCCATGGACCTGATGCTGAGCGGCCGGCAGATCGATGCCCGGCGTGCCGGGCGGATCGGGCTCGTGGACGAAGTGGTGGCCGAGCGCCATCTCGCGCGCGCCGCCCGGGCGTGGATCGCCAGCGGACGCCCGCGCCGGCACGCACCCTGGTATCTGCGCGCAGCCAACCTCGCGCCCGTGCGCGCCGTGATCGCCGCCGTGCTGGAGCGGCAGGTCGCACGGCGCGTCGCGCGTGCGCACTACCCCGCACCGTTTGCCCTGATCGAGCTGTGGCGCCGCCACGGCGGCCGCACCGCCAGTCTGCTGCTGGCCGAACCGCACTCGGTTGCACAGCTCGTGACCGGCGTCACTTCGGCGAACCTGGTGCGGCTTTTCCTGCTGCGCGAGCGCCTGCGCGCGGCTGGTCGCGACGTGGAGCACGGGATCCGGCACGTTCACGTCGTCGGCGCCGGCATCATGGGTGCAGACATTGCCGCCTGGTGTGCGTTGCAGGGATTCGAGGTGACGCTCCAGGACCGCGGACCGAAGGAGATCGCACCGGCGCTCGAGCGCGCCGAACGCTGGTTCGCCCGCCGCGTACGCGATCCGCACCGGCGTCAGGGTGTACGCGATCGCCTGCACCCCGATCCGGCGGGCGCCGGGGTGGCCCGGGCGGACATCGTCATCGAGGCGATCATCGAGAACGTGCAGGCCAAGCAGGACCTGTACGCGACGCTGGAACCGCGCCTGCGGGACGACGCGCTGCTCGCGACCAATACGTCCAGTATCCGGCTCGAAGATCTGCAGGCGGGGCTCGAACGGCCCGAGCGGCTCGTCGGGCTGCATTTTTTCAATCCCGTATCGCGCATGGAGGTGGTCGAAGTCATCGGCGCCCGGGACACGGCGCCCGACGCGCTCGCCCGCGCGCTGGCGTTCACGCGTGCGATCGGCAAACTGCCGCTGCCGGTTCGCAGTGCGCCGGGATTCCTCGTCAATCGCTGCCTGCTGCCGTACATGCTCGAAGCCGTGTGCCTGGTGGAGGAGGGTCGGGCAATCGAGGTCGTCGACCGCGCCGCACGCGATTTCGGTATGCCGCTCGGTCCGGTCGAGCTCGCCGACACGGTCGGTCTGGACGTGTGTCTGGCCGTGGGCGAGATGGTCGCGCCGCGGTTCGGGACCGAGTTACCCGAACTGCTGCGCGAGAAGGTCCGCCGGGGCCATCTCGGCCGCAAGGTAGGGCATGGTTTCTACAGCTATCGCGCAGGCCGGCCCACGCCCCGGCGCGTCGCTGTGCCGCAGGACATCGACGAGGTATGCGATCGGCTGCTGCTGCGGTTCCTGAATGAAGCCGTGGCGTGCCTGGACGAAGGCATCGTCGGCGATGCGGATCTGCTCGACGCCGGACTGGTATTCGGCACCGGTTTTGCTCCGTTTCGCGGCGGCGCGCTGCGGTACGTGCAAGCCGCGGGGGCGGGTGCGCTGCGCCGGCGACTCGAGGATCTGGCGCGCGCGCACGGTCCGCGCTTCACGCCGCATCCGGGCTGGGCGCGACTGGAAGAATCGCCGGCCCCGCCGGTGCGCGCGCCGTCCTGATCCCGAAGCCCGACACGTGCGTATCAGCGTCATCGTGCCGGTGCTCGATGAGGAGCCGGAGATCGAGGCATGCCTGCACGCGCTCGCGCCCGTGCGTGCGGCCGGTCACGAGGTCGTCGTCGTCGACGGGGGCAGCGCCGACGCGACGGTCGCGCTGGCCGCGCCGCTGTCGGATCGCCTGCTCCAGACCGGGCGCGGGCGCGCACGCCAGCTGAACGCCGGCGCCGCAGCGGCCGCGGGAGAGGCGTTCATCTTCTTGCACGCGGATACGCGCCTGCCGGACGGCGCCGTGCAAGACGTCGCCACCGCCATCGCCGGCGGACGTCGGTGGGGCCGCTTCGACGTCAGCCTGTCCGGGCGACAGCCGCTGTTGCGTCTGGTCGAGCGCGCCATGAACCTGCGCTCGCGGCTCACGGGCATCGCCACCGGTGACCAGGCCATGTTCGTCGATCGGGAGCTGTTCCGAAGTATCGGCGGATTCCCGGATCTGGCGCTGATGGAGGATGTGGCGCTGTCGGCACGAATGCGGGCACACGTGCGGCCGGCCTGCCTGCCCGCCCG
This sequence comes from Gammaproteobacteria bacterium, assembly GCA_020850735.1. Lineage (GTDB taxonomy): Bacteria > Pseudomonadota > Gammaproteobacteria > JADZEE01 > JADZEE01 > JADZEE01. Next base: position 5,468 of record JADZEE010000097.1, on the reverse strand, counting down.
GGTGCTCGTTTCCAGCCGGCGCTGGGAGCGCCATGGCGTGCTGCGTACCATCGTGAAAATGTGGTGTCTGCGCGCCGCTTACGCGCTCGGTGTCGACCCGCGGGCGCTCGCGCGACGCTACGATGACTGATCACACCGATGGCGCGTTGCTCGTGTTCACGCGCGCGCCGGTCGCCGGGCAGGTGAAGAGCCGCCTCGCCCCCGTGCTCGGTACCGCCCGGGCGGCGCGCTTGCAGGCCCTGCTGCTCGAGCACGCGCTCGAGGTGGCTGCCCGGGCGGGCTACGGTGCTGTCGAGCTTTGGCTGGACGGCCACCCCGCCGCCCTGGAAACCGCCATCGCGACCGAGCTCCCGGTGCGCGGCCAGTGCGGTGCGGATATCGGCGCCCGCATGGCGCACGCATTCGCGGACGCGCTGCGCCGGCACGCGCGGGTCGTGCTGATCGGCACCGATTGTCCCGGTTTGACGCCGGCATTGCTGGCGCGCGCGCACGCGCGCCTGCGCTGTGGCGATGACGCCGTGCTGGGGCCGGTGCTCGACGGCGGCTATGCGCTCATCGGGCTGTGCCAGCCCATGCCGGCGCTGTTTTACGACGTACCCTGGGGCAGCGCCGAGGTCATGGCGGTGACGCGTGCGCGTTTGGCCGCGTGGCGATACGACTGGACGGAGCTGATGACGCAGTTCGACGTCGATCGGCCCGGGGATCTCGCGCGCCTCGCGCGCCTCGCCGCCGCCGCGCCTCCCGCTTCGGCACTCGGCCGGATCGGCCGGATGCTCGCGCTGCAGGCTCAGTAACGCTGCGCCCGGCGGGCCAGCTCGCGATCGAGGGTGGCGACGAGCGCATCGACGACCCGCTCGCTGCCCGGCTCGATTTCGAGGAAGCGGCCGCCGACGCGCGGGCGTCCGGTGCTGCCCCACTGGTCCGCGTAGCAGACTTGCAGCACGGCGTTCACGGTACGCTTGTCCGCCAGCCGCACGACACAGCGCGGCACCACGTCACCGGCCGTGAGGCGCTCGGGGGCGCCGGGATCGACGCGCATGCTCAGACCGCCGCGCGATATGTCGCGCAGTTCGCCGGTGATGACGCGCCCACCGGCAGTGCGCAGCTGGACGCTGATGCCGCGCTCCAGTGGCACCGGCGCACGGTAGTGTTCCCGGCGCTGGTGGTGGAACAGGGCGTCCGGGAACGGCACCTGGTAGTAGGCGATGCCGCCCGCGCTGTTCACATGGCGAATGATCGATTCGAAGCCGAGCTGTACACCCTCGAGCCTCGAGCTGACGTGAATGCGGCGACCGACGCTGATCAGGGCGTGACCTGCGGCCGGGCTCAGCTCGTCGAGCACGACGTAGCGTCCGTCGGCGACGACCTCGAGCAGTGCACTGGTGAACACGTCCTCGGAGCCGCTGACCGCGACCGTGAGCAGGCTGTGGCGCTCGAATGTCCGTTGCAGCAGGGCGGCAATTCGCAGCGGGGCCCGGATTTCGCGGACGTCGTCCCCGGTTTCGACGGCCGTGGCCGCAGGGCGGGGCGCTTGCAGACGCGCGGCCAGACGGGACAGGACCATCGCAGGAATATCCGGATCAGGCGCTCGCGATTGCCCGCGCGCCGGCGCGAGACGCCAGGCGGCCGTCACGATCGTAGGTACCGGCGCCGCTGTCGCCGCGCAGGATGCCGAGCAGCGCCGCGTTGAAAGCCTGGCTGACCTGCACGATTGCGCCGTTGGTCTGGTTCTGGCGCACGCAGGCGACTGCCGAACGCTGCACGCGGCGCCAGGCCTGGCGTGCCGCAGGCGTGGTCAGGGCACTTGCGAGGCCGGCGCGATCCGCGCTGGCGCCGCGGCTGCGCAACTCGCCGGCGAGCAGCCCGGTTGCCGCTTCCAGGCGCCCGAGCAGCGCGGTTTTGGTCGCGACGACCGCATCGATGGCGCCGGCGTCGCGCGCGCGCAGGACACTTTCTTCCTCGCCGAGGGCGATCTCGAACTCGCCGGCGAGCCGTGCGAGCTCGTCAAGGATGCCGCCAGGTAGTCCGTCCATTGGCGCGTGCGCTCCCGGCGTCAGCCGCGGTCCGGATGGGCCGCTTCGAACTGCATGAGCCTGGTGGCAGTCTGTTCGTAGTCGATCACGTAGCTGCCGTCGCTGATCGCCTCGCGCAGCCGGGCGACCTTGTCCTGGTCGACCGTGGGTGCCGCGGCGACGGCCCGCTCGAGCTCCAGCATGCCGCTGGCGGTATCGGTGAGCGATACCGCGCCTGCGCCACCCTGGGCCGTGCCCCCGGCGCCGGTATTGCCGCGCGCGGCAGCGGCGCCATCGCTCGCGGACGAGGTCAGAGAATGGATCGCCGCACTGTGCGCGCCATTGACTTCAGCCACCATGTGCAAATGCTCCTGTTGGGTGTTCAGCAGTTGTAGCGGCCGGGCCGGCCGGCACTTTAGCCGCCGCCGGACTCACAATCGAACCTCGACCACGCCGCCGTCGGCGACGGTCCCTTCGACCACCCGGCGCGAGGTGAGGTTGCGGACCCGCACGGTGTCGCCGACGGCGCCGTTCGCCAGCGCCTCGCCCGTCATGCGTACGACCGCACCGCCGACGTCGGCCGTCAGTATGACGCGTTCACCGCGGCGCACAGCCAGCCGCGTCTCCAGGTGTTGCGGCATCAGTACGGTTCCGGCGGCCAGGGCACGGCGCAGCACCATGCCGACGGGCAGCTCTTCGGCGCGATAGTACCCCTGGGTCAGGGCACCGACGTCGGTGCGCTCCAGGCGCAGATCCGCTGCGCCCAGCACCGCGCCGCGCGGCACGGACCGCACCAGCACCGCCACTTCCCGCAGGCGGTGGACGGTCACCGGCACGTACAGCACCCAGGGTTTGCCGCCGCCGCAGCGTACCCCGACGGTGGAAATGCTCCCGCCGTTCGTCCCGGGCGGCAAGAACGCGTCCAGTGCCACCGGGCAGGCGGCAAGCCGCAGCCTGGGATCCAGCCGGGCGACGCTGACCGCGACTTCGTCGCCGGCGGCGGGCAGGGCGAGCACGCGCGCGCGTGCCGCCGCCGCGATCGACTCCAGAGACTGTACGGCCGCTGCGGGGGCTTCGCCCGCGTACACGACGGCGATCGCGCAGGCGGCCAGCCAGGCCCATCGCGACGGCAATTTGACGAAATCCGGGTCGCTAGTCATGTCGACGAAGTCCAAGCAAGTACAGTGCCAGAATCGACGGGCAGCGGTCGCCGGATGGGCTGTTGGCGGCCGCCAGGCGGGGACCGGCACGCAGCGCCCGCCAAGCCATGCTGTGCACTGACCGGTCTACCACGTGCCGGACCTCGACGTCGCCGCTCCAGGGTCTGCGACGTCGCTTGCGGCCCGTCGCCGGCTCCGCCCGGTGGTTGCGCGCCAGCGTCGCCGCCGGGCGCCGAGCACCGGCGCGTCGCGGTGGTTCGCGTCCTGCCAGCACGACCGGGCCGCCAGCACCTCGCCAGCCGGCACTGCTTGCCGCCCAGCGGCCAGTCGTTGCCGCCTGCCGGCCGGCTTGGGCGCCAACATATCTTTGCATTTCAATTAGTTATTCGATTGGCACGGGTTCTGCAACTGCTCGGCGCAAGTCTAGTGAGGGTTCTGCGATGCCATTCGATCTCGATGCCGCCCTGGGCGTTCATGCACAGGCGCTCAGCCTGCGCAGCCGTCGCGCCGAGGTGCTGGCCGCCAACCTCGCCAACGCCGACACGCCCGGTTACAAGGCCCGGGACCTCGACTTCGCGGCGGAGCTCGAGCGCGCATCGCTGCCAGCGGTCACGCTGACGCGCACCGCTGCCGGTCATCTGAGCGCCGATCGCGACATCGGCGGCACCCTGAAATACCGCGTGCCGGTTCAACCGAGCCTCGACGGCAACACCGTCGACGGCCAGCTCGAGCATGCCGAGTTCGCCAAGAATGCGATTGCCTACCAGGCGAGCCTGCAGTTCCTCGACAGCCGCATTGCAGGTATCCGTCGCGCCCTGAGCGGGGAGTAACACACCATGGCCCTGTTTGACGTACTGGACATCGCCGGCAGCAGCCTGAGCGCCCAATCCGTGCGCCTGAACGTGAGCGCGAGCAACCTCGCCAATGCCGACACGGTGTCGAGCAGCAGCGGTGAGACCTACCGTGCGCGTCTGCCGATCTTCGAGACGGTGCTCTCCGAGGCGGCAGGCCGTGGTGCGGTGCCCGCGACCGGCGTGCGGGTCGCGGACATCGTCGAGAGCCACGCACCAGCGCAGCGCGAATACCAGCCCGATCACCCGAACGCGGATAGCGAGGGCTACATCTACCGCCCGAATGTCAACCTCGTCGAGGAGATGGCGAACATGATGTCGGCCGCGCGCAGCTACCAGACCAACGTGGAGGTCGCCAACGCCTCCAAGCAGATGCTGCTGCGCACGCTCGCGCTCGGCCAGTAAAACCGGAAAACCGACAGGCACCCGTCATGGACAATCCACTCGGCATTCTGCCCCCGGGGCTCGAGAACCTCAGCATCGCGGCGCAGCAGAAAGCGGCGACGGGCGCGAACAAGAAGCTCGGCCAGGACACGTTTCTCGAGCTGATGATTGCGCAGCTCAAGAACCAGGATCCCATGAAACCCATGGAGAGCGGCGATTTCCTCGCGCAGATCGCGCAGTTCACCACCGCCAGCGGCGTCGGCGAGCTGAATGACTCGTTCAATACCCTGGCGGGTGCGTTGCAGTCGAACCAGGCGCTGCAGGCCTCGACGCTGGTGGGGCGCAACGTGCTGGTGCCGTCGCAGATTGCGGTCCTGACACCGGGTACACCGGTGCAGGGAACGATCGACCTGCCGCGCGCAGCCGGCCTGGTCAGCCTGAGCGTCTACGACAGCGCCGGCCAGCTGGTCAGGCAGATGTCGCTCGGTGCCCAGACCGCGGGCACCTCCCAGTTTTCCTGGGACGGTCTGGACGATGCGGGCGCCGCCGTGCCGGCGGGCAGATACCGCATCGCCATCGAGGCCGAGAGCGGCAACGAAACCCTGTCCCTGCAGCCCTACCTGCCCGCCAGGGTCGAGAGCGTCTCGCTGCGCTCCGGCGGCGCGCCGCAGCTCAACCTAACCGGGCTCGGTACGGTGGGGCTGGACGAAGTCCGACAAGTGATGTGATGACAGGCGCACCACGCGCCCACCAGGAGAAACCAAGATGCCATTTCGTGTCGCCATCAGCGGTCTGCGTTCCGCTACCGCCGACCTGAACGTCATCGGCAACAACGTTGCCAATTCCAACACGACCGGTTTCAAGCGCTCGCGTGCGGAATTCCAGGATGTGTTCGCGGTGAGCAGCTCCGGTATCGCCGGCAACGCCGTCGGTTCGGGCGTGAACCTGGCGCGTGTCGGCCAGCAGTTCGGCCAGGGCAACTTCAGCTTCACCGACAACGGCCTGGATCTCGCCATCAGCGGGACCGGATTTTTCGTCCTGGACGACAACGGTTCGCAGGT
>JADZEE010000096.1 GCA_020850735.1 Gammaproteobacteria bacterium | reverse complement strand
GGCTCGACGCCGGTGCCTTCGACGCCGGCGGCCACGTCGGCGGCTTCGAGCTCGAGGCCTGGCTGCTCGACCGGCATTTCTTCCCCAACCCCATCAACCAGGCCGACCTGGCGCGTCTGCACCATCCGCTCGTCGTCCCCGAGCTGTCGACCTTCAATGTCGAGCTGAACGGCACACCGCAGCGGCTGGGTCCGGGCGCGCTGCGGGCCCTGGAGGAGGAACTCGACACCACCTGGCGGCGCTGCGTGGCGGTCGCGCACGATCTCGAGTCCACCCTGATCATGATCGGCATACTGCCGACCATTCGCGAATTCGATCTGAACCTCGCGCACATGTCGCCGCTGAACCGCTACTACGCCCTCAACGAGCGCATCGTCTCACTGCGCGCCGGCCGGCCGCTGCGGCTCGACATCGACGGCCGCGAACGGCTGGTGATGGACCATGCCGACATCATGCTCGAGGCCGCGACGACCTCCTTCCAGGTCCACGTGCAGATCGCCGCCGACGAGTTCGCCCGTTACTACAACACCTCCCTGCTGCTGTCTGCACCGCTGGTGGCGCTGGCGGCCAACTCGCCCTACCTGTTCGAACACGACCTGTGGGACGAGACGCGCATCGCATTGTTCGAGCAGGCGGTCGACGGCGGCGACGCTCAGGATCCGGATCGGTGCCGGGTGACGTTCGGGCAGTCCTATCTCGAACGCTCGGCGCTCGAGTGTTTTCGCGACAACGCGCGGCGTTTTCCCGTGCTGTTGCCCGTGCTTCACGAGGCGGCGCCGCGAGCGCTCGCGCACCTGCGCCTGCACAACGGCACCATTTGGCGCTGGAACCGGCCGCTCAGCGGCTTCGATGGCACCGGCACCCCGCACCTGCGGCTGGAGCAGCGCGTCATGCCGGCCGGTCCGAGTGTGCTCGACATGGTGGCGAATGCCGCGCTTTACGCCGGCGCGCTGCGCGCGCTGGCGACCCTGCGCGAACCGGTCGAGTCCGCCCTGCCCTTCGCCACCGTGCGCGAGAGCTTCTATCGCGCGGCGCGCGAAGGCCTGGGCGCCCGGATCACGTGGATCGACGGCAGCGTCGCCGACGTGCGTACGGTGCTGCTCGAGGAGCTGATCCCGCTCGCCCGCGAAGGTCTGCGCCAGCTCGAGATCGGCGAGCAGGAACGTGATCGGTATCTGGATGTCGTCGCCAGTCGCGTACGCAGCGGCCAGAACGGCGCAACCTGGCAACGCGCCTTCGTCGATCGGCACGGCCGCGACTTTTTCCGCCTCACGGCGGCCTACCTCGAGCACCAGCGCAGCGCCATGCCGGTGCACGAGTGGAGCGTGTGACGGCGGTGCGGCTCACCGAGCTCGAACGAATTCCGGACGGTCTGCTCGAGCTGCCCGCCGCCGAGCTGCACCGGCTGCTGCCGGGACCGACTCTCATCCACCTGCCGGGCCGGCGGCCGGCACCGCTGTTCGTTTCGACCCTGCTGCACGGTAACGAGGACACCGGCTGGAACGCGCTGCGCGCGCTGCTCGGCGAACGGCGCGGGCGCCCGTTGCCGCGCGCCTTGTCGATCTTTCTCGGCAACGTCAGCGCCGCCCGCGCGGGCCTGCGCCGCCTCGACGGGCAGCCGGACTACAATCGCATCTGGCCGGGCGGCGAGCGCGACACGGGCGCAGAAGCCGACGTCGCCGCACAGGTGGTGGCACGCATGCGCGCGCGGGCGGTGTTCGCCAGCATCGACATCCACAACAACACGGGCCTGAACCCGCACTACGGTTGCGTCAACCGTCTCGCGCCCGAGTTCCTCCATCTCGCCAGCCTGTTCTCGCGCACCGCGGTGTACTTCACCCGTCCCACAGGCGTGCAGTCGGCAGCGTTCGCGCCACTGTGCCCCGCGGTCGCGCTCGAATGCGGCAAACCCGGAACCCGATCCGCAGAAACCGAAGCGGCACAGTACGTCGACGCCGTGCTGCACCTGGCGCAGATCCCGCGTCACGATCCCGACAGGATCGATCTCGATCTCTATCACACCCTCGCCACGGTCCGGGTGCGCGAGACGCTGAGCTTCGCGTTCGGCGACGCGGACGCGGACATCGCCTTCGTGCCCGAACTCGATCATCTCAATTTCCGCGAGCTGCCCGCGGGAACGGCGCTCGGGCGGTTGCGCACCGACACCGGCATCGGCCTCGACGTGCGCGACGAGCGGGACGAGGACGTCGGCGCGCACTACTTCCGCCGCGATGGCGATACGCTGCGCACGCGCGTGCCGGTGGTCCCGGCCATGCTCACGCTCGATCCGCGTGCCGTGCGGCTGGACTGCCTGTGCTACCTGATGGAGCGGCTGGCGCCCGGTGCGCCGGCGCACACACGGCGCACCCTGGACCAGCGCTGATCGGAAACCGGCGCGGCCGGCCCGCGCCGCGGGCGATTCGCGGGGGTTCGCGCAACGACCGGCCGGGCTGCGTCCACGCCGCGCGGCACCGGGCGCCGTCGCGCACTGCCCGGCACGCGCCCGCCAATTGATCTATGTCATACCCTGATCCCGTCCGTGTCCCGAGAATGCTCGTTCCGGACCGACCGGCGCGGCCCGGTCCCGCCTTGATCTGAACAGCATGCAACACGCAGCCCGGCAACAGCCCGATCTGACACCGCCCACGGACGGCGAGGTACGGGGCGTATGCCCGCACGACTGCGCCGACGGCTGCAGCATCGTCGCCGAGGTGCGCGCCGGCCGCGTCGTGCGCGTGCGCGGCAATGCCGATCATCCGGTCACGCGCGGGTTCATCTGCCGCAAGTACGCCCGCGCCCCGCAGCACGCGTACGCCGCCACGCGCCTGCGCCATCCCCTGCGGCGCACGGGGCCCAAGGGTACGGGCGAATTCGAACGCATCGGCTGGGACGACGCGCTGGCGATCATCGCCGGGCGCTGGCGCTCCATCCTCGCGCAGGACGGTCCGTGCGCCATCCTGCCGTTCTTCGGCTCGGGTACCGAAGGCATCGTGCACGGTCACCTCGCCGGGCGCCGGTTCTTCAACCGCCTGGGCACTCTGCAACTCGATCGCACCATCTGCACCAAGGCCGGGCGGACCGGCTACCGCTACACTATGGGCACCTCCATGGGCGCCGATCCGCAGGCCGCCGACGCGGCCACGTTGATCATGACCTGGGGCGCGAATCTCGCCACCACCAACGTACACCAGGTACCGGTGCTCGCCCGCGCCCGCCGCCGCGGCGCGGTGCACGTGATCGTCGATCCGCGCCGGCCGCAGCGACTCGAGGCCGACGAGCTCGTGCAGCCGCGCCCCGGCACCGATGCGGCGCTCGCACTCGGCATCATGCACGTGCTGATCGACGAGCGCCTGTACGACGCCGACTTCGTTGCCCGGCACACGGTCGGGTTCGAAGCACTGCGCGCGCGCGCCGCCGAGTACCCGCCCGGGCGCGTCGCCCGGATCTGCGACATACCCGCCGCAACGGTGCGGTCGCTGGCGCGACTGTACGCCCGTCACCCGCGTTCGTTCATCTATGTCGGCCCCGGCTGCCAGCGGCACACGAACGGCGGCATGACCCTGCGCACGCTCGCGTGTCTGCCGGCGTTGACCGGTGCCTGGCGCCACCGTGGCTGCGGCCTGTATTTTCCAACCAGCACCGTCTTTCCCGTGGATCTCGGGCCGCTGGAGGGCGAGGCGCTGCGGCCCTCGCCGCCCGCGCGTTACAACATGCTCGAGCTCGCCCGCCTGCTCGAGAGCGCCGAGAACCCGATCCGCAGTCTTTACGTGTTCCAGGGCAATCCGGCCACAGTGCTGTACAACCAACAGCGCCTGCGGCGCGAGCTGGCGCGCGAGGAGCTGTTCACGGTGGTGCACGAACAGGTGCTGACGGACACGGCCCGCTACGCCGACATCGTGCTCCCCGCGACCACACAGCTCGAACAGCTCGACCTGCACGTCTCCTACTATCACTTCGGCGTGCAGCTCAACCGCCCGGCCATCGCACCGATCGGGGAGGCGCGCTCGAATCTCGACACCTTTGCGGCGCTCGCCGCGGCGCTCGGCCTCGACGAGCCGGAGCTCGCGATCGGTGCGCGCGAGCTCGTGGAACGCGTGCTCGCGCTCGGCGACCCGGCGCTCGCGGGCATCGACCTGGCAACGCTCGCCGAGCGCGGCTGGTGCCGTGCGCGGTTGGCGGACATCCCCGGCTTGCTCGACGGCGGCGCACTGCCGACGCCGAGCGGGCACATCGAGCTGTACTCGCAGACCATGGCGACGCGCGGGCTCGATCCGCTGCCGGCCTGGGAACCGATCGCCGAGGGACCAGAAGCGACACCCGAGCTCTACGCCCGCTATCCGCTGCAGATGCTCACGCCCTCGGGCGCCGGCATGCTCAACTCCGCGTATGCGCAGCACGCCGCCGCAACGCGCGGTCCCGCGCTCGCCATCCACCCGCTCGACGCCGCTGCGCGCGGCATCGGCGACGGTGATCGGGTTCGGGTATTCAATACCCGCGGCGCCTGCGTGCTCGCCGCCGAGGTCGGCGAGCACGTGCGCCCGGGCGTGGTAGCGAGTGCGGGCTTGTGGTGGAGCGCGCGTTACCCGAACGGCTGCACGGGCAACCACCTGACACCGGATTTCCTGGAGACCATGGCCGGCGGATCCGCGTTCAACAGCAACCTCGTCGAGGTCGAGCGATGTCCGCCGCCATGAACGCCGCCGCACGCCTGGTGCACCGCGGCCTCGGCCGCGTGGAGCTGTTCGACTTCGCCGCCGAGGATCTCGACGGCATCGCGGATCTGCTCGCCCCGCTCGCGGCCGAGGGCCACCGGCGACTGAGCCTGCACTCACCCCTGCCGCGCCTGCCCGGTTTCGCCCAGCCCGGCGTCACGTGCTATTTCCTGAACGACGACGACGCGCTGCGGGAGGAGTCGCTGCACCAGCTCGGGCGCACGATCGAGCAGGCCGCCGAACTCGGCGCCGACTACGTCGTAACGCACCTCACCTACGGGCGTACCGATACGCGCGATCCGGACCGCGCCCGCGCGCTCGCGCACACGGCCTGCGAACGCATCGCCGCACTCGCACGCGCCGCCGACATGCCGGTGCACATCGAATTCGCTGCCTACACCGACGCCTTCCACGATCCGCGCGATTTCGTGGCGGCGGTGACACCCCACGCCGGACTCGGCATCTGCATCGACAGCGGCCACACCGTGCTCGGCGCTGCGCTGCGCGGACGCAACTACCACGACGACGTACGCGTGCTGGCCCCGCACGCGCGTTCGCTGCACCTGTGGAACACCCGCGGCGCGGCGGACTATCGCGAGCGCGGCCACGTACCACTGCACCCCGACCAACGACCCGCGGATGGCTGGATCGACATCGAGGCCGTGCTCGCGGCGGTGCTCGCCTGCAACGCCGATGCGGCAGTCGTGTTCGAGTACCCGGTGACAGTCGTCGACGAGCACATCGTCGCCGGCTACCGGTGGGTGGAGGCCATGGTCGATCGCCTCCTGGAAGCCATGCAGACGCAAACGAGGATCCCGTGATGACGCAGGACTTTCGCGTCCTTTTGATCAACTGCAACACGATGCTGGATACGCTGATCACCGCCGGCATCGGCATCCTTTCGGCGGCGCTGCGGCAAGAGGGCGTGGACGTCAGGCTGTTCGACACGACGTTTTACCGCACCGCCGAGCGTACCGGTGACCAGGCCCGCGCCTCGGCGCTGCAGGTCAAGCCGACGCGCTTCGAGGACCTCGGTATCCAGCCCGAGGAGAACGACGTCGTCGAGGACTTCGTGCGCACGGTGCAGGATTACCGGCCGCATCTCATCGGCCTGTCGTGCATCGAGGTCACCTGGCCACTCGGCCTCAGGCTGCTCGAGGCGGTGCGCCACACCGGCATTCCCACCATCGTCGGCGGCGCATACGCGACCTTCGCGCCCGACATCGTCATGCGCAGACCGGCGGTGGACATGGTCTGCGTCGGCGAGGGCGAGCTCGCCCTCCCGGAGCTGTGCCGGCGCATGCGCGCGGGTGCGGACCACACCGACATCCGCAACCTGTGGGTGAAGCACGACGGCCGCCTGTACAAGAATCCCATGCGCGCCGGTGTCGACATGCGCGAGCTGCCCTTCCAGGACTGGGAGGTGTACGACCGGCGCCGTTTCTGGAAACCGATGGGCGGCAAGATCTCGGTCACGGGAACCTTCGAGATGAACCGCGGCTGCCCCTATACCTGCACCTACTGCATCAACTCGGGGCTGAATCTGCTGTACGCGGACCACGGTGGTTACTATCGCGAGCAGGATATCGACCGCCTGGTCGACGAGATGGTGGAAAAGAAAGAACGCTACAACCTCGGTTTCGTGTACCTGGTCGCGGAAAGCTTTCTCACCACCAATCGCAAGCGCGTCGAGCGCTTCGGGCAGCGTTACGCGGAAGTCGGGCTGCCGTTCTGGGTCGAGGCGCGGCCCGAGTCCATCAGCCGCGCCAAGGTGCAGATGCTCGAGGACATCGGCTGCGAGGGCATCAGCGTCGGGGTGGAAAGCGGCAACGAGGACTTCCGCCGCCGTGTGCTCGGGCGCAACGTCACCAACGATCGCATCATCCACGCCTTCGAGCTGCTGGCGGACAGCCGCATCCGCGTCAGCGCCAACAACATCATCGGCTTTCCCTACGAGACACGGGAGCAGATCTTCGAGACCATCGAGCTCGATCGCCGCATCGACGTGCAGGGCGTCATGGTGAGCTTCTTCAGCCCCTATCGCGGGTGTACGTTGCGCGAGATCTGCGAGCTCGAGGGCTTCATCGGCGAGGAGGACATCGCCATGGACTACCGCCTCGGCCCGTCTATGGACCAGCCCCAGCTCACGCGCAGCGAGCTGCGCGGCCTGCACCGTGCGTTTCCGCTGTACGTGAAGTTCCCGAAGAGCGAGTGGGACGTCATCCGCCGCTGCGAGGACGACGACCCGCAGGCCGAGGCGCTGTACCAGCAGTACGCCGAGCGCTACCGGCGCGAGTTCATGCAGTGACGGCACCGCGAGCGCCCCGCAGGGCACCCGGCGGACGCGGACGACGACCGTGGCACGCGTAGGTTTCCTCGGCGCGGGCCTCATGGCGGCCGGCATGGTGCGCCGGTTGCTGGCCGCCGGCCACGAGGTGAGCGTGTACAACCGCACCGCGGCCCGGGCCCGGGCCCTCGTCAGCGCCGGTGCGCGGGTGGCGGCCACCCCGGCCGATGCGGTCGCGGACGCGCGGTTCGTGGTGGCCATGGTGGGCGACGACCAGTCGTCGCGGACCGTGTGGTGCGGGCCGGACGGAGCCCTGCAGGGCGCGTGGTCGGCCGGCGCCATCGCCATGGAGTGCTCGACGCTGTCGCCGGCCTGGATCCGCGAGCTCGGCAACCAGGCCGGCGCGGCGGGCCTCGCCTTGCTCGACTGTCCGGTCACCGGCGGACCGGACGGCGCCGCGGAAGGCTCGCTCACGGTGCTCGCCGGCGGCGATGCGACGACCCTCGAGGCGGCAGGGCCGGTGCTCGAAGTCATCGGCCGGCGCGTGCTGCACTTCGGCCCGCTCGGCGCCGGCGCCAGTTACAAGCTGGTCGTCAATCTCATGGGCAGCGTCCAGGCCGCCGCGCTCGCCGAGGGTCTGGCGCTCGCGCAGCGCGCCGGTCTCGATGCGGACACGGTGATCGCAGCGCTCACCGAAGGCGCCGTGGCGAGCCCGCTGGTGCGTTATCTCGCCCCGCGCATGCGCGCGGGCGATCACGACAACGTGTACTTCGCGACCCGCTGGCGCGCCAAGGATGCCGCCTACGGGGTCGAGCTCGCCCGCAGTCTGGACGCGCCGGTGCCCACGGGCGCCATTGCCGCGGCGCTGTTCGCGGCACTGGTCGAAGCCGGCTGTGGCGATCGCAACGAGAGCATACTCGCCGAACGGTTCGACACGGCGGTCCGGGGCGCCGGCTGTGCGTCCACCGGGGAAGGGGAGCCACCATGAACCGACTCGAGCTCATCTGCCCGGCCGGCAGCCTGCCGGCGCTGCGCGCCGCCGTCGACGGCGGCGCCGACGCGGTGTACATGGGCCTGCGCAACGCCACCAACGCGCGCAACTTTCCGGGCCTGAATTTCAGCGTGGAGGAAGCCGCGCGCGGGATCGACTATGCGCGCGAGCGCGGTGCGGCCGTGTACCTGGCGGTGAACGTCTACCCGCGGCCGGCGAGCTGGACCACCGCCACGGACACCGTCGACGCCGCCGCCCGGCTCGGCGTCGATGCCCTCATCCTGGCCGATCTGGGTCTGCTGGAATACGCCGCGACGCGCCATCCGCAGTTGCGCCTGCATCTTTCCGTGCAGGGATCGGTCACCACCTGGGCGGCGCTCGCCTTCTACCAGCAGCGCTTCGGCATCCGCCGCGCCGTGCTGCCGCGGGTGCTGTCGCTCGCGCAGGTGCGTCGCGTGGCCGCGCGTGCGCCGGTCGAGATCGAGGTGTTCGGCTTCGGCAGCCTGTGCGTGATGGCCGAGGGGCGCTGCGCGCTCTCTTCCTACGTGACCGGCGAATCGCCCAACATGCAGGGGATCTGTTCGCCGGCCCATGCGGTGAGCTGGGAGGAGACCGCCGACGGCCAGCGCCAGTGGCGCCTGAACGGCGTGCTCGTCGACCGCTACGGGGAAAACGAGGCGGCCGGCTATCCCACCTTGTGCAAGGGCCGGTTCAGGGTCGGCGAAACCATCTTCCACGCCATCGAGGAACCCACCAGCCTCAACGTCCTGCCCATGCTGGCCGAGATCGCCGCGAGCGGCGTGCGCGCACTCAAGGTCGAGGGCCGCCAGAGAAGCCCCGCCTACGTCGCGCGTGTCACCCGCACCCTGCGTGCGGCGATCGATGCCTGTGCCGCCGAGGGTGCGGATTTCCTGCCCAGAGCGGAGTGGATCGAGGAGCTCGATGCACTGTCGGAGGGGCGCTGCAATACCCTCGGCGCCTACCACCGGCCATGGCAATGAAACTGGCCGCCGGTCCCATCCTGGCGTTCTGGGAGCGCAAGCAGGTATTCGAATTCTATGCCGCGCTCGCCGCCGCGCCGGTCGACATCGTCTACCTCGGCGAGACCGTGTGCGCCAAGCGCCGCGCCCTGGCGCCGGAGGACTGGCTCGCCCTGGGGCGCGAGCTGCGGGCTGCGGGCAAGCAGGTGGTCCTGTCGACGCTGGCGCTGGTGGAGGCGGAATCCGAGCTCGCGGCGCTCGGGCGCATTGCGAACAACGGCGAGTTCCCGGTGGAGGCGAACAGCATGGCCGCGGTCAGCCTGCTCGCCGAGCGCGCGCCGTTCGTCATCGGCCCCCACATCAACGTCTACAACGACCACAGCCTGGCGATACTCGCCGCCGCCGGCGCCACGCGCTGGGTGCCGCCGCTGGAGCTCGACCGGGACACGTTCGCCGACATCCGGGCGCGCCGGCCCGCGGATCTGCAAATCGAGATGTTCGCCTTCGGCCGCATGCCGCTCGCGTTCTCGGCCCGTTGTTTCACCGCGCGCGCCCACGATCTGGGCAAGGACGAATGCGGCCTGCGCTGCGCCGACTACCCGGAGGGCATGCTGCTCGAAACCCGCGAAGGCGAGCCCTTCCTGGTCATCAACGGCATCCAGACCCAGTCGGCGCGCAGCCTGTGCCTGCTCGGCGAGACGGCGGCACTCGCCGAAAACGGCGTCGAGGTGTTGCGGTTGTCGCCCCAGGCCGAGGGTTTCGTCGAAGTCGTGGCGGCATTTCGCGCCGTGCTCGACGGCACGACTAGCGCCGCGATCGCGCTCGAGTGCCTCGCACCGCTCATGCCCACCGGGGCTTGCGACGGCTACTGGCGCGGTGCGCCCGGCATGGAACGCGGTGCGCCCGTGGCGCCGTCGTCGTGACGTCCGTGTGCGGGCGCCGCCTTGCCGTCTTCGAACGCCTGCCATGCGCGACGCAGCCGCCGGCCGGTCTCGCGCAGCCGCCGGCCGCCGCCGATGACGCCCGCGGCGAGCAATGGCGGCAGCGACGCGCGCCAGTGCGTGTCCCAATCAAAGTCGAACGCGGCGATGAGATTTTTCACGTGGACACCGGTGCTGGTGTCACCGCTCATGGACAGCTCGCGCCGGAAGAACAGGGCGTCCGGATCCTCGCGGTGCAGCGCCAGCCGGCACAAGGCCGCGAGCGTGCCGGCGATGGTCACCGCGGGCACCGCACCGGCCGCGGCTTCCACGCGCCGGCCGCGCACACGCAAGGTCGCCGTACGGCCCTCGTCGATCACGGCGAGCGCGATCACGCGGCCGTCGAGCTCGGCGAAGCGATCGGCGACGCTCTGGCCGCGCAGCAGGTGATTGCAGCCGGCAGCGACGGCGTGCGTGAGCACCTCGTCACTGGCGGCCCGCAGCGCGGGGCGCAGCAACAGCAGCACGGTCTCGGTGACGGGCGGTGGCGAGGGCAGGCGCATGGTGCGCGCATTGTAACCGCCGGCGGGGACGTGCGCTGCCCCGGCGCAGCTGCCGGCGAGGCCGCTCGATGAGCTTTCGCGATCTGCGTGCCTTCCTCTCCTTCCTGGACGGACGCGGCGAGCTCAAGCGCATTCGCCAGGAGATCGATCCGGCTCTTGAAATCACCGAGGTGTGCCGTCGCGTGTTGCGCGAAGGGGGACCGGCGCTGCTGTTCGAGCGGCCCAGGGGCTCGCGCGTACCGCTGCTCGCCAATCTGTTCGGCACACCGCAGCGGGTCGCTTTCGCCCTCCAGCGCAGCGGCACCGGGGACTTGGCCGCGCTCGGCGCCGAGCTCGCGCGCCTGCACCAGCCCGCGTGGCCGGAACGCCCCGGCGGCCTGCTCGCGCAGGCGCCGGCGTTCGCCCGCGCCCTCGACATGCCGCCGCGCACGCGCCGCGACGGACCCTGCCAGGCGCACGTCATCACCGGCGAGGACATCGATCTCGGGGCGTTGCTGCCGCTGCAGACCTGCTGGCCCGACGACGCCGGACCGCTCATTACCTGGGGACTGGTGATCAGCCGCGCCGACGACGGCAGCCGCCACAATGTCGGCGTCTACCGCCAGCAGGTCATCGGCCCGCGCCGTCTGATCCTGCGCTGGCTGCCCCAGCGCGGCGGGGCCCGCGATTACGCCGAATGGACCGCCGCCCGCCCCGGGCGCCCGTTCCCGGTCGCGGTCGCCATCGGCGCCGACCCGGCGCTGCTCGTCGCCGCGGCCATGCCGGTGCCCGACAGCCTCGGCGAGTACCTGTTCGCCGGCCTGCTGCGCGGTGCGCGCACCGAGCTGGTGCGCTGTCGCAGCCACGACCTGCTGGTACCCGCCACCGCCGAGTGGATCCTCGAGGGTCACGTCCTGCCGGGGGACAACGCGCGCGAAGGCCCGTTCGGCGATCACACCGGCTACTACGACAGCACCGGCGTCTTTCCGGTGATGACCGTCAACTGCGTCACGCACCGCAGCGATCCCCTGTACCAGGGCACCTACACGGGGCGCCCGCCGTGGGATGAACCCTCGATGCTGGCGGTGGCGAGCAACGAGCTGTTCGTGCCGATACTCAAGCGTGCATTCCCGGAGGTCGTCGATTTTTACCTGCCGCCCGAAGCGTGCTCCTACCGCGTGGCGGTGGTCAGCATGCGCAAGCGTTATCCCGGCCACCCGCGCGAGCTCATGCTCGGGTTGTGGTCTTATCTGCACCAGTTCAGCTACACCAAGCTCATGATCGTCACCGACGAGGACATCGACGTGCGCGACTGGAGCGCGGTGCTGTGGGCACTGGCCACACGTACCGATCCGGCCCGTGACACCCTGCTGCTCGAGCGCATGCCGATCGACTACCTCGATTTCGCCAGTCCGGTCGCGGGCCTGGGCTCCAAGCTCGGCTTCGATGCCACCCGCAAAGGGCCCGGCGAGACCGACCGCGCGTGGGGCCGGCCGATCGAGATGAGCCCGGAGATCGTGAGCCGCATCGACGCCCTGTGGGACGAGATCTGGCGCTGAGGCACCGGGCTGCGTGCCCGCGCGCCGGCGCACGGACCGGCATGTCCCGCGACCGCCGGCTCAGCCCGCGAGCGCCTGCGCCGTGGCCGGCCGTTCCAGCAGGTACTGCAACCACAGGCTGCCGAGCTTTTCCTGCACGCTGTTCTGCCTGAGCCGCTCGTGCAGGTGCGCGAAGTCGACCCGCTCGAGCGGCTGGTCCTGGTTGTAACAGGAGTAGACGAACTGTTCCTCGCCGGTGGCGGGATCGACGTGGCGACACAGGCACTGCGCACACACGCCTTTCATCATGCATTGCATCGGCGAGTTGATGGAGCCGATCGCCTGGCCAAGCCGGGGCAGTCGCCCGGCGAGCACGCCGCGGCGGGCCGCCTCGACCGCCGCCATCATGCGGTCCGAGCCGATGACGATCATGCGCTCGATTTCCTCGAGCGGGATCGGCACCGGACCGAGGTCGCCGTAGGCGACGATCGACTCGACGATGTTGCCGACGAAGCTTTGGTCACCCGCGCGCCGCGCGGCGATGGGTTGCACGCCCGGTGCCGCGTCCACCGACCAGACGATGACGTCGGCGGCGCGCTCGATGTCCTCGACCTTGAACACATCCTCGCTGCGGCGGTAACCGGCGAAGTACAGCACGCGGCTTCCGGCCGCGCGCAATGCCTTGCCGATGGAGAACAGCACGGCGTTGCCGAGACCACCGCCGACCAGGGCCACGGTCTGGCCACCGATGATTTCGGTGGGCTGACCGGTCACGCCCATCACGATCACCGGGTCACCCGGTTTCCAGGTTGCACACAGCCGCGACGACGCCCCCATCTCCAGGGTGATGAGTCCGATGTGACCCGCGTCCTTGTCCACCCAGGCACCAGTCAGGGCGATGCCTTCGGACACCAGCAACGTGTCTTCCACGGTGCGCGCGAACCACTCCAGGCCCTGCACGCGGTAGAACTGTCCCGGCTGGAACTTGCGCGCCGCCATCGGTGCGCGCACGACGACCTCGAGGATCGTCGGCGCGAGCCGCGTCACCCGCACGACCTGGGCCAGCAGCTCCGTGTCGAGGCGCTCGCACAGGGCGTCGAGACGCGCGTCGCGCCCGGCCTGCTGCGCCGGATCGAGACGCGCGAGTTCCGCGGCGAACAGCTCCACGATGTAGGGATAACCGTCGCGGGCGCTCGCCATCGCCTTGACGACGTTGCCGGCGTAGACGGGATGATTGTCGCCGTAGATCGTGACCCGGCGTCCGCCGGCGTCGTAGGAGGTGAACGGCGCCGGCGTTGATCGTTTCACCAGCGGTGCCGGTTCCCGCACCGGCTCGAAGCGCAGGTTCCCGTCCGCGCGCTGCGGCGCGTAGCGGCGGAAAAACCGGCCGTCGAGCTCGAAGGTGTCCGGGTGCTCCTGCTCGTAGATGGTGTTGGGCGAGGTGCCGGCGGCGATGAACAGGCTGCGCAGGGGTACCCGGACCGTGTCGGCAGTCCGCTGCCAGCGGCCCTCGTGCGCTGCGTAGCGCTCGAAGCACACCGCCTCCAGCGCGCCATGGCGATCGGGTTGCGCGCTCGTCGGGCTCATACCCTCGGCCAGCGCAATCCCCTCCTCCAGTGCCTTGCTGATCTCTTCATGATTCTGGCGGTAGGCCGGTGCATCCTTGATGCCCTTGCGATAGAACAGCGTCACGCCACCCCAGCGCTCGACGAGACGTGCGAAATCGGGCTGCTCGCCGGCCATACGCGCGCGCTCGCGCTCGGCCTGGACGGCGTGGCCGTGGGCGAGAAATTCGTCGAGGATGGTGATCTCCTCCTCGTCGTACATACCACGCACCCGCCGCTCGCCGTACAGCGCCACCAGCTTCTCGTAACGGTGCAGGACCTTCTCCACCTGCCGCGGATAATAGGCCATCACCTCGGTCGCGGTATCGACGGCGGTGAGCCCGCCACCGATGACACCCGCGGGCAGGCGCACCTGCAGGTTGGCGAGCGAGGACTCCTTGGCGGCGCCCGACAGCTGCAGCGTCATCAGGAAATCCGATGCCATGCGCACGCCGCGGATGAGGTTGTTCTCCAGGTCGATGAGCGTCGGCTTGCCGGCGCCGGTGGCGACGGCGACATGGTCGAAGCCGAGCGCCCAGGCGTCGTCGAGCGTGATGGTGCCACCGAAGCGCACCCCGCCATAGCAGCGGAAAGCACGCCGCCTGGCGAGCGTGAGGTGGATGACGCGCAGGAAATTCTTGTCCCAGCGCACCGTGATGCCGTACTCGGCGACACCGCCGAAACCGGCGAGCAGGCGATCGTCGAGATCCTCGTGAAAGTTACGGAAATTGCGGATCGGCACCGGCAACGTGTCGCGCGAACCCGCAAGCCGCCTGGGCACCCGCTCGATTTTCAGCGCATCGATGCCGACGACGCCGAAACCCTCGTTCAGCAGATAGTGCGCCAGCGTGTAACCGGCCGGGCCCATGCCCACGACGAGCACGTTGCGGCCGTTGTATGGCAGTGCGTGCGGGCGCTCGACGTTGAGCGGGTTCCAGCGCGTGAGCAGGCTGTAGATCTCGAATCCCCACGGCATGAACAGGACGTCGGTGAGCACGTTGGTCTCGATCTGGGGGATATCGACGGGCTCGGACTTGGCGTAGATGCAGCCCTTCATGCAATCGTTGCAGATGCGGTGTCCGGTGCCGGGGCACATGGGATTGTCGATGATGATCAGCGCCAGCGCGGCGATGTTGTCGCCGCGGCGCTTGAGCAGGTGCATTTCCGAGATTTTCTCGCCGAGCGGACAGCCGGTCATGGGTACCTCGAGCGCGTTGGCGCGGAATTCACCGTCGCGCTCGCGCATGCCCTTGGCGCAGGAATCGCCGCCCTCGGCGCCGCGCTCATGGCAGTAGATGCAGCGGTCGACCTCGGCGAGCACCTCGCGCTCCGCCGCCCGGCGGTCGGTGAGCGAGAAGCCGTCGCGCCGGCGACGCCGGTCGCGCGGGCCGACCCACACACCAAATCCTTCGCGCGACTCGGTCTCGTGGGCGACTCGCTCGTCGACGTCGCGGCGGGCTGCCGTGCGCAAGCTCACCCAGGCGCGCACGTGCCGGTTCAGGATCGGATCGTGCAGCGCGAGAAAGCTCCAGCGCCGCACGATCTCGAGCAGCGCTTCGGCGAAGGCGGGATCCGCGGTCTCGGCGAGACAGTCGGCCAGCAGCTCGCGGGCCTGCGGGTGCTCCAGCAGACGCCGGCGCAGGGCTGCGAGCCGGACCTCGGCGAGCGGCTCCCGCGGCGCCGGTACCGCCTCGCCATCGCTGCCCTCGCTCCCCAGCGACAGCAGGGTCACGGCGATCTGCGCGATCGCGCGCTCCTCCTGCTCGGCAGCCGTCTCGGGGAAACCGGCCGCACGCAGCGCCGCGAGCCGCGCCTCGATGGCCACGTGGTCCCACTCACGCCAGGCATTCGGGCGGTAGCGCCGCGCCAGCTTGCCGACGATCCGGTTGCGGTAGACGAACACCGAGTCGATCTCGGCGCGGATCGCCTGGCGCTGCGCGGCGTGCTCGGCCTCGACCTGGAACAGGCGGGCAACGAAATCACCCACCTGCGGCGCCATGCGCACCAGCAGATCGGAGATCCGGCGCGGCTCCATGCCGGCACCGCCGCTGCTGCGATAGACCGCGAATTCGGCGGCCAGGGCGGGATCGCGGGTCCGCACCTCGGCGTCGAAGGTTGCGAGCAGATCCGCAAGCCGCGCCGGATCGTGGAGATCGGCGTAGTCGAAGCCGGGAATACCGGGCGTGAGGGGTGCGGACCCCGACGGGGCATTGCGATTGGGGCTCATGAGGCGGTCTCTCCCTGCATGATCATGTGCACAATACCCGCCCCCCAAGGCAGGCGAGCATCGCTATTCACGTATTGTGGTACTTTTATACGTTATTTTGCAATGCGCAAGCCCGCGCGTCGGTCGCCCATCGCGCAGTGCGATAGTAAAATTAATAAAATCAATGTATTGGTGATGTCGACAGCTGCTGGCAGGCGAGTGGTACCGCCACCGGCGCGCCTGCGTGCAGGCCACCGCCGCGTCGCCGGGGCCGCGACAGTCGGCGGCGGCCGCCGCCGGCGCGCGGCGACCGCGGCACCGGGCTCAGTGCACTTGCGTGTTCAGGCCGGCGACGCGCTGCGCCGAGCGACGCGGCAGGTACTCGTGCAGCACCAGGGCGAGGACGATCAGCGCCGTACCGAACCAGATGCGCACGCTCACAGGCTCGGCGTTGACCAGGTTGCCGAGCAGCAGCGCGAGTACCGGCGAGACCATACCGACCAGCGAGATCCGCACGGGCTCGAGATGGCGCAGTACGTAGTACAGCAGCACGAACACGACGCCGGTGCCGATGACACCGAGATAGACGATGGACAGGGCGGCGCGCAGGGGCACGGCGACGGGCAACGCCGGATCGACCAGCAGCCAGGTCAGTGCGTAGGCCGGCAGCGCCAGCAGCGCGCCCGCGGCCGCCAGGGTGATCGGCGGCACGTGGGTACCGATGCGCTTGAGCCACACCGCTGCCGCCGAGTTGACCGTCACCGTCACCAACACCAGCGCGACCCCGAGCGCCTGTGCCGGTCCCACGTCGATCGCGGTGGCGAAGATCACCGCCAGCCCGGCGCAACCGGTCAGCAGGCCGGCCAGACGCAGCAGGCTGAAGCTGCGCTCACCCAGCCACAGCGCCGCACACACGGTGGTGATGAACGGTGCCAGGCCCCACATCACCCCCATCCAGCCCGAGGGCACGAAGCTCACGCCCCAGTAACCGGCCAGAAAGCAGTAAAAATTCAGGCCCGAGATCGCGTAGGCCTGCAGCGCCCGCGGATCGCGCGGGACGCGCACGCGCAGCACCAGCACGAGTACGACCAGGAACGCCGCCGCGACGGCGAAGCGCGCCGTGCTCGCGTACAGGTAACCCGGACCCTCGGTGCTCCATTTCACCGCCAGCGGCACCGTCGACCAGATGGCGAGCATGGCGAGATAACCAAACACGATGGGCATACGCGACCCTGCCCGGGCTCAGCGTCGGATCGCGTGCGCGCGCAAAGCCGGCTCGGGGGCCGTGCCCGGGTTGCGGGCCATCAGCACCGGCGCGCCCCGACCCGCGTCCGCTCAGTGGCCATAGCACTCCTTCACCACCGCTATGCCGCCCGCGGCGATGCGGCGGTATTTGCTCCAGAACGCCGCATCGATCGCACGCAAGGCCTTGCTCGTGTCGGCCTCCCGGTAGCGGGTGAGATGCCGGGGGCCGCCGTTGTATACCGCGTAGGTCGCACGGGCGAGATTGTCCACGTCGCCGGTCCGTTCGTGCTCGCCCTTGCGGATCGCATAATCGACCAGGTAGTGCAAGAGGATCTCATTGCCGGCGCGGGCGTTGTAGCCGACGTCGGCGGCGAGCGCGTCGACGTCGTACAAGCCGCGCCACACGTGCTGGTTGATCTGCATGAGGCCGACCGAACCGGCCGCCGATCGGATGGGCTGCACCTTGCCGGCGACGCGCACGAACTGGCGCCAGCAGGTCTCCTGCCAGGCGGTTGCGAATACCAGCGCGCGGTAGACGGCCGCCAGATCGGCCGGCACTTTGCCAGCCGCGACACTGCTGTCGGTCGTTTGCGTGAGCAGCGTCCCCATGATGACCAGATACTCGTCGAGCTCGTCCTGGCCGGGCACCCAGCCCGTCAGGCGGCCGACGACTTCGGGCGCCGGCGCCTGCCTCGCCCACGCCGCCGCAATGAACCAGTCGAGCATGCGCAGCGCCGCGCTCGGGGCGGGATCGGTCGGCGCCAGCGGCGGGCCGAAACCCATCAGCTCGCGCAGCTTCGCATCGACATCCTGCCGGTATTCCAGTTCGGCATCGATCAGGGACGGGGCTACGATCCGCGCGAGCTGGCGCAGACCGCCGCGATCGACGCGGATGCCGAGCTGAGGGCCGGCGGCGTCCACGGCCAGCAGCGCATCGGCGGCGGCGACGAAGCTCAGATAACGGGCCGCGGTCGTGCCGGGCACCGTGTCACCGAGTCGGCGCACGAGCGCGGCCAGGCGCGGCCAGCTGCGCAGGAACAGTGCCCGCACGGGATCCGGCTGCGGATCGTCGGCGGCGAGCGCTGCGCGCAGCTCATAGCGTGCGTCGAGGAGCAGCTCGCGCAACTCCATGCGCGCCTCGTGCGCGGTGGCTTCCTGCGCGAGCTGCTTGACCAGCCAGGTGAGAAAAGCGTCCCAGTCCTGCCAGGCGACGTCCCAGGCACGCAGCTCCTCGACGCTGAGCGGTGGCTGTGCAGTGCGCACATAGCCCGGCGGCGGCTCGGGTACGCTCAGTGCGAGCCCGACGACCAGCGCGGTGTCGTTCACCTGTACGCTGCCCACGCTGATGCTGTCGATGACCGCCTGCACCGTGGTGTCGTCCGCGGGCACGGCGGTTCGCAGCAGCGATCGGGCTTCGAGGATGGCCGGCATCAGATCGATGCCGAACGACTCCCGGCGGGGGTGGACGTAGCGCTTCAGCCAGTCCCACAGCAGTCCCGGTACCGCGCGTTTCACGCCGTCGGCACCGAGAAAGTTCGAATCGACGACACGCACCCCGATCGCGGGCCGGCCGGCGACGACAAACACCTCCTCGAGCGTCTCGACCAGACCGCTCCAGGAGAACAGGCCGATGCAGCGATCGCCGAGCGGGGTACCGCCGCGCGCCTCGATGGCCGTCACCACGCGCAGCCGTCCGTCGCGCGCATCGACTTGCGGATCGGACAGCACCAGCGTGTTGCACTGGCGAGCATCCTCGAGTACATGCGCGGTGTGGCCGGCGCCGAGGTAGACCTGGTCGAGCAGCGCCTGGCGGATGAAAGCATGGTCGAGCTGGATCGGCACCGACAGCTCGCCAGCCGTGACGCCGGCCATGACGGCCAGCGACACCGCGCAAAGGAGCGCGCGCGACAGGGGTGAAGGTACGGACATGGGCGCGCATTATAGGGCGCTGGCCGGCCGACGGCGGTACGCGATGGCCTGCCCGCGCACCGCCGGAGCGGCGGCAGACTGGCACGGACCAGACCGGGCATTGCCGTGGCCCGCGCCTCGCAGATCGGATTGCGACGCTGCCATTACGGCCGGGAGGCGGAAAATTGAAATTCATATTCAATCGCCTGGATCAGGCCGCGGCGAACACTCACCGAGCCGCGCCAGACCAGTGCGAGCGGCGCCGCGCGGCAGCTGCGGCTGACCGTCGTTGAGCGCGCCAGTCCCTGCGGCAACGCTGCTCGAACGGCTGGATGCCCGCGTGGCCGCGGCACGCGCGAGCGGCACGCTCGAGCCGATCGCCACGAGCGCGTGCGACGTGCAGGACGGTGGCGTGCATTTCCTCGTCCGCACCGTGTCGACACTGGCCCGCCGCCATGCCGCCCGCGTCGAGCAGAGCGCGCGCGAGACCGAGCACGGCCGACCCATCGACCCCTTCCTGCCCTGGGATCCGGCTCTGTTCGTCGCCGATCTCACGCCCACGCACGTCGCACTGCTGAACCGTTTCCCGGTCATCGACCGGCACCTGCTCGTGGTCACGCGCCGCTTCGAGCACCAGGAGTGCCTGCTCAACGCTGACGACTTCACCGCCCTCGCCCACTGCCTGGCGGCGATCGACGGCCTGGCGTTCTACAACGCCGGCGCAACGGCGGGTGCGAGCCAGATGCACAAGCACCTGCAACTGCTGCCCCTGCCACTGGCGCCCGGCCCCTACGCCGTCCCGATCGAGGCGGCCTGTGACGGCTGCGGCGGGCTGACCGTACCGTTCCCGCACATTTGGCTGGAACTCGAATTCGCCGCCGGTGCCGACGCACGGCGCAACGGCGCGGTGATTCTGTCGTGTTATCGCGAAGCACTGCGGCGGCTGGGCATCGGCTCGCGCGACCGCGCGGACGGTGCGCGCCAGTCAGGTGCCTACAACCTGCTGCTCACGCGGCGCTGGCTCATGCTCGTGCCGCGCCACGCGGCGTATTTCGAACGCGTCGCCGTCAACGCACTCGGCTTTGCCGGTGCGCTGCTGGTGCGCGACGAGCAGGCGCTGCGCTGTCTGCTGGACGCCGGACCGATGCGGGTACTACAGGCCGTGAGCGCCCGGCTCGATGCGCCGGACGCGCCGCAGGGAAGCCGACGGCTGCATCGGGATCCGGATCCCGGGGGTGGTGATCCTCCAGGGGCGGACGCGTCCGGCCGCTAAGGGCGGGACGCGCCGTGGTCGGGTCTGCGGTCACTACCGCAGTTGACACTCATTTGCACCTGCGTGCCGGCGCCACGCGGGTGCAGACAAACCGCTCGCTCGCGAACTACAATCTGCTGCCCTGCAACATCGGAGGTTGGCCATGAGCAAGACCGCCACGATCAGCTACGACGGGAACAGCTGGGAGCTGCCCGTCGTCGTCGGTACCGAAAACGAGGCCGGCATCGACATCAGCACGCTGCGCGCGAGCACCGGTCTTATCACCCTCGACAGCGGCTACGGCAACACCGGCGCGTGTCAGAGCAACATCACCTTCATCGACGGTGAGCAAGGCATCCTGCGCTACCGCGGCTACCCGATCGACGAGCTGGCCGAGCGATCGACCTTCATCGAGAGCGCCTACCTGCTCATCTTCGGCGAGCTGCCGACGATGGCGCAGGCGCAGGAATTCAGCGATCTGCTCACGCGCCACCAGTTCATCCACGAGGACATGCTGCATCACTTCGACGGCTTCCCGCACGACGCGCCGCCGATGGCAATCCTGTCGGCGATGGTGAACGCGCTCGGCTGCTACCAGCCCCTGTTCCTGCAGATCGAAGACGATGATCACTTCGCCGAAGTGGCCGCGCGCCTGATGAGCAAGGTGCGCACCATCGCCGCGGCGAGTTATCGCAAGACCATCGGCCGGCCGATCAACTATCCGCGTTCGGACCTGCGCTATACGGCCAATTTCCTGCACATGATGTTCAGCCTGCCGTACAAACCCTACGAACCGTCCGACGCCGCCGTCAGCGCGCTCGACAAGCTGCTGCTGCTGCACGCCGATCACGAGCAGAACTGCTCCACCTCGACGGTACGCATGGTCGGGTCCGCGCAGGCGACCCTGCATGCGTCGATTGCCGCCGGCGTATGCGCGCTTTGGGGACCATTGCACGGCGGCGCCAACACCGCCGTCATCAAGATGCTGCAAGAGCTCCAAGCCAGCGGCGAGAAGCTCGAGTCCTTCGTCGAACGGGTGAAAAAGGGCGACAAGAACGCCCGGCTCATGGGCTTCGGCCACCGCGTCTACAAGAACTTCGACCCGCGCGCCAATATCATCAAGCGGGCCTGCGACCGCGTGCTCGATACCCTTGGCATTCATGATCCCCAGCTCGAGCTCGCCAAGCGGCTCGAGGAGATTGCGCTCAAGGACGATTACTTCGTCAGCCGCAAGCTCTACCCGAACGTGGATTACTACAGCGGCATCATCATGAAAGCCATCGGCATTCCGGTGGACATGTTCACCGTGATGTTCGCCATCGGCCGGCTGCCGGGCTGGATCGCCCACTGGCGCGAGGTCCGTACCGGCGCCAGCGCCCGCATCGACCGGCCGCGCCAGATCTACACCGGCCCGACGCTGCGCAAGTACGTGGACATCCACGGCCGCAACGGCATCGTGACGCCGCAGAAAAAAGCATCCTGACGGCGGCACGGCCAGCGGCCCCGGCCCCGCCCGGCGGGTCTGGGGCTTTCTTTTTTCGTCAAGCTCTTGCATGGTTTCCACCCCGGATGAGGCGACCATGATGGCGCACGACCGCAGCAGGGCTTTTCGCCGGTGAGCTCGACCGCGAACCTTCATCGTCAGGCGCTCGCGCCGGGCTACCGCCTGCACTGGTATCGCATCGAACGGGTGCTCGGCCAAGGCGGTTTCGGTATCACCTACCTCGCGCGCGACGAGAACCTGAACGTCGAGGTAGCGATCAAGGAGTATCTCCCGGGCGAGCTCTCCACCCGCGACGCCGACTCCTCGGTGCAACCCGTGTCGATGGGCCACGAGGAAGCCTACCGCTGGGGGCTCGAACGCTTCATGAGCGAAGCGCGCACGCTCACCCTGTTCAAACATCCGAACATCGTCGAGGTGCTGTCGGTATTCGAAGACAACAACACCGCCTACATGGTGATGGCCTACGAGAACGGCCACAGCCTCGCCCAGATCCTGAGCAAGCGCAGGACGCTCGAGCAGGACGAGCTCAAGGCTATCTTCCTGCCGCTCATGGACGGACTGGAGAAGGTGCACGCCGCCGGTTTCATCCACCGCGACATCAAACCCTCCAACATCTACGTGCGTCGCGACGGGTACGCCGTGCTGCTCGATTTCGGCTCGGCGCGCCAGGCGATCGGCGGCCGCACGCAGACGCTCACGAGCGTGCTGTCGCCGGGCTACGCGCCGTTCGAACAGTACTACAGCAAGGGCGATCGGCAGGGTCCGTGGACCGACATCTACGGCATGGGCGCGACGCTGTATCACGCCGTGACGGGTCGTGCGCCGCTGCCGGCAGTCGATCGCAGCGAGGGGCTCATCGACAGCGGCACCGACACGCTGCCCTCCATCAGCCAGGCCGCGGGCGGTCGGTATTCGCGCGCGTTTCTCGCCGCCATAGACCACGCGCTCGCCTTCCGGCCGGAGCAAAGGCCGCAGTCGATCGCCGAATGGCGCACGGAGCTGCTCGAGGACACGCGCGCGCCAGCAGCCGCCGTGACGACCGCGGCGGCGATCACGCGGGCGGCGCCGCGCGCGGCACCGTCCGATCTGCCGCAGATCCGCAACGAGGATGTCCGTTCCGCCGGCGCGGGGCGCAGCCGCCCGGCGACCGCCACCGGCGGCGCACAGCGGCGTGCCGGTGCCGATACCGGGCGCAGCGGGGCGATCACGACCGGCACTGCCGGTATCGGCCGGGTCGCGCGGGTCGGCACACTGATCGTGATCATCGCCGCGATCGCCGGTGCGGTCGGGGCGTTCCTGATCATCGACCGTGGCGGCGCGCCCACGGCCGCCCTGCCAGCGCCGGCCGCCGTCCGGGCGCCCGCCGAACCGGCGGCAGCGCAGCCACCGCCGGCACGGGAGACGCCTGTGCCGGCCCTCGCGGCCGCGCCGACTGTGAGCACCGTGCAAGCCGCCGCGGTTCCCGCCGACCGGCCGCAGGTGACGCCCGCGGCCGCACCGGAGCCGCCGCGTGACCGCGAGGCCGAGACCCGTACCGCGGCGGTGGACTCGCTGCTCGCCGCCGCGCGCGCCGCGACCGCGGCCGGACACCTCACCACACCGCCCGGGGCGAACGCCATGGAGAGCTATCGCGCCGCGCTGGCGCTGGAGCCCGACCATGCAGCGGCCCGCGCGGGCCTCGACGGCATCGGCGCAACGCTGCGCACGGCGGTCGCGACGGCGCTCGGCAACGGCCGCGTCGATGCGGCCGCAGCGGCGCTGGCGGATCTGCGCCGTCTGGCGCCCGGCGACGCGGCGCTGGCCGGGCTCAGTGCCGATCTCGAACGCGCGAGCCAACGCGCCGCACAGGACCGCGAGCTGCGCGCGCTGCTCGCCGCCGCCCAGGCCGACATGGATGGCGGCCGACTGGTTTCTCCGCCAGGCAACAACGCGCTCGAGAAGTACCGCCGGATCGAAGCCTTGCGGCCAGGCACGAGCGCGCTCAAGCAGGCCTACATCGACATCGGCAATCACCTGTTGAGGCTCGCGGACGAAGCCTCCGCGGCCGAGCGCTTCGAGGCGGCCTACGACTATCTCGACACCGCGAAATCGATACTGCCCGATCGGGAGGAAATCGACGGTGCCCGCCGCTACGTCGATATCCGCAAGCTGTCCTACGACCAGAAACAGCGGCGACGGGAACACTTCGGCACGGACTGACCGGTGACCGTGGACCCGTCACGGCCATGCCCGACGTCCGTAATACACGCGCGCAGCGCAACGAGAGAGAACCGCATGAAGATCAAATTCGACATCGACGCCACGCCCCAGGAGCTGCGCAGCTTCTTCGGGCTACCGGACATCGAGCCGCTGCAGCAGGAGCTGCTGGCGATGATCCGCGAGAAGATGCAGCAGGGCGCGGCCGGCTTCGATCCGGCCACCCTGATGCAACCGTTCGTGCCGGCGCACATGCAGTCGCTGGAGGCGATGCAGAAAGCCTTCTGGGACGCGCTCACGCCCGGGGGCAGCGGCCGCGACAAGGGCTGAGCACGGCCCGGCGCGCGCTGTCGGCGGCGACGGCTGACGCGATCCCGTCGGGCGAGCGCCGGTCATCGCCTTCCTGCAGCGCCGCGGCGACGATCGCGCGCGCGACTCAGCCGGCCGCCGTGCGACCCGCGGCGACGCTCAATCCGCCGCGACGGGGGTCGCGGGCGCGATACCCCGGCCGCGGCGGTGCGCGAACCACACGAGGATGAGCAGCGCCAGGAAGATCCATCCGGACAGGTAGAACACGTCGTTCGTCGCCAGCATGACCGCCTGGCCGTCGACCATGCGGGCGAGCAGCCCGGTGCCCGTCTGGGTGTCGAAATCCCGGTCGCCGAGCGCGCCGAGCACGCTGCGGGTGACCTGCTCGTAGGGGCTCAGGTGCTCGACGAGCTGACTGTGGTGGAAAGACTCGCGATGCGTCCACAGGCTGACGCTCATGGAGGCGCCGAAGCTGCCGCCGAGCATGCGCAGGAAGTTGGCGAGCCCGGAAGCGCTGGCGATGCGCGCCGGCGGCAGATCGGTGAGCGTGATGGTCGTCAGCGGCGCGAAAAAACACGCAATGCCCACGCCGATGATGAAGCGCGGCACGATGAGCTGGCCGAAGCTCGCCGACGTCGTGAAACCCGCGTTCCAGAACGAGGCGAGCGCGAATACGAAGAAAGCGACACTGCCGATGAGACGCGGATCGACACGGTGCAGGTTGCGGCCCACGAGCGGCGAGAGGATCACCGACAGGACCCCGATCGGCGCCGCCGCGAGCCCCGCCCAGGTGGCGGTATACCCCATCTGCGTCTGCAGCCACAGCGGGAAGATGACGATGCTGCCGAAAAAGCACATGTAGCCGACGCTCATCGCGAGGGTGCCCACGACGAAGTCGCGCGAACGGAACAGGGTCAGGTCGACCGCCGGATGTTCGGCGGTGAGCTCCCACACGCAGAAATAGGCGAACGCGACCAGCGACGTGATTGCCAGTGTGACGATCACGGGCGATTCGAACCAGTCGAGCTCGTGGCCCTTGTCCAGCATCACCTGCAGGCAACCCACCCACACCACGAGCAATACCATGCCGACGACGTCGATGGGCAGGCGCGCGCGGACGCTGTCCCGCTCACCCAGCATCTGCCAGGTGAGCCACGCCGCGAACAGACCGACCGGAACGTTGATGTAAAAGATCCACGGCCAGCTCATCTGGTCCGTGATCACCCCGCCGAGCACCGGCCCGACGATCGGCGCGACCACCACCGTCATCGCCCACAACGCGAGCGCCTGGCCCTTGCGCTCGGGCGGGAAGGTCGACAGGAGCAGGCTCTGCGACAACGGCACCATCGGCCCCGCCACGGCGCCCTGCACGACGCGCAGGACAATCAGGGTTTCCAGGCTGTCGGCGAGCCCGCAGCCCCAGGATGCGAGCGTGAACAGCAGCACCGAGCCGACGAACAGGCGCACTTCCCCGAAGCGGCGGGCGAGCCCGCCGGTGAGCGGCAGCGCAATCGCGAGGCTGACGCCGAACGAGGTGATGATCCAGGTGCCCTGCTGCGGGGCGACCGCGAGATCGCCGGCAATGGTCGGGATGGCGACGTTGGCGATGGAGGTGTCGAGCACCTGCATGAAGCTCGCCAGCGACAATGCGAACGTCGACACGACGAGCGCCGCGCCGCGCAGGGGGGGATGGCTCATACCGGTCAGGGCTGCCCGGCGACGGCACCCCCCGGCACCGCCGGACCGGCGTTGGCGGTGATAATGGCGTCGATACGCGCCTCGACCGCTGCGTCGTCCTGAGCGACCGCCGGCGTCGCGTACACCGGCCCGCGGCGCAGCGCCGGGGCGAGCACGGGCCCGGTCGTGTCGTGCATGTCGATGCTGACCCGCATGGACAAGCCGACGCGCAGCGGATGCGCTTCGATCTGCGTGCGCTGCAGCGCAATCCGTACGGGCACGCGCTGTACGACCTTGATCCAGTTTCCGGTTGCGTTCTGCGCCGGCAGCAGCGAGAAAACACTGCCGGTGCCCGCGCCCAGGCCCGTCACCGAGCCGCGAAAACGTACGTCCTCGCCATACAGATCGGCACTGAGGATCACCGGCTGGCCGATACGCATGTCGCGCAGCTCCGATTCCTTGAAGTTCGCGTCCACCCACAGGTCGCCGAGCGGCACGACCGCGAGCAACGGCGTGCCCGGCTCGACACGCTGGCCGAGCTGCACCGCCCGCTTGGCCACGTAACCGTCCACCGCCGAACGAATGACGGTGCGCCCCAGGGCGAGTGACGCTTCGCGCAGGCGCGCCTTGGCCTGCTGCACCAGCGGGTGATCGACGACGCTCGTGCCGTCGACCAGCGAGTTCGCCGATTCCAGCTCGTGGCGCGCGAGGTCGAGCGCGGCACGGGCCGTGCGCTCGATCGCGCGGGCATGATCGAGATCCTCGATCGCGACGACGTTGCGCGCCGTCAGGCGCTGACGCCGGTGCAGATCCTGGCGCGCCTTGTCGAGCTCGGCGGCGCGTAAATCGACCCTGGACTGCAGGCGGCGCACGTCGTCAAAGAGCCGGCGCACGCGGCGAACGGCTTCGGCAAGCTCGGCCTCCGCCAGCTCGAGCCCGATCTTCAGCGACGCGTCGTCCAGGCGCAGCAGCGTTTCGCCGCGGGCAACGCGCATGGTTTCGTCAGCGTCGATCTCCACCACCGTGCCGGCGATACGCGACATGACCGGTACGACGTTGCCGCCGACATAGGCGTTGTCGGTCGTCGCCTCGAAGCGACCCTCGAGCAGCCAGTGACTGCCCACGTGCAGGCCGGCGAGGACGAAGACGGCCGAGACCAGGCCTAGGAACAGCACCCGCCGGCGCAGCCGTGGTGCCGCGGCGTTCACGGCGTCTCCCCGGGCTGCACGGCCTCGGCTTCGAACGCTTCCAGACGCGCGAGCAGGCCGCGCGACAGGCGCTCGTAGTGCACCAGCTCGGCGTCGTCGAACCCGTCCCAGATCGCCGAGTACAGCGCGCGCACGTCCGGAAGCACGGACTCGACGAACGGGATCCCGTGCGCGGTCAGCGACAGCAGCACGCGCCGCCGGTCCGCCTCGGCGGGCCGGCGGCTCACCCAGCCGCGGGCGACGAGATCGTCCATCAGGCGGGTCACGTTGGTGCGGGACAGGTTCGTCAGCGCGCTGAGCGCGCACGGATTGAGCTCATCGTGCGGATCGCTGTACATCAGCATGAGCGCGCTCCAGGCGTGAATGCCGAGCCCGTGCGGAGCGAGCGCCCGCTGCAGGGCTGTCTCGAAGCGCTGGTGGACGTGCACGAGCAGGCGGCTGAGGATCTGGGAGCGCACCGGTGGCCCCCCGGGCAGGCGCGTCGCCACGGCTCGGATCCGCGCTTCCATCGGGGTGAAGGAATCCAACTCTCAAGCACCTGTAATAATTACAACGGTAATTATTACAGATGTGACAGTATGGTCAATCCCCGGGCCGACGCCTGCCGCCGGCCCGGCGCCCGGCACGGATGACCCGCGTAACCCGGCGCAGCCGGCCACCCTGGCAGACGCCGCCGGCGCGCTCGCCGGACGTGGGCTGGCACCCTCAGCGCGCCTGCGTCTTGCTCGCGCCGCAACGGCTGCAGCGATACACCGTGATCAGCCGGCCCTGCTTCACGTCGAACGGGCGCTGCTGCCAGATCGTCCACTTGTGGAAACCCTCCCGGCACAGCGTCTTGCCGCGGGCCCGGTCGGCGGCCTTGCGCTTGCGCAGCGGTACGACGTCGCCCACGGTCGCGGCTCAGCCCTGCCCGCACCGCCGGTCGCCGCCGCGTCGCCGCACGGGCATCAATCCGTGTGCGCAAAGGCGGTGATGACGTAGCCGCCCGATTTCTCGTCGTGCTGGAGCGTCACGAGTTTGCGGGACTCGGCCTCCTCGAGCAGCTTGGAGAAGGTCTTGAAGCCGTGGTAGGTCTCGTTGAAACCGGGATGACGGCGCTTGATGGCCTGCTTGACCATCGATCCCCACACCTTGTCCTCTTCGCCGCGCTCCTCGAACAGGTCCTCGACCGTCTCGAGGACCATGTCGAGCGCCTCCTGGCGGCGGACATCCTCGTCCCCCGGGCTCTTCTTGTCCGTTTCCTTGGCGGCGGCCTTTTTCTTGCTGCGCCGGCGTTTTTGCTTCTCGCCCTCGCGCACGAGATCGTCGTAATAGATGAACTCGTCACAATTGTTGATGAGCAGGTCGGAGGAGGAATTCTTCACGCCGACCCCGATGACGTTCTTGTTGTTCTCGCGCAGCTTGCTCACCAGCGGGGAAAAATCCGAATCGCCCGACACGACCACGAAGGTGTCGACGTGGGACTTCGTGTAGCACAGGTCGAGTGCGTCCACGACCATGCGGATGTCGGCGGAATTCTTGCCGGACATGCGCACGTGCGGGATCTCGATGAGCTCGAAGGCCGCCTCGTGCATGGACTTCTTGAAGTTCTTGTACCGTTCCCAGTCGCAATAGGCCTTGCGCACGACGATATTGCCCTTGAGCAGCAGCCGCTCGAGCACGCGCTTCATGTCGAAGTGATCGTAACGGGCATCCTCGACGCCGAGCGCGATGTTTTCGAAATCGCAGAACACGGCCATGTTCTGGGTCCTTGGAGAGTTGTTCATGGATTGTCGTTCGTACCTCGATACACGGGCGGCGATCTTAACGGAAACGGACCCGCGGCGTGCGGGATCCGGCGCCGATCACGGCGCGGCGGGGCCTTCCAGGCCCCGGTTATAATCCCGCCGACACGTCCAGCCCATCGCAGGAGATCCCGTTCATGACCAGCAACCGCGCCGAGCGCATCACCGTGACACCCGATCCCTACGCGCCGTTTCGCATCTCGCTCGGGTTCCGGGTAGGCAATCTGGTGTTCCTGTCCGGGCACGCGGCCCTGGACGAGCAGGGTCGGGTGGTCGGCGCCGGTAACTTCGACGCCCAGGCCGAGCAGACTTTCCGCAACCTCGAAAAGTCGCTCGCGGCGGCGGGCGCGACGCTGCACGAAGTCATCAAGGTCAACATCTACCTCACCGACATGAGCCACTTCCCCAGCATCGTGGAGCTGCGCGGCAAGTGGTTCAGCCCGCCATGGCCGGCCGACACCATCGTCGAGGTCAAATCCCTCGCCCTGCCGGAGCTCATGATCGAAATCGAATGCGTGGCGCTCGCCGGCGGCGAGCTGGTGGGCTGACCGGCGGCGGACGCCGGTGCGGCGTCCGCCGCGTCGACCTAGCGTTCGTACTGCTGCTGCCCGAACAGCGCCGCGCGCGCCGCCTCGTCCGGATCCCCGATCTTCATGACATCGGCGAGCAGGGCCGTGCCGCGCTGCACCGCCGGCCGCGCGGCGATTTCCTCGCCCCAGCGCCGCACGTGCGCGAATTCGTCGATGTCGACGCCGTGCAGGGCGCGGATCACGGGCATGGTCCAGGGATACACCGCGACATCGGCAATGGAATAGTCCGCGCCGGCGAGGTACGGCTGCGCCGCCAGACGCCGGTCCAGCACGCCGTACAGGCGCAGCGTCTCGCGGTAATAGCGATCGATGGCGTAGGGGATCGGCTCGGGCGCATAGCCCTTGAAATGACCGCACTGACCGAAGAACGGCCCGACACTGCCCATCTGGAACATGAGCCACTGTACGACGTCGTAACGCGCGGCGGTGTCGTGCGGCAGCAGGCGGCCGGTCTTGTCGGCGAGGTACATGAGGATCGCCCCCGATTCGAACACGGGGTAGGGCTGCCCGCGCGGTCCCTGGCGATCGACGATGGCCGGGATCTTGTTATTGGGGCTGACGGCGAGGAATTCGGGCTTGAACTGATCGCCGCGCAGGATATTGATCGCGTGCAGCTCGTACTCGAGTCCGACCTCCTCGAGCATGATCGAAGCCTTGTGGCCATTCGGAGTCGGCCAGTAGTAGAGATCGATCATCGGCCGCCGCGCGCCTGCGCCGCGAGCACCTCGCGCACTTTCGCCTGGCAGAATTCCGCGCTGTCGTCGCCCTCGAAATCCTTGCCGTGATGGCTGCGGACCGAAGGCCGCTGGACGGCCTCCTCCCACCAGGCCTGCAGCGCCGGCCGGCCTTCCGTCCAGTCGAAGTCCGGGTACAGCGGATCCTTGGCCTCGTAGAATCTGGCGCGGAAATCCAGATACGAAACCGCCTGCAGCATGCCGGCGTGACCGGCGTCGAAACCGTCGAAGCCACGCCTAGCCGCCGCTTCCAGCGCGTCGAAACCCCGGATCAGCTTGGGCCAGATCCACTCGAACAACGCGCGCCGCTGCTGCGCGGGTGGATGCCAGCCCTCCATGACCAGGGCCACGGTCAGCTCGAACATCGTGTCGGCGAGCGCGAGGCGCGTGATCGCATCCCAGCGTGCCGCACCCGCGGGCGGGTAGATACGCGTGCCGCTGCGGCTCATGCTGTCCAGGCACTCGATGATCGCCTGACTGCCGTACACGACCTGGCCGTCGTCCAGAGCCAGCGTCGGCACCTTGTTGAGCGGATTGATGGCCCCGATCGAGTAGCGGTCGCCCTGGTCCTCGCCGGCGCGATTCTTGAAGGGGTAGGTCGGCACCCACTCGATCTGGTCCCACAATCCCGCTTCGTGCGCCGCCACCAGCGACTTGTGTACGAATGAGTGGAATGGCGAGTAGAACAGTTTCATCGCTACCTCCGGTCACACTTTGGTGTCGCCCACGGGCGGTCCGGCGCCCAGGGCATGGACTGTGTATCCCGCCGCTTCCAGCCTGGCGATGAGCACCCGCTCGTGCTCCGGCCCGCGCGTCTGCAGCACGAAGCCGATCTCCACCAGCTCCAGCGTCAGGCTCGTGAAGGTGCGCTGATGCAGTACCTGCACGACATTCGCGCCCTCGGCAGCGAACAGGGTGGTCACCGCGGCGAGCGTGCCGGGCACGTCGCGGACGGCGACGACGAGGTGCACCAGGCGGCGGCTGCGCACGAGCCCGCGCTCAATGATGGTCGCGAGCACGGGCATGTCGATGTTACCACCGGAGATCACCACGCCGACCTTGCGCCCCGCGAAATGCGCGGGATGCGCGAGCAATGCCGCGAGACCGGCCGCGCCGGCGCCCTCGACGACGGTCTTCTCGAGCTCGAGCAGCAGCAGCACCGCCTCCTCGATGCGCCGCTCGTCCACGAGCAGCACGTCGGCAACCGCGGCGCGGATGATCGGCAGCGTGTATTCGCCAGGCTGCTCGACCGCGATGCCTTCGGCCAGCGTCGCGGCGCCGAATTCCGGCGCCTCCCCGCGCAGCGCCCTGGCCACCGCCGGGAAACGCTCGGTTTCGACACCGACCACCTCGATCTGCGGGCGCAGCGCCCGGACGGCGGTCGCGACGCCGGCCACCAGGCCACCGCCACCGACCGGTACCAGCACGGCGTCGAG
Organism: Gammaproteobacteria bacterium; assembly: GCA_020850735.1. Lineage (GTDB taxonomy): Bacteria > Pseudomonadota > Gammaproteobacteria > JADZEE01 > JADZEE01 > JADZEE01. The sequence continues at coordinate 106,396 of JADZEE010000096.1, read as the reverse complement.
CGCGGGGACCTGCGCGAGCATCTCCAGCCCGACCGTGCCCTGGCCGGCGATCACGGCGGGATCGTCGTAGGGATGCACGAAGGTCAGATCCCGCTCCGCCGCGAGCTGGCGCGCCCGCACGGCGGCCTCGTCGAGCGTATCGCCCTCCAGCACGATCTCCGCACCGAAGCGGCGAGTGCTCTCGACCTTGACGCCGGGGGTGTAGCGCGGCATCACGATGAGCGCGCGCAAACCCAGGCGCTGGGCGTGATAGGCGACGGCCTGCGCGTGGTTGCCGGCAGACATCGCGACGACGCCGCGCGCGCGTTCACTATCGTCGAGCGTCAGCAGACGGTTGAGCGCCCCCCGATCCTTGAACGAGGCCGTGAACTGCAGGTTCTCCAGCTTGAGCCATACCTGCGCGCCCGTCAGCGCCGAAAGCACGCGCGAAGCGACGCACGGCGTTGCCACCACGCCACCGCCTATGCGGCTCGCGGCGGCGCGGATCGCATCGATCGAGACGGCGCCCGTATTCATGCCCGGCGCCGGTGGAGCAGCCGGCGCGGTCGCGGCCAGCCACGCACGGCGGCACGCTCGGGCACTGCCGCACTCACCGGGGCGGGCGCGGCACCGTCGCGGGTCGTGAGACTGCTCGGCCTGCCGGGCATCCTGCTCGCCGCAGCCGTGACCAGGTGGCTCGCGCTCACGCGGCCGGGCTGGCGCCGGGCGACACCGCCCGGGACGCCTCAGGACTTGCCGAACAGATCATCGAGTCGCCGCCACGCCTCGTCGGCCGCCGCGGGCGCGGCGCTCGCTGCGCTGCTGCCGCCGGCAAGCCCGAACAGACCGTCGAGCGCCTGCTGCGCAGTCCCGATCGCAGCACTGTCGCGGGGCTCGAACGCATCCGGCCGCAGCACCAGGTAATCGCAGAAATTCGCACGGGTCTTGTCCTTGACTTCCTCGGCAATCGGCTCGCGGCAGTGCTTCGCGACACGGACGTCGTAGAACACGCACATGCGGCATACGTGCAGATCCGCGTTGCAGGCCCGGCACAGCTCGGCACGCGGCAAGGGCAGCAGCACGTCGGCGAGCTGTGCGCCGCACTTCCAGCACTGGAGTTTCTCACTCACGATGGCCACCGTTCCGTTGCCGGCCCCGATTCTAAAGAGCCCCGCGCGATTGTGCGACCGGCGGCGGGCGCCGGTGTTCAGGCGCGGTTCAGTCGCGCATCCGTATCGTGCGCCGCCAAGGGTCCGGTCATTGCGGCCGGGTCCGGTCACCAGACCAGGAGACGCGATATGAACGCCCAGACGAACACCGCCCTGTATCGCCGCACGCGCGTTGCGCATGGCCTGCCGCTCGCCGTGGCCGCGGCCGTGCTGCTCGTCACCGGTGCGGCGGCGGCCAACCCGCCGGGCGGGTCGCAGGGGTGGGGCCATACCGCCGGCTACGGGCGCCATCAGTCCCATCACGACCATTACGCGCCGCCGCGACGTCATCGCAACCGCGTCGACGTGGACGTGAGCTATGTCTATTTCGGCGCCCAGTCCGGCTATTACCAGCCGCCCGCCTACGCCTACCCGGTGCCCGTGCCGGGCTACTACGCCTACCCGGCACCCGCGCCGCGCTACTACGCTTACCCGGCACCCGCTCCCGGCTACTACGCTTATCCGCAGGCGCAGTACACCCCGCCCGCCTACTCGACGGGCTACGGCGGCGGGGGTGGCTATTACGCGAGCGGCTGCAACCCGGTGCTGGGCAGCGCGGTCGGCGCGGCGCTCGGGGGTTTCCTCGGCTCCCAGATCGGCAAGGGCAGCGGCCAGCTCGCGGCGACCTCGGCGGGCACGATCGGCGGCCTGCTGATCGGCCAGAGCGCCGCCTGCCGCTGATCGTCCCCGGCCCCGTCACGCCCATACGGGGCGGGCAGCCGGCCCGCGGGCGGGCAGCCGGCCCGCGGCCGGCGCCGCGCAGGATCACGGCGCCGGCCGCGGGGCCGATCGCGGTTTCATTTTTTCTGCAGGCGCTCGTCCAGACGCTTTTTCAATGCCTCGCGCTCCGCGTCGCTGATGAGCTGCACCTGGTGGTCGAGCAGCGCATCGGAACGCCGCAGCACGTACTCGCCGAGCTGGTCGTGGAAGGCTCTGTCGACGACGACTGCGGGAAACAGGAACTGCTGCTCGGTGATGCCGGTGAAGTGGCGCTGGCTCATCAGCACGCCGTCGTGCTCGGGATTGGCGCGGAACGTGAACCGTACTTCCACCTCGTCGCCGATGGTGAACACACCGCTCTTGAGCTCCCAGCGCTCGTCGGTGACTTCCTTGAGCTGGAATTCCAGGCCGTGCTCGCGCAGGAAGCCCTGCAGCTTGCGCACCGCGGCCGGCTCCTCGATGCGGACACGGTGATGCGTCGGGCCGACGCAGCGGAAGCGCAGCACGAATTCGCCGTCGTGGTAGGCGGACACGATGTAGTCCTGCTGGTGCAGCCGCTCCAGGCGGCAGGCGCCCGGGATGTCGTAGTCGACCGCCACGTCGGGCTCGAGGTAGTTGAGCTCCTTGGTGAGATCGACCAGGTAGCGGCGCAGGGCCGTCATGCGCGGATCGATATCCCGTCGCAGGCGCTCGGCGTACAGCTCCCGGCGCTCGACATCGGTCATTTCGCGCTCGCGCTTGGCGTCCGCCTCGCGTTTCAATTCGTCCAGAAGACCCATGCTCCCCACCCTCTCGATCAGCAACAGCGGCTGACGCCGCTCCACTTGCGTTCGACCTCGGCGCGGTAGAAAGCGCGCCGGCCCAGCGGTGTCGACCCCGGGAGCGCGTGGCGCGCGTGCCAGTGCGCGAGGTAACGCTCGTAGGCGTCGTCACCCGCCAGGCGCCGCAGCGCGCGCCACGCACGCGCCAGGGCGGTGCACAGGCGCGGTGCGATGGTCATGCCCGTTCCTGCGCCAGCCGGCTCGGCACGTACGGAGTCTCGGTGCTGATCGGCGCGCCGGCGCCGCGCACGACCCGCCAGCACACCCGCAGCATGTCCAGCACGATCACCCAGGTCGTGAGCAGGAACAACGCGGTCATGGCGGCGTCGAGCTGGGCATTGAAGACGAGCTGCCCGGTCCGGGCGAGCTGGTCCACCGCCACTGCGCCCGTCTCGAGCTGGCGCGCCAAGTGCTGCGCCTGGGCCAGAAAGCCGATGCGCACATCGTCGTTGAACAGCTTCTCCCACGCGGCCCAGCTCGTGATCGTGACCAGCCAGACCAGCGGCGCGCCGGTCACCCAGGCGTAGCGCAGGCGTCCGGAACGTACCAGCGTCGTCGTCGCCACGGCGAGCGCGATCGCCGCCAGCATCTGATTGGCGATACCGAACAGCGGCCACAGGCTGTTGATACCGCCCAGCGGATCGATCACACCCATGTACAGGAAATAACCCCACGCACCGACCACGAGCGCGCTGGTCAGCAGTACGCCCGGATACCAGCTCACCCGGCCGAGCGCGGGCACGACGTTGCCGAGCAGGTCCTGGAGCATGAAGCGGGCGACCCGGGTGCCGGCATCGAGCGTGGTGAGAATGAACAGGGCCTCGAACATGATCGCAAAGTGATACCACACCGCGACGAAGCCGCCGCCGAAGGCGCCGGAGAACAGAGTCGCCATGCCGACCGCGAGCGACGGTGCGCCGCCGGTGCGCGCGAACAGCGTCTGTTCGCCGACCAGGTTCGCCAGGCTCGCCATCTGTGCGCTGTCGACCGGAAAGCCGTACGCGGTGATGGTCGCCACGGCCTGCGCGGCGTCGGCACCGACGATGCCGGCCGGGCTGTTGATGGCGAAGAACACGCCGGGATCCAGCACGCAGGCGGCCACCATGGCCATGATGGCGACGAACGACTCCATCATCATCGCGCCATAACCGATGAAGCGGGCATCGGCCTCGTTGATGAGGAGCTTGGGCGTCGTGCCCGAGCTGATGAGCGAATGAAAGCCGGAGATGGCGCCGCAGGCAATGGTGATGAACACGAACGGCAGCAGCTTGCCAGCGAATATCGGACCGGTACCGTCGATGAACTGGGTCACGGCCGGCATCTTCAGCTCCGGCTGCACCAGCAGTATCGCCACCGCGAGCACGGCGATGGTGCCGATTTTCATGAAGGTCGACAGGTAATCACGCGGCGCGAGCAGCAGCCACACCGGCAGGACGGCCGCCGCGAAGCCGTAGGCGATGACCATGAACGCGAGCTCGCGCGGGCCGTAGTCGAACAGCGCGCGCAGAGCGTCGTGATGGTCGATCCAGCCGCCACCGGCCACCGCGAGCAACAGCAGCGTGACGCCGATCGCGCTGGCCTCGAGCACCCGGCCCGCACGGATGCCGCGCAGGTAGACACCGATCAGCACCGCGATCGGAATCGTCGCGCCGACCGTGGCCGTCGCCCAGGGGCTGTGCTTCATGGCGTTGACCACCACCAGCCCGAGCACCGCGATGAGGATGATCATGATCGCCATGATGCCGAGCAGCGCAGCGATACCGCCGACGGGACCGAGCTCATCGCGCGCCATCTGGCCGAGCGAGCGCCCGTTGCGGCGCAGGGACAGGAACAGGATGACGAAATCCTGGACGCAGCCGCCCAGCACCGCGCCGATCAGTATCCACAGCGTACCGGGCAGGTAGCCGAACTGCGCCGCCAGGGTCGGGCCGATGAGCGGTCCGGGCCCGGAGATGGCGGCGAAATGGTGCCCGAACACGATCCAGCGGTGTGTCGGCACATAGTCGCGACCGTCGTTGATGCGCTCGGCCGGTGTCGCCCGCGTGCCATCGAGCATCAGCACCCGGGTAGCCACGAAAGCGCTGTAGAAGCGGTAGCCGAGGGCGTAGACGCAGATGGCGGCGACGATCAGCCAGACGCTGTTGACGGGCTCGTCGCGCTGGAGCGCGATACCGCCGAGCGCGCCGGCGCCGAGCACCGCGACCGCAAACCACACCAATGCCCGTCCGAGTCGAGCCCTCATCCATCCACCCCTGGCCGTGTAGGCGACAGGATAGCGGGGGGCGCAGGTCGGGAAAACCGCTCGTGCGCGCCGGCGGCGGCACCGGTGTCCCGCGGCCTAGCGGATCGGTCCGGCACGGCATCGATGGCCGCACGCGCGGCGCGAGCCGGCGTACGGCCGCGCTCGCACCGGCCAGGGGGAAGTGCGACCACAGCGCCGGCACGACCGGTCGGGCCGGTCCGCGTGGACGGGATCAGCGCGACGGGCCTCCCGCGGCGCGGATCATCGGAGTTCCGGCGCTGCCCGCTCGATCAGGCCCGGGCTACCGGCTCGAGGTCGCGCTCGAAGCGCCTGAGCAGATAGGACAGGATATCCTCGGCATGGTCGATGAAATCGGGCGTCGCCTGCGCATCGAATCGCAGGCCGTAGACGACGGCATCGTCGGCCACTGCCCGGTAGCAGGTGCGCGCGACGAGCTCGACCCGCGCGCCGCCGTTGTCGTCGGGCAGGCCCAGGTACACACGCACGGGATCGGCGCCGGCCATGATCGCGTCGACCTCCAGCGTCACGGCCAGGCATACGCCGCCGACCGACAGGTTGTGCACGCGCACCGCCAGATCCCGACCCGCCGCGGCATCCGTCTCGACCCGCACCGAGGCGAGCACCGGGGCATCCACCGCCGGGCGCACGCCGCGCTGCGCGGCGCGGCGGTTGAACAGCTCGAAAAAGGCACCGCGTTCGTGGTCCAGACCGCGCAGACCCGTGTCGAACGCGAAGCGGTAGTGCCAGCCCTCGTCGTTGCAGCGCCCGGCGAGGACACGTGCCCCCACGCTGACGCGGTGGTCCGCGTCCGGGGGCCGGATGTCGAGCTCGACGCGCTCGTCGCTCTCGAGTGGCGCCGCCAACGACAGCGCAGCGCCGTAGGCACTGAGATCCTCGATGCGACGGATCGGCGGCTGCGCGCCGTTCGCGGCCCGGACGGCGATGGACACGGGCGCGACGCCGGCGGGGTTGACCCGGTAAACCGAGCGGCGATCGTCTACGGCAAAGGACTCGGGCATTGACAATGGATCCGTTTGGAGTACGTGCGGCTATGGTAACCCGTCACACTTCTGACCACTAGCACTGGCGCTGCGCGTGTGCTTCGTGCAGTGCTCAACCACCGTCGTCGTCACCGCCCGGAGGGCGCAGTTCGCCGGCCTGCAGCGGTCGCGGGGCGGCGTCCACCGGCTGGAGCTCGGGCATCGGCACCGCCGCGTCGGCGGCGTGCAGGTCCTGGAAGCGCCGCGCGCTGACCAGCACCCGGGTTTCGAGCGAGCCGACGGCGCTGTTGTAGCTGCGTACCGCGCCGTCGAGGCTGGCGCCCAGGCGCACCCAGTGCTCGGCCAGGGTGGCGATCCGCTGATAGAGCTCGCGCCCGAGCCGGCTGATGGCTTCGGCGTTCTCGGCCAGGCGTTCCTGGCGCCAGCCGTAGGCCACCGCCCGCAGCAGTGCGATCAGCGTGGTCGGTGTCGCCAGGATGACGCGCTGCTCCACGCCCGCCTCGATGAGCGCCGGGTCCTGTTCCAGCGCGGCGCTGAAGAACGTCTCGCCCGGCAGGAACAGCACGACGAACTCGGGGGTCGGCGAGAACTGCTGCCAGTAGCTCTTGGCGCTCAGTTGCCGGATATGGTTGCGAACGTGCTGGGCGTGCTGGCGCAGCCGGTCGCGCCGCAGCTCCTCGCCGCCCGCCTCGATGGCGTCCAGGTAGGCCGTGATCGGGGTCTTGGCATCCACCACGATATTCTTGCCGCCGGGCAGGCGCACCACGAGGTCCGGCCGCAGGCTGCCCTCGCCCGTACCGGCCGCGGCCTGCTCGTGGAAATCACAGTGATCGAGCATGCCGGCGAGCTCGACCACGCGCCGCAACTGGATCTCGCCCCAGCGGCCGCGGGCGACCGGCGATCGCAACGCCTTGACCAGCGTCGCGGTTTCCTGGCGCAGCTGCGCCTGGCCTTCCTGCAGATTCTTCACCTGCTCGGTCAACGCATGGTAGGCCCCGATTCGGGCACGCTCGAGATCGCCGAGCCTGCCGTCCATCTTCTCCAGCGATTCGCGTACCGGCTTCACGAGGGCATCGATCGCATGCTGGCGCAGCTCGAGATCGCCGCTGGCCGCCGCCTGGTACTGCGCCAGGGAGGCCGTGGCGAGATCCAGGAACTGCTGATTGTTGCGGGCCAGCGCTTCGGCCGACAGCGCGCCGAACGCGTCGAGAAGCCTGACCCGTGCCTGCTCCAGCAGCGCGAGCTTCTCCGCCGTCGCGCGCCGCTCCTGCGCCAGCACGCTGTCGAGCCCGGCCAGCCGCTCGCGCAGCGCCACGATTTCGCTGCGCAGGGCGCCGCCGCCGGCACGCTCGGCCTCGAGCGCCGCACCGAGCTCCGCGACGCGGATCGACGCCGCTTCCGCACCGGCGCGCCGTCCGGTTTCCTCGCGCAGCGCCGCCGCCAGCGCCTCGGCACGCTCAACGAGCAGGGTGTGGTCGCGACGCTGCTCGTCGATCTCGCGCTCGCGGCCGGCGAGGCGTTCGCGCAGAATCGCGATCTCCGCTTCGATCGCGGCGCGCTCGCGGCCGGCACGCAGCCGGGCGGCCAGCCAACCGAACGCGACCCCGACCAGACCCGCAAGCGCCGCGACGGTGACGGTATCGATCATGGCGGGCGCCGGCGGCGGCCGGCGCGCGACGCATCACGGACCACCGTGCGCGGGCGCAGGCACGCGCCGGCGGCGATCGCCGGCAAGATCCGCGGCTCGGAACGGGCGATCGGGTGCACGCGGGTAACGCGGATCGCGATCGCGGCGGCCGTGTTCAGCGCCGGCGCTTGCCGGCGCCCGTCGGGCTGCCCGGGTTCAGGGCCTTGTTGCGCTTGCGCGATCGCACGGCCGGCACCCGGGGCAGTCCGCTGTGCTGGGTCAGGAACGGTTTTTCGCTCCCGCCGCGGCGCGCGCCCTCGGGCCGATGCCCGGTCCCCGCCGGCTGGCGCGCCGGGATCAGGCACCCGGGACCGCTGCCGATCAGCTCCGCCCGGCCCATGCGGTTGAGCGCATCGCGCAGCAGCGGCCAGTTCTCCGGGTCGTGCCAGCGCAGGAACGCCTTGTGCAGGCGGCGCACGCGCAGCCCCTTGGGCACGTGCACGATCTCGCTCGTACGGGTGACCTTGCGCAGCGGGTTGCGGCCGGTGTGATACATGGCCGTCGCCGTGGCCATGGGCGTGGGCGTGAAGGCCTGCACCTGGTCAGCCCGGTAACCGTTCGCTTTCAGCCACAAGGCGAGTGCGAGCATGTCCGCGTCGGTCGTACCGGGGTGCGCGGCGATGAAATAGGGAATGAGGTACTGCTCCTTGCCCGCCTGGCGCGAGTACTTGTCGAACAGCTGGCGGAAACGATAGTAGCTGTCGACGCCGGGTTTCATCATCTTGGCGAGCGGTCCGTCCTCGACGTGCTCGGGCGCGATCTTCAGGTAACCACCAACGTGGTGCTGCGCCAGCTCGCGCACGTACTCCGGCGATTCAACGGCGAGGTCGTAACGCACGCCCGAGCCGATCAACACCTTCTTCACGCCCGTCAGCGCGCGCGCCCGGCGATACAGCCCGATGAGCGGCGTGTGATCGGTGCGCAGGTTCTCGCATATCTGCGGGAAGACGCAGGAGGGCCGCCGGCAGGCCGCCTCGATGTCGCGGCTCCTGCAGGCCAGGCGGTACATGTTCGCCGTCGGCCCGCCGAGATCGGAGATGACGCCGGTGAAGCCGGGCACGGTGTCGCGGATGATCTCGATCTCACGGATGACCGAGTCCTCCGACCGGTTCTGGATGATGCGACCCTCGTGTTCGGTGATCGAACAGAACGTGCAGCCGCCGAAACAACCGCGCTGGATGGAGATCGAAAAGCGGATCATCTCGTAGGCCGGGATCCGCGCATCGCCGTAGCGCGGATGCGGCACGCGGCGGTAGGGCAGCTCGTAGATGGCGTCGAGCTCGGCGGTGGTGAGCGGGATTGGCGGCGGCGTGATCCACACGTCGCGTGTGCCGTGCCGCTGCACGAGGGCGCGGGCGTTGCCGGGATTGGACTCCAGGTGCAGGCAGCGCGAGGCGTGCGCATACGCCACCGGATCGTCGCGGACCTGCTCGAACGACGGCAGGCGGATGACGCTGCGCGCGCGATCGGCGCGGCGTACGTGCCGATCGAAGCGCACCACCTGCACCCCGGTCTGCGACCCCGGCGCCGCATCGCCGGCAGCTGCGACCGGCCCGCCGCCGCGCAGCTGCGCGGCGTAGGGATCGGGATGCGCATCGATGCAGCCGGGGTCGTCGACACGCGTGGAGTCGATTTCGATCCAGCCGGCCCGCAGTCCCGGCGCCATGAATGCGGTGCCGCGCACGTCGGTGAGATCGGCGACGTTTTCACCCGCGGCGAGGCGATGCGCCACTTCGACGATCGCACGTTCGGCATTGCCGTACAGCAGCAGATCCGCCTTGCTGTCGGGCAGGATCGAGCGGCGCACCTTCTCGGACCAGTAATCGAAATGCGCGCAGCGGCGCAGGCTGGCCTCGATGCCGCCGATGATGATCGGCACGTCGGCAAAGGCCTCGCGGGCTCTTTGGGCGTACACGATGACGGACCGGTCCGGCCGCCGTCCGGCGGCGCCGTCCGGCGTGTAGGCATCGTCACTGCGGATCCGCCGGTCGGCCGTATAGCGGTTGACCATGGAGTCCATGTTGCCGGCGCTGATGCCGACGAACAGGTTCGGCCGCCCGAGCGCCGCGAAATCGGCGCCGTCGCGCCAGTCCGGCTGGGCGATGATGCCGACGCGGAAACCCTGGGCCTCGAGCAGGCGGCCGATGATCGCCATGCCGAAGCTCGGATGGTCGACGTAGGCATCGCCGGTGACGATGAGCACGTCACACGAGTCCCAGCCAAGCGCGTCCATCTCCTCGCGCGAGGTCGGCAGGAAGGGCGCCGTACCGAAGCGGTGAGCCCAGAATCGACGATAGGAAAACAGCTCGCGGGGGGCCTGCATGACCGGTATTGTGAGGGCCGCGGCCAAGCGGGGCCAGTCGCCGGTCGATCGTCCCGCCCCGCCCGCCGTACCGCGGCCGGGGCGACGAACCCGGTATCAGTCGTCCGGATGCGGGTGCGGGTGATGGTCGTGCCGGTGCCCGGCGTCCCCGGGCCGGCGTGCGATCTCGCGCGTCAGCGCCTCGATGTCGGCGGCGCCGACGAACCCCCGGGCGATCAGCACGTCCTGGAGCGCGCCCAGCCAGTGCGCGTAGTAGTCGTAGTCTCCCCCGGGCGCGTGGCTCGCGTCCCAGGCGCCGATCCGGGCAATGAGCCGCTGGCGGAATTCCTCCCACTCGAACACGCCGCGCCGGTGCAGGCCGACCACCATGCCGAAGGCACGGCTGTGCCAGGGCGCGGCGAACACCAGCTCGCCGTTGCGTCGCGGCGGGGCCGCGGCGCCCGTGAGCTCGCCGGCCAGCGCAAAATTCGGCGACTCGACGCTCATGGCGCAGCGATCTTCGCGACGCCGATCATCGCATCCCGCGTGACCAGCGCCGCCAGCGCCTGCTCATCCAGGTGCTCCGTACCCGGTGGCCGTTGCGGCAGCACGAAGTAGCGCTCTTCCGCAGTGACGTCGTAGACCCGGATCTCCACGTCCGCCGGCAGCACGAGACCGAAGTCATCGGCGAGCACCCGGCGCGGTTCGACCACCATCCGCGACCGGTATTCGAAGCTCTTGTAGAACGCGGGTGGCAGGCCGAGCACGGGCCACGGATAGCAGGAGCACAGCGTGCACACCATGACGTTGTGGAGTTGCGGGGTGTTTTCCACGCAGATGAGATGCTCCCCCTGCAGCCCGGCAATGCCGAGCTCGGCACAGGCGGCGGTCGCGTCCGCGAGCAGCCGTGCCCGGAACTGCGGATCCACCCATGCCCGGGCGACGACCCTGGCGCCGAGCAGCGGACCGATATCCTGCTCGTAAATACGCACGATCTCGTCGATGGTGTCGGTGCCGAGCAGCCCCTGGTCGACGAGTATGGCCTCGAGCGCCTGTGCGCGCGCCGTGAGCTCGGCCTCGTCGGCGGGATAACGGCCGGCGGTCGGCGAGGGCCGGCCGGTGTCCTGGATGTCCATGGTCGTGATCGGCCTCCGGAGCGCCGGCGCTAGAGCTCGAGAAACATTCGCCCGCCGTCGCGAGACGGTTCCCGGGCGTTCCTGGCCAGGCGCGGGGGTGCACAAAATCGTGCGCGTAGCGGGCCTACGGAAACGATTTTGGGGGTCCCCGCAACGCCGCCAGGGGCGTCCAGGAACCGTCGCAGCAGGCGCGGTGATGGTTTCACGAGCGCTCAGTCCGCCGGCTCGATGTAGGATTCCCACACGTCCATGTTCAGGCTCATGTTGGGATCGGCATCCTCACCCCACAGGTCGCGGGCCTGCAGACGGAGCGAATACACGTGCTGCGCGGCCTCGCCGAGGCCGTGGGCGTTGCTGTCCGGGAACACGCAGGCCTCGAGCACGCGCGCGATCGTCGCCGGCCGGCCGCGCGCGTACGCGGGCAACCGGGTGTGACCGCGTGGATGTGCGATGCGCGTGCGCACGCGCTCCCCGACCGCGTAGCGTGGCGCGTGGTCGACCTCGCGCGCCGGCGACAGGCCCGCGAAGATCGCCGCGCGCATGCCGGCCACGAATTCCGGCATCGATCGCTGTGGCAGCGGCACTGCCGTCCCTTTGCGGTACTGGCGCGTGCGTGCTTCGAGCTGTGCGGGTGTGATGACGCCCGCGTCGAGCAGGTTGGCCTCCAGACCCGCCAGCCACAGCTCGTAGTAGCTGCAACCGAGGTAGTCCCGGGGCGCCATGCGCTCACGCGCATAGCGGTTTTCGTCGATGTTGAAGATACCGTGACCGAGACCGGCGAAGGTCAGTCCGAACGCCTTGCGTTCCCACTCGGCCTTGAACACCGGCTCGCCGGCGCTGCGCCGTACTGGACCGAAACCGTAGCGGCCACCGAGATCGTGCGGACCGTCCATGCGTGCAGCGTAGCAGCTCGGCGCCCTCGCCGGGGAGCCCTGCCGTCCGGGCTGCCCCGCGGTGCACGGCGCCGCGCCGCTCGCGGCGTGGCCGGACACGTCCGCGCGAACGCCGGAACCGGCGCCGCGCGGGGTCGGACGGCGGCCGGACGTACCTTATCTGAAATGAAATCATTCTCGGCAAACGATAGAATCCGACTATGACGACGCGGCATCTGCCGACCGTGCGCCAGCTGCAGTACCTGCTGGCTCTGGCCGAGCACGGACACTTCGGCCGCGCCGCCGCGAGCTGTCACGTCTCGCAGTCGGCCTTCAGTGTCGCCATCCGCGCGCTGGAATCGACGCTCGCGGTGCGCCTGGTCGACCGGACCAACAAACGCGTGACCGTCACCGCGGTCGGGCGCGAGATCATTGCCCGCGCCCGCCAGTGCCTGCGCGACGTCGAGGATCTCGTCGACGCGGCGCAGGGGCACAGCGAACCGCTCACGGGCCCGCTCACGCTCGGCGTGATCCCGACCATCGCCCCATTCCTGCTGCCGCGCGTGCTGCCGGCCATCCGCAGGCAGTTTCCGCGCCTGGAACTGTACCTGCGCGAGGACCTGACCCAGCGCATCTACGCCGAGCTCATGAATGGGACGATCGACGTGATGCTCGTCGCCCTGCCCTATGAGCTGCAGGGCGTGGAAGAGATGCCGCTGTTCCGAGACCACTTCCGTCTGGCCGCCCGCGAGGACACGCGGCTGCTCGATCCGGCGCGATACGATCCGCGCCGCCTGCCGGCCGAGAGCGTGCTGCTGCTCGAGGACGGTCATTGCCTGCGCAATCACGCACTCACGGCCTGCCGGCTGCGCGATCCCGGCCGAGTGAGCCGGTTCTCGGCGACCAGCCTGCCGACGCTGCTGCAGATGGTCGACGCAGATCTCGGCGTGACCTACCTGCCGGAGATGGCGGAAGGCACACCGCTGCTCAAGGGCACGCGCATCCGCACCTATCCGCTCACCGACACGAGCTATCGTGAGATCGGCCTGGTCTGGCGCAAGGGCAGCGCCCGCGGTCCCGAGTTCCGTCAGCTCGGTGAGCTCATCGTCGCCCACCGCGCATGAGCGTCCGAGCGCGGTTCGCGATGACGCGCACGGCCGTGGCCGCCGACCCGGCTATCCCTTAAGATTCGCGCTGGCACCCCGCGCGCAGCCGCTGATCGCTCGATGACGGAACAACAACCGAGAGCGCCGACTCCGAAACGCATCGGTGCGTACTTCTTCTGCTCGCCGGCCATCATTCGTGCCGGGCTGCAGAAGCAGGGTCTGTCGCTGCAGGCGCCCCGGCACCGGCGCAAGCTCGGTGAGCTGCTGGTGGAGGCCGGGGCCGTGACCCCGACCGAGCTGGATGCGGCGCTGCGTTCCCAGCGGGTGGCCCGGCTGCAGGCGAGCCCGCTGTTCGCCGATCTTTCGCGCACCGAGCTCACCGCGCTCGCGAATCGCTTCGAGGAGGTGAGCATCGGCGCGGGCGAACAGTTCATCCGCCAGGGCGAGGAGGATCCCACGCTTTACCTGCTCGCCTCCGGACGCGTGGAGGTGTTCCGCCTCGACGAGCAGGGCCGGGAGATCCCCCTGGCCACCGTGGCGCCACCCGAACCCATCGGTGAAATGGGTTATTTCGCAGGCGGGGTGCGCAACGCCTCGATCCGCGCGCTGGAAGCGACCGAGTTGCTGCGTGCCCGCTACGCCGATCTGACCCACTATTTCGAGAACGTGCCCCGCGTCGCGCATGGCTTCGTCGACGTGGTCGAACGCCGGCGCCGGGCGACGATTGAACGCATGCAGCAACGCGCGGCCGAGGGTGAGGCGCCGACGGCCAGGCTCGGCCATCTGGCCGGCTTCGTCGATCTGCACGCGGCCAGCGCGCTCGAGGCCGGCATGCAGCATTCGATTGCCCGGCTCGTACGCGCGGCCGCCGACGTCACCGCCGCCGACAGCGGCTGGCTGTACCTGCGTGACCCCGGCACCGGCGAGCTGTGGACGCCGGTGCGCACGGACGGGAATGACGACGGGCTGCGCCTGGCGGCGGGTACCGGCATCGCCGGCTGGGTCGCCGAGCACGACGAGATGGTCAACATCATCGGCGCTTACGATGATCCGCGTTTCGATGCGGCCGTCGACGCGCGCACGGGCGTGCGCAGCAATACGGTGCTGTGTGCGCCGGTGCGCGATGCCGACGGCAGGGTCGCCGGCGTGGTGGAAGTGGTCAACAAGCAGTTCGGTGCGTTCACCGAAGACGACGAACGACTGTTGCGCGCGTTCTGCGAACAGGTTGCCGTCGCGGTCGCCAACATGGAATCGTTCCGGCGGGCGGTCGCCGATCACCAGATCCTGACGACCGTGCTCGACGTGGCGACGCTGGTGAGCCGGGTACCGGATCTCCCCACCCTGAGCGCACGCCTCGGAGAACGCGTGGCGATCCTGCTCGGCTGCGAACACTGCGATCTGCTGCTCGCCGACTACCAGGCCGACGAGCTGTGGTCCGTGCGCCGGACCGGGGGCGTCACCGAAACCAACCGCTACGCCGTCGCTGCATTGCCGGCCGGACTGGCCGCGGTGAAGGGCACGATCGTCTCGATCGCGGACACCGGCGCCGAAGCCGGTTTCGATCCGGCCGCCAACCACAAGCTCGGCCTGACCGTGCGTAACCTGCTCGCCGTGCCGGTACGCAACCGCAGCCGCCACGTGGTGGGCGTGCTGCAGGCGCTCAACAAGCGCGATGGCGCGTTCACCGCTGCGGACGAGTCCATGCTGCAGGCGATCGCGGCGCAGACCGGCATGTCCGTGCTCATCAACGCCTGACCGGATCCGGCGGCCCCGCGCTGCGATCGTCCGAGGACACACGAGATGAATCTGGAAAAAGTGGTGTTCGGCGCCTTCGTGATACTGGCCATGACGCTCAACTTCGGTTTTTTCCTCGGCGACATCGACAACCCCGCGCACCATCACCACTACGAGCTGTTCGCCGCGCTGGTCGTGAGTCTCATCGCCACGGTGCTCAAGTTCGGTGATCGCTCCCAGATCGGCGCGGTACTGCTCGGCACCAGCATCGTCGCCGATCTCGAGCTCATCGCCGCGGCGCTGGTGTGGGGCCTTGCCGAGCACGTGACCGGCGTCGGTCTCACTCCGGAAGTCACCGCCAGCATCGTCTCGCTGTCGGGCGGTGCGCTGCTCGCCAACATCGTCTCGGTCGTGCTGCTGGTCATCGAAACAGTCGTGCTGCTGCGCTGAGGCGCAATCGGCGAACCGTGTTCTCTTCCGACCACAGGGAACGCAGCAACCCGGTCGCCTGGCTCATCCTGCGGCGCATGCGCCGGCCGATCATCGTGCTCATCGTCGCCTACGCGATCTCGGTGCTCGGCCTGACGCTGATCCCGGGTGTGGACGCCAGCGGCAACCCGCGCAGCGTGGATTTCCTGCACGCCCTGTACGTCATCTCCTACACCGCCACGACCATCGGCTTCGGTGAGCTGCCGTTCGCGTTCACGGAAGCGCAGCGCCTGTGGATGATGGTGTGCATCTACCTCACGGTCATCTCGTGGTTGTACTCGATCGGCGCCCTGATCGCCCTGGTCCGCGACGAGGCGCTGCAGGAAGCGCGCGTCGCGGGCCGCTTTGCGCGCGCCGTGGCGCGCATGTCCGAACCCTTCAACGTCGTGTGCGGTTACGGCGAGAGCGGCACACGGCTGGTGGACGCACTGACCGGCTTCTACGTGCCGGTCGTCGTGCTCGACATCGATCCCGCCCGCATCAACGAGCTCGCCCTGAACGAGCAGGACTACCGCATGTACGTGCCGGGCCTGCGCGCCGACGCGGCGGAAACCCGCCACCTCGTGCAGGCAGGCGTACGCCACCCCCTGTGCCGGCGCGTCATCGCCAACACCGGTGACGACCGGGTGAACCTGAAGATCGCGATCACCGCCAAGCTCCTCAATCCAAAGGCCACCGTAATCGCCCGCGCCGAACACGCCGAGATCGCCGGCAACATGGCCTCCTTCGCCACCGATCACATTCTCGATCCGTTCGCATTGTTCACCGAGGCCCTCACCCTCGCCTGGCGCACGCCCGCCGCGTACCAACTCCAGGACTGGCTGCTCGGACCGCCGGGCAGCGCCTACCAGGCGCCGGGCACGCCGCCGCCGGGCACGTGGATCCTGTGCGGCTACGGCCGCTTCGGCCGCCGCCTCAACGCAAGCCTGACGGCGCTCGGCCTGAGCACGGTCGTCATCGAGCCGGATACCGACCTGCCCGATATGCCGCCGGGCTGCATCATCGCGCCGGGCACCGAGGCGCCGGCGCTGGAACAGGCCGGCGTGCGCGCAGCCGCGGGTATCATCGCGGGCAGCGACGATGACGTGAACAACCTGTCGATCATCATGACGGCCCGGACGCTGAATCCGGGCCTGTTCGTCGTCGCGCGGCAGAACCAGGCCACCAACCGCGCGCTGTTCGAGGCGCTCGGCGCCGATCTGACCATGAACCCCCGGCAGGTGCTGGCCACGCACATTCGTGCGCTCGTGACCGCGCCCATGCTGTACCGCTATCTGGGACGGGTCGCAGCGCAGGCCGCCGCGCAGGCGCACGACCTGCTCGCGGGCCTGCACGCCACGGTGCACGGCGACCGGGTTCCGGACGTGTGGTCGGTACACGTCGACGCCGACGAGGCCCCGGCCCTCGCCTGGGCGCTGCGGGAAGGCGGCCACACGCTGCGCGTGAGCGATCTGCTCGTCGATCCCTACGCGCCGGCGCGGCGCCTGTCCTGTATGGCCCTGATGCTCGAGACCCGCGCCGGCTGCGTGCTCGGTCCCGCGCCGGACACCCGCCTCGGCGCCGGCGACCGCCTGCTGCTGTGCGGCCATCCACCCGCCTACGGCCACATGCAGGTCACGTGCAAGAATCATTATGTCCTGCATCGCCTGCTGACCGGGGAGAACCTGCCGCGCGGCACGGTCCTGCGCCGGCTGCGCACCGGCCGCTGAGCAGGCCTGAGAGCCCGGCGGCGAGCGGGTCGGGGCGGCGGGCGATCGCCGCGAGGAGTGCGCGCTATACTCGGGGTGCGGGCGTAGTTCGGGACGGAGCGCGGAACGATGATCAGAATGACTTTCGGCGTGCCGGTGGACATGCGCGGCGACCTGCCGCCGGAGATCCTGGCAATCGTCGACGCTGCGTCCGTGGTGCAGGAAACCTCGCGCAACCGCGTGTCCGTCGCCACCCCGGCCGGTGCGAGCGTGGTCATCACCGGCGTGTTCGACTTCGGCTCCGAAGCGACGCTGGCGGCCAGCGCGGTCACGGGCCTGATCGTCCGCGACGAGGACCTCGCCCTGGTGTTCTCGCTGACCGGCCTGCGCGGCCTGACGTTCGGCGATTTCGACGATAACACGGCCGCGCTGGACACCGCCCTGGCGTCCATTCGCGACGGTGTCACGGTGACCGGCAGTCACGGCGACGACGTGCTCATCGGCGATCGTGGCGCCGACGTGCTCATCGGCCGCGGCGGCAATGACGTAGTGAACGGCGCCAGCGGCAACGACCGTCTCAACGGCGGCACCGGCAACGACCGCATCAATGGCGGCACCGGTAACGACCGCCTCGAAGGCGCGGCCGGCGATGATGTGCTCAACGGCGGCGCCGGCGCCGATACGATGCTCGGCGGGACCGGTAACGACCGCTACTGGGTCAACTCGGCGCAGGATACCGTCACCGAGACGGCGACCGGCGGCAGCGACAGCGTATACGCCAGCACCTCCTTCCGGCTGCCGGCGTACGTCGAAAACCTGACGCTCACGGGTAGCGGCGCCATTTCGGCGACCGGTAACGGTCTCGCCAACACCCTGATCGGCAACGCCGCCGCCAACATCCTCACCGCCGGCGGGGGCAAGGACGTGCTCGACGGCGGTCTCGGGTCCGACCGCATGCTCGGCGGATCCGGCGACGACGTCTACCACGTTGACCACACCGGCGATCGGGTGATCGAAACCGCGGGCCAGGGCAGCGACACGGTGTTCAGCAGCATCGGCTACCGCCTGCCGGCGCATGTGGAGATGCTGCGGCTCACCGGCACGGGGAACCTCGACGGCACCGGCAACGGCCTCGCCAACACTCTCGTCGGCAACGCCGGCGACAACACGCTGCGCGGTGGCGGCGGCGACGATATCCTCGTGCTCGGCGCGGGTATCGACACGGGCATCGGTGGCGCCGGCAACGACGACTATCTGCTCAACGCCGAACCCGACGCCGCGGGCCCGGACCACATCCGCTATTTCCTCAGCGGCAGCGACCGGCTGCTGCTCGATCTGTCGATCTTCGGCGCGCTCACGCCCGGGACGCAGACGGCGGCGAATTTCATCACCGCCGGCATGCTGGCCGACGGCGACGACTACCTGCGGTTCGATCCGGCCGACGGTACGCTCTACTACGACGCCGCCGGTGACGGCGCCGGTACACCGCTGGCGGTCGTCAGCCTCGGCGCCGGCGCGATGCTGGCGGCCGGCGACATCGTCGCCGTGAACGCCATCCTCGCGCCCGGACTGGACCTGGCGACGCTCGTGATCTGAGCCACCCGCCGCGGACTGCCACCGCGGGTGCGGGTGCTCAGCGCAGCCATAACCAGTACACCAGCACGTTCAACAGCGCCAGCGGCACACCGGCACGCGCGAATTCCAGAAATCCGATGCCGGCGCCGTCGCGCTCGGCCCGCTGGATGATGATGACGTTCGAGGCGGCGCCGAGCACCAGCAGGTTGCCGGCAATCGTGCTGCCGGCGGCGAGCCCCAGCAGCGTGTGTGTGTCCGCGCCTGCGTCGACGAGCAGTGGCAGGTACAGCGCCACCAGCGGGACGTTGGACACGATCTGGCTCGCGAGCAGGCCGGCGGCGAGTACCAGCGGCATGGACGGCGGCAGCGACACCAGCTCCGGGAGCCCGTGCGCGACGGCGCCCGACTCCCAGACACCGGCCATGAGCACGAACATGGCCGCAAAGAACACCAGCGTACGCCAGTCGAGCGCGCGCACGAGCTCACGCCGGCGCGGACTGAGCAGCAGGACGGGCAACGCCCCTGCCAGGGCGATGTAGGACAGCCGCAGCTGCGCCTCCCAGGGCGTACCGATTAGCGCCACCTTGACGGCGATCAGGGCCATTACGCAGCCGAGCGCGATGCGCGCGACGCGCGCCAGCGCCGCATCCTGGATGGCGACCGGCTCGTGCACCAGCGTATGGCGATGGAACTCGCGCCGGTACACCACGCGCAGCACGGCGTAGGCGAGCAGCAGGTTGACGATCGTGGGTACGCCCAGCGCGGCGGCGAAGGTCACGAACGGCGTTTCGAAGCCGCCACGCACGGCTATGAGCAGATTCTGCGGGTTACCGATCGGGCTCATGACGCTGCCGATGGTCACCGCAAACGCCAGGGCGAGCAGCAGCACGCGCCGGTCGATGGCATGCAAGCGGGCGAGCAACAGTACCAGCGGCGTGCCGACGACGGCGAGCGTATCGTTCATCAGCAGCGCCGACGCGGCGCCGAAGGCGAACAGCAGCACCAGCACCAGGGCGTCCGTAGACCGGGCGCGGCGCAGCACGCGCCAGGCGACGACGTACAGGTAACCGCTCGCCAGCAGCGCCTCGCCGACCACGAACATGCCAAACAGGAACGCCATCACGTCCGGGTCGATGGCGCGCAATGCTGCGGACGGGGCGATGTCCCCGCTCGCGAGCACCGCCAGCGCGCCGCCAGCCATGGACTGCCAGATGGCGATGCGCACGCGACCGACACGGCGCACGGCGATCGCGACGAACACGACGCCCAGCACGATGAGCGGAAAGTCGGTCACTGCCGTAAATGGTCCGGCTGCGGGCGCAGGAAGTCAGGCCGCACCTGATCCGGCGGCTGGTTCCGGACGTCATTTGATCCTTGCCGTCGCGACGATCGTCGCTTGCGGGCTGTCGGGCAGGATCGAACTGCCGTATTCATCGACTCGCTTCCCCCGAAAACGGATGGTCGCCACCCCCGACAGGTGCGGCGACGGCGCGCGAACGGGATGCCGTCAGCAGCAGGCACTGGCGCTCGTGGCCAGGAGCAATCGGTGGACGTCCGGGTCAATGTCCACGTCGGGACGATTCCCGGTGAACTCTTGCACGGCCTTACAGCCCGAACAAGCAGGACTCCCACCCGCTATGCGTAGCCGGTGTGAACATACGGGCCGTCCCGCTCGACACGCTCCGGCTGCAATCGACGAGCACAGAAGAAGTCGAGATGTACACGACGATTGCGCTGTTTCTCGGTGCGCTCTGCGCGCAAACTCCGGCCTTCGCCGCGCCGGATCTGCCGAGCGCAAGTGCGATCATGCGCGGGATGAAAGCCGCGCTCGAACCCGACCGCGGCTTTGTCCGTCGCGTTCGCATCACCACCTCGGACGGCGCCGGCAGCCGCAGTATCGAAGCGGCGCAAGCATACGATACCGGCGGTGAACACCGCCGTCTGCTGACCGTAATCCGTGCCCCGCAGGACTTCCGCGGCAACGCCGTGCTCATCGCCGAGCGCAGGCGACCCGAGAGCACCATGTGGGTCTACGTGCCGGAGTTCCGCCGCGTACGCGAGATCGCGGGCATCGACGCCTACGAGCAGTTTCTCGGCACGACCTTCACGCTCGCCGACATCGATCTCGTCCACTTGCACGAGCGCTACCGCGTACTGCGCCGGGATCGTTTCGAGGGCCGCGATGCCTATGCTGTCGAAGAACGCGCACCCGGGCTGCGCGGGTACTACTCGCGGATCGTCAACTGGGTGGACGCCGAAACCCGCCTGCCGATCGAACGCCGCTTCTACGACGCCGGCGGTCGGCTGTGGAAGGTAGAAACGTTTCGCGATCTCACCGTGATTGACGGCGTACCGACGCCGATCACGATCGTCATGGAGGATGTGCAGGCGCACACACAGTCCCGCATGCAGCTGGAGGACATCAACTATGCCGCAAAGCTGCCGGTACGGCTGTTCGATCCGGCCGCGCTGGGCGTCGTTGCCGCAGACCCGACCTGGGACGACGTGTTGCTCCCCGGGTCACTGGCGGCGGCACCCTGAGCCGTACCCGCCGGCGGCCTGTTCCGGGTCGACCGCCGGTAGTGGTTGCGGGGTCAAATCTGCCGCGTTTATCTGCTACCCTGCGCGGCAAATTGCCCGCCATGGGCCGCAATGACGGGGGGAACGACCGTGAGCACACCCGAAATGAACGACGTCGAATTCGACGTCGACAATCTGTACCTGGAAGAAACCTTCACCGATCGCCGCGTCGGCAGCATTCGGCGGCTGTCACCGGTGCGCCAGGACGGGAGCCCCGATCCGGGCCGTGCGGTGCTGTTCTCGGGGCAGACGCAGCTGCTCACCCCCATGGGCGCCGTGCCACTGGCCTTCGACATCGACGGCAGCACACTCGAGCAGGCCCTCGCCAATTTCCCGGCCGCCATGCAGGAAGCCGTCGAACGCACGGTCGAGGAAGTCCGCGAGCTGCGCCGCCAGGCGGCGTCCTCCATCGTGGTACCGGAGATGGGTGGTGGCGGTTTCGGGGGGCCCGGCGGCAAGATCCAGATCCCCTGAGCCGCCCCCGGAGCGCGGGGCGCGTTTCAGATCACCACGCGCAACGCGCGCGGCTGCACTTCGATATCCCAGCGTTGCATCCCGGTGCCCGCGGCGGTCCAGGGTTCGCCGTCCAGGTGCACCGGCGCGCTCCCGTCGATGGTGATACCGAGCGTGCGCGCCTGCCCGCTGCGGACCTCGGCGAAATCCAGGTGCCGTGCGCCCAGCAGCGCGGGCAGCAGGCGCAGCACGCGGGCGATCACCCGCTGCGGCGGTCGTGGCCGAACGCTATCGATCGTCGCGCTCCGGGGCCGGCGGGTCGCGACCCAGCACCCGGCGACATTGCGCGAGCGCCTCGGCCGCACGCCGGGCGCTCAGCCGCGGATCCGGTTCCGCCGGCTGGATCTGCGTGCGCGCAACACGTGCGGGGGCGCCGATCAACTGCCGCACCAGGCTGGACTCGCGCTTGAAAAAACCTTCCGTGTGGTAGGAGTCGACGAGGCGCAGATGCTCGTAGTCCAGGTGGTGGCAGATCTCGTGCAGGAAAGTGCGCAGGAAGGTCCGGAACGCAACGACGCGCTTGTTGCGTGCGGTTCGCATCCACACGCTGATCAGCGCCCGCTGGCCCGGCTCGCGTTCGTACAGCCCGTGCAGCTCGCCCCAGCCGCGGCTCGGGCGCACCGCGAGAACCTTGACGCCCACTTGCGCGACGCCGAGGCGATCGAGCAGGCCGTCGGCCAGCGCCTGGGCCGCGGCCTGCACGCCGGCGCGCGCCTCGCTCGCCAGCGCCGTTTCGAGCGCGTGCACGCCGGTCGCGAGCGCCGCCGCGTCGTTCACCTCGATGCGCGTCACCGCATCGCTCGCCCGGTAGATCGCCTGCTGGCGCTGGTCGAGTCGATCGTAATAAGGGAATGTCATCTGCCGTTTCCGGCCGGCGCCGCCCCGGCTCGTCCGAGGCGCTTACTCTAGAGAGCCGCGCGCAAACGCGCCAGCCGCGCCACCGGGCAGCGCCGGCCACCAGTGCCCACCCCGCAGTCACTGCCGGTGCGTCCCGACGACGCCGATGCGGGAATCGGGTTGCCAAAAAAACAGCCTTTTCTCGGGTCGCATCGGCTCGGGTTATCGCCACGGTGAGCGGCAACGCAGCGCGCCGGCCGTGAGAACCGGCGCGCGACCGCGGCATGCGGTGAAACGCGTGTCAGCGCAGTAGTGCTTGGGCAGGATCCGGGCCGTGTAAGGTTGCTGCAGGCTACTTCCCGGGTCAGGTCGAGGACCGAAAGCTCGCCGTGCAGCACGCTGGCACGCCGGGAGAAGCTGGCGCCGGGCGAAAAGGCGGCTTATCTTCTATACGCCGAGCGCGGGCGTTACAAGGCGGGACGGGACTCGGTTCGCATCGATGCTACTCCCGGGTGGATTCGTGAAACGGCACCCGCCTTCGGCGTTGCGCCACGCTATCGAGTATGCGGGATGCGCGATCGAAGCTCGCAGCGCTTCGCACTTCTAATCTTCAACCGCCTCGGGAGTCCGGCCGGCAAGCGTGTATTCGCCATATTGCTGAATCAGTTTGGCCACGAGCGCGCTCCAGCCGGTCTGGTGGCTCGCGCCGAGGCCGGCGCCGGTATTGCCGTCGAAATATTCGTAGAACAGCACCAGATCCTTCCAGTGCGGATCAGTGCGGAATTTTTCGTGGCGCCCGTGTGCCGGGCGCCGACCCGAGGCATCGCGCGCGAACAGATTGGTCAAGCGCTGTGACAACTCGCTCGCCACCTGCCACAACGTGCACGCGCGCTCCGACCCCGCCGGGTCGCTGACCTTGAAGTCATCGCCGAGGAAGTAGTGGTGTTGTTGCAGCGCTTCGATGACCAGAAAGTTGAGCGGGAACCACACCGGGCCGCGCCAGTTCGAGTTGCCACCGAACAGGCCGCTCGTCGACTCGGCGGGCTCGTAATCGAGGGTGAAGGTCTGGCCGTCGATCGTCAGGCGCAAGGGTTGATAGGCGTGGCGCCTGGATACCGAGCGAATGCCGTTGGCGCTCAGCATGTGACGCTCGTCGAGCACATGTTCCAGGATGCGCGCGAGCTTGTGCGAATCGACGAGCGCGAGCCGGATGCGCTCGTGCACGCCGATATGCGTCAGGTCGGCCAGGTTGCCGAGCAGCTCGGGGCGGTTCTCGGCGAACCAGCGGTAGCGCTCGCTGAAGTCCTTGAACGCGGCGAACACCTCCTGATCCGCGACCGCGATCGCGAACAGCGGCACGAGTCCGGCGATCGTGAAGGCCTCCACCGCGACGCGCCTTCCGTCGGGCAGGAGCAAGGCGTCGAAGTAGTAACCCTGCGCTTCGTCCCACAGTCCATGGCGATGCCCGTCGACGCGATTCACCGCCTCGCCGATGTAGACGAAATGCTCGAAGAATTTCGTCGCGACGTCTTCGTAGGTCGTGTCCTCGCGCGCCAGCACAAGCGCGATCGTGAGCATGTTCAGGCAGTACATCGCCATCCAGCTCGTGCCGTCGGCCTGTTCGAGTTCACCGCCCGCGGGCAGTCCCGCACTGCGGTCGAAGGCGCCGATGTTGTCCAGGCCGAGAAAGCCGCCTTCGAAAAGGTTGTTGCCCTGCGCGTCCTTGCGGTTGACCCACCAGGTGAAGTTGATCAGCAGTTTGCGAAAGATGCGTTCGAGAAACACCCGGTCCATGCGGCCGGTCATCTTCTGTTCGATCTGGCAGATGCGTATCGCGGCCCACGCGTGCACCGGCGGGTTGACGTCGCCGAAGGCCCATTCGTAGGCCGGGATCTGGCCATTCGGGTGCATGTACCACTCACGCGTCAACAGGATCAACTGCTCCTTCGCGAAGTCGGCGTCGATCAGCGCGAAGGCGACGCAGTGAAATGCCGTGTCCCAGGCCGCGAACCAGGGGTACTCCCATTTGTCGGGCATGCACAGGATGTCGTTCGCCGCCAGATACCGCCATTCGTGGTTGCGGCCGATCCAGCGCGATGCGGGCGGCGGCGGGCCCTTGCGGTCGCCGCGCAGCCAGTGATCAACGACGTAATGGTAGTACTGCTTGCTCCAGAGCAATCCGGCAAAGGCCTGGCGCTGCACGTTGCGCAAGTCCTCGGGCAGATCGAAGGGCGTGACCCGGCGGTAGAACGCGTCGGCCTCGCGGATGCGGCACGCGAAGACAGCGTCGAAGTCGCGACTGAGCGCGTTGCTGACGCGGCCGTCGTTCGTCAGGCGCAGCCGGACGACGAAGGTTTCACCGGCCGCGACGACGCAGCGGTAGTGCGGTGCGGCCTTGGTGCCGAACCGGGCCGGATTGACCGCGGCCTCGCGGCCGTGGACGATGAAATCGTCGAAGCCGTCCTTCGCGAACCCGGCCGGCGGCAGGCCCCACAACCGCGCGCCGTTGCTCTCGTTGTCGGTGAAGAGCAATTGCGCCGGCGCATCGAAATGCAGCCAGAAAGGCTCGAGGTTGCGATGCGCCGCCTGCAGGACGTCGGGGCGATCCGGCGCGGGCGCGATCCGTGGACAAGGCCGGTCGGGCGACCACGACCAGTCGTTGCGAAACCACAATGTCGGCAGCACATGCAGCGGCGCGGCGTCGGGCCCGCGGTTGGCGGCGCTGATACGCATCAGCACGTCGTTCGGTCCGGCCTTGGCGTATTCGACGAAGACGTCGAAGTAGCGGTCCGCGTCGAAGATGCCGGTGTCGAGCAGTTCGTACTCCGGATCATGGTGCGTGCGACGCCTGTTCTCGGCCACCAGATCGGCGTAGGGGAAGGCCTGCTGCGGGTACTTGTACAGGTATTTCATGTACGCGTGACTCGGCAGGTTGTCGAGGTGGAAGTAGCACTCCTTCACGTCCTCGCCGTGATTGCCCTCGTGACCGGTGAGCCCGAACAGGCGCTCCTTCAGGATCGGATCAGCGCCGTTCCACAGCGTGAGCGCAAGACACAGGCGTTGGCTCTCGTCGCTGATGCCGGCGATGCCGTCCTCACCCCAGCGGTAGGCGCGCGATCGCGCCTGTTCGTGGGTGAAGGATTCCCAGACCTCGCCATCGGCGCTGTAGTCCTCGCGCACCGTGCCCCACTGGCGCTCGCTGACATAGGGGCCCCATCGGCGCCACGCCACGCCCTGCTCACGCGCCTCGGCGAGGCGCTTGTCTTCGGCGGTCTTCGCGGGCCGTTTGCTCACGAACCGGTCCTCTTGCGCGCGCAGTGGCCGGCAAATGCATGCCGGCGCCCGGCCGACGACCCGGGTGGGGGCGAAAGCCCGATCAAGCGCCGCGCCGGCAAGGCGCGACAGCGCGGCGAGCGAGCACGTGACCCGTCGCGCCGCGCGCTGCGGCATTCACCCTTGGGGCGGCTCGGCAGGCTCTTGCCCGCGAGGAGGAGCAACGCAGCGAGCGTGGCGCAGCACCGTTCGATCGGGTGCGTAGCGCGCTCACCCAACCGGTGCGAGTGCCCGTGGGCTCGAAGCTCGATGTTCATGCGGTTTGACCAGCGCAATGATGCCGTCAACTGCCGGAAGTAGATTCAATCGATCCGCGGGTCGTGCCAGCCGCCGGGCGGCGAGACGCTCTCGACCTCCCCAGGTCCCCAGGTGCCCGGCTGGTACAAATACACCGGCGTGTCCGCCTTGAGTGCCGGATCGACGATCCGCCACGCCTCCTCGACGTAATCCTCACGCGCAAAGAGCGTCGCGTCGCCGCGCATCGCATCGCCGAGCACGCGCTCGTAGGCATCCATCTCCTGCGCACCCGGGTGGCGGCTGGCCGTCATCTCTTCGGGCAGGCTCACGGTCTCGTCCTGCGGCGAGAGCACGTTCATGCCGATCGCGATCACGATCTCGGGGCTGATGCGAAAGCGCGCGTGGTTCGGCGTCATGTTGTGCTGCGAATAGACCGAGGGCGCGCGGCGCAACCGCACGAGCACCTCGGTGCATGTCACCGGCAGGTTCTTGCCGGCGCGTATGCAGAACGGAACCCCCTGCCAGCGCCAGGAGTCGATGCGCAGCCGCAGCGCGGCAAAGGTCTCGGTCTTCGACCCTTGGGCGACACCCGGCTCGCGCAGGTAGCCGACGAACTGGGCGCGAACGATGTCTTCCGCGCCGGCGGATTGAATCGCCTTGAGCACCTTGACCTTTTCCTCGCGGATCGACTCGCTGTCGGCGCGCACCGGTGGCTCCATCGTCAAGTTCGTCAACAACTGGAAGAGGTGGTTTTGCACCACGTCGCGCGTCGTACCGTTGGCGTCGTAGAACGCACCCCGGCCTTGCACACCGAACGCTTCGGCCATCGTGATCTGCACGCTCTCGACGTGGTCGCGGTTCCAGAACGGCTCGAGAAAACTGTTCGCGAACCGGAAGTGCAGCAAGTTGTGCACGGGGTTCTTGCCGAGGTAGTGGTCGATGCGAAAGATATGCGCCTCGTCGAAGCTCTTGAGCAGCACGCGGTTGAGCGCGAGCGCCGACGCGAGGTCGCGGCCGAAGGGCTTCTCGACGATGATGCGTGCGCCGTCGGTGCAACCGGCGGCGGCGAGCTGCTCGACGACGGCGGCAAACAGCGTCGGCGGAATCGCCATGTAGTGCGCCGGCCGCCGGGCGTCCGCGAGCTGCTCGCGCAGCGCGGCGAAGGTCGACGCATCGGCATAGTCGCCGTCGACGTAGCGCAGCAGGCCGACGAGCTTTTCGAATGCGCGTGCGTCGAGACCACCGTGCATCTTTAAGCTGTCGCGGGCGCGCTCGCGCAGCTGCGCGAGTGTCCAGCCCGCCTTGGCGACGCCTATCACCGGCACATCGAAGTGGCCTCGCTTGATCATCGCCTGCAGCGACGGGAAGATCTTCTTGTATGCGAGGTCGCCGGTCGCGCCGAAGAAGACCAGCGCGTCGGCGGGCAGGTCCGGCGGCCGGGTCATCGCGTCGTACCCCTCATCACTCGCCGCCGGATTTTTCGAGGTGGCCGCCGAACGCGAAACGCATCGCCGACAGGAGCCGATTCTGGAACTCGGCCTCGCCGCGCGACGCGAAGCGTTCGTAGAGCGCAGTCGTCAGCACCGGCGCCGGCACCGCCGCGTCGATTGCCGCCTTGATCGTCCAGCGCCCCTCGCCCGAATCCGACACGCGACCGGCGAAGCGGCCGAGCGCCGGGTCGGCGACGAGAGCCGCAGCCGTCAGGTCCAGCAGCCAGGACGAGATCACACTGCCGCGCCGCCAGACCTCGGCGACAGCCGGCAGATCGATGTCGTACTGGTAGTGCTCGGGGTCGCGCAGCGGTGTCGTCTCGGCGTCCTGCGCATGCTGCGCCTTGCCGATATTGGCCGCCTTCAGGATCGACAGCCCCTCGGCATAGGCCGCCATCAGGCCGTACTCGATGCCGTTGTGGACCATCTTCACGAAGTGACCGGCGCCGCTCGCGCCGCAGTGCAGATAGCCCTCCTCGGAGGTACCGCCCGCCGCGCACCCCGGCGTGCGCTCGATCGAGCCGATCCCCGGCGCGAGTGTCTTGAAGACCGGATCGAGCCGCTGCACCGTCACCGCGGGCCCGCCGATCATCATGCAGTAGCCGCGCTCGCGCCCCCACACGCCGCCGCTCGTGCCGACGTCGACATAGTCGATGCCCTGCGCCGAGAGCACTTTCGCACGCCGGATGTCGTCCACGTAGTACGAATTGCCGCCGTCGATGATCGCGTCGCCCGCCGTGAGTAGCGGCGCAAGTTCGGCGATCGCGGCGTCGACCGCCGCTGCCGGGACCATCAGCCACACTGCACGCGGCGTCGCGAGCTTGCCGGCGAGTTCGGCGAGCGACGCGGCGCCGACCGCCCCTTCAGCGGCGAGTGCCTGCACCGTGTCGGGCGAGCGATCGTGCACCACGCATTCATGCCCGTCGTGCAGCAGCCGCCGCACCATGTTCGCCCCCATGCGGCCAAGGCCGATCATTGCGAGTTGCATAGCTGGGATCCTTGTTGGTAGCGGGAGTTGAGATGCGTGGCTTCAGGTCCGCCCCGCGCGCAGCGCGCGGCAGCGGCGAATCAAGGCATTCGTTGAGCTGTCGTGCGCCGGCGCCGCGTCGCCGCTCAATTCCGGGACGATGCGCCTGGCCAGCTGCTTGCCGAGCTCGACGCCCCACTGGTCGAACGGATCGATGTTCCAGATCGTGGCCTGCGTAAAGACGCTGTGTTCGTAGAGCGCGACGAGCGTGCCGAGCGCGGCCGGCGTCAGCCGCTCGAGCAGCAACGTGTTGGACGGCCGGTTGCCCTCGAACACGCGGTGCGGCACGAGTTCCTCGGGCGTACCCTCGGCACGAACCTCGTCGGCCGTCTTGCCGAATGCGAGCGCCTCGCTCTGCGCCAGCACGTTGGCGAGCAGCAGCTCGTGGTGTGCGCCGAGCGGATTGAGACTCTCGCCGAAAGCGATGAAGTCGCACGGGATCAGGCGCGTGCCCTGGTGGATCAGCTGGTAGAACGAATGCTGGCCGTTGGTGCCCGGCTCGCCCCAGTAGATGGGGCCGGTCTCGCAGCCGACCGGCCTGCCGTCGAGCCGCACGCGCTTGCCGTTGCTCTCCATCGTGAGCTGCTGCAGGTAGGCCGGGAAGCGCTTCAAGTACTGCTCGTAGGGCAGCACCGCAAGCGTCCGGGCGCCGAGGAAGTTGTTGTTCCAGACGCCGAGCAAGCCCATCAGCACCGGCAGGTTGGCCTCGAACGGCGCGCCGTGGAAGTGCTCGTCCATCGCGTGAAAGCCGGCCAGCATGGCGTGGAAATGGTCGGGCCCGATCGCAAGCATGGTCGACAGGCCGATCGCCGAATCCATCGAGTAGCGCCCGCCGACCCAGTCCCAAAAGCCGAACATGTGGTCGGCGGCGATGCCGAACGCCGTCACCGCGTCGGTATTCGTCGACACCGCGACGAAATGCCGGGCCACCGCGCTCGCCTCGCCGCCGAACGCGGCGAGCGTCCAATCGCGCGCGCTGCGCGCATTGGTCATCGTCTCCTGCGTCGTGAAGGTCTTGGACGCGACGATGAACAGCGTCTCGTCGGCCGCGAGGTCGCGTGTCGCTTCGGCGAAATCGGTGCCATCGACATTGGAGACGAAGCGAAACCGAAGGTCGCGCCGGCTGTAGTGGCGCAGCGCCTCGTAGGCCATCACCGGGCCGAGGTCGGAGCCGCCGATGCCAATGTTGATGACGTTCCTGATCGGCTTGCCGCCATGCCCGCGCCACGCGCCGCTGCGCACGCGATCGCAGAAGCCGGCCATGCGGTCGAGTACCGCATGCACCTCGGGAACGACGTTGTCGCCATCGACGCGAAAGACGGCATTGCGCGGCGCGCGCAACGCAACATGCAGCGCGGCGCGGTCTTCCGACACGTTGACCTTGTCACCACCGAACATCGCGTCGATGCGCTCGCGCAGGCTTGCCTCCTCGGCGAGCGCGAGCAGCAGGCGGATCGTCTCGTCGGTGATGCGATTTTTCGAATAGTCGAGGTAAATGCCGATCGCATCGATCGCCAGCCGCTCGCCGCGCCCGGCGTCGGCGGCGAACAGCTCGCGCAGATGGTGCGGCCCCAGCTCTCGCGCGTGCGCCTCGAGCGCTCCCCAGGCAGCACTGCGGCTGATCGAATGCAATTGCTCTTGCGCCACGCCGCTCACGCGCCAGGCGCCTTGGTTCTTGCGCTGCGGCGCCGCTGCAGCGCCTTCCCGGACACCTTCCTGGGCGCGTTCTCCGTCGCCTTGTTCGACGCCGATCCGCGCGCGGCGCGCGGCACCGAGGCCCACAGCCTGAACCCACCTGCGAACGCGTTTGCGTTGTCGCCGGCGCGGCAGCCTTCGGGCAGCTCCTTCAGATGGCGCACGTTGCCGCCGCCGATCACCACGTCGTCCGGCGCGAACGCTGCCTTGAGGCGCCCGACGACGTCGGCAACGCGCTTGCTCCACTTCTTCTTGCCGTCGCGCTTAAGCGCGCGTTCACCCACATAGTCCTCGAAGCTGCGCTTGCGATAAGGCAGATGTGCTAGTTCCATCGGCACCACTACGCCATCCACGACGAGCGTCGTTCCGAGGCCGGTGCCGAGTCCCAGGAACAGCAGCTTGCCCTGCCGGAAGCTGCCGAGCGCCTGCATCGCAGCGTCGTTGATGATTTTCACCGGACAGCCGAAAGCCCCGGGGTAATCGAAGGCGATCCAGCCGGACGCCAGGTTGTGCGGTTCGGTCACCGGCTGGTCGTGCATCACGACGCCGGGATAACCGATCGCCACCGCCTCGTAGGGCCAGTCCGCGGCGAGCCTCTTCACACCCTCGACCATCTGCGCCGCCGTCATCGTAGGGCCGGATTCGAACTCGCGCGCTTCGGTCTGGCCACTGGCCAGAATCTTCACGTGGCTGCCACCGACGTCGATCACCAGAACCGGCATGCCGTCCTTCGCGCTCATCGAGCTCACCACGTCGCGAGCGATTTGCTCTTGGTGGCGATCACGGTCATCAATTCCTGCCACGAGGCGACGAACGACGCCGCCCCGTCGGACTGCACCTTCGTTGCGAGCGCGTCGAGGTTGATGCCCGCCCGCTCGTGGGCCCGCAACACCTGCTCGGGGTTTTCCACCACGTCGCGCGGCGCGCCAAGCGGCCTGTCGAGCCCAGCAAGCGCATGCAGCGCAGCAGTTGGCGGCTGTGTGCAGCGCTGGGCCGCGCCGCCACGCGTACGAACCACGGCTCGATGTGCCGCAAAGTACGGTCAAACGGCTGATTTACCGCCAGCGCAAAGTCCAGCCATACATACAGCCAGATATCGGCCGCACTGAACCGCTCGCCGCACAGATACGGACCGGCGCCAAACATGCCATCCAGCCAACGCAGGCGATCCCGCGCAATGGCTTTCAACCCGGCCGCCGCGTCCGGCAACACCGGAATGCGCGACTCGAACCGCGACAGCCCTTCGTCATAGTGATAGGCGTTGTGAATGAACTCGGTGACATTGAGCTCCACGCGACGCCACCACTGCCGCGTCCGCGCGCGCTGCTCCGGGGTGCTGCCGATCAGCGCCGGTGAAGGATGCAACTCTTCCAGGTACTCGGCAATCGCTACCGCTTCGCCGAGTGTGCTGCCATCATCGCAACGCAGCGCCGGCATCTGCCCCGCCGGGTCGATGGCGAGAAATGCAGGCTGGCGATTTTCACCGGTAAATACATCGACCGTCACCGCCGGCAGCAACAACTGCTTTTCCAGCAGAAACATCCGCAAGCAGCGTGGCGCCGGGCTCTTCGCGTCATAGATCAGCATGAACAGATCGGAACAGGCACTGACTTTCCACACCCCCGCTGGTTTCACCTGATGAACCACGCCAATCACGCTCACGGACGCGTCCGGACGCCGGCGCATACTCTTGCGAGGATCTCATCAATGGTCCGCAAGGTCGCTTCATCGGTCAACCTTAGACGCCGCTTGAGCCACACCATGCTGTTGTGGGCGATCCTGACATGTCCGTGTTCATCCTGCCACACCAGCACCTTCATCGGCAGGTCGACGGCCGCCACCTGATGCTCCTGCATCAGCCGTGTTCTTATTGCAGGATTTCCCAACAGGATCAGCTCGGCGGGTGGCAGTTCCAGCCCTTTCTTGGGGGCGTGTCCGGCATGGTCGACGCGGGCAAAAAGATGCCGGCCTTGCGCTTCGATGATGGAGATCATGCGGTCGATGGTTGCTTTTACCGGGAAGGGGTCGCCATTGCCCGGCGGCCATCTGCCCATCGCAGACCGTCCTGATCAGGCACTGTCCAGCGCTTCGTGGATCGGCCGGGGCCGTTCGCGTTCAGATTTGACGATGGAGCGCAAGATGCCGGTAATGATGGTTTCTCCACAATATTCCGCGTGGCTTGTTCGGGATGGCGATGTATTGGCGGACCCGAAACCTGCCCCCCGCTTCGTTGCTGGTCATGGGGCTGGCGAGATTGATGTGCGCAAGGCACGAAAAGAGGCGCGCCATTGGAGTGGCGCGGCCAGTCGACAGGTGTTTACCCGGCAGCCGGCCGGACTTGGCCGGGAACCCATGATGGTTGCCGGGTACACTCGGGAGCTGCACCTCATGCTGCTGCTGCAGGAATTGAAACGGGCCATCGCCTCGGCTGTGGTCGGGTCGCCGAACGCGCCGCTACAGGAGGATACCGATGGACCGCCCGCCTGCGATCGCGATCCGGGCGACGTTGTGCCAACGGTTCCCCGCCTTTGCGAAACTGGCGACATTGCCGGAGGGCGCAGTCTGCGACGTCAACGGCTCGTGCCCGCGCCACTCGCCCACGGCGACGCGGTGGGCGATGGCACAGCCCGGCCGTCGATACATCTGCGCGTCATTCACCGCGTCGAAGGCCGGCTCGCCGGTTCCGGCATCGCGCTCCGGCACACCCTGGCGGTGCCGCAAGAGACCGCAGCCCGGTGCCCGTCCGGTACGCGTAGCGCGGCCACGACAGTCAGTCACCCGCGCCGGCAGGCTGTGCCGTGCGCATCTTCGCCGTGAGGCTCGCGCCGTAACCTTCGTCGCGGATGCGGGGTCCGGCCAGCGCCAGGTAGTCCTCGTCGGCCTCGATGCCCAGGGTCGACACCAGACGGTTCATGAAATTGAACAGACAGGTAATGACGACCGCATCGTGGATGCCCTCCTCGTCCCAGCCGGCGGCACGCGCCGCCTCGAAATCGGCGTCCGTGACCCGCCAGGCGCCCTCGGTCATCTTGCGCGCGAGCGCGAACAGCGGCTTGAGCCGGGCGTCGACGGGCGCGGCGGCGAGATCGTCACGGAGCTGGCGCGTCAGCGCCGCGTCGATGCCGTAGGCCTTGACCGCCTCGTTGTGCACGTCGTGACAGTAGGGGCAGCTGTTGAGTCCCGACACGTAGGCGCCGAGCAGCTCGCGCTCGCCGGCGGACAGCGGCGACGGGCCACGCATGATCTGCTCGCAGAACGCCGTGAACGGCTCGAACAGCCCGGGCCGGCGCGCGAACACCTCGTAGACCTTGGCATCCTCGGGCAGGGACTTGAGTCTCATCATGGCGGCTTCCTCGGGTCTGGAGACGGCAACTGGCGTGGACGGCGTCAGCATGATCGCATGCCGGCGAATTCGTACAGCATCTTAGCCTGACGGACTCGACGAGCGGACGTCCGCGACGGACCTGTCGATCCTTGCCCGGGTTCGCGCCTGCGCAGGTCTGCCAGTGCGGACTCAAGGTCTTCCGGGCAAGTTATTGCGACGCGACGGTTACGACGCGGCCGGGATGGGCCGACGTATCGAGCACGTACTGGCAGGCTCGGACTATCCGTCTCGTGACCTCGCCCGTGAACCGTCCACGCAGGTAACGGTTCTCGCCGACCAGCACGCGGTCGACCCGCGTACCGGGGCTCGCGCGCATCGACCAGCCCCACGGGCTGAGTATCACCCTGCCTTACGTTGCGGCGATCGCAGCCTGCAGTGGCCGCGACCCGGGCCGAAACTGGGAACGTGCGCCGGAAGCCGGCGCGGCCGCGCGATCTCAGAAGGTCATGCGCAGTTGCACCCCCCACTCGCGGGGGCGGTTGTAGAAACCCTCAGCGGTGCCGAAGGAATCGAGCGCGGAGATACCGCTGACGATCACGCGCTCATCAGTGAGGTTGGTGCCGAATGCCGCCAGCTCCCACTGCCCGCCTAGCGGGGTGGCCGGCAGCGCCCAGGTAAGGCGGGCACCGAAGATACTGTGGGCGTCGCGCGCGAGGGAGGGCGTGTTCTGGATGTCCGTATAGCTGCGGCTCTCGTAGGTCCAGTCGCCGCGCAGGCGGAACACGCCGTATTCCTGCCAAGGCCACGTGTACTGGATGCCGGCGCTGGCGGTCCACTCGGGTGTGCGGATCATCTCCGAATCGAGCGTCACTTCCGTCACACCCGGATCCAGGGAGGTGATCACGAAATCCGTGTAGCCTGTTGCGGCGTTCACCTCCAGTCCCTCGATCGGTTGTGCCAGCAGCTCGATCTCGAAGCCTTTGACGTCCGCTTCACCGGCGTTGTCCACCACCAGCAGCAGGCTGCCGCTCGCCGGATCGGCGCTTACTGCCGTGAACTGCAGGTCCTTGTAGTTGTAAAAAAAGGCCGCCGCGTTCAGCCGCAGGCGCCGGCCAAACCACTCGGACTTCATCCCGAATTCGTAGCTGTCCAGGAATTCCGGATCGTAAGACTCGACCGCGGCGGCAACCGTCGGCCGGCCGTTGAAACCACCACTCTTGAAACCCTCGGAGTAGGTGAAGTAGGTCATGAAGTCCTTGGTCCACTGATACTGGATGCTGACCAGCGGCGTAAGTTCGTTCCAGCTCGCATCGACCTCCGTCGCCGGCACGATGAAGGTGTTACTGGCGATGCGCCGGTGCTCCAGGAAGTACTCCTTCTTTTCGTAGCTGTAGCGCAGGCCGCCGGTCAGGCTCAGCCGATCGGTGAAGTGCGCGGTCGCCTGACCGAAACCGGCGATGCTCGTGATATTGATCTCGTTGAAGATGTCGAAGTCCAGGTCGAGCAGCGGGTTAATCGGGTTACCCGGGCAGCCGGGCGCGAGGAATGGCGGCGCGCACGGCGCACCGGTGAGCTGTACGGGCAGGGCCTCGAGCGCGCCGAACAGGCCGGAAGCGAGTACCACGTTGTTGTGGTCGCGCCCGAATTCGTCGAAGTAGTACAGACCCAGCACCCAGTCCAGGCGGTCGCCTGCGCTGGTGCCGAACAGCTGCAGCTCCTGGCTGAACTGGCGACCGTCCTGATCCTGATCGGTGTGCACAATCGGCAGCGGCGAGCCATCGCCATCGCGGCCGAAGCTGCCGTTCATATCGCGATAGGCGCTAATTGACTTGGCCGTCGCCCCGCCCAGATCCCACTCCAGGGTCAGGTTCGCGCCCCATACGTCTAGATTGTTGTGGTTGGGGCCAGTACCGAAGGTCGTATCCTCGTCACCGGTAATGAACGCCGAACTCATCGGCGTGCCGCTCGGGAACCCGATCAGCGCGTTCCACAGCAGAATGGGAACACCGCCGAAAGCTCCGGTGTCGTCGAACTGCAGCAGTGTCGTTGGTACGGACTGTTCGCGCACGCGCGAGTAGTCCAGAATCAGATCGGCGGTCAGTTTCTCGGAAATCAGCCAGCGCAGCGCGCCGCGCATCGCCAACTGATTCTGGTCGCCAGTCTCGTCGAGCTTGGCGCCGCTCGTGAAGTCGAGCCTGTCACCGTAGCCGTCGCGGTTCTTGTAGGACAGCGACACCTTGCCAAGCAACTGATCGTCGACCAGCGGGAGATTCACGCTGCCGCGAAAGTCCGTGCGGTCGTAGCGGCCATAGGTCGCCTCGGCATAGCCGCCAAACTCGTCGGCCGGCTTGGCCGAGATCACGTTGATCGCACCGCCCACGGTATTGCGCCCGAACAGGGTGCCCTGCGGGCCGCGCAGGATCTCCACCCGCTCAAGATCGAGCAGATCCATCACGGCGCCGAGCGAACGCGCGTGGTAGACACCGTCGATGTAGATGGCCACGCCCGGATCGGTCGTGAACAGGAAATCGAGCTGGCCGATGCCGCGGATGTAGACCTGCCCGTTGCTGCCGCCACCGCTGCCGCCCTGCCCCGTCGCCATGACCACGTTGGGTGCGAAAGAACCGACCTGCATCAGATCGGTCAGGCCGCGTGCCTCCAAGTCCGTGGCCGTGAACGCGGTGACCGCCAGCGGGGTCTCCTGCAGCGACTCCTCGCGTTTGCGCGCCGTGACGACGATCTCTTCGAGCTCGGTCGCACTCGCGGCCCGATCGCCGGTCTGCGCGAATGCGCCCGGCGTGAGCGCCAGCACGGCGGCGAGCGACACCACGGTGCCGCGTACAGCCCGCACGATCCAGATACTACCGTTCGACCGACGCATAGTCCGCATGAACATTCCCCCACTCGTAATTATCCGGGCGTACCCCGGGTTGTTGCCGTACCGCGACACCGATGCTCTGTGGATCGGCGCCGCTCGGGGCTTTGACGCGCTTCCGCACGCCGCCTGCGCAGGCTAGAATCCCTTGTAGCGCACGATCTTGCGCGTGACGACACGGGCCGGAAATAGCGGGAATTACCTAGCGCGACGCCGGCACAGGCGCCCGTGGCGGTGGTAACGACGGCGTTGCTTTCACATGTTGATTGGTCGGCCAGCGGTGATCGGCGAGGGCGTGAATGACCAACCTCAGGCTGCGAGATCTGGATGACATCCGCGCCCTCGGCGGGGTGGCGCTGGAGTGCAGGACGCCGCTCGAGCTCAGGGACGAGCTGCTGCGCCGGATCGAGGATGCGTTCGCCGCGCCGAGCGCCGTATTCTTCCACTTCGACGAGCATGCGCAGGGCGAGCGCTTCCGCGACGGCTTCTCGCGCGGCGTACCCGCAGACGCGCCGGCACTCTGGTGCCAGAATTATCAGCACACCGATCCGTTCGTCGACCATTTCCTGCGCCACATACGATCGGGCGGCGAGCGCGTCGTGATCTCTTCCAACATCGTGCGCAATCGGGACTATGTCCGCACCGCCTTCTATTGCGACTTCCTGCAGCCGCAGTCGGTACACCACATCATGGTCTCCGGCGTGATGCAGCGCTCCCGGCTGACGGCGCTCATGGGACTGCACCGCCCGCCGCAGGCGCGACCGTTCTCCGGCGAAGATGTACTGAAGATGAACCTCGTGCTGCCGCATCTGGCGGCCGCAGTCGAAAAGGTGGATCTGCTCGAGGGACTCGCTGCGCGCCAGCAGGTCGTCGATATCCTGGCCCAGGACCTGCGCTGCGCGGCGGTGTTCATGCTCGACGAGAAGGACCGTGTCCTGGTGGCGAACGAGTCCGCGGTGGCGCTGCTGCAGCTGCCCGCCGATGGCGAGCCGGTTCACGCGGCGATCCCCGGCGAGATCGGCGCATGCTGCCGGCGCCTGCGCGAGCAGATGACCCGCGACGGCGCCGAGCGGCCCGAATTCAGCGCCGGATTCCGGACCCGTGTGGGCGGCGCCGAAATCTACGGCAGCGTCCGCGCCCACCGACCGGCCCCTGGCGCACTGCGGTTTCTGGTCTACGTCGACCCGCGGCCGCAGCCGGTATTGCAGCCGCAGTATCTACGCCGCTACGGATTGAGCCGCCGGGAAGTGCAGATCGTCGAGCTGGTGAGTCTGGGCCTCACCAACGCCCGGATCGCCGACACCCTCGGCATCAGCGCGCGCACCGTCGAGAACCATCTGCGCTCGATCTACACCAAGGTCGACGTGCACAACCGCACCAGCCTGGTCTCACAGCTCACGCGCGAGCACTGATCCGCCGCACACCGCTGCGGCGCAGTGCGGTTCGCGGACCGATCAAAGGCCGCCTGGGAGCAGACGAGGGCCGCCCAGGTGCGCAAGGTCTTCCGGGCAAGTTATTGCGACGCGACGGTTACGACGCGGCCGGGATGAAGCGAAGACGAGCGTCAATCGACCACGCTGATCTGGCCGGTGGTGCCACAGACGCGGATCTTCTCACCCGTTTTCACCACGCGGGTGGCGCAACCGGTACCCACGACCGCAGGCAATCCGTACTCGCGGCAGACGATGGCGGCGTGCGACATGGCACCGCCCACGTCGGTGACACAGGCCCTGATCTTGTTGAACACCGGCGCCCAGGATGGCGAGGTCGTCTGCGCGACCAGGATCTCACCTTCTTCGAGCTGCGCGATCTCCGCGATCGACCGGCACACGCGGGCGCGTCCCTCGACAGTTCCCGGGCTGCCCGGGAACCCCTTGAATTTCCTGTGGCCCGCGCCCGTCTCCAGCGCCTGGGCAGCCGCCCAGTTCTGCAAGGAGTCGTTGGTGACGCCCCACAGCAGGACCGTCAGCGGCTCCTGGATGATCTCCGGTGCCACGCCGAGCGCCGGTGGCGCAGACCACTCGCGGAACTTCGCCAGCACGCCCTGGCGCCACTCGATCTCCTGCGGCCACACCCCGGGCCCCCGCGGCGTGACGCCGCTGGCCCAGGCATTGACCAGGTCCCAGAGCGCATCCTTGATCTCGGCACGTTTGAGGTACCACACGTCCTCGACCTCGGCGATGAAGCCGTGCTCCACCAGCAGCGCTGCGACCTCGCGTATCTTGTTCCAGAACACCGAGTGGAACCAGTGCTCGACGTAGAACTGGTGGTTCTCCACGAAGGGGAAGACCGTTGCCGCGATCTGGCGCAACTGGTCGAAGGCGTGACGCTGGTCCGGATCCTCGATCAGGCACCGGTATTCGTCGATGATGCGGTCGCGCTCCCGGGCCACGTCGTCCAGGCGCCGTTCAATCGATTCGCCACGCAGGATCCTGTCGATGTAGATGCAGACCGAGGACAGGGGAACGTCCAGATCGTCGTTCCAGCTCTTGTGATAGTGATAGAAGCCCGTGCCGGTCGAGATGTGGAACCACGGATAACGGGCTGCCTCCCAGGCCTGCAGCCATTGGCGGCCGGCGGCGGACCGCTCCAGCCCCTGCCTCACCTCCGTGAACCTGGGGCTGAACCTCACGGCCTCGGCGACGCCGAGATCGACCGCCTTGCGGGCGAGCTTTTTCAGCTCCT
Organism: Gammaproteobacteria bacterium; assembly: GCA_020850735.1. GTDB lineage: Bacteria > Pseudomonadota > Gammaproteobacteria > JADZEE01 > JADZEE01 > JADZEE01. The sequence continues at coordinate 67,218 of JADZEE010000096.1, read as the reverse complement.
CGTCGGGCCTGAACAGCACGACATCGATGCCGGCGACCATTTGCGTCACGCGCTGCGTGGGGATGTTCGGCCACAGATTCTGGCAGTGCTCCATGAACGTGACGTAGGCCGCGTAGCCGAGGTTCAGCATCTCGAAGTGGTACTGCCAGCAGCGGACCGCCAGATCGAGCAGCGTGTCGTAGGCCTTGATCAGCCGGTAGCCCGTCGATTCGCCGATGGCATCGGTGACGATCCGTTTGTCGTCAATCGCGGGCAGGGCGGGGATCCCGATCGCCTCGAGCTCGGCAATCAAGCCCCGCATCTTCCGCTCCCACTTCGCCTCTATCTCGTGCCAGTGCTCGTAGTAGTAGCCGCCCCGCTCCAGGAAATGACGGACGCGCTCCCGGATCTCCACCGGATTCTGCACCGCAACCGGGGCGAGGTAGACATAGCCGTTGACGATCCGCGTGTCGATGCCGCGCACCGGCGGCAACACGAAGATACGTGTGTTGTACTGGGACAGGCTGAAAAAGGCGGATTCGAAGAAGATATTGTCGAACGGCAGCATCGGGTCGGGCCAGTGCATGCTGTTCTGAAACCAGAACGACTCTTCCTCGTAGGCCTTGCGCACCGGGTCGTCGGTGACGAACTGTTGCTGGTACGCATACATCCGCTGCCAGCCTTCGGTACCGGGAATGCGATCCAGCTCGTGCGGATTCGGAAACCGAACCGTGGAATTCGACATGACGTTCTCCGTTGTCCGCGGCGGGTCCGGGCGACGCACGCGGTCAGCGCCGGCGCCTGAACCGGCTCTCCTTGGTGTCGTCGGCGTCCAGGTGTTCCTGCAACGGGGTCATCTCGTGTTCGACGATGCAGCGGATCTCGAGGACGTCCTCGACCGCGAGTCCCAGACGGTCCGCGATCTCCTGCTCCGACAAACCGCGTTGCAGACCTGCGGCGTCCGTCTGCTGCTGCGCGTTGGTCAGGCGCCAGACTTCGTCCTTGTAGCGGTGGTACAGGTCCATGGATACGAATCTAGACATTGCCGGCGTCCCCGCGGATCAGCGCATACCCTTGAGCCGCTTGAGATTGAACGGGCACTTGAGCATGCAGTTGAAACACTGGGCGGAAAGTTCGCTGGAGTACGCCATGCTGCGCACAGTACGGCTGAAGTGGCTGCCGAACAGAATCGCCTTGCGGCGTTCGGCGTCGGGTTCGTTCACCGCTTCCACCAGGAGCTTCTGGAACGCATCGGTCGAGGTCGTCTGCGCCCGCGCATAGCAGCGGTCCTGCCGGTATCGCAACGCGTGGATGCGGCCATTGCTCAGTTCCCCGCTCAAACAGTCGGGACATGACGCAAGACAGGGCACCGTGCCCAACTCCTCCCACATCGCGACACAGGACGGCGCCGGGCACACCGGCTCGGGCAGCGGCCCATCGGCCGTCAGCGGCATGGTCGTGACGAAACCGTTGTAGTACAGCAGGCCGTGCTCCGGATGCAGGACGATGCCACCGGCCAGCGAGCGGGTGCCCAGCCCCGCCTGCTCGGCGCACAGCTTCAGGCTGATGTAGGGGTAATGGCCGACTTTGTTGCCGGTCGGGATCGGCATGGCGTAGTAGCGGTAGCGATCCTCGACGTAGTTTGCGAGGCTGCGCGCGGCGGACGCCGCGGCGTTACGGCTGTAGCCGACGCTCGCCAGCACCCGGTGCGAGTCCGCGCGCCAGGCGCCGGCGGTGGGCTCGCCCCCGCCGATCACGACCACGCTCCTGGCGCCCCGGAGCAGATCGTCCGGGCGGTAACCGCCGGGCGCGTACTCATTGATGGCCTCGACCGAGGCGATGCCGACGGCCTTGGCGCCCAAGGCGAGCGCCCGGTTCTTGATATCCGCCTCGGCGTTCGGTGTTTGGGCCTGTTGCTGTTCGACGCTCATGACCGCAACTCGGTGGTTGGCGTGACGCGCCGCGCGCACGGTACGGGGCCGGGAAAGGCTCGAGCAGGTCCGCTTCAAGAGCCGTGCCAGGACGGCACTGCCACCCAGGCCGATGCCCAAGTGACTGTTTAAAGAGAATGTTTACCTGCGTGGCCGGGAATGGCGAACGGCCAGGTCGGAACAGAGATGAGCCTGGAAATCACGAAATATTGGGGAATTCCGAAAATATTGGGACTCATGCGCTCGCACGTTTGATCCCCAGCTTCTTCATCCGTGCCTCGAGCGTGGTCGGCTTGAGCCCAAGGCGCTCGGCGGCGCCGCCGGCCCCGCTCACCCGCCAGCCAGTGAGCTCCAGCGCCTTGCAGATGTGCTGCTTCTCGACCTCCCGCAGCCTGCGTACGTCCGACTCCTCGCCGGGGCCCGCGCCCGGGGCGAACCAGTCGCCCAGCTCGAGCACGTTGTCACGGCTGACGATCAGGGCGCGTTCGATGATGTTCTGCAGCTCGCGTATGTTGCCGGGCCAGTGGTAGGCCTGCAGCCTGCTCATGACCCGGGCCGGGACCTTGTCGATGTGCTTGCCGATCTTCGCGCCGTGCCGTTCGATGAAGTACCGCACCAGGGCAGGAATGTCCTCCCGGCGTTCCCGCAATGCCGGACACTCGATGCGGAAAACGTTCAGTCGGTAATACAGATCCTGGCGAAACCGCTCGTCCGCGACCAGCTTTTCCAGATTGCGGTTGGTCGCCGTGATGATGCGGATGTTCACGCTGATCGTTTGCGAGCCGCCGACGCGTTCGAAACAGTACTCCTGGAGCACGCGCAGCAGCTTCGCCTGCAGATCGACGGGCAGATCGCCGATCTCGTCCAGGAAAAGCGTACCGCCATCGGCCAGCTCGAAGCGTCCCGGCTTTCTGTTCACCGCGCCGGTGAACGCACCCTTTTCGTGGCCGAACAGCTCGCTCTCCATCAGACTGGCGGGCAGGGCCGCACAGTTGACCCGCACCAGCGGGCCGTCGCGCCGGCTGCCGCGCTCGTGGATGGCGCGCGCGATCAGCTCCTTGCCTGTCCCCGTTTCACCCAGGATCAGCACCGTCGCGTCCGTGCGTGCGACCTGCTCGGCCTGGTCGAGCACCGTTTGCAATGCCGGGCTGCGGCCGACCATGCCACCCAGGTCCTGCTCCAGCCGTATCTGTTCCTTCAGGTAGATGTTCTCCTCCTGGAGCTTTTCCTTCAGGTCTTTCAGCTCGGCCAGTGCCCGCTGCAACGCGCGCTCGGTACGCTTGAGATCGGTGATGTCCCGCGCTTCCGGGATCAGGTACCTGACTCGGCCGTGGTCATCCCGCAGCGGACTGAGGGAAAAATCGACGATCCTGCTGCCGCCCCCGGCGTCGGGGTGATCGGCCTCGAAGCGGACGAACTCACCAGCCGCCGCCCTCTTCATCGCTGCTCGCAATCGCGCCTGCAGCGGTTTGGAGTGGGCCCACCAGGGTGTCTCCCAGAAATACCGGTTGAGCACGTCGGCTTCCGTAGCACCGACGAGCTTGAGCGCCGTCTCGTTGACCATCAGCAGGCGCCCGTCCGCATCCAGCAGACCGGTCAGTTGGAAGTGATGGTTGAAGATCGCGCGCAGGAATTCCGGATCCCTGGCTCGGATCAGCTCCAGGGCCTTACCGGTCACCATGGCCGGGATCCCTCGGGGAGGCGACCCGTGAGCGTGTGGGATGGGCGGGCGTTCGGTGGGAGGTCACGCGCACGACTCGCGCCCGCAGTGTGCCGCTCGGTGAACCGGCGGGTCGGTACGCGACGAGCGCAGGCCTTGCCGGGAGGTAACGTCCGGTTCGGCGAAGCCGCTTCGGTCCTGCCTCTGGGTATTGCCCTGTTCACTGCCTGTCCGGTCGAAGTCCCCCGCGCGGTCGTGAACGATACGTTGCTCCCCTCGCGCATACGCAGCGTATCACGCGCGCCCGGGAGCCGGTCCGCTGTCGCCGGCCCTGGGCGCGCCGGCCACGGCGCCGGGCGGCGCCGCTGGCCAGAGCCGATCCCGCAGCCCGGATACACGCTCCACCCGCCGCGCGATCGCCGCGCGCAGTACCGCTTCCTCGGCCCGGATCTCCACCCGCCGGCGCGCGCGCGTGATCGCGGTGTAGAGCAGCTCGCGGGTGAGCACCGGGGACGGCGCGCGGGGCAGCAGCAGCACGATCTCGTCGAACTCGGAGCCCTGCGCCTTGTGCACCGTCAGCGCGAACGCGGGCTCGTGGGCGGGCAGGCGCGCCGGCGCGAGGCGGCGCAGCTGTCCGTGCGCCGATTCGAAGGTCACCCGCAGCTCCCCGCCCGCGGCCGGATCCGCGAGCACGACGCCGACGTCGCCGTTGAACAGTCCGAGCTCGTAATCGTTCTCGCCGATCATCACCGGCCGGCCCGCGTACCAGGGCTCATGCGCATCGACCAGCCCTGCCCCCTGCAGCGCCGCGAGGCTGGCCGCATTGATCGCTTCGGCGCCGGCGGGACCGTGGCGGTGGGCGCACAGGACCCGGAAACGGTCGAAGGCCGCGAACACCGTCCGCGGCTCGGCACCGGCCTGCACGCATTCCAGGTACTCCCTGAAGCCGGCCACGATCCGCGTCGCCAGCGAACCGTCATCTCGCGCCACCCAGGCGAGATCGGCGCTGGCACCGGCGCCCAGCAGCGCGAGCGCACCCTCGGCGTCGGCCGCATTCACGCAGCGCGCGAGGCGGCCGATGCCGGAGTCGTCGCCGAAGCGGTAGCTGCGCTCGAGCAGCACCACCGATTCGGAGAGCGACGTCGCCGACACCGCCGACGGCGGCAGCGGCGCGCCGACGACGCGCTCGAGGCGCGCTCGCAGGGACTCGCTCCACGCGCTCCGCCCGGCGCAGATCTCGCCGAGGACGGCACCGGCTTCGACCGAAGCGAGCTGATCGCGGTCGCCGAGCAACACCAGCCGCGCATGCGCGGGCAGCGCCCGCAGCAATTTCGCCGTCAGCGCGAGATCGATCATCGACGCCTCGTCGACGATCAGTACGTCGACCGGCAGCAGGTGATCGCGATCGTGGCGGAAATACACCGAACGCGGGCGCGCACCGAGCAGGCGGTGCAGCGTCGCCGCATCGACGGGGATGGCGGCGCGCACGTGCGCGGGCACGTCGAGCAGCTCACGTCCCGCCCGCACCGCCTCCTGCAGCCGGTTGGCCGCCTTGCCGGTGGGCGCGGCGAGTGCGATGCGCAAGGTCTGCGCCCCCGGTTGTGCGAGCAGGGCCGCGAGGACGCGGATGACGGTGCTCGTCTTGCCGGTGCCGGGCCCACCGGAGACGATCGCCAGGCGCTTGAGAACCGCCACCGCGGCGGCGATTTTCTGCGCGCCGCCACCCGTGTCGCCGCCGGCCGGAAACAGGCGTGCCAGATCGGCGCCGAGCCGATCGAGGTCGACCGCTTCCGGGTCGCCGGCGGCACGGCCCAGCAGGGCCTCGGCGACCTCGTCCTCGTAGCGCCAGTAGCGCTGCAGGTACAAACGGTCGCTCGCGTCCAGCACCAGGGGTGTACAGGCCCCCGGGCCGCCACACACCCGGCTCGCCAGCAGCCGCTCGCGCCACGCCCCCAACGCCGGTGCGCGCACGCCCGGGTCTTCGCCCGCGACCACCAGCCGGCCCGCCAGCGCACCCAAACCGACGCACACGTGGCCGGCCGCCGTGGCGCGACTGACGCACGCGGCGGCGAGCGCGACCGCCCCGTCCTCGTCACCGCCGAGCCGGTGCATGAGTCGCGCGAATTCCACGTCCAGTGCCGAGAAACCCGCGCCGCCGCCCCGTGTCACGAGCGCCGCCAGCATGCCGCCGGTGTCCGCCGCGCTCATCCGGCGCGCTCCCCGTTGCCGGCCAGCAGCGCATCCAGCGACTCGACCAGCGCGCGCGACGGGCGCGCATGAAACACCCCGCTCGCCGGTCCGCGCTCGGCTTGCATGCCGCGCAGGAACAGGTAATAGGCGCCGCCCATGTGCGTGTCGTAGTCGTAGTGCGCCAGACGCCGGCGCAGATAGCGATGCAGCGCCACGGTGTAGACGAGGTACTGCAGGTAGTAATGCTCGCGCGCCATGGCAGCGGGCAGACGCTCGGCGCCGTAATCCGCGACATCGGCGCCGAGCCAGTTGGACTTGTAGTCGACCAGGTAGTAGCGCCCGCCGGCCGCGAACACGAGATCGATGTAGCCCTTCATGTACCCGTGCAGCGGCGCGATTTGCAACCGTGCGCTCGCCTGCGCGAAGAGTTGCGGCAGCGGCACGTCCGCCGCGTCGAGCACACGTCTGAGCGCCCGATCGCTCAGGCGCGCAATCGGGTAGTGAAACTCGAGCTCGTCGAGCCGCTGGTCACGCCCGACGTCCGCCAGCCGCAGGCCGGTCGCATCGAGCGCGGTCGCGAATACGCCGTGCAGATGCCGGCACAGCAGTGCGGTCCAGTCACGCTCGAAGCCGTAGCTATCGAGCACGTGCTCCACCTGCGCGGCGTGCGCCTGCGGCGTCGTGGCCGTGAAGTCCAGCCGTTCGAGGATGGCGTGCAGGCAACTGCCCGCACGGGCGCCACGCGGGAAGGCGTAGATGCCACGCACGCCTTCGCCGGGCCCGTCGCCGGCGACGCCGGCCACGGCGTCGTGATCGGGCAGGTCGACCAGGGTCTCGGCGCCGGTCGCGAGCGCGCTGAAACTCGTGACCCGCCAGGGTGCCGGCACGCGGGCGTCGCTGCGCCGGCTGCGGTAGCGCCCGGCCGGCGCCGGACCGGTGTCGAACCCGACGTTGTCGACCGCCGGCTCGGCGAGCCTGATCGCGTCGGCGCGCGTGGCCGCGAGCCCGGCCAGTGCCGCGCGCTGACCGGCGTCGCCGAGCCCGTCGACGTGGATCGCCAGCGCCGCAATCGGATCCTCGCCCGGATCCGGTGGCGGCAACAGGAACCAGGCCGCCGCCGACGTCGATGCCGCGTCGACGTGACCCCACAGCAGATAGCAGCGCTCGACGCTGCGCGTCAGCGCCACGTAGAACAGGCGCAGCGACTCGGCGAAATCCTCACGACGCTTGCATTCCAGTGCCCGCGGGCGTTCGTCGCTGCCCATGTCCAGGACCGCGCGCAGGCCGGCATCCGGATCGTGCCAGACGAAATTGGCTTCGGGCGGCGCCGTTTTCAGCGCGCCCCACAGGAACGGGCAGAACACCACCGGGTATTCGAGCCCCTTGGATCGGTGCACGGTGACGATACGCACCAGGTTCTCGTCGCTTTCGAGGCGCAGCTGTTCCTCTTCGTCCTGAGGTCGCTCGGCAGCCAGCCGGCCGCTGTACCACTCGAGCAGCGATTCCATGCCGGCGTGGGCGACGCTCTCCTCACGCTGCAGCAACTCGGCCAGGTGGCGCAGATTGGTGATGCGCCGCTCGCCGTCGAGCTGGCGCAACGCGCGCGCCGTCATCGCCAGCTCCTGGTCGAGCGCGACGAACATGCGCATGAAACCGTGTACGCGCCACAGACCGTGCAGGCGATGGAAACGGTCGCTCCAGCGCTGCCAGCCCGTCTCGTCCGCGAGCAGTGCCGCAATACCGGCGCCGTCGATACCGGCGATTTGCGTCCCGAGCGCGGCGCGCACGAGCGCGTCGCGCGCCGGCGCGGCGACCGCGAGCAGCACGATCTCGAGCTCCAGCGCCTCGACCGAATCGAACACGTTCTCACGGCCGAGCTCCACGGTCGCGACGCCGCGTGCGCGCAGCGCACGCCGGACCAGCGCGCCTTCGCGATGCGAGCGCACGAGCACGGCGATGTCGCCGCCGCCGAGCACCCGGTCGCCGAGCCGCGCCCGCCCGGCGCGTCCCGCGGCGAGCAGGCGCACGATCTCGGTCGCGGTGGCCGCGGCGGCGAAATCCGCCGCCTCACCCTTGCCCCAGCTCCTGGCGTCGTCCCGGCGGGGCAGCTGCCACAACACCAGGGGTGCCGGCGGATCGCCGTCGACCACGAGCGCCTGGCCGCCCGCACGTGCCGCCTCGAGCTCGACGTAACGCACCTGCCCGATCAGGAACGGCTCGGCGGGACGCGAGAACAGGGTGTTGAACGCGCCCACCAGCGGTGCGCTCGAACGCCAGTTCTGCTGCAGGGCGTGCGTGCGCGTGGCCGCCTGTCGTCCTGCCAGGTAAGTGAACACGTCGGCGCCACGGAAGCTGTAAATCGCCTGTTTCGGATCGCCGACCATGAACAGCGCCCCATCAGCGGCCGGCGCGCCGTAAATCGCGCTGAAGATGGCGTACTGCAGCGGATCGGTGTCCTGGAATTCGTCGATGAGCGCGACCGGATGGCGCGCGCGGATGCGCGCGGCGAGCGCGCCGCCGCCGGCGCCGTGCAGCGCGGTGTACAGACCGAGCAGCTGATCGTCGTAGGATTGCTGGCGGGCGCGCCGCTTGCGCGCGGCCAGCTCGGCGTTGCACCAGTGCAGGAACTCGCGTTCGAGCGATTTCAGTCCCGCGGCGAGCCCGCGGACGTGCCGTACGAATTGTTCACACAACGAAAAGAAGCGGTGTTCGGGCAGCGGCGCCCGGCCGCTGGCCTTGTCGGCCAGGCCCGCGGGGGTGTAGCGATCGAGGTGCTCGAAACCGGCGAGCCCGATCGGATCCGCGGCATCGAGCAGTTGCTGCAACTGCGCGCACCACATTGTCACGTGCCGTGGCGCGTAGCTCCTGTGATTGAGGCCGGGATCGGTGGCGAGCAGGCTGGTGACGGCCGGGCCGTCCGCGGCCCACAGCGCGCGCAGCTCGGTGTGGATGCGCTGCACCGCCGCGGCGGCGGCATCGCGGTCGGCGGCGGCCGCACCGCGCAGCTCGAGCAGCGGCTTCGCCGTATAGCCGCGCACGGCGCTGCACAGGCGCTGCGGCGAGTAGCCGCGCGCGGTCGCGTACGTGGCGAATACCGGATGGACCGTATCCATCTCCCGGCGCCAGAAGTCGGCGGCGATCTCGTTCATCAACGCCGTCTCGTCCGCGACCAGCTCGGTCGCGAACGGCAGCGCCGCCTCGAATGCGCCGTCACCCAGCACGCGGGCACAGAAACCGTGAATGGTGTGTATGGCGGCCTCGTCGAACGCGCGGATGGCGTTGCCGACGTGCGCGAGTACGGCCGGATCACCGCCCGCGCGCGCGGCCAGGACCGCCAGCAGCGGATCGGCGCTCGTGCCGGCAACCAGCGCGGCGCGGGCCGCGACCAGCCGCGCCCGGATGCGCTCGCGCAGCTCCGCGGTCGCCGCGTCCGTGAAGGTGACCACCAGAATGTCCTCGCAGTGGCGGTGCTGCTCGAGCACCAGGCGCAGGTACAGGCCGGCGATGGTCCACGTCTTGCCCGTGCCCGCACTGGCTTCGATGAGCTGCACGCCGCTCAGCGGCGCGGCGAGCACGGGCTCGGTGCGGGCCGTGCTCACCGGGCGTCGATCTGCGCCAGCGCCACGGCGAGCCGCTCGGCGAAGCACGCCCGTTCGGCCGGCGTACCCACCGTCACCCGAATGCAGCGATCGAGCGGCGCCACCGCCGGCCTGCGCACGAACACGCCGTGCGTCTCGAGCCGCTCCAGCAGGCATAGCGCACGCGCGCCGCTGCCGGCGTCCATGGCGACGAAATTGGTGGCCGAGGGCAAGGTCGCGAGCCCGAGCCGATCGGCGAGTGCGGCGTAGTGCGCACGGCCCGCGGCCACGGCCTGCACCACGCCGGCGACGAAGTCCTGTTCACGCAGGGAAGCGAGCGCGCCGGCCTGCGCGATGCGGTTGACACCGAAGTGGTTGCGGATCCGGTCGAGGGCGCACACGACCTCGCGCGCGGCGATCGCATAGCCGATGCGCGCCCCGGCCATCCCGTGCGCCTTGGAAAACGTCCGCATCCGCACCACGCGCGGATCGGCGGTGCTGACCGGCACGTACGCGGCGGCAGGAGCGAAGTCGATGTAAGCCTCGTCGAGGATCAGCAGGCAGCGCGGCGGCAGTGCCGTCATGAACGCCTCCAGCGCCGCACGCTCGTGCCAGGTGCCGGTCGGATTGTCCGGATTGGCCAGATAGACGAGCGGCGCGCGTACGCGCCGCACCGCCGCGGCGAGCGCCTCCAGATCGTTGTGGTCGTCACGGTATGGCACCGCCTCCAGGCGGCCGCCGAAGCCGTGCACGTGGAAGTTGAACGTCGGGTAGCCGCCGTGCGAGGTGACCACCGGCGTACCCGCGGCCACGGTCGCGCGCACCAGCAGACCGAGCAGCTCGTCGATACCCGCGCCCAGGCAGATCTCGGCGCTCGTCACGCCGTGCCGGGCGGCGAGCGCCGCACGCAGCTCCTGACCGTCCGGATCGCCGTACCAGGACACCCGCCCGACGGCCTCGATCATGGCCGCGCGCGCCGCGGGCGCGATCCCGAACGCGCTCTCGTTGGCACCCAGGCGTACGCGAAAGGCCCGCCCGCGTTCGCGTTCGATCGCCTCGGGTCCCTTGAACGGCACGGTGGCGGGCAGTGCGGCCACGAGATCGGTGAGCGGCAGTTGCGCTTGCATGGTCGTCTTACCTCACGCCCGGTCGGGACGGACACAGTCGAGCAACGGCCCGAACACGGCGCACGCCAGATGCTCGAACTCCGCGCCCAGGGGATCGATGCCGCGATACACGTAACGATGCCAGGGGTCCTGGTCCTCGCCGCGCCCGAAATCGCTCGTCCATTCGCGTCGCGCGGCGCGCAGCGGATCGGCCTTACCCGCCCGCACGCAGCGCGCGTAGGCGAGCGAGCTCGCGGCAAACAACGGCAGCGGGCGCGTGAGACCGTCGCGATACAGCGCGGCGAGCCGCTCGAGCTCGGCGCGCGCCACCGGTGCCGCCAGCGGTTCGAGCACCAGCACGCGGTCACGGGCCACGAAGCGGCTGCGACCCTCGATCCCCGGCAGCTCGACCGCATTCAGCAGCAGGTGGCGCAGCCAGAGATCGAGATAATGCCGGCCGCCGAGCCCCGCCGGGCGCCATGCCGTCAGTCCGCCACGGCTCAGACCCCCGAGTTCTCCCTCCACACGCAGCGTGCCGAGATCGAGCGCCACTGCCTGCGGCGCCAGGCGCTCGCCCGTGCGTGCCGCGTCGATACGTGCGGCCAGACCCTGCATGTCGATGACCGCGGCGTCGTACTGCGCGTGGCCGATGGCACCGTGCGGCAGCAGGCCCCGTGCCGCGAGCACGCGCTCGGCCTCTTCGATGCTGCGACCCGCGTCGAGCAGATTGATCAGCGCGTCCTCGCAACGCCAGCGCGCGAGCCCCGCGAGTGTGAAAGGCTCGTCGTGCTCGAGCACATCCTCGCCGGGCGCGAGCCGCAGTGCCAGTCGGTGCTCCAGAAATGCCCGGCTCGGGTTGATCCAGAATCCCACCAGATCGGCAACGTCGAGCGTGTGCGCTTGTGCATCCGGCGCCAGCGGATCGGCCAGCAGCGGCGCCGGCGCGCTCAGGTCCTGCGTTGCGCGCACCTGCACGGCGCTGGCGAGCTCTCCCGCATAGCTGAACAGCCGGTCGTCGCCGCCGTCGAAATAACGACGACTGAACGGCTGCAGCGGGTGGCGCACGAGCACCGCGCCGGCGGCGCTCGCCCCCGCCATGGCAAAACCGCGGCCGACGTAATCGAGCAGTTCCGCCACCAGCACCGACGGTGGCCGCGATGAATTGTCGCGCAGATCCTGGCCGACGAAACTCAGGTAGAAGGTGTCGCGCGCCGACAGCAGGGCTTCGAGGAACAGGTAGCGATCGTCCTCGCGGCGCGAGCGATCCCCGCGGCGGTGATCCTGCTGCAGCCGATCGAAACCGAGCCGCGGCTGGTGGCGCGGTACGGCACCATCGTTCATGCCCACGAAGCAGACCACGCGGAACGGAATGCTGCGCATCGGCACCATGGCGCTGAAGGTCACCGCGCCGGAGGGGAACCCGGTGGCGCGCCGCGGCCGCGCCAGTGCCGTTTCGAGCGCCGCCACGACCACATCCAGACCGACGCAGGCGTCATGAGTGGCCACGGTCACGTCGCGACGCAGGTCGGCCAGCGCCTCGCGCAGCGCCGCCACGGCCGGCTCCTCGGCGAGCACGGGCGCGAGAAACGCCTCGACCGCGGCACCGAGAATCGTGCACCAGCCGGTCACCGGATGGCGGCTCGCGAGGCGTTCACCGAGCTCGGCGAGGGCGGCGCAAAACGCGCTGAGACCGGCCAGCACGCGGGCGCCGCTGCCTTCGACCTGCGCGTGCGGCAGGATGTCCGCGAACAGGGTCGCGCCGTCGCCCGGCAGGGCATAGCCGAGCAGCAGGCGGTCCAGGCCGGCGCGCCAGCTGTGCGCGTCGGACGGCGGCAGGCCCAGCCCGGCGCGGTGCCCGGCATCGCGCCCCCAGCGGATGCCGGTGTCGCGGATCCAGTCGCGGATCTGATCGATCGCCACCTCGTCGAGCGCGAACCGGCGCGCCACCGGCGCACACTCGAGCAATGCCAGCACACGGTCGGCGTACCAGCGCCCGGACGCCGTCTCCAGCAGCCGGAAGAACACGTCGATGACCGCGCTCTGACCGCGCCGACTGCGATCGGCGACGGCGTGGGCAATGTAGCGGGCGCCGTTCGCCGCGCCGAACACGGCATCGATGTAGGGAGCGTAGGCGTCGATATCGGGCGCCATGACGAGGATGTCGCCCGGCTCGAGCCCGGGCAGCTCCGCGAACAGGGCGAGCAGCTGATCGTGCAACACCTCGATCTCGCGCATCGGCCCGTGGCAGGCGTGCACCTGCAACGAACGGTCGCCGGCGGCCAGCTCCGTTCGTTCGAGAGGGCCACGGTCGCGCAAGTCCAGAATGTCGGCCTGGATGCAACCGAGCAGGCGGGTCGGGTCCGGATCGACGAACGCGTCGTCGACCACCGCCTCGAGCTCGGCGAGCAGATCGAACAGCTCGCGTCCCTGCCGGCCGAGCGAGGCGAGCAGCGGGTTGCCGACGGCATAATGCCCGGCCTGCTCGTCGACGACGTCCCGGCGCGCCAGATCGGCGGGTGCCAGGATGTCGGCCCAGAACTCGCGGCAGGGGTTGAGCAGGTACAGATGCACGTCACGGTGGGCGCCGATGCGGGCCAGCACGTCCACGTAGGCCGGCGACAAGGTCGATACGCCGAACAGCGCCACGCGGGCCGGCAGCGCCGCGGTCGCGCCGGCGATCGCGGCCTGGAAACGCGCCTGCAGCCGCGCCCAGTGCGCGTCGTCGCCATCGCGTACGAGCGCCCGCCACAGCATGGCCTGCCAGTCGTCGGGCGAGCCACCGCGTTCCCAGGCCCCGATCCAGTCGGGCCGGTAGACGAGGTACTGATCGAAGGTCCCGGCGAGCCTGACGGCGAGTTCGTAGCACATGCGCTCGTCGCCCTGCGCGAGGTAACGCGCCACCGCCGCGCCGCGGCGATCGGCCGCCAGCTCGGGCAGCTGCGCCAGGATCCGCCAGGCGAGCACCGCAGGCTCGAATCGCGAAGTCTCGGGAACCTGCGGGAGCACGGCGCGGAACACTTCCCACACGAACTGCGCCGGCAGCGGAAAACGCACGTTCGCGCACACGCCGAGCCGGGTGGCGAGCGCGAGCGCGAGCCAGCGCCCGAGACCGGCGCTCGGCACGATTACCTGCTCGGCCACGAGCGGGGCGGCCGGCGCGTCGCTCAGCCAGGCGGCGAGCCGATCGGCCAGAACCTCGAGACGATTGCTCTGGTGGATGTGCAGCATGGCCTCGGTGCCCGCGATGCTATCGCAGCCGCGGGCTCAGCGACCGAGCCCGGTCGCCGGGCGGGCCGCCGCGGGTGGCCGCCCCGAACTCCGGCACCGCAGCCTTGAAATACTGTAAATCCTCACGTAATCAATTGGATACTGAGATTACCCCGACTGCGACGCAGGCGCCGATCCGGGCTGGCGTGCCAGCGCCATGACGGCTGCGCGGTTTCACGGTCGCGCCGGCGCAGGCCCCGGCGGGGGCAGCGGCGGCGACTGGGCGGAGCCGGACTGACCGCCGTGCAGGCGCGGCCGCCAGCGCGCCCAGCCCGACGGCGCGCTATCCGCCAGGGAAAAGATTGCGCCGCTCGCGACCGGCGCGCCGGGCGGCTCCGGCGTCGCGATCTGGATGGCGCCGCTGACCAGCGACTGCAACGAGTTCGCGTCCAGTTCGATGCCCTTGAACAGACCGAGGCTGACGTTCAGACCGCCGCGCACCCAGAACACGCTGTTGGCACGCACGATCCGGGCATGGCGCAGGCCGACGGCACCCTCCAGCCGCACGCCGGTGCCATCCGGATCGAGCGTCACCGACCGGATCACGCCGACGCGCACGCCGCGGTACAGCATGTCCGTGCCGCGCCCGAGACCGTCCGCCGAATCCGCGCGCAGCACCACCACCAGATCCCCGCTGTCCGTATCCGTCAGCGGCGCCTCGGCGAGCGCGGTGAACCGGGTTTGCGCCGCGCCGCGCCCGGCTTCCGCCTGCACGTAGCGGCCGGCGACGAGCGTACCCAGACCGCTGACCTCGCGCATACCGACGGTCGGGCGCACCACCCAGTAGCGCGCACCCCGGCGCGCGAACGCATCCATGCCCGGTTCGAGCGCGAGCGTGAGCAACACGCCCGTGAGATCCGGGGCGAGCCGGATTGCATCGACCGTGCCGATGACGACGCCGCGATGACGGACCAGCGAGCGGCCCGCCTCGAGCCCCTCGGCATCCGCGGTCCCGACCTCCACGACCGGCCCGCGCTCGGGTAGCGCGCGGTAGACCAGCCAGCCCGCGATCGCCACGGCGAGCAGCGGCATCACCACGGCGAACGACAACAGCGTGCTGCGGCGTTGCGTCGCCTCGACGATGCCGTCCTCGTCAGCCGTCACGCGCCCGCACCTGCGTGTCCCAGATCAGCCGCGGATCGAAACTGGCGGACGCGAGCATGGTCAGCACCACGACCGCCGTGAAAGCCACCAGGCCGGGCTGCGGTGACACCGAGGCCAGATCGCCCAGCTTCACCAGCGACACCAGCACGGCCACGAGGAAGACATCCAGCATCGACCACGGTCCGATCGCGTGCACGAAGCGGTACAACCGCGTCTTGTACGACCGATGGCTCGGGCTGCGATGGGTGCAGGCGAGGTAGAACAGCGCCGTGAGCTTGAACAACGGCACGAACACGCTGGCGAAGAACACGACGGCACCGACTCCCCAGTAGCCGCTGCGAAATAGTTCCGCGCAACCGCTGAGTATCGTATTTTGCGAATGCATACCGAACTTATCCATGCTCAGGATCGGCAGGATGTTGGCGGGCACGTACAGCACCAGCGCAGCCGCGCTGTACAACAGGGTCCGCATGACGGCCCCGCGCCGGTGCTGATGAATGACGCTGGCACAACGGCCGCAGCGGGCGGCGTACCCGGGGGCCAGCGTGCCGACGCGATTGAGCTGGCCGCACACCTGGCAACGAATCTGCACCGCAGGCCTCCGTGGCGGCCAACCCGATTGCAGCCGAGTATAGAGGACCGCGGGCGGGCCGTGCTTGTCGTCGCGTGACCGGGCCCCTAAGATCGCAGCCTGCCGACAGCAGCCGCCCACGGAGGCACAGATGACCAGTTCGCTTTGCACACCCGCGCTGCGCGCGTTCGCAGCCTGCGCCGCACTTCTCGTCGTCAGCGCCGCCGGCGCACAGTCCCTGAGCACCCTCGCCCCGGATTGCCGCACGCCGGGCGCGGCGCCCGAGATCCCGGACGGCGCGAAGGCGACCGAAGACGATCTGGTCGGCGCGCAGAAACGGCTCAAAGCCTACCTGGCCGACGGCGACGAATACCTCAGCTGCCTGCAGTCTGCCGAGGCCTCGCTCGGCGACACGATCACGCCCGAGCAGCGCGCCATCGTGCTCGGGGCGTACAACGCGCACGTCGACGTGATGCAGGCGCTCGGGGAAAGCTTCAACACGGCGGTACGCGCGTTCAAAGCGCGCTGAGCCGCGCCTGGCCGGACGCCGGCAGGGTCCTGCGCCCGGGCCGGCGTCGACGATCGGGTGCCGGTGCGCCCCCGCTCAAGCGGCGGCCAGGATCGCCGCGGTCTGGGTGAAATGCTCGCCGGCTTCGGCGATGACGCCGCTCGCGTCGATCTCGTTCGAGCTCAGGCCGATGATGCGCAGCGCCCGCTCGTCCACGAACCCGTCGTCGCGGGTGTTCTCGCAGAAGCCGCCGATGCCCGATCGATTCGCGAGAACGTTGCTGACGTGCAGTATGGCCGCTTCGAGGCGGGCGATGGTCGCCTCGCCCGGACAGTGGTGCCAGCGGATGGCGTCCTGCAAGGTAATCGGTATGTGCCAGCTCGCGAGCAACAGGGCGCCGAGATCGGCGTGACTGAAGCCGAGCTCCTGGCGCTCCGCTTCGTGCAGCACCTCTTCGTCACCGTTGGCGGCGAGTATCAGATTGCGCGAGATCTCCGGCAGGCGGTGGTAGAGGATCAGCGAACCGAGGTCGTGCAGCAGGCCGCCGATGAACAGGCGCTCGGGGTGCAGGACGTGGCAACGCCTGGCGAGCACACGGGCGATCAGACCGGCGTATATGCCGTGCCGCCAGAACGTGTCGATGTTGACCAGACCGTTGGGAATCATCGAGAACGAACGCACCGCGGTGATGGCGATGACCAGGCTGTACAACTCCTGGGTACCGATCACCATCACCGCCCGGGAGACCGTATCGATCTCGCCACGCAGTCCGTAGTAGGGGCTGTTCACCAGCCTGAGCAAACGCGCGGTCAGGTTGGGATCACGGATGATGACCTCGCCGAGCTCAGTCACGGAGGTGTCGCTCGCCTGCGCCAGCTCGGCCACTTTCAGACAGATCTCGGGCGGCGATACCAGCCCGCGCGCGTCGGCCACGAGGTTGACTGCCAGTGGCGGCAGACCGCATTCGGACTGGGTTGCTGCGTTCATGCTGCTGATCCTCTGAGTTGACACACACCCGGCCGGCGCCGCATCAGGCATCACTGCCACCAAGGCCGTCCAGGAGCCGGCCGAACGCGCGCTCGAACAGCGGCGGTGAGTCGGGTTCCACTACGCGGGCCGTACCGCGGCGCAGATCGGCGGTCAGGCCGTTGCGCGTGCGGTCGTTGAGCTTGCGACCCTGCTTGTCGGTAAAGACGAACAGGTCGGTGACACCGTTGATCCAGGCGAGCTGTGCGCGCACGGGATTTCCGTGTTCGTCGTCGAATTCCAGCCAGGTGCCCGGGGCCAGCGTCGCAACCAGACGCGTGTAGTCGTCGCCGCCATCGGCGCCGTCGCCATCGTCGATCTCGCCCAGGGTCACGTCCTCGACGTCGATCGCGCCCTCGGCGAGCAGGCGTTCGAGCTCCGAGCTGCCGACCGTACCGAGCCTGAACAGCGCCGAGACGTCCATCGCCGGCAACCCGTCGGCCGCATCGGTGGCGGCCGGCACGTGCAGATCGAACGACGCCTGCGGCGGACGGGCCGGGTTTTCCGCGCCGGTGGCGACGGCGAGCACATCGGCCAGGCACACGGCGCCGTCGCGGGCCAGGCGGTCACGGAACAGGCCGGCGAAATCGACGGCGTCGGCCGCCTCGCTCGCGGCGGCCCTGTCCGGCGGGCGTCCGGTGATGACCGGCACCGCTGGCGCGTGCGCGGGCGCCGCATCCGGGTCCTGCGCGTGGGGCGGATGCGACCGCGTATGCGCGGCCGGTTCCCGTACGCCGGTCGCGACAGCGTGCGCCGCCGGTTGGGTGTCGAGAGTGTCGCCGGCGACCGGGCTGGCGATCGGCTGCGTGCACGGCGCGCCATCGTCGCCGGTCGCGGCGCCCGGATCGGCCTGCCCGCCCTCGCCTTCCAGCATGGCGTTCGTCGTCCCCTCGGGCAGCGTATCGGCGAACGGATCGACGGTCACCGCGGCTTCGTCCGCCAGGTCCCCGGCGGTGGTGCCCTCGGGCAGTGTGCGTTCGCATTCCTCGTCCGCGGGTGGCGTGCTCGCGGCGGTTTGCGCGACGACGCGGCGTACGGCCTCGGCGTGGCACTGCGCGAGCTTGTCGAGAAAGCGCGCACGCGCGGCCGGTGGCGCGGACACGGATTCCATTCCGCGCTGCAGACGTTTGATCAGTCCGGGCAGCAGCGCGTGCAGCCGGTCCCGATCGGCCACAGTCGTCTTCGGCGTGACGCTCCAGGCGAGATCGTCCATGACGCGCAGCGCCTCGGCGACCGGTGCGCTGTCCTCGCCGCACTCCACGTGGCTGGTGATGATGAGGGTTTTCCAGTGGTTGAGAAGGAAGTTGTAAACGAGCTCCACGTGACCGTGTTTGGCGACGCAGCGCTCGACGGCATTGCGCGCGAAGATCTTCGCCTGCTCGAGCCGTTCCCTGCCCTGGACCACGCGCGCGCTGCGCTCACGGCGCACGACCGCCTCGTGCAGCCCCTCGGCGACGAAGCGCTCGAAATCCGCCGTGATGGCGGCAAACACGCCGACGTCGTCCTCGAACTCGGCGACGACGCGCGCGACGAGCGTTTCCACTTGCGCGTGCAGGGCCGCCTGGCCGGCCGGCTCCTCACGCACGCGCGCCGCCGCCTCGGCGATGGTATTGAGCAGGCGTCGCGCCGGGTGGCTCTTTTTCGAGAAAAACGTGCCATCGAGCAACGCGACCTTGACCATCGGGATCTGCAGCCGTCCGATGAGCGCCTTCATCGCGTCCGGCAGGGCGCCGTCGGCGAGCACGTAGTCGAACAGCATGGCGACGATGTCGACGGTCATGTGCTGCGGCGCCTGCAGCTCGGCCAGCAGACCGCTGCCACGCAGGGCTCGCAGCACGTTGACCCGGCCGGCGCGCACCGCCTCGACCTCGAAACCTCCCGCCGCCGCCAGAGCGTCGACGTTACCGTGCTGCAGTCCCGTGAGGGCCGTGACCGCGCCGCTGACGCCGGGCACGCCGATGCCGGCGGCGGGCATGCGGGCGAAACCATCCGCGCCGCCGGCGCCGACCAATGCGCGCAGCATGCCGAGCAGGCCGTCCTCGCCCGCCTCGCCCGCGCCGGCCGAGAATGTCCCGCGCTGGGACAGAACACTGGCGGCCTGCGACGCCGGGAACCTGCGCACACCGGCGCGGATCTCCGGCAGCACGCGGTGCTCGACGAAATACTGGTTGATCTCGCGGTACACGGCCGGGACGAGATCGACCACGTAGCGGTCGAACAGCTTGAGCATGATCAGTCGGACTTCGATGCCGGCGTCGACCCGCGAACAGGCCTGGCGCATGGCGTTGCACACGGCCTTGGGCGACAACGGGTTGTCGTTGCCGTCGAGATCCGGTCGCCCCATCAGGCTGCCGATGCGTTTGTCCAGTGCGTACAGGTCGTCGCGCGCCTGGGACGCGATCTTGGCGGCCATGTTCGCGACCGCGATCTCCTCCTCGACCGCGTCCTCGTCGACGAGGCTCATATGCTCGAAATCGATCGCCGCGGCGACTTGCGGGCGTTCACCGCTCACCGCGTAGTCGAACACGGCGACGAACTCGTCACGGTAACCGGCTTCGATGCCGGCGCGCTTCAGCCTGACCTCGCGCATGGCGTCGAAGTAAGTCCTCTGCAGCGCGTTGTTCTCGGACTTCTCGGCTAGCTCGAACAGCGCGTCGTCGACCTTGTCGAGCATCGGCTTCAGCGCGGCCCCGAGGCGTTCCGCGGCCAGATCGCGACACCTCACCAGCAGCCGTATCCGCTTGCCACTCTCGGTCCCGGCTTCCCGATCTCGCAACTGCACTACGCTCATGACAGGCTTCTGCTCCCGGACGGCCCTGCCGTCTGTAACGATTGCGCGCATCCCGACCCCCCGCCGACCGCTCACCCGCCGCTGCCGGCCTGGATCACTCCGTGCGCGATCTTGAGCGGCGTAACCGTTGTTTACTTTAGGTGACTTCTGCTGACTTGCGCGGAAGGCTGTCCGTCGTGCGACGGAGTTCCCGTTTGCAGGGCGGTCATGCCCGGGCGAATGCCAAGCAGTTCAATATTCCGACGCCGCCAGGCGGGTGACGGCAGGGCTCTCGACGCCGCCAGGCGTGCGTGGCGCCTGTGATGGACGTCGCAATTCCCCCGCGATGACCGGATCAGGACGCGGAATCGATGGCCACGCCCTGACTGACGAGCACTTCACGCAAGGCGCGGATGACCGGAAATATCTCGTTGTTCCGGTCTCCACCCTGGTCGTCGAAAGCCTTCTGTTCGAGCTCGACGATCCATCGATCCTCGGCGAATATGCCCTCGGTGAACCAGATGATGAACGGCCACAGCAGGTGGATGAGACCCGGGATACCCGGTTTGCGGACGTTCATCATGCCGAACGTGTGGTTCACCCGCTGGGCACGATCCTCGGGAACGTAGACGTTCCACAAGTCCAGCGCAGGCGCGTCGCTGCCGGCCGTCCAGAATTGCAGCGTCTGGTAGGGATACCCGGTGCGGATCCGCATCAGGTCGCGGCGCCCGCTCACGCCGGGCTCGGGCGCGTGCCGGCGCCGGCCGATCATGAGCTTCTCGCCGAGCGGCTGGCGTCCACCGACCCGCTCGAAGGTGTAATCGATTTCGACCGAGCCCGGCGCGCATCGCAGCTCGAGAAACACGGTGCGGATCCGCCCCATCAGGCGCCGGTGCAGAAACTGATGGTTCATGTCCATCAGGTTTTCGTGCATGAACGAGTAGTGACAAGCGACCCGGCGGTCGAGAACGCGGGTACGGTAGGCGGGATTGCCGAAGGTATGCACCTGCGGAAATTCCCCGAAGCCGGGCTGCGCGGCGTCGCCGGTGAACACGAACACCAGACCGTAGGCCTCCCGGCACGGATAGCCGCGCACGCCGTTCGGCAGGGTGCGGCCCTTGTCGAGATAGGGGACGTTCACGCAGGCGCCACCGTGGTCGTAGACCCAGCCGTGGTAGCCGCACTGCAGGCAGTCGTCCTTGACGACCCCCGTGCTGAGCGGTACCTGGCGGTGCGCACAGCGGTCTTCGAGGGCGTGGACCTGGCCGTCGCGAGTGCGATAGAGGGCGATGGGCTCGCCGGCGAACGACACGCCCAGAACCCGGCCCGGCTTCAGATTCCTCGCGCGCGCGAGCGGATACCAGAAATCCGGGCTCAATCCGGTCTTGCGGATATCGGGCGCAATCGCGCGTTCGAACGCTTCGCTGATCGGCAGGGGATCGGTGGTGGACATCGGGGGATCTCGGGCGAGGACTGGAAATCCCGCAGAGCATAGCATCCTGGCCCGCGACCGGTGCGGGGCGGATACAGCCGCTCAGGGCAGGGCCCGCAGCAGCACGTCGTTCTCTTCGGGCGTACCGACGGTGATACGGACCCGGTCGGCGAGCGCGGGCTCGGCAAAGTGGCGTACCAGCACGCCGCGGGCCTTGAGCGCCGCGTACAGGCCGGCGCCGTCGCCACCGGGCGGGCGCACGAACAGGAAGTTGGCCTGGCTCGGGATCACCTCGCAGCCGCGTTGCGTGAGCGTCGTGGCGAGCCGCGCACGCTCGGCGCGCACGCGGGCCCACATCTGCCGGGCGTAGTCCTGGTCCTCGATTGCCGCCACCGCGGCGGCGACGGACAGTGCGTCGCAGTTATAGCTGTCCTTGACCTTGGCGAGCTCGGCGATGACACGCGCGTCGCCCAGGGCATATCCGAAGCGCAGACCGGCCAGTCCGTAGGATTTGCTGAGCGTACGCGACAGCAACACGTTCGGCAGCTCCGCCAGCAACGCCAGTGCGCTTTCGTCGGCGAACTCGACGTAGGCCTCGTCGATCACGAGCAGCCCGTCGTGGCGCACCGCGAGCGCGCGCAGCTCGGCGATCGGCACCAGCGTGCCGCTCGGTGCATTGGGGTTGGCAACGATCGTCAGCCGTGCGCCGGTGGCGCACAGGGCATCAACCGGCAGGCGCCAGTCATCCGCCCACGGTACCGGAACCATCCGCGCGCCGTGGATCTGCGCCAGCACCGGGTAGAGCGAGTACGTCGGCGCCGGGCAGGCCAGCGCGTCGCCCGGGTCCAGCCAGGCGCGCAGGATGATATTGAGAATGTCGTCGCTGCCATTGCCGGCGAGCACCTGCTCGGTCCGCAGGCCGTACAGCGCCGCCGCGCTCGCGCGGAAGCGATCGGCCATCGGCTGGGGATAGCGGCGCAGGCTGTCCACGTCGAACTCGCGCAGCGCCTGCGCCACGCGCGGGCTCGGCGCATACGGGCATTCGTTGGTGTTGAGCTTGACGACGCGAACGCCTGGCGCCGGCTGTTCGCCGGGAGCGTAGCCGCGCATCGCGGCCACGCGCGGCCGCGGCAGTGGCGGCGGTCGGGATTGGTTTGCGCTCATGGGAGCCGTGTTGAGCGCGCTGCGGTCAAGTCAGCGCCGCCACGACGAGATCGGACAGCAACGCGAGCCGTTCGATGTGCCGGCTGTCCTCCATGAGTCCCGTGGACAGAAACGTGAAGCTCAGATCGCGCTGCGGATCTATCCAGAAGCAGGTCGATCCGGCACCCATGCCACCGAAGGTGCGCGGGCTGTTGAGGGCCCCGAACGGACCGGGCGTCACGGCGTCACCGCGCAGAAAGAAACCCGCGCCGAGGCAGGCGGGCCACGGCTCCCAGCCACGCAGATCGAAGGTGTAGTCCCACAGCGAGTTGGGCTTTTCGCCGGTACGGTTGCGGGTCGCGAAATCGATCATCGCCGGCGACAGAATACGCGCGCCGTCGAGCTCGCCGCCCCGGCGCAGCATCTCGGCGAAGCGGTGCACGTCGCACGCCGTGGTCAGATAACCGCCCGCCGGCACTTGTGCGCCGGGGATCCGCAGCAGCTGCCCGAACCCGAGAACCTGGACGGGATCGAACAGCCCGGGTTCCTCGTAGCAGACCGTCAGCGGGCACAAGCGTGCGAGGAGATCGGCGCGCGGGCCGAGACTGGTGTCGCGCATGCCGAGCGGCCCGAACAGCTCCTCCTCGAGCATGGCGGCGAAGCTGCGACCGCGGCCAGCGACGCGCAGCAGCATCGCGGCGATGACCGAATGCGCCGCGAGCACCGAATAGGTCACGCGCTCGCCCGGCTGCGATTCGGGCGCCTGCGCGGCGGCCCAGGCGGCGAGGCGCTCGACGTCGATCAAATCCTCTACCGGGATGACCGGGATCGCCGACGGTACGCCGCTGGTGTGCGTGAGCAGGTGCATCAGCGTCGCGCGCCGTTTGCCGCGCGCAGCGAACGCGGGCAGGACGTCCGCAATCGGCGTGTGCAGACGCAGATCGCCGCGCTCGACGTAATGCAGCGCGAGAACGTTGGTAAACTGTTTGCCGACCGACATGCTCGCGAACACGGCGTCGGCGCCGAGGAACCGGGCGGCTGCCCGATCGGCATAGCCGCGCCGCCCGTGCAGCGCGACCTGACCGCCGCGGGCGACGATGATCTCCGCCCCGTCGCAGCGCCGCGCCTCGACGTCGGCGGTGATGACAGCGAGCACGCGCTCCAGCCGCGCCCCGTCGAAACCGAGCGCCACACAATCCGTCGACACGTCCGTGACCGGTTCGTTCACTGCCATCCTCCTCACGTGCACGGCGAGCCCCGGGGTCGGCCCGCGCGCAGGCGCATGATACGGGGCACGCGGGCGGCCCGCACGTCACCGGAGTCGCCGCGCGCCGCCCGCCGCGACCGGGTTCGCACCACTCCGACCCGGCGCCGTGCCTCGCCTGCGCCGGGCGACGGGACGCGGGCACCGCCACCCGGGCGGTTCAGGCGGCTTCGCCGAACTGCAGTGCGGCGAGGCGGGCGTACAGCGCGGAGCTGCGCAGCAGCTCGCCGTGCGTGCCCTGGGCGATGATACGGCCGCGCTCGACGACGACGATCCGGCCTGCCTTCACGACCGTTGCGAGACGGTGCGCGACCACGAGCGTCGTGCGGCCGTGCATGAGCTTGGCCAGGGCGGCCTGCACGAGTTGCTCGCTCTCGGCGTCCAGGCTCGAGGTCGCTTCGTCGAGAAGCAGGATCTCCGGATCCTTCAGGATCGCGCGCGCAATCGCGATCCGCTGGCGCTGCCCACCCGAGAGTCGCGCGCCGCGTTCGCCGAGAAAGGTGTCGTAACCCTGCGGCAGTCGCTCGATGAATTCGTCCGCGGCAGCCGCCCGTGCGGCGGCGCGGACTTCCTCGTCGCTGGCGCCGGGGCGGCCGTAACGGATGTTCTCGAGCGCGCTCTCGGCGAACACCACAGTCTCCTGCGGCACGAGCCCGATGCGCGCCCGCACCGCCGCCGGATCCGCCGCGGCGATGTCGATGTCGTCGAGCAGGATACGGCCGGCGGTCGGATCATAGAAACGCAGCAGAAGCCTGATTACCGTGCTCTTGCCGGCGCCCGACGGGCCCACGAGCGCCACGGTCGTGCCCGGATTGACCTCGAGGGTGAAATCATCGAGCGCCAGCTCGCCGGGACGAGAGGGATAACTGAATCCCACCGCCTCGAATCGCAGCCGCCCCTCGCCGGGTTCGGGCAGAGTGCGGGGCCGGGGCGGGGCGACGATGGCAGACGTCGCGTGCAGCAGCTCGACCAGTCGTTCCATGGCCCCGGCGGCACGCTGTACCTCGCCCCACATCTCCGACAACGACGCTGCCGCACCGGCGATGAACATGGCATAGAGCAGGAACTGGCCGAGCTCGCCAGCGCTCATGCGACCGGCGACCACCGCGTGCGCGCCCATCCACAGCACGAACACCACCGCCCCGAACACGAGCACGATGCCAATGGCGGTCAGCCAGGCACGCACGCGCACGCGCCGTACCGACGTCGTGAACGCGCCCATGACCGAGTGCGCATAGCGGTCGCTCTGCAGACCCTCGAGCGTGAAGGCCTGCACCGTCTCGATCGCGTTCAGGGTTTCGTTGGCGACATTACTGGTGTCGGCGATCCGGTCCTGGGAGTCGCGCGACAGCCGGCGCACACGCCGGCCCACGAGCAGCAGCGGCACGACCACCACCGGCACCAGCACCAGTATCAGGCCAGCCAGATGTGGGCTGGTGACCGTCAGCATCACCAGGCTGCCGGCCAGTGTCAGCACACTGCGCAGCGTGATGGAGATGCCGACACCGGCGATGGACTGCACCAGCGTCGTGTCGGTGCCGAGGCGTGACAGGACCTCGCCGCTGCGGGTGATTTCGAAGAAGCTCGGACTCATCCGTATCACGTGCGCGTACACGGCCGCGCGCAGATCCGCGACCACGCGCTCGCCCAGCCACGACACCAGGTAATAACGCAGCGCCGCCGACACCGCGAACACCCCGGCGATCGCAATCAGCCACAGGAAGTAGCGATCGATGGAACCGGCGGCGAGAAAGCCGTGGTCGATGACGTAACGCACCGATACCGGCAGTACGAGCATCGCGACCCCCGCGACCGCCAGTGCGACGAGCGCCGCGGCCAGAGTACCGGTGTATGGCCGCAGAAACGGCCACAGCGCCCGCAGCGGGGCGAGCCTCGATGGGATTGCGCTCACGCGATCGGTATCAAGCGACGTCCCGCGCGCGCGGTTGCGTGCCGGCGCGGAAAAAAAGAACCCCGCTGAAGCGGGGCTCGCAAGACCACTCTGTCAAGTGGTTCGTCAGGCGGCGACGACGTTGGTTGCAGACAGACCCTTCGGGGTCTTCTCCACGTCGAACGACACCTTCTGTCCTTCTTCGAGCTTCTTAAAGCCGGAACCTTTGATGGCAGAAAAGTGGACGAAGACGTCCTTGCCGCCGTCATCCGGAGAAATGAAGCCGAAACCCTTAGTCTCATTGAACCACTTAACGGTACCTGTACTCACGATATGACCTCTGACTTGATTAAACGGTATTGGTCGGATCCTGGGCCTCCAGCATCTTTCGGGAACGACCGGACAGCTTGGAAGGGCGAAACCGAATTGACTGGAGGACGGAGTTGACAAGCCAAGCTTAACCCGTACCCACGCGGAAAACCACTGTTTTTGCCGTCCCCGGCCAGTGCTCAGATGGCATCCGCCACGGCGCGACCGATATCAGCATAGCTGGCCAGCGCACCCGGGAACTCCTCGAGCATGCTCTCGGCCATGCTCTCCAGCGACTGGCCACCCTGACCCTCGTCGGCGAGGAAGTCCTCCGCCAGCTCGCGGCCGGCGAAGAAACTGAGCACCATCAGGGCGTGGCCGAGCTCGTCATCGAGCTCCTCGGGGGTCAGCTCGTTCCACAAGTCCGCGAGAAAGCTGTGGCCGGCGACGAAGCCGTTGGCCCACTGGTGCAGGCGGGCATCCGCCTCCAGGTTGGCGAGTACGGGCGTGGCCGGCTGGAACCAGCCGCGCAGCATCGCGGCGCCGGCCAGCACGTCCGCGCGCAGCGCGTCGTGCAGTGCCGCGAGCGCGGCGCTGACGCGTTCGCCTTCCACCGGACCGCCGTAGCCCGGATCGCGGTCGTTGAACAGCACGCGCAGCCACTCCGAACGCGCGACCGGTTCGGGGGAACACACGATGGCGTACAGGTAGCCGAGCAATTCGCCGAAATTCAGGCAGCCTTCGGGGCGCTCCGGGGCGGCGAGGAAGCGCTCGAGCACGACGGCGGCACGGTCGATTGCGGTGGCCATGGGCTTCTCCTGGCGGCGCCGCCAAGCGTACGACGGCAGGACGTCGAGGTAAACGGTGCCGCTAGAATGCTCGTCGACGCTACCTGGAGGATCGCCCGATGCCCATGCCTGATCGCTGCTGCCACAGCGCCAGTATCGAGGTTCACTGCCGCCCGGAAAACGCCATCGACTATCTGGCGGACGGGATCCGCCAGGGCGAATGGGCGCTCGGCAGCGTCGATCGCAAGCAAATCGAAGCGGGGCTTTACAGCGGGCGGTCGATGTTCGGCACCGGCGTCGAGTATATCCGCATCACGCCGGACCGCGAGCAGGGGATCATCTGGTACGACAGCGGCCGCCATCCCAAGACACTGCGCCGGCTCACGCTCGTGCGTGTGCTCGCCGGCCCGCTGCTGGGCAGGCCCCACAACGCCTGCGTGATCACGCTGCTGACCTGGCGTCCCGACGGCATGACCGACGTCGACTGGCAGCGCACCGCCGTCGCGCACGAAACCGCCATGTTCATCATCAAGGCGCGGTTGGAGGAATCCGTCTGAGATGCGCGCGACCACCCGCCCCGATCGCCGTGTCCGGCACCGCGAGGTGCCAGCCGAGCGCCCGCAGCGTGGCCTGGAAACCGGCGTCGGGCGGCGTCGCGATGGCGACCGGCGCGCCGCTGTACGGGTGCGCGAATCCGAGCCCGATCGCCACCAGCAACAGCCTCCGGCAGTCGAAGCGCTCGCGGAACATACGGTTGTGGCGTCCGTCGCCATGCGAGGTGTCGCCGATGACGGGGTGGAACACGTGCTTCAGGTGCCGGCGGATCTGGTGCCTGCGGCCGCTGCACGGCGTCACCGCGAGGAGCGAGTAGCGCGCCGTCGGGTAGCGACCGACGGCGATCGGCAGCTCACAGGTCGCAAGACGCGTGTAGCCGGTCAACGCCGACTGCACGCGCGCGCCGGACCGTGCCCGCGCGTCGGTGGTGGGATCGCGTTCCTCCGCGAGCCGATGCTCGATCACGCCGCCCCGTTCGGTATGGCCGCGAACCACGGCGAGATAGCGCTTGCGCACCGCGCCGAGCGTGAAGGCCACGGTCATGCGCCGCGCCGTCTCCGCGTCGAGCGCGAACAGCAGCAGGCCGGCGGTCGGCTTGTCGAGACGGTGCAGCGGGTAGACCCGCCGCCCGAGCGCGTCTCGCGCTGTCTGCAGCGCATAGCGCCGCGCACCGCGGTCCACGGCGCTGCGGTGCACGAGCAGACCGGCCGGCTTGTAGAACGCCGCCAGATGCTCGTCCTGGTAGAGGATGTCCATCACGGGTCGGTGAGCGTGTCAGGCCCGTATGAGAACCGCCCGCGGCGCGTCGATGCAAGACCGCGGGCGCGCCGTGGCGCGCTCCACGTCGCCTTGGCCCCGGGCCGGGTCGACAGCACGCCACGGCTTGCCTGGCGGCGACCATCGCGTATCGTGCACGCCCCATGGCGCTGATCACCCTGCTCGACGCCCACCTGGCCTTCGGTCTGCTGCCGCTGCTGGACGGTGCCGAACTCGCTCTCGAGACCGGCGAACGGATCGGTCTCATCGGCCGCAACGGCACCGGCAAGTCGACTCTGCTCAACGTGATACGCGGCCACACCGGGCTCGACGACGGCGAGCTGCGGCGGCAAGCGGGGTTGCGGATCGCCACGGTGGAGCAGGAACCGGTGCTGGTGCCTGCGCCGTCCCTGCGCGCCAGCCTGATCGCGCGCGGCGGTATCGACGCCATCGGTGACGAGCGTGAACGCTGGCGCACCGACGCCCGGCTCGAGGAGTGGTTGCACCGTTTCGAGCTGCGCGCCGGGATCGCGCCCGAGCTCGCCTCAGGCGGCGAGCGCAAGCGTGCTGCGCTCGCTCTCGCTTTCGCACTCGCGCCGGACCTGCTGCTCCTCGACGAACCGACCAACCACCTCGACATCGACGGCATCGGAATGCTCGAGAACGCCCTGCGCAAGGCCCCGGCGGCGATCGTGATCACCCACGACCGGTATTTCCTCGACCGGGTCGTCACCCGCATCGTCGAGTTGGATCGGGGCGTGCTGCGCTCCTGGCCTGGTAATTTCAGCGACTACACCCGCCTGAAGGCCGGGCAGCTGCAGACCGAAATCGTCGCCAACCGTCGCTTCGACAAGTTCTGGGCGCAGGAGGAAAGCTGGATCCGCACGGGCATCGAGGCCCGCCGCACC
Source organism: Gammaproteobacteria bacterium (assembly GCA_020850735.1). Lineage (GTDB taxonomy): Bacteria > Pseudomonadota > Gammaproteobacteria > JADZEE01 > JADZEE01 > JADZEE01. The sequence continues at coordinate 38,482 of JADZEE010000096.1, read as the reverse complement.
CGCAACGAGGGCCGCGTGCGCCGGCTGGAGCAGCTGCGCCGCGACCGCGCCGCACGGCGCGAGCGGCTCGGCGACGTCCGTCTCGCAATCGACGCCGGCGAACGCTCCGGGCGACTGGTCGCCGAGCTGACCGGGGTGAACAAGCGTTTCGGCGCCCGGACCATCGTCGCCGATCTGTCACTGCGGCTGATGCGCGGCGACCGGCTCGGCCTGATCGGGCCGAACGGCGCCGGCAAGTCCACCCTCATCCGGCTGCTGCTCGGCACTCTCGCCCCGGACGGCGGCAGCGCGCGCCTCGGCACCGGCCTCGCCATCGCCTACTTCGACCAGCTGCGCGCCCAGCTCGATCCCGAGCGCAGCGTGCGCGACACCATCAATCCCGGCGCCGACTGGATCGAGGTGAACGGCGGGCGCCGCCACGTGATGAGCTACCTTGGCGATTTCCTGTTTTCGCCCCAACGGGCCGACGCGCCGGTCAAGGCATTGTCGGGCGGGGAGCGCAACCGCCTGCTGCTGGCACGGCTGTTCGCGCGCCCGGCCAATCTCGTCGTCCTCGACGAGCCGACCAACGACCTCGACATCGAGTCGCTCGAGTTGCTCGAGCAGACCCTGCAGGACTACCCCGGCACGCTGCTCCTGGTCAGCCACGACCGCGCCTTCCTCGACAACGTCGTCACCCAGACGCTGGTCGCCGAAGGTGACGGCCGGTGGCGCGAGTACCCCGGCGGCTACAGCGACTGGCTGGCGCAGCGCTCGCCCCCGGGCGCGCCGCCGCCAATCCGGCCGGCGCCGCTACCCGCCCGGCCACGGGCCGCCGCGCGCACTCGGCTCTCATTCGGGGAAACACGTGAGTTGCAGGCCCTGCCGGGCGAAATCGAAGCGCTGGAACGCGAGCAGCACGAGCTCAGCGGGCGCATGGCCGCGCCCGATTACTATCGCCTGGATCCCGCGAGCATCCGTGCCGACCAGGCGCGCGCGGCGCGGATCGAAGAGGCCTTGATGGAAAAGCTCGAGCGCTGGGAAGCGCTCGAGGCGCGCCAGCGCCCGGGCTGATCCGCGGCCGGTGCACGTTGCCACGGGCACAGCGAGCGCACCGCTGTGCGGCGACGCGCGCGCCGGCGATGGCGATCCCTGCTGCGCTGCGGCGAACGGCGGCGGCTCAGGTATCGACGGGTGGCGTCGGCAGCACCGTCAACTCGTGCACGTCGACGCCCGGGGGCTGCTGCAACGCGAACACGACGCAGCGCGCGACGTCCTGCGGGCGCAGCCCCTCGGGCTTGGGCGTATCGAAAAACGGCGTATCGGTCATCCCCGGCTCGATCAGCGTGACGCGGATCCCGGTGCCCCGCAGCTCTTCGCGCAGGTTGGCGCCCAGACCGGTCAACGCCCACTTGCTCACGCCGTACATGGATCCGGCGATGCTGCGCCGGCCGGCGATCGAGCCGGTGATCAGGATGTGACCACGGGCCGCCTGCAGGGCGGCGAGACTGGCCCGCAAGGTGAGCGCGACGCCGTAGACATTGGTGAGCAGCAAGGTCTTCCAGTATTCGGGATCGGCGCCGCGGAACCCGCCCGGCCGACCACCGATCCCGGCATTGGCGAACACCGCGTCGAGTTGCCCGTAGCGATCCAGGGCGCGTGCGACGAGTTGCTGCTGCGCGTCCCAGCTCGTGACGTCGCAGCGCACCGCAATCGCACGCTCGGCTCCGATCTCGGCACACAGCGGGGTGAGCTGCGCTTCACGGCGCGCCGCCAGCACCAGCCGAAAACCTGCCGCGGCCGCCGCACGCGCCGTCGCCGCGCCGATGCCACTGGACGCCCCCGTGATCAGCAATACCCGTTCGTGCATCGTCTGTCCCTCCATAAATCGGGGTCAGAGTCGGATTATTCCGGCATACGCCGGCGCCGGCGGGTCGAACCTGGCTCGGGATCGCCGGCCTGCACCTCGCCGCGGCGTTCGAACATCGATTGAGGATGCGACTCTGACCCGAATCGTCGCAAGTCGCGGCGCAGCGTGCGCCAGGACGGCAGGTGTACGTCCATCAGTGCCTTGAAGCGCGCGCCATGACCCGCCTCGAGCAGATGCAACAGCTCGTGGACCACGACGTATTCCAGATGCTCGGGCGGATGGCGGGCGAGCTCCAGATTCAGCCAGATCCGCCGCGCGACGACGTTGCAGCTGCCCCAGCGGGTGCGCATCCGTTTCACGCCCCAGGCGGCCACCCGGACGCCGATGGCGGCCTCCCAGCGGGCGATGAGATCCGGCAATACCGCCTGCAGCTGACGCCGGTACCATTCATGCAGGATGGCCGCGCGCTGCTCGATGCCGGTGCCGGTTCGCACGTACAACTCGAGACCGGCGCCGAGCTGCACGCGCGGGGCGCCACCGGTCTCGATGACCTGCAAACGATAGCGCCTGCCGCGAAAGTCATGGTGCTCACCGGAAAGCATCTGCGCCGGCACGACCGGCGGCCGGTCCGCCAGCCGCGCCTGCTGGCGCCGGATCCAGTCGCGCTTCGCGCCGACCATACGCCGCACCGCGTCGTCGTCGACCCACAGCGGCGTCGAGACCCGGACCAATCCGGCCGGCGCCAGCACGCGCAGATGCAGGTGGCGGATCGCCTTGCGCACGATCTCGACGCGCAGGCCGCCGACGTCGATCGCAATCGGCGGCGCGCCGGCGGGACCAGGCCGGCGATCGGGGCGGGGACGCCGGGACGCTGTCACGGACCTCAGGTCACTGCGCGCCGGTGGCGGTAGCGCGCATCGTCCCACGGGCGTGCCTGCACGACCGCCCGCAAGGCCGTCACGGCGTCCCAGACGTCGACGTAACGGTTGTACCGTGGCGCGAAGCCGAACCGCAGAACGGCGGGTTCGCGGTAGTCGCCGATCACCCGGCGTTCGATGAGGGCCTGCATGACGGGCCAGGCCCCGGCATGTTCGAGCGCGACGTGGCTGCCCCGCCGCGCGCTGTCGCGGGGGCTCACCAGACGCAGATCGCAACCGGTGCAGATCTGCTCGACCAGTTCGATGAACAGCTCGCCCATACGCACGGACTTGGCGCGCACGAGCGCCATGTCGGCACGCGCCATCAGATCGATGCCGACCTCGGCGAGCAACATGGACACTATCGGCTGCGTGCCGGTCGCCATCTGCGCGATATCCGCGGCGGGTTCGTAATCACGATCGAACGCGAACGGCCGGCGGTGACTCCACCAGCCGGTGAGCGGTTGCACGGCCCGGCCGTGGTGACGCCGCGCGAGGTAGATGAAAGCCGGCGCACCGGGACCACCATTCAGGTACTTGTAGGTATAGCCGACCGCCATGTCGACCTGCGCCGCGCCGAGCGCCACAGGCAGCGCACCGGCACTGTGGCTCAGATCCCAGATCGCAAGTGCGCATCGAACGTGGCACGACTGAGCATGGCAGGATCGCCGGTAGCGGTAGCGGTAATGGCGCCCGAGGAATCAGCGTCAGCGTGCCAGAGCCGGAGGATTCAGGCTACCCGCCCGCGCGGACCCGCGGGCGAGTGTCGCCAACCGTCCCGCCCCGGCACGGCGCATGCGATCCGCGCCCGAGTGCCGACCGCTGCCGTGTCGATCCCGGACGAGACCGCGGTACGCCTGACGACCGCAGAGCCCGCACCGACCGGGGCTCATCGCCCCGACCCGTCGCGGCTGCCGCAGGCTCTGACGCCAGCGACGGCTGGCGACCCAGGGGTCCGAACCGATTCGCCGGGCAGGCTCGAACGGGGTCAGCCCGGCACGCGAGCGGGAAAAGACAACTCCAGGACGACACAGCCCTCGTCGGTACGGAACGGACCGTGCACCTCGCCGGGCGGGCGGCTGGCGTAATGACCGGCTTCGAGCCATTGTTCGAAGGCCGCGTCGTAGAGTCGCCCGCTGACAATGAACACTTCTTCGGGATAGGCGTGGCTCTTGCCACCGAAGGCCGTCGTGTCGGCGCCGGGCAGAAACCGCGTGAGGCGCGTGTATTCACCGCTTTGGGCATCGATGCTGAGGGTGAGCTCCTCGGCCATGCCTTCGAGACCCCTGACCGGGGTCCAGCGGTCGCGGCTGGCACCGGCAAGCGGATTCCAGTAGGTCACGGTGGACTTGGGCATGGTCCTGGTCGCGGGCGTCCCGGGTCTCGTCCATCCGCTGCGCAGTGCCGCCAGCGTAGCACCATCCCGGCCACCGAGCCGCGCGCGGGGAGGAACCCGTCGCCGCGCCAGCATGCAACTGCGATCCCGACCGGCCCGTCCGGCAGGCCGGTAACTGCCAACGGGTTCATATTTCTCGCACAAAACCCGGGACAGAACACGGCCGCAGGATTCATCTGTCAACTGTTTCACTGTGTTACAGCCCTCATGCACTAGAGTTTCCGGCCACGCATCGATTCTTACACCACGGAGGCGAGCACCATGCGAGCGACGATCGAACTGCAAGTGCTGGTGCTGGCCACGGTAGTCCTCACGCACGCGGGTCCGGCAACGTCCGCGCTGGTCGCCGGCAATATCCGGCTCTACGACAGCACCGGCACGGTTTGCGCGAATCCCTGCACATCCGGGCTGACCACGGTGTCGGTGGACTCCGTGCTCGGTGACACGATCACGCTGTCGGTCGCCACCCTCATCACGGCGCCGGACCAGCCGGATTTCGACGCGCCGACGCTGCGACTCGATTTCGATCTCGCGGGCCGTACCGATCCCATCCATTTCGTCGAGCACGTCACCAACTCGGGCACGCTCGCCTGGGAGGAATGGGCGCAGACGGCGGCACCATTTCACTGGGATCCGGCGTGGTTCCCGCTGCTCACCATCGGCCCGGTGCTCGCCCCGGCGTTCAGTCTCGCCTGGGCCAACGTCGTGGCGGACATCGCCGGCATCGGCCAGACCTTCCTGCTGCCGGCAACGCCCGTGTACGAGGATCCGGTGCTCGGCACCATCGCGGTGCCCGGTGACACGCTCGCCGGTGCGGTGTTCAGACCAGCCGGTCTGCTGGGCGCCGGCGCGACGATGACGGTGCACAAGGATCTGCTGTTCAGCCTCGCGCCGGATGCCTGCGCGCCGTTCGATACCGGCTGCGAGTCGGGCGTGGTGCAGGTCGCGCTGACCTTCACGCCCGCCGCCGTGCCGCTGCCGCTGGCGCTGCCCGGCTTCCTGGGCGGGCTGGTCGCTGTCTCACTGATCGGATCCCGGCGCCGGCGCGCCGCCCGGGATTGCGGCGGCGTTGCGTGACCCACCCCGCAAGAACCACACCGCCGGCGCCGCTCAGGAGGCTTCGGGCCGCGTACCCGCCACAATCGCGAGCAGCGCGGCACCGTAACGCTCGAGCTTCCTCGTACCGATCCCGTTGACCACCGTGAGCGCAGCGAGGGTCGCCGGCCGCAGGCGCGCGATCTCGGCCAGCGCGCGATCGTGCAAGATGACGTAGGCGGGCACGCTCTGCGTGCGCGCTTCCTGCACACGCCAGCGCTTGAGCCGGTCGAGCAGATCCGTGTCGGCGGGTGACATATCCGTCGCCGGCGACTGCACCTCCTTGCGCTTCACCGGCCGCACGCGCCCCGCGGCGAGGCGTCGCATCTGGACACGCTGCTCGCCGCGGAGCACGCAACGGCTCGCCTCGGTGAGTCGTATCGCGCCGTGCGCCTGGTGGTCGACCCGGGCGAGCCCGCCGGCGATGAGCTGGCGAAAAACGCTCCGCCAGGCGTTTTCTTCCAGATCCGCGCCGACGCCGAAAACGCTCAGGCCATCATGGCCCCACTTCGCGACGCGATCGCCGCTCTTGCCGCGCAACACCGCAATGAGATGGGCGGCACCGAAACGCTGACCGGTACGGTAGATCGCCGACAGCGCTTTCTGTGCGGCCTCGGTCGCATCGAAGGTTTCGGGCGGTTCGAGACAGGTGTCGCAGTTGCCGCACGGTGCGCTGTCCTCGCCGAAATAGGCGAGCAGGCGCACGCGCCGGCAGGCCGCGCTCTCGCACAAGCCAAGCAGCGCGTCGAGCTTCGCGGCCGAGACGCGTTTGAAGTCCTCGCTCGCCGGGGACATCTCGATCAGACGCCGTTGCTGGACGACGTCCGCGAGCCCGTAGCTCATCCACGCGTCCGCGGGCTGACCATCGCGACCGGCCCTGCCGGTTTCCTGATAGTAGCCCTCGATGCTCTTGGGCAGATCGAGGTGCGCGACGTAGCGCACGTCCGGCTTGTCGATCCCCATGCCGAAGGCGATGGTGGCGACGATCACGATCCCGTCCTCGCACTGAAAGCGCGCCTGGTGCGACGCGCGTGCCGACGCCGTCATGCCGGCATGGTAGGGCAGTGCCTGCACGCGCTGCTGCGCGAGCCAGGCGGCGGTCTCCTCCACCTTGCGCCGCGTGAGGCAGTAGACGATCCCCGACGCGCCGGTGCGCGCCGCCCGGATGAAGGCGAGAAGCTGGGCACGCGGTTCGATCTTGTCGACGATGGTGTAGCGGATGTTCGGCCGATCGAAGCTCGATACGAACACGCGCGCCCGCGTGAGGGCGAGCCGGTCGAGGATCTCCGCACGTGTGGTCGGATCGGCGGTCGCCGTCAGCGCGACGCGGGGCACCTCGGGCCAGCGCTGGTGCAACACCGACAGCCCGAGGTATTCCGGGCGAAAATCGTGACCCCACTGCGACACGCAGTGGGCCTCGTCGATGGCAAACAGGGCGAGATCCGCGCGCGCGACCAGATCGAGGCAACGTTCGCTCAGTAGCCGCTCCGGCGCCACGTACAGCAGGTCGAGATCGCCGCGCACGAATCGTTGCTCCACGGCGCGCGCCTCGTCTGCGCCGAGAGTCGAGTTCAGAAAGGCGGCGCGCACGCCGAGCTGGGTGAGCGCGGCGACCTGGTCGTGCATCAGCGCGATGAGTGGCGAGACGACCACGGCGGTGCCGCTGCGCAGCAGTGCCGGCACCTGGTAGCACAGCGACTTGCCGCCGCCCGTGGGCATGAGCACCAGCGCATCGCCGCCGCTGTTGAGATGCTCGATGATTTCGGCCTGCGGACCGCGGAAAGCGTCGAAGCCGAATACCCGACGCAGGATCGCAACCGCCGCGGCTGCCGTCATGGCGCGATCCGCACCGGCGGCGCGGCGCCACCGGTCACGACGCGACCGCGGGCAAGCACAGCCCCTGTGGCGGTCCGGGGCCGGCGGCGCAGCGCTCGCGGGCGGGCGTCCGGCAAACCGTACCGCCGCCCGGCCCGGCGGTCGGGTCCACGCGTCCGGGACCGGGTCATGCCGGGGCGCGAAGGCGGCGGGAGAACGATCGAATTCCCGGTCTCAGCGCCGCCGGCGGCGGCGGATGTGCAGGCCGGCGATGATGAGCAGGCCGACACCGACGAGCGCGAGCGCCCGTGGCTCGGGCACGCCGGCGGCGGCCGGTGCGGCGGGATCGGTACCGGCCAGCTGCGCAAACGCAGCGCCCGCCGCGCTCACGAGCAGCGCGAGCAGGAGTGTTCGAAGCGATCTGTGCATGGCCTACCCGGGATCCCGATGGCGCATCGTACGCACCGTGGGAAAAAATCGGGCAAGAACCATTCCGCATTGTGTAAATATCGATAAATCAAATAGTTGTCGACAAGGAACTGCTGTCCCGCGGTTCGGATTGTTAAATTCTTTGACAAACCCGGCCGCCAGCGCCGAAAACCGGGGTCAGACTCGAATTTCGAACGATCACCTCGAATCAGGCGCGCGTGACGGGACGAGCACGCGCCTTCGACACCGCAGCGTCACGTGCCCGCGGGCCCGTCTTGCTAGGCACCCGGGTTCCGACGCCTGTCATACGCCTCCAGGCGGCGCAGGAGCTCGTCGCGGCTGGCGAGCAGCGCCTGACCCGCCATCGGCAGAAAGATCCGCTCCTCGTGCTCGTGATGCCGCGTCATCGCGGCGTCGAGATGACGCAGCGCGTCGGTGAACAGATCGGAATCCTGCGCGGCGAGCAGCCGCTCGACGTCGCGCAGCAACCGTCCGATCTCGGCATGCTCCGCGCGCAGCGCATCCGTGGGTGCAACCGGAGCGCCCGGGAGATCCTCGTAGGCGGGGAACAGCACTTCGTTTTCCGCCCGGATATGCGTCTCGAGATCGCTCTTCAACTCGCCGAACAAGCGTTTGACCGCTTTCCAGTCCTCCACGCCGGCGCGCAAGTCGCATTCCTCCAGCATACCCTCGTAACGGCGGTGATCATGATGCAACCAGCTCGACAGCGTGGCAGACACGTTTCAACCTCCTTCCCGCCCGTTGCCCGCATGCCCGACCGGCACGCGACTCAGAGCCGGATCGCCCTTGCTCAGTGATCGTGAGTATCGTCGTCCGGATCCGGCACACCGCCTGAAGGGGCCAGCGCAAAGTGGCGCATCATACGCCGCAGCCGGGGACGGGAAACACCCAGGATCTCGCACGTACGCCCCCGATGCCACCCGGTTGCCTCGAGCACCCGCAACACGTGCCGGCGCTCGAGCTCATCCAGGGTCATGTCCTGCGGTGCTTTGTCCGCCGCCGGTGGCAACGACAGACAAGCGCAGATATATCCGGGCATCTGATCACAGGTGATCGTGTCGTCCGGACACAACGCAGCCGCTTTCATGAGCACGTTTTCGAGCTCGCGCACGTTACCGGGCCAGGCGTAGGCCGCGAACGCGTTGAGCACCTCGCCGCCGATGCGGCCGATACGCCGGTGGGTCTGACGATTGTGCCGGCCGAGCAGGACCCGCACGAGATCGGGGATGTCCTCCTTGCGCTCGCGCAGGGGCGGCAGATGTACGTTCGCAACCTGCAACCGGTAGTACAGATCCTCGCGGAAACGCCCCTGTTGTACGAGATCCCGCAGGTCGACGTTGGTCGCGGCAATCACCCGTGCGCTGGTCGTGCGCGGCTGCCGGGCGCCAACCGGCGTGAATTCCCGTTCCTGCAATACCCTCAGCAGCTTGGCCTGGATCACGGGCGAGAGCTCACTCACCTCATCCAGGAAAATCGTACCGCCATCGGCGATGGCGAATTTTCCCGCCTGCCGCTCCACCGCGCCGGTGAACGCGCCCTTCTCGTGGCCGAACATATCCGACTCGAGCAGGGTCTCCACCAATGCGGCGCAGTTCACCGCGACGAACGGGCCGGCAGCCGTCGGTGACGCGCGATGTATGGCGCGCGCCACGAGTTCCTTGCCGGTACCGCTTTCACCGGTAATGAGCACCGTAATGCGGCTCGCCGCCGCGAGCCCGATGGTCTTGAAGACCTCTTTCATCACCCGGCTGCGCCCGACCATCAGGTGCTCGTTCGCGGTACCCGAATCGTCCGGAATGATCAGCTCCTCGCCCGGATCCGCATCGGAACGGCGCAGCGCCTTGGCCACGGCCGCGTCGAGCTCATCGATGTCGATCGGCTTCTGAATGTAGTCGTCGGCCCCACGCTGCATCGCGGCGATCGTGTTGTCCATGTCGTGATAGGCCGTGACCATGATGACGTGGGTACCCGGCGCAACGCGCCGAAACTCCGGCAGCGCGTCCAGGCCACTGCAACCCGGCATGCGGATGTCCAGGACGATCACGTCGGGACGCGCATCCGCCGCGACGTCGAGACCGTCGTCGGCGTTGTGCGCCGTCAAGGCCTCGTAACCCTGGGCCCGGTAGTGCAGCTCCAGCGTGCGCCGGCTGGCAAGGTCGTCGTCTACGATCAGGATCGTGCTCATGCGCCGACCGGGCTCCCGATCGGCGCGGTCGACAACAGCAACCACGCGCACGTGCCGCCGCACGGCTGGGGCTCCAGCTGCAGCTCGCCGCGGTGCTGATCGATGATCCTGCGGGCGATGGACAGTCCCAGGCCGGTGCCCCGCGCCCGGGTGGTGAAAAAGGGCTCGAATACGCTGCCGGCGATCTCCGGCGCCAGGCCGTTGCCGTTGTCACGGATCTCGATGCGCACCCAGGACTTGTTTGCCGCAGACTGCACCCGGGCCGTGACGGCAACCCGGGGCACCCGATGATCGGCCGAGTCCTCACACGCCTGGATCGCGTTCGACAGCAGGTTGGACAGTGCCTGCTGCAGCTTGCTGGCGTCGCCGTGCACGCGCGGCAGGCCCGGATCGCAGCGCATCTGTACTTGCGCACCATGCGCCTGGATCTCGCGCTGCACCAGGTTCACGGCCCGCTCGACGAGACTGTGCACGTCGATCCACGCCGGAGCGAGGGCGTCTGGACGCGAGTAGCTCAACAGATCGGTGAGCACCTCCTCCATGTAGCGAACCTGCTCGAGCGCGATGTGCTGCAGCTCACGGGTATCGTCGTGCCATTCCGGTGCCGGCTGTTTGCCGAGGATCTGCAGCGACATCTTGATGGACGACAGGGGGTTGCGCAGGTCGTGCGCAATCATGCTGGCGGCCTGGCCCATGGCGGCCAGGGCCTCGTTTTTCACCATCAGACGATTGTGCTCTTCGATCTCCTGCTCGAGACGCTTGCGCTTGGTGATGTCCTCCATCTCCGCGAGGAAGTGCGTAATCGATCCGTCGTCGTCGCGAATGGCCGAAATCGCCGTCTGCACCGTGAACAGCTCGCCGTTTTTCTTGCGATCCTGGAATTCACTGCGCCACTCCCGGCCATCCAGAATCGTCGCCCACATGTCGCGATAGGTCGCGGGCGCCGTACAGCCGGATTTGAGGATGCGCGGATTGCAGTTGCGCACTTCATCGAGCGTATGCCCGGTGACCTGGGTGAATTTCGGATTGACGTACTCGATCGCACCGGTGAGGTCGGTGATCATGACCATGCTCGGGCTCTGCTCAACCGCCAGTGAGAGCTTGCGCAGCATCTCCTGCGCACGCATCCGGCCGTTGAACTCGAGCCGCAGATCCTCGTTCGCCACTTCGAGCTCGCGCGCCCGGGAACGCGAAAGCTGCGCGAGGTATACCGCGACGCCGACGAGCAGCGCCTGCAGCAGACCACCGGCGAGCACCGCCAGCGGCAGCGGCGAGCGCGTGGCGTCGATCAGCGCCAGCGACGGCCATACCGCAACGCGCCATTGTGGTCCCTGCAGGTCGATCCTGGTGCTGCGGATCGCTTCGGTCGCGGCCGCATCGCGCGGCGTCGCGCGCCGGTAGATGACCTGGTCCCGCTCGCGGATCTCGATCCCGTAGCCGGGCGCGATGTGCGGGCCGATCATCGCATCGAGCATTTCGCCGGCGCGCAAGACGCCGGCAATGCAACCCAAAACGCCCTGCTCGGCGCGCACGGGAACGTTGACCTGGAACACGCGCTCGCCGGCGGCAATCTCGAACGTCGGCGTCAGCACCGGACGCGCGGCGGCCACGCTCGCGGCCGGTTCCGAAAGACAGCCTCGGGCGCGCGCCTCGATGGCGCCTGCGAGCACACGGGCGTCGTCGGGCACGAGCATGCGTGCGCGGCTGCGCTCGTCGAGCAGTGCAATCGCCGCGTACCCGGGATAGTGCTCGACGTACAGAGCGGCGTCCGCTGCCCAGTGCTGCGGCAACGCTTCGCCGCGCGCCGCCCAGCGCCGCGCCATGCGCTGCAGGGCCAGCAGGCGCGACTCCATCCGCACCGAGATCTCATTGGTGACGCTCTCGAGCTGCAGCGCCGTGGTCTGCGCGCGCCGCGTCTGCTCCTCGGTAAGCAATGCGGTCCACCAGCCCAGGGTCGTCGCCGCGACGCTCAGGCCGATGAGCAGGGGAAACCAGCGTGTGTAATCGGCCGGTGGCGTGCGCGCAGCGGGCGTGCAGGACGGCGCGGCGCCGGAGCGTTCGGGATCAGGGACAGGGATAGCGCCAGCGACCGGCATCTGGGGTGCACCTGTTCGCGGCTCGTGTCGCGCCCGGGTATTTCAGACCGGACCGGAGACCGCGGGTGCTGCCGTGAGCGCCATGCACGGCCCTCGGATGGGTCGGGTGGTGAACGAATCGGCGATGCGCGCGGCGACGTCGGCCGCGCTCACGATGCAATCGCGGGTGGATATCCCGCCGAGATAGTTACCGACAAGATGCAATCCGGGCGGGCGACCCGCGCCGCTGTCCAGCGCATGGCGGAGCGCCCGCTGGGCGCCGTCGAATAGCGGCAGCGCACGTGCGTGCCGGTCGAACCAGACCTGTTCGGGATCGCTCCGCATACCCAACCACCGCGCCAGATCGGCCTGCACGGCGTGGAGGCAGCGGCTGCTGCTCCACTCCAGGGTTTGCGGACACCGAGCCCCCCCGAGAAAGGCGGCAAGGAGCACCTTGCCTGGCGGTGCCCGTTCCGGAAAGAGGCTACTGGGCCACTGTACCGCTGTCAACGCCATTCCCGCGGCCCGCGGAACGAGAAAACCACCGCCATCGAGCGGGTGCCCCAGACCTTGCCGATCGACCCCGAGGTGAACGACGGTCAGGGGCACGTACTCGATGCGGGCGAGCCGGTCGGCCAGATCGGCCTCGACCGCCCGCAGCAGCGCGGCACTCGCATGGGCCGGCGCGCTCAGCACCAGTTGCGCGGCCTGCACCGAGCGGGTGCCCTGGGCGGTGCTGGCAACTGCCCGCCAGCCTCCACGCACCGGTTCGATGCCGATTGCCCGGTGTCCGAGGCGCACGCGCGCACCGGCCGCGGCCGCCAGGGTATCGGTCAGCTCGGCCATGCCGTGGCGAAACGAGAACGTTTCGGCGAGCGGGGAAACCGCGCCGGCAAACAGCTTGCGCACGAGGATGCCGACGGCCAGGCTGCCGTAGCGGCGCTCGATCTCGGTCAGTCGCGGCAATGCCGCACGCGCCTGGGTGCGCTCGGGATCGGCCGCGTACACGGCCGCCACGAACGGTTCGACGACCCGTTCGAGGAACTCGGTGCCGAGCCTGCGCCGCACGAACTCGGCGATGCTCTCGTCGTCGGCGCTGCCGCGGGGGATGAACGGTTCGGCGAGCATCCGCAGGCGCCCGCGCCAGGACCACAGCGACGAACCCAGCACCGCCCCGAGGCTGCGGCGCAGTTCCACGAGCGCGCCGCGATGGGCGACGTAGCGACGCCGCGCCGCGCTGCCGGTCGGCACGCGCTTGGCGCCCGTCAACCCCGCGTGATCCAGCAGCCGGCTGACCTCGGGCCGGTAATTGAACATGATGGAGGCACCGCCCTCGGTCAGGTAGCCGTTGCGCCGGCACGAGGCGATCTTGCCGCCGGCGCGATCGTCCCGCTCCCAGATCTCGTGCGAGATCCCGGCGCGCCCCAGCCACCAGCCGGTAGCCAGGCCCGACAGGCCGCCACCGATGACGAGCACGTCGACGTCGTGCATGGCCCCGGTCAACGCTCAGCCGCCGGGTGACGCCGCCGCAGGCTGCTGCACGGCCCGGAGATGCTCCACGGCCACCGCCGCGGCACCCTCGGCGCGTGCCTTGCTCTCGGCCCGCACCCGCAGGCATTCGCGCCGCGCGCGATCGGTCTCCGCGTCGAGCTGCCTGCGCGCGGGCTCCGACCATTCGAGCGGCGCTGCCTCACGCACCACCGGCTCGCGCCGCTGCGGACACAGGCGCGCGGTCGCCTCGCGCACGATCTGCGCCGTGATCACGGTGTGTCCGCGGTCGTGGGCGTAGCTCAGGATGGCCATGCGCGCCATCGGCCGCGCGAATTCGGGCACGCCGGACATGCTCGCTTCAGCCTCGTGCGTCCAGCTCGTGGTCACCTGCGTCACGGTGTCGAGCGGCGGCGCGTACCGGCTGCAACTGAGCAGCACGGCGCACTCGGCCTGACGCAGCAGATTCTCCGTCGTGGCGCCGATGTCCAGCTCCGGGTCGGCGTGGATGCCGGTCTTGCCGAGCAGCAGCAGCGACGGTCGCACGGTCTCGAGGTAGCGGGCGATGGCCACGCAGGGCTTGCCGGCGAGCAGCTCCGTGCGGATCTCGACGCCTTCGGCAGCGGCAATCGCGCGTGCGACCTGCAGGTGACCTTCGTAGATGCGCGCCAGACCGCTGTCGATGATGTCCTCGTGCAGGCGCTGCTGTTCGTCGAAGCGGAAGATCCGGCCGGCCTCGTCCGACAGCACCCCACGCAGGCGGTCGAACGCCACATAGTGGAAGTGCGGGTCGTAGGCGGCGACCACGTGCAGCGGCACCTGCCAGTGGCGCGCGAACGCGAGCGCGGTGCGCAACGCACCGAAGGCGTATTCCGAACCGTCGAGCGCGGCGACGATCGGTCCCTCGGCGAGCATGCGTTCCGGCGTCTTGATGACCAGCGTGTCGATCCGGCTGCGCCGCACGACACGCTCGCACACGCTGCCGAGCCCCGCGCCGTCGAGCCCGCCCAGGCCGCGGGCGCCGAGGATCAGCAGATCGTAGCGACCGGCGTTTGCTTCACGCACGAGCTCGAGATAGTTCTTGCCCTCCCGTGTGCACGGCACGAAGGCTACGTCGTGGTCCGCGCACGCGGCCTCGGCCTGGGCGAGGTACGAATCGGAGATGACCGCGAGTCCCCGGCCGATCAGCTCGTTGTGCACCTCCCGCTGGTGCTCGAGCACCTGTTCCTCTCGATACGGCTCGGGCAGCCCGCCTTCCATCTGCCGGAAACGCCGGTCGTGCAGGCCCGCTGCATAGACGTGGATCCCGGTAACGCTGGCGCGACCCGGCGCACCGAGCCGTACCGCCTCGCGGATGCCGCCGTTGGCGTGATCGGACGCATCTAGAGCGACCAGTATGGCGTGATGCGGCAGGGTGTCGGGGGTCGCCTTGTCCGCGGCTCCCGCCGTCGCCGGTGCCCGTTGACCTCGATTGGGCGCACCGTCTGCCGCGCCCGTATGTGCCTGCGCCTGTGCCATAGGTTTCCTCCCTGCGCGCCGGGTGCCCGGCTGCGCTCATACGCCGGTCCGCGCAGGGATCGTGCCAATGCCGCAGGCAGCGGGCGCCGATTCCCGCCAGGACCGGCTCGCGGGCACTTCACGCAGCGCGGCAGCGCCATACCGGCCAGTCAGGATGAAACGCTTCGTTCAATCATCCGGCGCCTGCGAGTCGTGAATCGAACGATCCGTTCCACAGTGGCCCCCGAGGTTTTTCATCACCACATGCACGCGCCAGCGGCGCGGCACAAGGATTTTCGGGGCGATCGGGGCGTCGCGGCCACGCGACGGCGGCGCTGGTGCAGATGTTGCACGGCTGCCAGCAGCGCGGATCGCCGAGGTGCCGGGGGGATCCCGCGGCGATTGCACCATCGGATCGGAAAGCTGCTGGAAGGGGGAGGACCATGAAGCGGATCGGGCAACTTTCGCTGGCGCTGATCGTGCTCGTCATCGCCGCTCCGGCCGCCTGGGCAACGGCGGAGTATCCGGCCGTCACCGGCTTCAGCAGCCGCATCACCGTCTGGATCGCCGCCCAGCTGCACCTGATGTTCGCGGCCTTCGTGCTCGCCGTGCCGATGTTCGCACTGTTCATCGAATTCGTCGGCTGGCGGGCGCGTCACAAGGATCCGGAAGCCGCCCGTCGCCACGACTGGCTCGCGCACGAGATGGCGAGCCTGCTGCCGGTCGCCTATTCGCTCACCGCGATCACCGGCGCGGCGCTCGGCTTCACGCTGTTCACCGCCTACCCGAAGTTCATGGCATATCTGACCGGCGTGTTCGGCCCGACCTTCGTCGTCTATCCGCTATTCTTCGTCGCCGAGACGCTGTGCCTGTACCTGTGGTACTACGGCTGGGACCGCATGCAGGGCGAGCGCAAGTGGCTGCACCTCGCGCTCGGCCTGCTGCTCAACGTCTTCGGTACCATCGTGATGTTCATCGCCGATTCCTGGGCGACCTTCATGATGACCCCGGGCGGGGTCGACGAGCAGGGTACGCTGATCAGCCTGTATGACGCCGTGTGGAATGCGGGCTGGATGCCGCTCAACGTTCATCGCCTGATCGCCAACATCACATTCGGCGCGCTGCTGTGCTCGGGCTACGCGGCCTACCGCTTCCTGCTGGCGCGCAACAGTGCCGAGCGCGAGCTCTACGACTGGATGGGCTACACCGGCACCCTGATCGCGCTGTTCACGATGCTGTTCCTGCCCTTCGCCGGCTACTATTTCGGCTTCGAGCTGTTCGCCTACTCGGCCACCTACGGCGTGACATTGATGGGCGGCGTGCTGTCGTGGCTGTTCATCATCCAGGCCATCGTCATCGCCATGCTGTTCATCGGTGCCGCCTACTACTCCTGGCTGGGGCTGTTGCGCATCCCGGGCTCGGAACGCGAGCAGGCCTGGTCGTCGGTATTCAACGTCGCGCTGATCACCGGCTTCATCGTCTGGGCGACGCCGCACACGATGGCCGCTTCGATCGAGGAGTCGACCGGCGGCTTTCATCCCGTGCTCGGCGCGCTCGGCGTGATGGCGCCGAAGATGATCGCCGTCACGCTGATCCTGGTAGTGCTGTACGCGAGCTACCTGGTCTACCGGCACGCCGGCAAGGTGATCACCGTCCCCTGGGGCGATACCGGAGTCCGCGTGCAATGGGCCACCGTCGGCCTCACCGCGCTCATCATCACGGTGCTCGGCGTCTACGGCTACTTCGCGCCGGCCGACGTGCGCATCAAGACATCGATCTGGCAGATCGTCGTTCTCATGGGCGGCATCATCGTCACCTTCGTCCTCGACCTGTTCCTCCTGCGCGGCGCGCGAACGGTGGCGCAGGTGCGCTGGGGCGCGATGCCGCGGCGCGGGCAGTACGTGCTGGTGGCACTCGCCGTGATCATCGTGTGGCTCATGGGCTTGATGGGCTACGCCCGCAGCGGCGCGCGGTTGAACTGGCACGTGTTCGGCATCATGGAGGACACGTCCGCGGGCGCCGGACTGCCTTCGCTCGGTGAAGCGGCGATCGTCATCACGATCATCACCGCCATATTTTTCACGCTGCTCGCTATCGGTTTCTACCTGTCCGCACTGGCGCGTACCGGCCACGAGCCGGTGGCGCACGGCGCGGCCGGATCCGTGTCCGAGGTACAGCCGGCATGAATCGCGGACTTGCTCTGCTCACGCCGGCGATCCCGGCGATGGTGGTGGTGGGCTTCTTCGTCTGGTTCGCGAACTGGATCCCGCAGACCCACTGGGACCCGCCGAAAAAACTCGATCTCGGCACGCAGATGACACCGGCGGACCTGGCACAGGCCGGCGCGACGATCGTCCGCGAGCGGGGCTGCATGGCCTGTCACACGCTCGAGCCGGGACGAGGCGTGCAAGGTGGCGGTCGCGGGCCGAATCTCGACGGCGTCGCCGAGCGCCGCGCGCAGGGTGTGCCCGGCGGACCGGGCACGCTCGTCGATTACCTCGCCCAATCCCTGTACGAGCCCGGCGCCCACCTGGTCGAGGGCTACATGAACATCATGCCCGCGGCGACGGCCGCACCGGCAAAGCTCGGCTACAACGAAATCGTGGCCGTGGTCGACTATCTGCAATCGCTCGGTGGCACGCCTTCGGTCAGCATCGGCGATCTGCCGCAACCCGCGCAGGCGGGGACGGCGGCGGTTCAGGCGACACCGGCGCCCGTAACCGCGGCCGGCGGTGCCGAATTGCTGACCGCCCTCGGTTGCTTCGCCTGTCACAGCGAGAAGCCGGGCGAGACCGTGCTCGGACCGGCGCTGGACGGCGAGGACTTGCGGCAGATTGCCGCGCAGCGCGGCCTGACCCTGGAGGCCTATCTGCTGGAAGCGATCGTCGATCCCGGCGCGTTCCAGCGACCCGATTATCCCGCCGGGGTGATGCCGGCCGACTACGGCACGACGCTCAGCGCGGCGCAGCTCAAGGCGGTGGTCGACTACCTCGCCAGGAGGGACGACTCGTGACATCCGTATTCATGACCCGATTTGCGGCCCTGCGCGCGGCGATACCGCTGCCGAGCGGGGTCTTCCTCGTCGCCGTCACGGTGTACGTCCTGCTCAAGCTGATCCGGCCGGTGATTCCGCACAGCGTGATCCTGCTGTACATGGGTTTCGTCGTCCTCGGTCTGGTGATCCACGTCACGCTGCGCGATCAGCGCATCGACAGCTTCCGGGACTTTTTCGTCCAGGCGCGCGCCGATGAGCCGGCGAGCCTCAAGGCGCAGCGCTGGGGCCTGCTGCTCGTTGCCCCGCTGCTGCTCGCCTACTGGGTCTTCGACGCCGCGCGGCCGCGTTACGCGCCGCCGGTCGAGATCTTCCAGCGCCATCCCACCGCCGGCGAGGCCGCCCTGCGCCAGATCCAGGTTCCCGACTGGGTCGCCGATCCGACGGCCTGGAGCGAGGAGATCGTCGCCGCCGGGAAGGTGCTCTACGATGCCAACTGCGCGGTGTGCCACGGCGAGAAGCTCGACGGCGCCGGCCCCGCGGCCGAAGGCTTCCGCTATCCGATCCGACCGGCGAACTTCCAGGATCCCGGCACGATCGCCCAGCTCACGCTGCCGTACGTCTACTGGCGGCTCACCATCGGCGGCATCCAGAACCAGTTCAACAGCGCCATGCCGCGCTGGGTCGCGCCGCCGGACAACCCGGACATATCCACGCTGCACACCTACGACCTCAGCACCGACGAGGCCTGGAAGGTGATCGTCTACCTGTACGCGGCTACCGGCCACGAACCGCGCAAATGAACTCGCCCGCTCGCGGAGATCGCTCACCATGAAAGATGGAAAGATTACCCGCAGAGAACTGCTCATGCGCGGTGGCGCGCTCGCGGCCGGCACCGTCACTGCGACGGCTGGCGAGTGGGCCTTCGCGGCGCGGGCGCTCGCGCCGGTACCCGAGATCGCCAATCCGCTCGAGTACTACCCCGACCGCGACTGGGAGGAGGTGTATCGCAACCAGTACGCCTACGACCGCAGCTTCACCTACATCTGCGCGCCGAACGACACCCACATGTGCCGCGTGCGCGCGTTCGTGCGCAACGGCGTGATCATACGCACCGAGCAGAACTACGACCACCAGCGCTACGGAGATCTGTACGGCAATCATGCCACCCAGGCGTGGAATCCGCGCATGTGCCTGAAAGGATTCACCATGCATCGGCGCGTCTACGGACCTTACCGCGCGAAGGGACCGATGCTGCGCAAGGGCTGGAAGGCGTGGGCCGACGCCGGCTTCCCGTCGCTGTCAGACGATCCGCAGTTGCGCACCACCTACCGCTTCGACACGCGCGGCACCGACGAATTCGTGCGCGTGAGCTGGGACGAGGCCTGCGACTACGTCGCCCGGGCACTGATCGCCATTGCCAAGACCTACAGCGGTGAGGACGGCCGGCGGCGGCTGATCGAAAAAGACGGCTACCCCACGGAAATGCTCGCGCACTGGGACGGCGCCGGCGCCCGCACGATGAAGCTCGGCAGCTCGCTGCCTCCGCACGGAATCATCGGCAAGTTCGGTACGTTCCGCATGGCCAACCTGCTCGGCCTGCTCGACGCGAACGTCCGCGGCGTGGGCCCGGACGAAGCGCGCGGCGCGCGCGAGTGGTCGGAGTACACCTGGCGCGGCGACCAGGCGCCCGGCCAGCCCTACGTGCACGGCCTGCAGACCTCGGACATCGATCTGAACGATCTGCGCTTCACCAAGTTCACCGTGCAGGTCGGCAAGAATCTCATCGAGAACAAGATGCCCGAGGCCAACTGGCTCACCGAGATCATGGAGCGTGGCGGGCGCATCGCGGTCATTGCGCCGGAGTACAACCCCACGGCCAGCAAGGCCGACTACTGGATCTCGGTGCGTCCGGGTCTGTCCGACACGGCGATCTTCCTCGCCGTGACCCGCGAGCTGATGGAGCGCGGCTGGTACGACGTCGACTTCGTCAAGCAGTTCACCGACTTTCCGCTGCTGGTGCGCACCGACACGCTGCGGCGTCTGCGTCCCGAGGAGGTATTTGCCGGCTATCGAAACAAGGACATCGGTGCGGGCCCGAGCTTTACCATCCAGGGCATGACCGCAGAACAGCGCGAGCGCATCGGTGACTTCCTGGTCCATGACCGCGGCCGCGGCGCACCGGTGGCGCTCAGCCGTGATGACGTCGGCTCGCAGCTCACGGCCACGGGCGTGGATCCCGAACTCGACTGGCGCGGGACCGTCGCGCTCGCGGACGGCACCAGGGTCGAGGTCATGACCGTGTGGGCGATGTACCGGGAGCATCTCGCCGACTACGACCTCGATACGGCGGCGGACATCAGCAGCGCGCCGAAGGAGCTCATCGAGGAGCTGGTCAAGGATTTTGGCCGGCGTTTCTGGGACGAGGACTTCAAAGGCAAACCGCGCGAGGCCTATCCCATCGCCATCCACTACGGCGAAGGCATCAACCATTACTTTCATGCGACCGAACACAACCGCGCCGTGTATCTGCCGCTGATGCTCGTCGGCAGTGTCGGCATTCCCGGCTCGGGCGCGCACACCTGGGCCGGCAACTACAAGGGCGCCCTGTTCCAGGGTTCGCTGTGGTCGGGCCCCGGGGTCGGCGGCGCCTGGGTCAACGAGGATCCGTTCAACCAGGTGCTCGACGAGCACGGCAAGATCAAACCCGAAAACGTGCGCGAGCTGCAGCACGGTGAGGAGCTGAGCTACTGGGGGTTCGGCGACCGGCCGTTCATCGTCGATACACCGGAAGGCAGGAAGAGCTTCACGGGCCACACGCACCTGCCCACGCCAACCAAGCTCATGTGGTACAACAACGCCAACCTCATCAATCAGTCCAAGTGGGTCTATCACCTGCTGGTCAACGTCAATCCCAGGATCGACTGCATCATCGATCAGCAGGTGGAGTGGACCGGATCGGCCGAATACTCGGACGTCGTCCTGCCCGCAAACTCCTGGCCGGAGTTCCAGGCGCTGGAGTGTGGCGGTTCGTGCTCCAACCCCTTTCTCCAGATCTGGGGCGGGGACGGCATCAAACCGCTGTACGACTCGCGCGACGACGCCGTCATCTTCGCACTCGTGTCCGAAAAAATCGGCGCAATCACCGGTGACAAGCGCTTCCGCGACCACTGGAAGTTCGTCCTCGAAGGCAGGCCCGAGGTCTACATCCAGCGCATCCTGGACAATTCCTGTACCACCCAGGGCTATACGGTCGCCGACATCATGGCGGGCAAGTACGGCGAGCCGGGGGCCGCACTGATGCTGTTCCGCACCTATCCGCGGGTACCGTTCTACGAGCAGGTGCACGACGCCATCCCCTTCTACACCGACACGGGGCGCATGAACGCCTACGCCGACATTCCCGAGGCGATCGAGTACGGCGAGAACCTGATCGCCCACCGCGAGGCCCCGGAGGCGACGCCCTACCTGCCGAACGTCATCGTCGCGAGCAGCCCGTACATCCGGCCGCGCAACTACGGGGTCACGCCGGAATTGCTGCAGGCGCAGATCCTGGATGCGGACCTGCGGGCCGTGGCCAACAACAAGCTGCCGTGGACCGAAGTCAAACAGACGAAAAATCCGCTCTGGGAGGCGGGCTACACCTTCTACTGCATGACGCCCAAGAGCCGCCACACCACGCATTCCTCATGGGCCACGGTCGACTGGAACTGGATCTGGAGCAACAACTTCGGCGATCCATACCGGATGGACAAGCGCCAGCCGGGCGTCGGCGACTGGCAGGTGCACATGAGTCCGGAGGCCGGCCGGGATCTGGGTATCGAGGACGGCGACTACATCTACGTCGACGCCAACCCGGTGGACCGCCCCTACGCCGGCTGGAAGGATTCCGACGCGCGCTACAAGGCTTTCCGGCTCATGACCCGGGTGAAATACAACCCGGCCTATCCCTACCACGTCGTGATGACCAAGCACAGCGCGTGGATCGCCAGCGAGCGTACCGTCGCCGCGCACGAGTCGCGCGCGGACGGCCGGGCGCTCGCCAGCGATACCGGCTACCAGTCCAACTTCCGCTACGGATCCCATCAGAGCATCACCCGCGGCTGGGCGCCGCCGATGCACCAGACCGACAGCCTGTTCCACAAGCGGGTCGGCACGATGGGATTCGTATTCGGCTTCGACGTCGACAATCACGCGGTGAACACGGTGCCCAAGGAAACCCTCGTGCGCATCCAGCGCGCCGAGCCGGGCGGCCTCGACGGTGAGGGCGTTTGGGAGCCGGTGCGTAGTGGCTTCACGCCCGGACACGAGAGCGACTTCATGAGCCGCTATCTCGCCGGCGACGCCACCCGCGTGAAGGGATCCTCATGAGCGGCGCGACAGCGAAGCCGCCGGCAGCGGACGACCCGATGCTGCTGGTCGGCGTCGCCATGCCGGCCGGCGATCCGGAGCTGATGGCCGAGTGCCTGGTCGAGGAGTTTCTCATGCTCGGCTACGACAAGACACAGCTGCTGGGGCTGTTCCAGCAACCCCGTTTTGGCGCCACCCACAGCATCTACCTCGGACAGGGGGAAGCGCGGATCAGGGCCTTGATCGATCGCGTGTGCGGGCGCTACGCGATGGCTGCAATCGACGACGGGAGAGACACGCATGAGTGAGGTCTACAACTGGCAGCTCGGCCGCCCCATGTACTATCCGTATCCGCAGGCCTCGCCGCGCCAGCAGTTCGCTTTCGTGTTCAACATCAATCGCTGCATCGCCTGCCAGACCTGCACCATGGCGTGCAAGTCCACATGGACGTTCTCCAAGGGCCAGGAGTACATGTGGTGGAACAACGTCGAGACCAAGCCCTTCGGCGGCTATCCGCAGTCCTGGGACGTGCGGATTCTCGAACTGCTGGACAAGGCGCATCGGGACGCGGGCCAGGAGGCGGCCTGGGGCCCGGGCAACCAACAGGAGCACAGCACACCCTACGGCCGCTTCGACGGCATGACCATCTTCGAGGCGGCGCACACACAGGCGCAACGCGAAGAGGTCGCACTCGGTTACGAGCCGACCGACGAACAATGGCGCTTTCCGAACTTCTACGAGGATACCGCCCGCGGCGCCAAGGCCGATCGCGCCCGGCCCAACCTCAATCCGGCCACGCTGCCGGAGCACAGTACGTGGTTTTTCTACCTGCAGCGCCTGTGCAACCACTGCAGCTATCCGGCGTGCCTGGCGGCGTGCCCGCGGCGCGCCATCTACAAGCGGCCCGAAGACGGCATCGTGCTCATCGATCAGAGCCGCTGCCGCGGCTATCGAAAATGTGTCGCGCAATGCCCCTACAAGAAACCCATGTACCGCGCGACGACGCGAGTCAGCGAGAAATGCATCGCCTGCTATCCACGCATCGAGGGCAAGGACGCCCTCACGGCCGGCGAGCCGATGGAGACGCGCTGCATGGCGGCCTGCGTCGGCAAGATCCGGATGCAGGGGCTCGTGCAAGTCGACGGCAACGGCGGCTGGGTCGAGGATCGGCACAATCCGCTCTACTACCTGGTGCACGTGGCAAAGGTCGCGCTGCCGCTATATCCACAATTCGGCACTCAGCCGAACGGTTACTACATCCCCCCGCGCTGGGCGCCACGACCCTACCTGCGGCAGATGTTCGGTCCCGGCGTGGATGCGGCAATCGAGACCTACACGCGGCCGTCGCGCGAGTTGCTGGCGGTGCTGCAACTGTTCCGGGCGAGCCAGACCATCGTCTTCCGCTACGAAATCATCGAGGGCGCCAAGGTCTTCGAGCGCAACATCGGCGGCCAGCCCTGGAGCATGTACAACGACACGGTCGTCGGCTACGACCGCTCCGGCAAGGAGATCGTGCGGGTCAGCGTCGAGGAGCCCAAGTTCGAGCGCCCGGCAAAGCATTACAACTCGATCTGACCAGGCCAGCGACCATGCCCGTATGCCTTGACGACGACCGCCTCGCACGCAGCCGGATGTATGCCTTCCTGGCGCGGGCATTCGCCACACCCGACGAGGACACGCCGAGCGAGCTCGATGCGCAGTGGACGGCGCTGGCGGGCTCGCTGCCGGCGCTGCTCGACGATACGAGCGGGGCTGCCGGCATCCGGCTGACCGGGCTGGCGAACGCGGATCTGCGGGCCGCTCACGTGCATTGCTTCGGCCACACCATCTCCAAGGACTGCCCGCCGTACGAAACCGAGTACGGGCAGGCGCACATATTTCAGAAAACCCATCAGCTCGCGGACATCGCCGGCTTCTACCGCGCCTTCGGTCTGGAACTCGCGGCCGACCTGCACGATCGAGCCGACGCGCTCACCGTGGAGCTCGAGTTCATGCAGTTCCTGCATATGAAAGAGGCCTACGGTGCGGCACACGGGCACGACGCCGACCGGCTGGCCCTGTGCCACGAGGCACGCATCGAATTTCTTCGCGAGCATCTCGGCCGCTGGGTGTGCGGTTTCGCCCGCCGCCTCGAATCCCGGGCAGCCGGGACCGTTTACGGTGAGCTGGCGCGCCTGCTGGTGGCGTTCGTCACGGCCGAGATCGTTGCCGCGGGCCTGTCTCCGGACGAGGTCGCGGGTCCGGACGTGCTCTCCGAAGGGACCGAAGCACCAGGCTGCGGCGGCTGCACCGCGGCCGCCACGCCGCCGCGGGAGAACGACTCATGCGCAAGCCCGATCTGATTCGCCGACTGATTTCGATCGTTTCCGCGCTGCTCGTCCTGGGGACCTTCGCGCTACCGGCACTCGCCGCACAGAAAGCCACGCTGATCGCCAAAGTGGTGGCGCAGCTGCCGGAGGATCCGAACGATCCGGCCTGGGAGGACGCGGACGTGCTGGCCGTGCCACTCGCACCGCAGGCCGTCGTCAAACCGCGCGCCTACGAGGTCGGTGTCACGGCGCTCGAGGTACGTGCGCTGTACGCCAGCGAACGGCTGGCGTTCCGCTTGCAGTGGCAGGACCCGCAGCGCGACGGGATGGCCGGCCAGGTGGCAGCGTTCCGCGATGCGGTCGCGGTGGAATTCCCGGCGCTTCCGGCGGCGGGGATCCCGTATTTCGCCATGGGCGAACCGGATCGTCCGGTGACGCTCTACCAGTGGAAAGCCGACTTCCAGAGCGCGCCGGCCGCGGATGTGGACGAACGCTATCCGTTGATGATCGCGGACTGGTATCCGTTCTCGGGACGCGGTCCCGGTGAGATCGCCGAGGCGGCGGACTACGGCTCTCCCGCGGGCGACCGGACATTCATCACCGCGTGGGCGGCGGGCAATGCGCTCGCCGACCAGGAATTGCAGCAGCGTACCGCCGTCGAGAAGCTCGCGGCGAAGGGCTTCGGCAGCGTGACCTCGGTTCCGCCACAGGACCAGGACGGCGCCGCGCGCGCGATCTGGCAGGACGGGGTCTGGACGGTGGTCATCAGCGTACCGCGCGAGCAGGAAGAGTTCCTGTTCGAACGTGGCATGACGGTCCCGGTCGCTTTCGCTGCCTGGGACGGCGCCCATCGCGAGCGCGGTGGCGAGAAGGGGGTCTCGACCTGGTATTTCCTGAGCCTGGAGCAGCCGGTCGACCCGCTGCGGGCCTATGGCGCACCGCTGGCGGTATTCGCGGGCGTGGGGCTGCTGCAGTTCGCGGGCCTGCGGCGCTGGCGCAGGACACCCGGCGCAGCGACTCCCGGCTGAAGTCCGGCCCGCGCCGCGTCCAGGCGCTCGCGCCATGACCGCCGCAGCACACGAGCCCTGGCCGGCGCCCGCCCTCATCTCCTGGAATCTCACCCGGCGCTGCAATCTGGAGTGCGGCCACTGTTACCTGGATGCGACCCGGCGCGGGCGGCCGGCCGCAGACGAGCTCGACACCGGGGCGGCGCTGGCGCTGCTCGACGATCTCTCGGCGGGCGCGGCGGGCGCCATGCTCGTGCTCACCGGCGGCGAACCGCTGCTGCGTCGTGATCTCGCGGAGATCGTCCGCGCGGCGGCCGGGCACGGCCTGATGCCGGTGATCGGTAGCAACGGCACCCTGCTCGATCCGCGGCGCGCTCGCGAGCTGCGGGCCGCCGGCGCCGCCGGTGTCGGCATCAGCCTGGACTCGGCGACTCCCGCCTTCCATGACCGGCTGCGCGGCCGGTCGGGCGCCTGGGCGGACGCCCGTGCTGGGCTCGGCGCCGCGCAGGAGGCCGGGCTGCCGATCCTCGTGCAGACCACCCTGTTCACGGACAACCTCACCGATCTCGAGCCGCTCGCGGGGCTGGCCGAGGCCCTCGGAGCCATGGCTTTCAACGTTTTTTTCCTGGTCTGCACGGGACGTGGCGTGCAGCAGACCGATCTGTCCGCACCGGCCTACGAAGCCGCGCTCACGCGCGTCATCCGGCTGCAGGAGGAACGGCCCGGGATCCGGATCCGCGCTCGCTGCGCGCCCTACGCCCGCCGCCTGCTCGGCCTGCACGCCGGCTGCGACACGGGGCCTTATGCGGCGTGGTCCAGCGCCTGCCTCGCCGGCCGCAGCTACGGACGCATCACACCCGCGGGCCGGCTCACGCCCTGCCCTTACCTGCCGGAACCCGTCGCCGATCTGCGTACCCAGTCGTTCAGTGAGGTCTGGCAGACCGACCCGCTGCTGCGGCGGCTGCGATTCGAGTTGCCCGGGGGCAAGTGCGGCGTCTGTGACTTCCGCTACAGCTGCGGCGGCTGCCGCGCACGCGCCTACGCGGCCGGTGGCGACGCGCTGGCGCAAGACCCCAAGTGTCGCTACGAGCCAGCGCCCGGCAGTCTGCCGGAGCTCCGGCCGACCCAGGCCACCGGGCCCGAATGGACGCCGGAGGCCGAGGCGAGGCTGGCGCGGATCCCCGCTTTCGTGCGTGGCCACGTGCGCCGCCGCCTGGAGCAGATCGCCCGCAACGACGGCGTCGATCGGATCACGGCCGCATTCATGCACGCGCGCCGCCCGCGCCTGGGCGGACTCGCGCGACCGCACCGCCCCGCCACCACCGCCATCGATCCGATCCCGCCGGCCGCACCGCCGCGCTGAACCGCGGCGGGCATCGTCCGGGCGGTACTAACCAGCGGCCGGCGTATCCGGTGCTGGCGCGCCATCGCGACGGCGCCGCACGGGACGCCACAAGCCCCCGCTCGAATAGCAGCTCCAGCCCCAGCGCAACCAACGCAGCAGCGCGGCAGCGAGCCACAGCGCCCACGCCAGCATGAGCAGGCGGTAGACGACCAGCGGTACCGACAGCACCGACGCCTGCGGCAAGGCGGCATCACTGCGATCCTGGTACCAGTGCAGGCTCCACGCACTCGAACCGTTGCCCGCAATCTGCATGTCCGGCTGCCCGAGCAGCCCCTGCCGGATGGCCTGAAACAGGATCACCAGTGCGGCCAGCGTGAGGACCGGCAGCAGCAACTGGGTGAGATTGAATACGTCATTGCGGGTCGTTTCGCCCAGGCGTGCACGGGCCCCGAGCGCGAACAGCCAGACCACGACCACGATCGCACTCCAGATGTCCACCTGCGACAGCCCGACCGCGAGCAGGAACCAGGCGGTCGCATCGAGCGGCGTGAGCCGCACCCGGCCCAGGCCGAGGGCGACACCCGCGATGGCAATCAGCACCCCCCAGAACAGCACCGCCGGCCCGAGGCGCGGACCGTGGGTCATCAGCACCCAGCGGTCCTCACCCAATGTCAGATCGATACCCGCGTTCACGCTCGGACTGCCCAGCGACACGGCGGGCGTGACGAAGCGCGTGCGGATACCGGCCGGCGAGCGCCACTGGATCTGTACCTGCTGCGCGGCCGGTTTCAGCGGCACGGTGACGGTGCTGCCTTCCTGGCGAATGGGCTGCGCCAGCGCGTCGATCGTCACCGCCTGCAGGCGGGCGTCCGCCGGCAGGGTGATCGTGTGCTGGCCGCCCTGGCTGCTGCGCAGGCGCAGCTCGAGCGTCACGTCCGTGGCCCGCTTGCCCGGTTGCACCGCCAGATGGGATTCGTCGATGGTGAGCGTCGGCCCGGGCGCGCCCGCAGGCCGGGTCACGGTCAGCGTCACGGCCTCACCCGGCCAGGGCCGCCATTCCGGCTGCCGCTCGCCAGCGGGACTCTGATGGTGGACGACCGCCAGACCCTGCGTGTCGATGTGCCAGATCGGCGCGACGTCGACACGCCAGATCTCCGACCAGGCGGTCGTGTCCGGTGCCTCGAGCTCAATCGTGTCGCGCCGGGCCAGCACCGACTCCCAGGTGGCGCCACGCGCGCCGGGCGGGACGTTCACCTGCACCTTGCCGTCGCTGATCTGCGTGTCCGGCGTCGTCACCGACTCGCCGTCGAGCAGCGGCACGGCGACGATGACCGCGCTGCCCGCCGGCGACAGGCGCTGCACGGTCGTGGTGACGGTCCAGTCCAGGCCCAGGTGCAGGACGCGTTCCACGCGCACGAACGCCGGCAGTGGCGTCGCCTCGAGCACCGGGATGTCATGGTCCACCGCCGGTGCCGGGCCGCTGTCACGCGTGAGGCGAAGCTGCGCCTCCGGCACACCGTTCTCACGCACACCCTCCACGGTCCATTGCTTGGCCATCACTTCGACGTGGTAGGGCCGCAGCGGCAGCGGCAGATCGACACTGCCGTGTGCCGGCAGGCGACCGAGCAGGATCACCTGGTGCTGGCCCGCGTCGATCTGCAGCCACAGGCGCTCGCCGTCGCGCCGCAGCCGATCCTGCGCCGGCGCGGCATCGACACTGACGTCGGTCGGCAGCCACCGTTGCGCGCCGCCGGGCAGGGGTAAGGCGATCGCTGCGGCGGCGACCACGTCGAGGCGCAGCATGAGCAGATCGGCCTGCGCATCGAGCTGCATACGCGCGATGGCGGCGCAGGCGGGTACACAGTCGGGCGGCTCCGTCAGTCGCGTCCGCAGCTCCTCGAGCAGCGGCGGATCCGGAAACGCCGCAGCGCGCGTGTCGCGCGGTGCGAACATCGTCACGCCGACGAGCAGCGCGAGCAGCACGGTCGCGGCAGGCACCGCACCGCCAGGCGTCGACGATCGCGGGCGGGCGCTGGCCATGAGCAAGCCCGCGAACGTGAACACGAGCAGCACGCGCACGCCGTCCAGGACGAGGTTCAGACCCGGCGACAACAGCCGTAAGCGCACGAGCTGGTCGCGTTCGACCGGACCGTTCCAGCGCAGCGTGACCTCGTGCCAACTCCAGCGCGGCAGGCCGGGTCCGGTCTGGAGCCGGGCTTCCGGGTCGACGGCGGCAAGCACGCGTGCAGTCCGGACCGCCGACGCCGGAACCCCCGCCGCGCCCGGGCTGACGGCTACCGCTTCGTTCGCTTGCGGCGCGAGCTGCGCGTCCGCCATAACCGGCTCTCCGGCCCGCATCTTCGCCGCGGGCGTGCGAGCCGGGGCAGCCATACCGGCGACCTCCATGGCAGGCTCGCCGCGGGCGACCGCCTGCCAGGGTTGCTCGAGCTGCGGGTACAGACCCGTGCGTACGGTCGCGACGATGAAGGGAATCGCAACCGCGGCCAGTACGACCAGGCCGGCGTTGCGGTACAGGCCCACGGCGACGCGGATCCTGCCCGGCGGCAGCACACGCAGCAGCGCTACCGCGGCGAGCAGGTGCAGCCAGATCTGCCGCGGCGCACCGGCTTCGTGCCATACCAGCGCCAGCGTCGCGGCCGCGACCAGGCCCCAGCGCCAGTCCCACAGCCTGGCGACCGCGAGCGTGGCGATCAGCACCAGGAACAGATCGAGCAGCGTCCAACGTTCGAGCCACGCGTCGGAGACCTTGTCGACACCGCCGGCCGAGAACAGGGTCCAGCCCGGCGGCAGGTTCAGCACGGTCTCGAGGTGCTGCACATCGTGATCCCAGCCGACGGCGGGCAGCTCGCGTACACCGCCTTCCCAGCGGCTGTCCGCGCTCACATCGAGCGCTCCGCGCCGCACCTCGACACCGCGCCGGTCACTGCCCGTACGCGTCGTCACGAGCTGCGGTTCACCGTTCAGCAGCACGCGTCCGAGCGCCAGGGCATCACCGGCCTCCAGCCGCCAACTGCGGCTCATGGATCCCAGGATCCGGTCATTGACGGTGTAACCGCCGCCGTCGAAGTCCAGCCACAGGCGCCGGCTCAGTGACAGCTTGTCGGGCTCGGGCTCGGGGTCGCCGCGCCGGATCACCTCGAGCGTGAGCGTGTCGCCGGCGTGGATCTGGTAAGCGGGCAGATTGACCCATTCCTGCGGCACGGTCGTCTGGCGCGGATCGATCGGGGTGACGCCGTGCACCTGCGCCAGGCGCACCTGTGTGCTGGCCTCGAACGCCCACAGCTCCTCGTCCGGCCAGGGCGCCGGAACGGCGGGCAGCGTGAAGCCGGTACGATCAGCCAGCGTGCGGGCGGTGACGATCACGTGCCACTGGCCCGGGCGGACCTGCACACGCAGGCGGCCGTCCTCGCCGAGCTGCGCCGGCAGCGGCGCGGACAGGCTGATCGCCATGGTGTCGTCCAGCAGCACCGGCCCGAGGATGATTTCGCGGGCACGGCCGGACACCTTGAGCTCGATGTCGGTGACGATCCGGACCGGAACACCGTCGACGATACGCCGGTAGACCTGCACGCCCAGCGCGTCGGCCTCGCCCGCAGCGGCCGCGTCCGGCTCGCGGCGTTTCAGCCACAGCTGCCCGCGCTCGTTGACGTCGGGAAACGCAACGCTCTCACCGCGGATGCTCAGGTGGACCAGACCGGTGCCGGACGCCAGTGACAATGATTCCGGCATGCGTTGCCACGCGAATTTGCCCTCGATGCGGTATTGACCCGGTTCGAGATCGGCCGCCGGCCGGCCGTCGCGCGGCAGCACCGCGAGCGGCTGACCATTGGCGGTGACCTCCTGCGGCCAGTGTGCCGCATCGCCGGGCAACGACAGCCAGCCGCGCTCGTACACGCGCGCGACGACGCCGAACCTTCCGCCGCGCTCGCCCAGATCCAGGGTCACGGTGCCGGGCCACACGCACGTGCGACTGGCGTAGTCCTGGTAGGCGAACGGACAACCGTGCCCGGGCGCATCGCGCAGCACCCAATCCACCCACGGCCGCAGCGGCGCCGGTACCTGTGCGCGTTCGAGCGGCGCCGCGCCAGCGGTCGCCGCAACCAGACCCAGTAAAGCCAGCAGGAACAGCCACGGGCGCATTCACGCCTTCCTCGTCGTCAGGATGGTGAGCACCGCAACGACGCGGCTGGCATCATGGGATCGTCGGCCGTGAATTCGCGCCGACGCACACGGGGAACTGGCCGCCACAGCGGGGTGACCGGGGTGAGGGCACCGCGGGCGCCGGTGCGCACCGGCACGGCCGGCGGTCGGGGGTCGTGACCGCCAGCCGTGCCGACTACCGCGCGCTGACCGATACCTCGCCGGGCAGGATCGAATCGGGGGGCGGACCGACGTCGGCAAAGACGGGCGCCTGCTCGTACACGCCCGGCGCAGCCGCCGGTCGCCCGCGGTCGTGTCCCAGGAGGGCGAGCAAGCCGCGGAACTCCGTGTCCACGGCGGGTGATCCCGGCTGCTCGCAGATATCCCGGTCCCGATCGATGATGCCATTGACGAGGCTGCAGTCGCGGTGCGCGACCGTGCTGAGAGCATGGTCCGAGAGGCTTTTGCCGGTGGCGATGTAGGACAGGACACCGGCGCCGGTGGCGAAATCCGACGTCAGCGCCGCGCCTACCGAGGCGCAGCCGCCCAACGTAATCGCGGTGACAACGGCCGACGCCAGGGGAAGCGCGACCGCGCGGCCCGTGGCGGGACGCGTTGCCTCCATAAGATTGCTCTCCTCCTCGAATTGTGCCCGCATTTTTAGGGTTAATTGCGTGGCACCGGGCTTCGGGATTCACGCTACGCCCGCCCCCAGGGGGTGTCAAGCGCGGTCCGGAACAGCCCTGAAATCAACGCCTGCGGGGCCGCGCCCGGAGCCGGACGCAGGCTCGACCGCCCGGCGCGGGGCCGGTCGGCGCGGGGCGTGGACCGGAACCGGCGGCTGTGCGACCGTGGGCGGCGATGATGGAGCTCAGCGGCAACCTCGCGCGCATGTGCGCGCAGCCGGGCTCGCCGGTGGCGTATTCGCTGGCGCTCGGCGGCGGTGAAGTCGACATGAACGCCCTGCTCGGCCGCACGGTCCGCGTGGCGTTCACCGGCGCCCTGCACTGCCGCGTCTGCAGCCGGCCCGTGCGCAAGCTCTACGGCGAGGGCTACTGTTATCCGCACTTCGTCTCGGACCCCGCCAACGCACCGTGCATCGTGCGCCCCGAGCTGTGCACGGCGCATCTCGGCGGCGGGCGCGACCCCGCATGGGAATCGGCGAACCACGACCAGCCGCACGTCGTCTACCTGGCGGTTTCCGGCGCACTGAAGGTCGGCGTGACCCGTCGCGACAACATTCCGGCGCGCTGGATAGACCAGGGGGCATCGCGGGCCGTCGCCATTGCGCAGACACCCTATCGTCGTCTGGCCGGTGACATCGAAGTCGCGCTGAAGTCGCAGCTGTCGGATCGCACGGCGTGGCAGCGGATGCTGACCGGCGCCGACGACATCGATCTGCACGCGCAAGAATTACGCGTGGCGGGGTTGGTGCCGCAGCCCCTGCAGCGCTGGTGGACGGCGGGCAACGGGATCACGGTGCTGGACTATCCCGTGCTCGAATATCCGCGCCACGTGCGCGGCGTGCGTCTCGATCGTACGCCGGTGGTCGAGGCGCGCCTGACGGGTATCCGCGGCCAGTACCTGCTGTTCGCCGGCGGGCTGGCGCTCAATCTGCGCCGGCACACCGGCTATCACGTCTCGATCTGTGCCTGATCAGGACCGGCGCACCGGGCGCTCGCTACGCTGTTTCGGGCCAGGGTATCTGACGCAGCCGCGGCACCGGCGTACCCGCGTGCTAACGGCCGGCTGCAAGACCGCGGTGCTCATTGCCCGCCAGGAGTCGTATATGAATCGCGTGCTGCGCGCGCGCCCGGCTGCGGCCCGTCGATGAGGCCGATCCCGAGGGCACCGCTCGTGCTCGGCACCGGCGGTATCGTTCCGTTTGCCGTGCTCGCCGCGCTGCTGTGGGCCCTGCCGGCCGGTTACGCACCGCTCGCATTGAAGTGGTTGCTCGGCTACAGCGCGGTGATCCTCAGCTTCGTCGGGGCTCTGCACTGGGGCATCGCGCTGGTGCACCCGGAGGTGGGCGACCGCGAGCGTTCGCTGATGATGAGCTGGAGCGTCGTGCCGGCACTGGCCGGTTGGGTGGCGCTCGAGTTACCGCCGGCGTCCGCACTGACGCTGATGGCGGTCATGTTCGTGGTTCAGCTCGGCGCCGACATCCGGCTCGTACGCCGCTTCCCGGTGACACCGTGGTACCTGCGCCTGCGCGGCGGACTCACGGCCGGCGTCGTCACCTCACTGTTCGTCGCCACGCTGTACGTCATCGGCGCCTGAGCTGCGATCCGGTCCGAACCGCCGGGCGGGGGCAGCGCCGCGCGGCGCGCTACCGACCCCGCCGGGATGCGCTCACAGCGGCTCCTGCGCCCGCATCCCCGCGTGAAAAGTCGTGTACAGGATCACCGGTATCGCGAGCTCGCCGAGCTGGTTGCGGATCAGCGGTTCGACATCTTCCCAGCGCAGTCCGCCGACACCGGTCGCCAGCCGCGGCAGGGCGATACTCGATAGCTGCTCGGTCTCGCACAGCTTGTGCAATTCGCGCAGCGCGTGATTGACATGGGCCTCGGTCGCGCGACCGGGTTTTTCGCCGTGCTGGTAAGCTCCTTCCTGGGTGAACAGGTTCACGATCCGCACACCGCCCGGGCCGGCCCAGGCCCATAGACCGCCCGGCTTGGGATGCGCCGTCTGGCAGAAGTGCCGGAAATCCTTGTACATCGCCGGCCAGCGTTCGCGCAGGCTCAGCGCCAGTCCCTGCCCGAAGTTGTCATTGGGCGCAACTCCGTGCGCAATGGCCTGCGCACGCGTGAGCAAGATATCTCCGGCGACTTCGTGAAACACGCGGGCTCCTTTCGTGGACCGGCCGAAATGGCGGCATCGGTTCATGATAACCGGCCGCGAAGGCGGCCACGATGATCGCGGTCAAGCGCGTGCGGCCGCCGGGACGCGCTGCAGAACTCGTACGACGCGCTGAATTGCACGCGATCGCGCTCACCCTCCCCGCTGTCGTCCGGACCGCACCAGGCGTGCACCCAGTCGAGACCGAACGTCGCTTCCGGCAAGGGACTGCGGAGCAGGTTCGAGTGCGATGCGGCGGCCCATTCGGCTTTACCCATCACCGCGTCGTGATGCGCGCTGTGGTGTCGATGCGGCTGTCGGGGAATGCGCCGAACGACGGCTGGCTACCGGCGTACCTGCAAAAATACCCGGAAAAACCGCGGCCACGAGCGTACGCGGCAGACCACGCCCGCGCCTGGTGTCACGGTCGCGTGCTGAACGGCCGCGGATCGCGAAACAGCTCATGACAGGACCTGCAGGTCGCGTCCAGGCGTGCGAACGACTCGCGCAGCTCGGCATAGGCCCCGCGCGATGCCAGGCCCTGGAGCTCGACCGCGCGCGTGTACAGACTGTTGGCGATCGTCTGGAAACTTGCGCGCCGGGATTCGTCCAGTGCGAGGTCCGGCGGCGCTTCGGCGATCGCATCGGCCGTACCCGCGAGCGCGGCCGCGGCGTCGGCGATGGCGCCGGCCTGCCGGGCGCGCTCGGTGTCGAGCTCGAGCTCCGTGTACATGCGTTCGTACATGAGCGCATCCATGCGCTGCATGAGCCGGCGCAGCTGCGCATCGGGGACTGCGTGTGCGCGCGCGCCATCAGCGGCCCGACAGTCAGGTGACGACGCGACCAGCAGGGCACCGGCAACGATGGCCGGCGCACACGCGGTGAGGAACGAGCGTCGTGTCGATGTTCGGTACGGCATCGTCAGTGCTCCTTCAGCGGTACGGTTCGGTCACGCGAGTAATCGCGCGGCGACCGCGAATGGCGCACGCCGCACGGCCATTTGGCGCGATCCCCGCGGGCAGGCGTGCTGATGCGGATCATCCCGCAGTGATTGGCGTACGTCGCTGCTGCGCCTACACTGGGTCCCACACGCGTGGATACGGAGTAAACCGCGGAGAAGCGACATGCTCACCATCAACATCGACGACGTCTGCTCAATCATCCAGCTCGCGCACCAGTTCCATGCCAAGGAAAGCGTCGTGTTCCCCGAGGACGACGACGCCGGCGGCGAGGACTGGGCCATGCAGGTGCTGGCCGACCACGGCAGCGATCCGACCTACCAGGAACTCAAGTACGAAATCGAGGCGCTTTCTCCCGCAGACCAGCTGCAACTCGTGGTGCTCATGTGGATCGGACGTGGTGATTTCAGCGCCGCCGAGTGGGACGATGCGGTCCGCGAGGCCGCGGGTGCCCGCGGCACGAACACCGCGGGCTATCTCATCGGCACGCCGCTGGTGGCCGATTACCTCGAGGAGGCGCTGGCCGAATTCGGTCACTCGTGCAACGAGGATTGAGAGCTTGCACAAGCGCCCGCGCGAGACAGCGCTGCGGCGCGCCGCTCAGCCTTGTGCTTCGCCCTGCGTGCGGAAAATGGTGACCACGTCGCAATCGAGCCGATCGAGGATCCGCTCGGCGGTATTGCCGACGACCGCCGCCGCGAGCCCGCGACGCGCCACCGATCCGATCACGACCAGCTGGGCACCGACGTCACGCGCCACCTGCGTGATCAGCTCGTCCGGTGCAGCGTCGCCGGTATGCGCGTTGGCACGCGGGACGCCCGCGCGCCTGGCCAGATCCGGGGTGTGAATGAAATTCTCGGACCCCGCAAAGGCGTTGACGACGTGCAGATCGGCACCCGCCGCGCTGGCAATCCCGTTGGCGTAGGCCAGGACCGCGTCGTTGAGCGCCTCGTGGTCGGGATCCCGGGCGTTCAGATTGACCGCCGCCATGACGATCCCGTCGCGCACGACTTTTTCCGCCTTGGCGAGCATCACCGGGCAATCGGCGGTGCGTAGCAGAGTCCAGTCAGCGGTCTTGAGCAGCCGCCGCTGCGGGGCGGCACGTCGATAGCTCGACTTGATGATGAGATCGGCGCCGGCCCGGCTCGCCGCCGGTCCGAGGGCCGCGCGCCAGTCGTCCTGCCAGTCGACCTCGGTCGTAACGTCGATACCACGTTCGCGCAGCGGCGCGATCAGCGACTCCAGCCAGGCGCGATAGCGCGCGACTTCCACTTCGCGCAGCTCGTCGCGATCCTCGGCAGGGCGGTCCGCGCCGGCGAAGGTGCTCACGTACGCATGCACGGCCGCGCCGGTCGCACCGCCGATGTATGTCGCGCGGGCAAGCGCACGCTGATTGCTGGTCGTCGGATCGATTACGCAGAAAATCTTGCGCAGCTGAATCATCCCTCGGTCTCCCATCGTCGGCACACCGCCACGGGCGTGCCTCAACGCGTAAAGTTGCCGGATTTCGGCTGCACGAGGCGGACGAAATCAGCGTAGGCCAGCTGCACGAGCTCGGTGTGGCTGCCCGCATTGAACGCGATGCGTTCGTCACGGGCAAGCGCCTCGTCGACGTACACCGGCAGGTCGTAGAGATTGCCAAACGGCGGCATCGCTCCGACTTCGATCTGCGCGAACAGGTTCCGGAATTCCTCTTCGCTCGCGAGCTCGCAGCTCGCGGCACCCGCGCAGCCGCGCAGCAGATCGCGATCGATCTTGTCCGGACCGCGCAGCACCGCCATCGCCATGGCGCCGTCTATCTTCACCATCACGGTCTTGGCGAGCGTCGCACCCGGGATGTGCGCCGCCTGGGCGATCTCCTGCGCGGTATACGCACGGGAATGTCGGATGAGCACGTATTTCACGTGCTTGCTGTCCAGGTAATCGAGCAGTTTCTTGACCGGCATGACGAACCCTCACTATACACCAGCAACGTCTTGCCGCAGGCGACGA
This sequence comes from Gammaproteobacteria bacterium, assembly GCA_020850735.1. Lineage (GTDB taxonomy): Bacteria > Pseudomonadota > Gammaproteobacteria > JADZEE01 > JADZEE01 > JADZEE01. The sequence continues at coordinate 1,762 of JADZEE010000096.1, read as the reverse complement.
GCGGCCACTGCCGCGCGCATGTAAAGCGCACACACGCGGCGGCGCCGTTGATCTGAGTCAAACGGTCGTGCCGGACGCGCCGCGGCCGATCACCCGGCTCGCGTTCCCGTGGCGCGAGCGCGTCAGTCCGGCAGATCGACCACGACCATGCCGGCTTCCAGACGCGTCGCAAACACCGGTATGGCACGCCGGCACGGCGGCGCGGCGGCCACGCCGGTACGGATCTCGAACGCGCCCGCGTGCCACGGACAGACGACGTAGGCTCCGGCCTCGATGTGCCCGGCGGACAGTGACGCGCCCATGTGCGAGCAATGGTCCTCAGTGGCGAAAAAACCGTCCTCGAGATGATAGACGGCCAGCGGCGCACGCCCCGGGACCTCATGGCGACGCATCGTATCGGGTGGAAAATCCGCCGCTAGAGCAATGGTCACTTGCATGGAGCACTCTGAGATTTCGCAATGAATATTTATCTATTATCTAATAAAAATAAATACTTAATAAGTATATCTATAATATTATTTTGAATAATTACTTTATAAAAAACTTATATCTGACTGTTATAAAACAAATTTGACTTGATATTCTTGCCATGATCGGCTAGTAATTAACCGTACCGGGTGAAATCCGCGCGCGCCGTGCGCGCAGGTTGGAGGTGCGGATCATGGGACAGGCCATCCAGCAGCTGAACTCGCACAGCCAAGCCGTCACGCCGAGCGCGTACCGGGCGGTCAGCTACGCGCTCAGGAAACCGGCTCGGGAAGGCCCCGACGGATTCATTCACCATCCGCCCGGCTTCCCGCTGCAGTTCCGGCGCATGTGGCTGGAGACGCTGCGCGGCGAAGGCCATCCGCCACGCGGCTCCCTCGGTCTGGCGTTTCACTCGACGCGCTTCGTCCGCCCCGGCACGCGCCTGGAGATCTCGATCCCGCTGCGCGGCGAAACCCAGCGCTTCCGCGGCGAAGTGGTGCTCATCCGGGCCCGCGACGACGACTACGAAATCGGTGTCTGGCTGGACAGCGACGCGGATGCCGCGCGCGCCCGCATCGTCGAGCAGATCTGCCACATCGAGTGCTACCTGCGCAGCCGTCACGGCAGCGACGGCGACGCGAGACCCGGACAGCGCGAGCGTGCCGCACGCGAGTGGATCACGAAATTTGCCGCCGGTTTCCCGGTGTTCTGATCGCACGAGTCTCCTCCTCGCGTCGGCGCGCGGTAGCCGGCACACCGGGCGTCCAACCCCCGGGCCGGCCACCGCCGCCGACGTGACTTTTCCGGCGCGCCGCGGTTCGGCGGTTCCGGGGCTGAGCGGCGCCGGCCCGGGCACGGTCGCTGTCCCCTGCGGCTCAGCCGGTCGCGCGATCGCCGCGCAGCGATTCGGTTTCGTGCTCCGGCTGCGGCGCTGCCGGCGGCGAAGCCGCCGACGGACCCGTGCCGCCGGCCGCCGTGACCGCTAGCTCGACATCGCCGTCAGCACCCGCCGCCGCATCCCGCACGTCCGCCGCCACCGCTGCGCCGGCGCCGCGGGTCGCGGATGGTTCGGGACCGAGTGTGCAGGTCGCGTCGTCGAAATCGTCGCCGGCCGGCGCTGGCGGGGCGCGCAGCGCGATCCGCGTCAGCTCGTCGAAACCCAGGCGTTGCTCGCCGCGTCCCGCGCCGGCGAGGCTGTCGGCGCCCTCGGCGAGATGCTCGTAAAGTTCGCGATAACGGCCCGTCAACTCGTGGAACAGTACCGCCGAACGCTCGAAGTGGGCGCCGACGCGGT
>JADZEE010000095.1 GCA_020850735.1 Gammaproteobacteria bacterium | reverse complement strand
GTCGGCTGAGTGTCGCGTCGGTCGGCAGGTCGCCGCGAATGCTGTCGAGGCTCGACTGCGCCAGCATGGTCATGAAAGCCGCGGTGAGACCGTGGCCGGTCGCATCGCCGACCAGCACGCCGACGGCGCCCTCGCGATTCAGGGCGAAATCGTAGACATCGCCCGAGACCTGCGCGTAGGGGCGATAGCGAACGGCCATGTCCAGGTGCGGCAGCGCCGGCAGCTCGGGCAGCAGCGAGCGCTGGAACTCTGCGGCCAGACGCAGATCGGCGAGCATCTGCCGGTTGCGCCGCACGAGCATGTGTTCGATCCGCTGGCGTTTGTCGACCTCGCGCTGCAGATGCGTATTCGCCCGCAGCAGCGCGGCGGCTTCCGCTTCCGCCTCCTGCAGGTGGTACTCGGCGGTCGAGGTCATTCGAGCTCCAGCGTCATCCCTTCTCCTTTGTAGCGTATGCGCACGCGAAATCTTCAATCCGTTCATCGGCCGGCCGGCGGTGAACGCGGGCGCTGACAGGGCGGTGCCGGTGGCGCCGCCGCTGCCGCGCCGGGCACGCCGGCTCATCCTTGCGGGCCTTGCCGCCGTCACTGCCGCAGCCTGGATGTATACGCTCTACGGCGCCTGGGCGATGGCGAACATGGACCGCGTGGATTTCTGGATGCCACCGCCCGCCGGAGTGCCCTGGCAGCCGGTGCACTACCTGCTCACCTTCGCCATGTGGGTGGTGATGATGGCGGCGATGATGGCGCCGGGTGTCGCGCCCACGGTATTCCTGTTTGCGGCCATGCGCCGGGGCCGCAGCGGCGCGCGGCTGTATCTGGACAGCAGCGCGTTCGTCGCCGGCTACCTGGTGTCGTGGGCCGCTTTCAGCGCGGCCGCAACGCTGGTGCAGTGGAGCCTGCACCAGGCCGCCTTGCTCACGCCGATGATGCACGGTACCAGTACCGCGTTTGCCGCCGTGCTGCTCGCCGGCGCGGGTGTCTACCAGTGGACGCCGCTCAAGGACCGCTGCCTCGCGCAGTGCCGTTCGCCCTTCGGATTCCTGCTGAGTTGCTGGCGCGACGGGCCCGGGGGCGCGTTGTGGATGGGGATCCGCCACGGCCTGTTCTGCGTGGGCTGCTGCTGGGCGCTGATGGCGCTGCTGTTCGCGCTCGGGGTCATGGACGTGCGCTGGGTCGCGGCGCTGACCGTGTTCGTGCTGCTGGAGAAACTGGTGCCGGCGGGGCGCGCGCTCGCCCGGATCGCGGGTGCGGGCTTTCTCCTGTGGGCGGCCTGGCTGGCAGCCGCCGTGCTCGCCGGCTGACCGCTATCCGGCCGCGCGGGCGGGATCAGTCGCCGGCGGCGCCCAGGATGCGCATGCGCCGGTGCCAGCGATTGACCGCGAACCATCCCGCGACACCGGCCTGCACGGCCAGCACGCAGGTGGCGAACAGGGGCTGCCCGTGCACCGGCGGCCGCACCAGCGCGGCCACCGGATCGAGCTCGAGGAAGCCGAGCAGGGCCGGCACCAGCCAGTACAGCAGCACCAGGGCGACGAGGGCGTTGACCTCGGGCCGTCGCGCGCCCGGGGCGTAGGCGAAATAGTGCAGCAACGCGACGTCCCGCAGTGCGTACAGAGCCGCCGGCACCGCCGCGGCGCCGAGCCCCTGCATCGCGACGCCGTACGCGAGGGTACCGGCGCGTGTCGTCGCGATGATCGGCGCCAGCGCCAGCACCAGGCCGATACTGACGAGCCAGCACGGTGTGTCCTCGGCCAGACGCCGCCAGTCACCGGCACGCAGGCGCTGCCACCAGCGGCGCGCGACGATCGGATCCTTGGGCTCGAGAAACACCGCGAGATAAACCAGGACGGCCGACACGGCGAAGGCGGAATTGAGCAGCGCGAGTGCGACCGTCGTGGCGCGATCCAGCGACGGCAACGCCAGGCCCGCCACATAGGCGGTCGCGAAGCCGTGGAAGGCGAGCCAGACCCACGGCAGCGTGCGTACCGCGAGCTCCTGGCACATGACCCGCCAGGCCGCGACAACTGCCCACAGCGCGAACGTCGTGATGGAGGCGGCGAGAAAGTCCAGCAGCGCGTACTCGCGGCCGTACCAGGCGATGCCCGTCCAGCTCTCCGCCGCCTTGAGTATGGGATTGACGACCAGCGCGAAGCCGATGAAAAGCACGAGCGCGCCGCCCGATCCACGGGCGCGGGGATTGCGGCGTACCGTCACGAGGCCCGCCGTCAGGCTGACCGCCTGCACCAGCAGCGCGGTGCCGAGCATGAGCGCGATCGCCCGCAGCGATATATCGTCACCGAGCTCGTGCAGCGCGAGCAGGTAAGCGCCCAGACAGATGAGGCCGCCGTACCAGGCGAAAGCCGTGGCACCGAAAAGCTTGCCCCAGGTCATGGTCCATGGCCCGAGCGCCGACAGCTTCTGCGTGTCCCAGGTTCCGCCACGCACTTCTTCGAGCACGCTTGCGGACGCCAGGCGCATGCCCCACACCACCGGGATGCCGGTGTACAGCAGCAGGGCGACCGTCGCGACAGCGCTGCCGATCTCCTCTCCGCTCGAGACGTAGGCTGCCAGGAATACGAGCCACAGCACCAACGGCATGGCCACGAGGCGCTGCGGCGTGAGCTCCAGCCAGAGGTTGCGCCGCAATTCGGGATTCATCGTGGTCATGCCAGTCGCGCCGGCTCACCGACCATCGCCAGGTAGGAACGCTGCAGATCCGGGCGCGCTTCGCTCAGACCCGACACGGGCACGCCGGCTTCGACGAGTCTGGCGAGCAGCTCACGGCGCGCTTCGTCGTCGCCACTGAAATCGAACGACGCCGTTCGCGGTGCGCTGGCGATCCTGCTGATCCCGGGATAGATCTCCAGCCACTCGACGAGTGCCGGGTGCGGTCGCGCCAGCGCGAGCTCGAGCCTGTGCCGGGCCTCGCTGGCCGTCGATACGGGCCGATGCTCGATGATCCGGCCGGCGCGCAGCACGAGCATGTCGCTCGAGTATTCCGCCAGCTCGGCGAGGATGTGCGAGGACACGAGCAGCGTCATACCTTCGTCTCGCAGGCGCAGGAACAGCCGTGCGAGCGTGTTCCGGGCTTCCGGATCGAGTCCCGAGGCCGGCTCGTCCAGCAGCAGCACGCGTGGTCGATGAATGATCGCCTGGGCGATCGCCACGCGCTGGCGCTGGCCGCGCGAGAGCGTTCCCGCGCGCACGTCCAGCCGCGATTCGATCTCCAGCGCCGTCGCGGTGCGCTCGATCGCCGCGGGGATCCCGGCCGCCGGCACGTCGTTCGCCGCCGCGACGTAGCCCAGGCAGCGGCGCACGCTGAGCTCGCCGTACAGGCCGAAATTGTCGGCGAGGTAGCCGATGCGGCGGTGACAGGCGCGCGGTTCGTCGACGACCGGCACGCCGTCGACCGTGATGCGGCCGGCGAGCGGTGTGTCGAGGCCCGCGAGGCAACGCAACAGCGTCGTCTTGCCGGCACCGTTCGGTCCAACCAGGGCGGTGATGCTGCCCGCGGCGACCGTGAAGGCAACGTCGTCGAGTGCGCGTACGCCGGGATACTCGAAACTGAGGTTCGACACCTCGATCATCGCCGGTCACGGTACCCGGACGGCGCGCGCCCGGCAACCCGGACCGCGACGTTTGCAGCGGACGAATCGGCTATCATGATCGCGAGCGGGCACAGGCGCGATGGAAACGGCGGATCACCAGGGCAGCATTCCACTGGCCATCTTCTGGATGGCAGTGCTGTCGCTGCTGCTGTTGTGGTTACCCGCGTTCGGGCCGCTCATCGCCGGCGTGGTCGGCGGCAAGGTTGCCGGCGGTGTGCTGCGCGGCCAGGCTGCCGTGCTGCTGCCGGCGGTGCTGCTCGCGGGCGTGCTGTTCGTGCTCGCCGCGTCGCTCACCGGCATGCCCGTCATCGGCGCGCTCGCCGGCGCCGGCGCATTCGTGCTCATCGTCGTCCAGGTGGCGCCGCTGCTCGTCGGTGCGCTGATAGGCGGTTTGCTCGCCTGAGAGCATGTGAAACCATCACCGCGCCTGCCGCGACGGCCCCTGGACGCCGCTGGCGGCGTTGAGGGAACCCCCGGAATCGCTTCCGCAGGCCCGCTGTGCGCGCGATTTTGTGCACCCCGCGCCTGGCCAGGAACGCCCGGGAACCGTCTCGCTACGGCGGGCGAATGTTTCACGAGCGCTGAGCGCGGCCGGCTGTATCGCTGACGACCAATGCGCGATCCGTCCCGGCAATCTCCGCCGCCTGCGGCATGCCGCGCTCGCTCAGGATGGCCCGGTCAGCGCGGCGCGCGCCGCGATCACGCGGCACATCGCCGCCTCGGGCGTGTCGGCCAGCGCGGTGAGATGGCCCATCTTGCGCCCGGGCAGGGCGCTGGTTTTGCCGTACAGGTGCAGCTTCACGTCGTTCAGCGCCAGGGCGCGATCGAATGCCGGTGGCCCCGGCGTCCACAGATCGCCCAGCAGGTTGGCCATCGCCGCCGGGCGCAGCAGGGCCGGATCGCCGAGCGGCAGCCCGCAGACCGCGCGCACCTGCTGCTCGAACTGGCAGGTGACGCAGGCGTCGATGGACAGATGGCCGGAATTGTGCGGCCGTGGCGCGATCTCGTTGATCATCAGCGTGCCATCGGGCGTCACGAAGAACTCCACGCACAGCACACCGACGACGTCGAGCGCTTCGAGCACGGTGCGGGCTATCTCCCGCGCCGCGCTAGCGACGTTCGCGTCGACCGGCGCCGGTGCGACGGAAATGTCCAGAATGTGGTGGCGATGGCTGTTGGCGATGACGCCGTAGTCGACGCACGTGCCGTCCAGCCCGCGCGCGGCAATCACCGAAACCTCGCGTTCGAATTCGATGTACTGCTCGAGGATGGCCTCGCCGGTGGCGAGGGCGGCCCACGCGCTGCCGGTGTCCGCGCCGCGCTCGATGCGCACCTGGCCCTTGCCGTCATATCCCCAGGCGGCGGTCTTGAGCACGGCTGGGCAACCCATCTGCTGCAATGCGCTGTCCAGATCGGCCGCCGAACGGATCGCAATGAACGGCGTTACCGGCAGGCCCGCGTCGCGCAGAAAGGACTTCTCGCGCAGCCGGTTCTGAGCGACGTGCAGCACCTGGCCGGCGGGACGCACCGGTGTGTACCGGCTCGCGACTTCGACCGTGTCCGCGGGGACATTCTCGAATTCGAAGGTCAGCGCAGCGACGTTGCGGGCAAAGCGGGCGATCGCGTCGAGATCGTCGTAGGCGGCATTCACCTCCACGTCGGCGATCTGTCCGGTCGGCGTGTCGTCCGCGGGTGACAGGACGTGCACGCGGTAGCCCAGGCGTCGTGCCGCGATGGCGAACATGCGCCCGAGCTGGCCGCCACCGAGCACACCGAGCACCGCGCCCGGTGCGATGATCCGGTTCACGACAGGCGCTCTGCGCGCACCCTGCGCGCCTGGGCGGCGCGGAATTTCTGCAGCCGGGCGCGCAACGCCGGGCGCGTGTTCGCCAGCATGGCGATCGCCAGCAGCGCGGCATTGCGCGCGCCGGCCTCGCCGATGGCAAGTGTCCCGACCGGAACGCCCGCCGGCATCTGGACGATGGACAACAGGGAGTCCAGGCCGTTCAGGGTGCGGCTTTGCACCGGTACCCCGAGCACGGGCAGCAGCGTCTGTGCCGCGACCATTCCGGGCAGGTGCGCGGCACCCCCGGCGCCGGCGATGATGATCTCCAGCTTGCGCCGCTCGGCGCCGCGCGCGTAGGTCCGCAACCAGTCCGGTGTGCGGTGCGCCGACACGACGCAGCACTCGTGCGTGACCTCGAACTCGGTAAGCACCTCGGCCGCATGGCGCAGCGTGTCCCAGTCCGAACGGCTGCCCATGATCACGCCCACGAGCGGGATCGCGGCGGATGCCGAGCTGTGTCGCCGTGTCCCAGAACGATCGCCTTCGCTCATGCGGTTTCTCTATAGAAGCCGGATATCGGCGTCCCCGCCCGTCGCGCCGTCGCGGCCGCCGGTCGGCCTGGGGGGCGGGAAAAAAGGGGCACAACTATAATTCAAGGCAATGAGACCGGCAAAGGAGTGGTCTATGAGCATGCCGACGTTTCCGATGCGAGCGCTGTCCTCGACCACCCGTCAGGTGCGGGCAGGGTTGGCCGGGCGCCCGACCGAGACGAGCCTGCGCCCGGAATTCGTCGAGGCGATTACCCGCTTTCTGACCCACTGCCACCGCCGGCAATATCCCGCCAAGGCCATGATCATCCGCCAGGGCGATCCGACCGGCGAGTTGTTCTTCGTCGTCAAGGGATCGGTCAAGGTTCTGCTCGAGGACGACGAGGGGCACGAGATCGTGCTCGCGTACCTGAATGAAGGCGAGTTCTTCGGTGAGCTCGGGCTGTTCAACGAGGACATCAATCGAACCGCGATCGTCCGGGCGCGGACCAAGTGCGAAATCGCCCAGATCACCTATCACAAGCTCAAGACCCTGTCAGACGTCTTTCCGGAGCTCATGCTGCTGATGAACTCCCAGCTCGCGCGGCGCCTGCGTAACATGAACCGCAAGGTCGGCAACCTGGCATTCATGGACGTCTACGGTCGGGTTGCGCGTGCCCTGCTCGATCTGTGCAAGGAACCGGACGCGATGACGCATCCCGACGGCATGATGGTGCGGATCACGCGCCAGGAGCTCGCGCGCATCGTCGGCTGTTCGCGGGAAATGGTCGGGCGGGTGCTCAAGCAGATGGAGGAGCAGCACCACGTGTCCATGGAAGGGCGCAGCATCGTGATATTCGGCACCCGCTGAGCCGGCGCCGGAAATGAAGGATCCGCTCTCGGATCGGGAAGCTTTACACGCGTACTACGGCGCGCCGGCCCCGCTCGCGGTGGCGGTGATGAAAGCGGAGCTCGACAGCTACCATCGCCGTTTCATCGCACTGTCGCCGTTCATCTGCATCGCGGCTGCGGGCAACGACGGCCAGCCGTCGGTGTCGCCGCGCGGGGATGCCCCCGGCTTCGTCAAAGTACTCGACGCAGGCACGCTGGTGTTCCCGGACCGGCCGGGCAACAACAAAGTCGAGACCTTTGAACACCTGGTGGAAAATCCGAAGATCGCGCTGATTTTTTTCGTGCCCGGAGTGACGGAAACCCTGCGCGTGCGCGGCGAGGCCCGCCTGAGCGACGAGCCCGCACACCGCGAGCTCGGGCGTATCGGCGCCAAAGTGCCGGCCGCGGCCGTGATCGTGCGCGTGACCCAGGCGTATTTCCATTGCGGCAAAGCACTCATACGTTCGCGTCTGTGGGATCCGTCGAGCCGGGTCGGCGCCGGCGCCTTGCCGCCGTTCGCCGAGATCCTGAAGGCGCAGGCCGCGGTTCCCGAGACGGTCGAGCAGCTCCAGTGCGCGATCGACGAAGTCTACACGAACGAGCTTTTCTGACGGGCCGAGCTGCCGCGCGGTGGCTCACGGCATGGTCTGACTCTGCCGGTAAGCGGACTGCGGGACCGGATCAAGGCATCGGCGCGTTGCGAAAGAGCCTATGCGTACAGGCGGCATCATAGGCAAAGCGTGCATCGGCGCCGTCGTCGGCGCCGGCGCGATGGCGGCCTACCAGTACTACGTCCTGGCCGTCGTCGGCGGTGCCGATCTCGCCCGGGTGCCGCCGGCGGGGTTGCTGCTCGAGGTCATGACATTGCAGCGGTACGCCGCTTTCGGTGCCGCGCTGGGCGCCACCGGCGGCCTGCTGACGACGCACTGGATGACGCCCTGGTCCCGGCTGCTGCTGTGGTCGGGTCTGGGTGTGCTCGCCGGTTTTCTCGTGCCGTTCACCGCCGCCACGGTCACGCGCGGTGTGCTGCCGACGGCGTCGGAGCTCGGACCGATGCTGGGGCCGGGCAACAAGTTTCTGCTGACCGGTGTTCTGCTCGGCGTGGTGATGGCCGCGCTGGAGTCGCTGGCGCGGGTGGATCGGTCGCGTCCGGCGACACGGCCGCTGGACGACGAGGGGAACGTCGCCGATTTCGACGCCGTCGCGAACGACGATCTGCGTCGCCGTGCCGACGCCTACCTGGCGGCGCGGCGCGCCGCGCGCCGGGCTGGTTCCGATCACACGCGGCAAGCCGATCCGCGGTGAATCGCGTCGCCCTCGGTCTGTCGCTGCTGGTGATACCGGCGCTGGCGCTGGCGCCCCGGGTATTGGAACCGACACCTCGGGACACCGCCGGACGCGTGCCCGCGGACATCGTCGCGTCTCGCGATCCCGCGTCACCTGCCGGCGATCGCGCGGTGGCAGGGCGGCTCTATCGCTGGCGGGACACGGACGGCACATTGTTCATTTCGTCCGACCCGCCGACTGGTGTCACGGGTGTGGAACACATCATTTACTCCCGCACGCCGGCGACGCCGGATCCCGGGCCGTCCGGGCCGACCACTGCGAATACTGCGCCCGCCGGCCGGCTCACCGCCGCGCCACTGCGCGTCTACACACCGGCCGGGTTCGAGGCCGTGCTCGACGAAGCCGCGCGCGTGGGAAAGGAATTCCAGGCGCGTGACGGACTGCTCGACGAAATGCTCGATGCCCTGCACGAGCGACGCGTGGCCGCACCGCCGGATGCCGCACCTTGAGCTGAGTGGCGGCGCCGCGGTTGCCGGTGTCGCGAGCGCCCGGGCGGACCCGCGCCCGGGTCACAGCGCCGGCCCCAGCTCACGGTCGTGTGCGCGTGCGAGCGTGATCTGGGCCGTGAGGGCGCCGCACAGGGCGAGGAACATGTCCCATTGCGTGTCCCACACGTCGCCCTGCGTGGCGAGGAACGCGTCCGCGCCGCCGCCCAGGAGCAATGCCGCCCACCATTCGAGAAACTCGTAGCAGGCGCTGATGGCGAGGCACGCGGCGCTCACCAGGGTGAACAGCCACTTGCCCGGTCGCAGCGGCGCCGTTCGCAGCAGCAGCTCGCGGGCCACGATCGCGGGGACGAAGCCCTGCATGAAATGCCCGAGCCGGTCGTAGTGATTGCGTGCGAGTCCGAAGGTCTCCCGGATCCAGTCGCCGGCCGGTACTTCGGCGTAGGTGTAATGAGCGCCGACGATGAGGACGAGCGCGTGGGCGAATATCAATCGGTATGCGAGCGCCGTAAACGGGAATCGGCGCCGCGATCCGCCGAGGACGGCGATGGCGATGAACACCGGGGCCGTCTCCAGCACCCAGGTGCCGCGATCATGCGGTTCGATCCCGGAAACCAGCAGGGCCATCGCGGTCAGCACCAGCAGCAGCAGGCACTCGCGATCGCTCGCACTGACCGCCGGCCGGCGTGCCGCGCTGTCCGGCGGTGTATGCATGCCCGCGACCGCGGCCGGTTCCGGGGTCAACCGCGAAAGCCGTCCTTGCGCCGGCGTGTCTCCGCGAACACCGTGACGTCGTCCGCATCGGCGAGTCCGAGCGTGCTGCGCAGCGCGGCGCTGTCCGGGCGCAGGAACGGATTGGTCGCGATCTCCACGCCCAGCGTCGACGGCACGGTCGCTTCGCCGCGCGCACGCATGGCTTCGATCCGTCGCATGCGCTCGGCCAGTACTGCGTTGTCCGGTTCGACACTGAGCGCGAAACGGCCGTTGGCGAGCGTGTATTCGTGCGCACAGTACACCCGCGTCGCCGGTGGCAGCGCGCGCAGTTTGGAGAGTGAATGCCACATCTGCGCCGGTGTACCTTCGAACAGCCGCCCACAGCCCATGGCGAACAGCGTGTCGCCGCAGAACAGGGCGTCGTCGGCTGCGAACCAGTAGGCGATGTGACCGCGGGTGTGCCCCGGTACGTCGAACACCGTCGCTGTCGCCGCGCCGAAGACGTAGCTGTCGCCGTCGCCGACCTCGACATCGATGCCCGGAATGCGGGCGCGATCGGCGCGTGGTCCGACGATCGTGGCGCCCGTTTCGCTCTTGAGCGCCGCGTTGCCGCCGACGTGATCGGCGTGATGATGGGTGTTGAGGATGTGAGTCAGGCGCCAGCCCTTCGTGCGCAGCACCGCGCGGACCGGTTCCGCCTCGGCGGGATCCACGACCGCGGTCACGTTGGCGGCGGGCTCGTGCACGAGCCAGATGTAATTGTCACTCAGCGCCGGGATACGTTCGATCTCGAGCATCGGCACATTCTCCTTCGGCAATACCGTTCGCAGCTGTCCGACCGCGCCACGCGCGGCTCCGGCGTGTACCCGGATCCTATCGCAATCACGGCGTTCGCCACCGCTGCATCGCAACAATGAAGCGGCGCGGGCATCGGCCGGGAACCTCACCTATACTCGCTACGGATCGACCTAAGGGGGGTCGAGTGGACCATCACCAACGCACACACCGGGGAACCACCATGGATGCAATGGACGCCGCGCAAGGCGGAGGCGAAATCGGAATCGTCGGCATCATCATTATTCTCGGCATTTACCTGTTCTACTGCTACTGCCTGAAGCTCATTTGCGAAAAAGGCGGTGTCGAGCCCGGCGTTCTCGTCTGGATCCCGCTGATCCAGATATTGCCGACGCTCAAAGTCGCGAGCCTGCACCCGGCCCTGATCCTGCTCTATCTCGTACCGGTCGTGAACCTGGTGTTCTTCTTCGTGCACTGGTGGAAAGTCTGCGAGGCGCTGCAGCGCTCGCCCTGGCTGGTGCTGATGAACCTCGTACCGGTCGTCAACCTGGCGTTCATACCGCTGCTCGCCTTCACCGGACCGCCGGCGGCCGGCGTCCGGGTCTGAACTCTGCATGGCCGCCGGCGCGTTCGCCGGCGGTGCGCCGGTGGGCCTGCGCTCGCGCGTGTGACTGACGCGGCATGCGAACCGCGATCCTGCTATGTCTGCTCGGTCTGATCCTCACCTTCGGCAGTTGTGTGCCGGCCGGTATCGGTGTGCTGCGCAACCTCGATCCGGCGGTATTCGCGGAATTCCCCGTCGAGCCGGGCATCGCGATCACACACGAGGTCACCGGGCTCACCGCCGCTCGCCCGACGCAGGTCTGCGTCGAGATGAAAATCCATACCACCTCGGTCCAGGAGCAGACCGACGATTTCGGTGATCGCGGCTACCAGGGCCGTTACGCGTTTCACTACGTTTACCGGGCGCGCGACCGCAGCGGCGGTGAGTTGGATGCGGGTCAGGGTGAGCTGCGCTGGGATGACGGTAATGGCACGCAGCGTGACGCGCGCGTCGACGCACGCGGCGGTGCGTTGACGCGGCGTCATGACCTCGCGCGCTTCGAAGCGCCCCCGGGTGGCGTCGCCAGCGTGGAGCTCATGCTGGAGCCGGATACCGAATACGGCGCCGAGGTGGAACACGCGAAGTTGCTGTTCATCGACGACGCTCCGGGAGCGCTCGGTTATGTGCTCGCCTGGGCGGGCATGTTGCTGGCCGGCCTGCCGGTGCTCGTCATCGGCGTCGTGCTCCTGCTGGCACGTGCATCGCCGCCGGCGACGCCGGGCACCGTCGTGACGGACGAACGTGCCCGCAATCTGGCGATGGCCTGTCATCTGTCCGCGCTCGCCGGTTTCGTGGTTCCGTTCGGCAACGTCGTGGCGCCGCTCGTCATCTGGCTGACACAGCGCAATCTGCACCCGCTCGTCGACGACCAGGGCCGGGAGTCGGTCAACTTCGAGCTCACCATGCTCGTCTACGGACTCGTTTCGCTGCTCCTGGTGCTCGTACTGATTGGTTTCGTGTTGTTGATGGTCCTGTGCGTCGCCCAGATCGTGCTGGTCATCATCGCGGCGCTGCGCGCCCAGACGGGCGAACGCTACCGTTACCCCCTCACCATCCGCTTCCTGCGAGGTTAACAAACCCCGGTTTTAATCAAGGCGTTTGCGAAAGCGCAGTACGGAAACGCTCAGGGTGAACAGCATGAACAGGGTCAACGCGTGGATTTCCGCGGCCAGCTCCGACAGGTCCGCACCGCGCAGCATCAGACCACGGATGATGCGCACGAAGTGCGTCAGGGGAAGCACTTCGGCGATCCACTGCGCGAGCTGCGGCATGCCGTCGAACGGAAACATGAAACCCGACAGCAGTATCGACGGCAGGTAGAAAAACAGCGTCATCTGCATGGCCTGAAACTGCGTCCTGGCGAAGGTGGAGATCACCAGCCCCATGGTCAGATTCGCGGCGACGAACACCAGCGCGGCGACATAGACGTCGATCAGCGGTCCCACGATCGGCACGTCGAACAGCCACACGCCCAGCGCCAGGATGAGCGTCACCTGGACGACGCCGATGAGCACGTAGGGCAGCACCTTGCCGATCATGAGCTCGATGTTGCGCACGGGGGTCATGATGAGCAGCTCGAGGTTACCGCGTTCGCGCTCGCGTACGATGGCGATGGCCGTGAACAGGATCATGGTCATCGACAGGATGACGCCGATGAGCGCGGGCACCACGAACACCGCGGAGCGCCGCTCCGGATTGTAGTAATTGCGGACCTCCACCAGGGGCGGCCGCTCGACCGTGCGCGGTGCGGTGTCGAAGCTCATTTCCATGTTGCGAAACTGCCGAGCCGCACCGAGGATGGTCGGGTCCGAGCCATCGACCAGCAGCTGCACGGCCGAGCGATCGCGGCGTTGCACGCGCCGATCGAAATCGGGCGGAATGTAGACGCCGACGGAGATCTCGCCCCGGCGCAGCATGTCTTCGAGCTCCGTCGCCGTGCGCACCCGGTCGACGATGTCGATGATCTGCGATGCTTCCATGTCGGCGGCGAGCTGCCGTGCGAGCTGCGAGCCGGATTCGTCGGCCAGCGCCGCGCGCAGATGCCGGACATCGGTGTTGATGGCGTAGCCGAACAGCAGGATCTGGATCATCGGAATACCGATGATCATCGCGAACGTGAGCCGGTCACGGCGCAGCTGCAGTACTTCCTTGTGCATGATGGCCGCCAGGCGCGAGAGCGAGATCATGGCGCGCCCCCGGGCCCACCGTAGCGCCGGTATCGACCCTGGGTTGCGGCAACGAACACGTCCTCGAGGCTTGGCCGCGCCGGCCGCGGCAAGGCACGGATCCCGGCCGCTTCGAGTGCGGCTGCGACGTGCGCGATGGGATCGTCGACTTCGCGCCCGACCAGGATGCGCAGCCGCACACCGAGCTGTGCGGCACTGAGCAGGCCCCGGGTGCCGGCCACGGCGCGCCGTGCCGCCGAGGGATCCACGCCCTCGACTTCGACCACAGTGGCATCCATGTCCGCTTCCAGCTTCTCGGGCGCACCGTCCGCGACGAGCACGCCGCGATCGAGGATCGCCAGGCCGTGGCAGCGTTCGGCCTCGTCCATGTAGTGGGTGGACACGAGGATGGTCACGCCCTGCTCGGACAGGTCGAACAGTGTCTCCCAGAAATCGCGCCGGTTCTGCGGATCGACAGCGCTGGTCGGTTCGTCGAGAAACAGCAGGCGCGGCTGATGCAGCACGGCGCTGGCGAGCGCGAGGCGCTGCTTCTGCCCGCCGGACATCGTTCCGGCGCGCTGATGCTGGCAGACACCGAGGTCGAACTCCGCCAGCAGCTCCTCGACCCGTGGCCGGCGCGCGCGGCGCGGCAGGGCGTAGACCCGCGCCATGAACTCGAGGTTCTCGCGCACCGTGAGGTCCTCGTACAGCGAAAAGCGCTGGGTCATGTAACCGACCTCGCGCTTGAGGGCCTCGGCTTCACCGGGGACCTTCATGCCGAGCACCTGCGCCTCGCCCTCACTCGGTGTGAGCAGCCCGCAGAGCATGCGGATGGTGGTCGATTTGCCGGAACCGTTCGGTCCGAGGAAGCCGTAAACGGCCGCCCGCGGGATGGCGAGGTCGACGTGATCGACCGCGGTGAGCGAACCGAAGCGGCGCGTCAGACCACGCGCATGAATGGCCAGATCCGCCGGGTCGGCGTCGCTCATTGCGCCGCGAGCGCGGCCGCGTTCGGGAACCGTACCTCGACCGGGACTCCGGCCGGCAGTGACGCCGTCCCGGGTGAGAGATCGATTTCGGCGACGTAACTCAGGCGGCCGCGATCGTGCTCGGTCAGGGCGAAGTACGGTGTGAAGGTCGCATCCCGGGCGACCCAGCGCACGCGTCCGGCGACGCTGGCGGCCAGGCCGTCGACGAAGATCTCGGCCGGGTCGCCAGCCCGCACGTGCACGCGGATCGGCTCGGGTACGTAGACACGCGCGTACTGGCGCGAGCCGTCGAGCAGCACCGCCACCACCTCGCCGATGCGCGGGCGTTCGCCGATCTCGAACAGCAGGCTGTCAATCAGCGCAGCCCGTGGCGCCCGGATCCCCAGCCGTGCGAGATCGATTTGCAGCCTGCGCACGGCTGCTTCGGTCCGTGCCAGCGCGTACCGCGCCTGCTCGATATCCTCGATGCGCGAGCCGTGCTCGAGCTCGGCGAGCAGCGCGGTGGCTGCGTCCCGGTCGGCGCGGGAGGCGTCCAGGCTGGCACGTGCACGATCGACGTCGTCCGGGCTCGAGAGTTTGCGCGGCAGCAGCTTTTCGAGCCGTTGCAGCTCGCGTTCGCGCACTTCGAGCACCTTGGCGGCGCCCTGGCGGCGGGCGCGCGCCTCGGCGATACGCTCCGGGCGCGGTCCGCGCTCAACCTCGTCCAGTCGCGCCTGCGCCTCGTCGCGCGTGGCTGTCGCCTCGTCGATCTGCACCTCGATACGTGCCGAATCGAGGCCGACGACGAGATCTCCCGCGGCGACCTCGTCGCCCTCCGCGACGGGCATGGCGACGATGGGTTCGCTCGCGTCGGCGACCAGCTCGATCCGCTCCCATTCCAGGAAGCCGACCGCACGGGGTTCGGGTGTATCGCGCGTGCAGCCGCTACCCAGCAGTGCAACGACCAGCAGCGCGCAGCCGCGGGCACGGCGTTCAACGATCATCGCGCAGCCCCCGATCGAGCAAGCTGCGATTGTGCGCGACGAGCGTATCCAGAAAACCCTCGTCGACGACGCCGCCGAAGATCCGTTCGACGACCGGGCGGGCGAGGAACGGGAATACTGCCAGACTGATGAGCGACAGTGTCGCGAGGCGCGGGTCGAGATCCGGGTGCAATTGTCCGCCGGCGCGTTTGCGCTCGAGCAGCCGCGACAACGCCCGCGCGATGCGTCCGGCGAATTGCTCCACGAAGACTTCCCGGAATGCGCCGTCACCGTAAAGCACCTCGCGGATGACCAGGTTGGGCAGCCACGGGTTGTCGGCAATGAGGCGCATGTAATGGTCCATCACCGTGTCGGGCGAGGTCGTCTCGTCGAGCGTCTCGAGCTCGACGATGAGCGGGCCGAGCGACTCCTGCACCAGCGCACCGTACAGTCCCTGTTTGTCGCCGAAGTAGTAATGCACCATGGCCGGGTTGACCCCGGCGGCGGCGGCGATGCTGCGCGCCGACACCGTGCGCAGATCCTGTTCCGCGAACGCCTCGCGCGCGGCATTGAGCAAGGCGCCGCGCACGCCGTCGGGCACCCGTTTGAGCGGGCGCCCGGGCCGGTTTTTGCGTCGCAGCATATCCATGTGCATAAATTAATCATTTGTTTAATTAGCCGCAAGTCCGGGACTGTCCGGCGGCGACTGCGCGACCTGCCGGGGAGCGAAATCGCTCACTGCGCCGCCGCCCGCGCCTTCAGCCCGGCCGCGACCGCGGCGCCGAGGTAGCTCTCGATCACCCGCCGCAGCAGGTAAATGAGCGGAATGAGCGCGATTGCGGCGCCGAGCTTGTAGCCGTAGTTGACCGTACCGACGGCCAGGAATCGCTCGACCGGCCAGTGCTGCGGCCCGAGCACGAAAGCGATGTACAGAACCACGAAGCTGTCGACGAGCTGCGACACCGCGGTCGATGCGGTCGCGCGCAGCCAGATCCAGCGCTCGCCCGTGATCCGGCGCACGTGGTGGAAGATCGCCACGTCGATGAGCTGCCCGATCAAAAAGGCGATCACCGATCCGGCGATGGTCCACATGCCCTGTCCGAACACGAAGGCGAACGCCGCTTGCAGGTCGGGTACGCCGTGGTCGCTGCCGGCGCCCACCCACCACGCGGCCGGTGCGAGGTGGATCGCGACATAGGCGAACACGAAGGCGTAGACGATGAGCACGACGGTCAGGTAGGACAGCGCGCGCACACCGCGCTGGCCGAAGTACTCGTTGATGACGTCGGTCATGATGAATACGACCGGCCAGATCAGCACGCCGGCGGTGAAGCTGAGCGACCCCTGCTGGCCGAACAGCCGCCACTCGAAGGGAGACAATCCGAGCGTGTCCTCGAGGGCGAAGATCTTGATGCCGATGAATTCGGCGATGATGGCGTTGCAGATGAAGAACCCGGCGAGCACGACCAGCAGGCGGTTGGAACGATCCTGGAGCATGGCGGCAGTATAGGCCCGACGCAGCGCTGCCGGTCCGCCGCACGGCGCACCGGCAGCGCGCCCGGGCGTGTCGTGTCAACGCCGTCCCCGGCCGCTCAGAAATTCCCGCAGCACGCGCGCGGTGTGCGAACCACGGCGCAGTTTCGCGAAATCCTCCGGTGTTCCCGTTGCGATCACGCGCCCGCCGCCCGCCCCGCCCTCCGGCCCGAGGTCGACGATCCAGTCGGCCTCGGCGATGACGTCGAGATTGTGCTCGATGAGCACGACGCTGTTGCCGGCGTCGACGAGTCGGTGCAGGACGTGCACGAGCTTCTCGACGTCCGCCATGTGCAGACCGACGGTGGGTTCGTCGAGCACGTAGAGGCTGCGGCGTACCGCGCGCCCGCGCGTCCGGCGCGACGCCTGCGCCTGTGCGAGCGCGGTGAGCGGGGCTTTGGCCAGCTCGGTCACGAGTTTGATGCGTTGCGCCTCGCCGCCGGACAGCGTGGGGCTCGGCTGACCGAGCCGCAGGTAGCCCAGGCCGACGTCCTGCAGCAGCTCGAGCGCGTGGTGCACCGGCGGATGGGCCGAGAAGAAAATGACCGCCTCGTCCACGCTCATGCCGAGCACCTCGGCCACGCTGCGCCCGCGATAGCGTACGGCCAGCGTCTCGGGCTCGAAGCGCGCGCCACCACAGGCATCGCAGGGGACTTCGACGTTGGGCAGGAAACTCATTTCGATGCGGCGTACGCCCTGACCCTCGCAGACCGGGCAGCGCCCGCCGGCAACGTTGAAGGAAAAGCGGCTGGCAGTGAAACCGCGCAGGCGCGCTTCGGGCACCTGCGCGAACAGGCGACGCACGTGGTCCCAGATACCGACATAGGTCGCGGGACACGAGCGGGGCGTCTTGCCGATCGGGGTCTGGTCGACCTCGAGCACACGGGCGACGTGTTCGATGCCCGCGAGCGTGGCGCAACCGCGAGGTTCGAAACGTCGTTTGCCGCGCCGCGTGCCCGCGCCCAGCACCTCGGCCAGGTTCGCGTGCAGCACCTCGCGCACCAGCGTCGACTTGCCGCTCCCCGACACGCCCGTGACGCACACCAGCAGACCGAGCGGGATATCGACGCTCAGTCTGCGCAGGTTGTGAAGATCGGCCCCGCGGATGCGCAGGCCATAGCCCCGCTTCCGGTCGCGCCGTGCGCCCCGCAGGGGGTGCTGCAGCGGTTTGCGCAGGGCCCGGCCGGTCACCGATTCGGTGTTGCGCATGATCGCGCGCAGGGAGCCGGTGGCGACCACGTGGCCGCCGTCCGCACCGGCGCCGGGGCCCAGATCGATCAGGTGGCGCGCGGCGCGGATGGTGTCCTCGTCGTGCTCGACGACGACCACGGTGTTGCCCTTGGCCTCGAGCCGTGTGAGCGTTTCGATCAGCATGCGGTTGTCGCGCGGGTGCAGGCCGATGGTCGGTTCGTCGAGGATGTAGCACACGCCGCGCAGGTTCGAGCCGAGTTGCGCGGCGAGGCGGATCCGCTGCGCCTCGCCGCCCGACAGTGTCGGTGCGGCGCGATCCAGAGACAGGTAGTCCAGGCCGACCTCGCCGAGGAAAGCGAGCCGCGCGCGGATCTCGGCGAGCGCATCGCGGGCGATTGCGGCCGCGCGGCCACGCAGCTTGAGGCGCTTGAACCAGGCGGACGCGTCGCTGACGGTGAGCGCCGCGACCTCGGCGATCGAGCGCTGTTCGAAGCGCACCGCCAGCGCTTCGCGGTTCAGGCGCCGGCCATTGCAGTCGCGACAGGGCTTGGCCTCGCCCTCCCACCACTCGGTCCACCAGCGTTCCTCACCGGTCTGCTCGGCGTCGAAGCCGCGCAGCGTGAGGCCGGTGCCGTAGCAGCGGGCGCACCAGCCGTGGCGCGAGTTGTAGGAGAACAGGCGCGGATCGGGCGCCGCGAAGCTGCGCCCGCAGGACGGGCAGGCGCGCCGGGTCGAGAACAGCGCCTCGGCGCCACGACCGCTCGCCGGCGCCAGGCGGACCATGCCCTTACCGAGCTCTAGCGCCCGTTGCACGCCATCGCGCAGCAGGGCCTCGGTGCGCGGCGTGATCGTCACGGACGCCACCGGCAGGTCGATGTCGTGCTCGCGGAAGCGGTCCAGGCGCGGCCAGGGAACCGTCGGCGTTGCGACGCCGTCGACGCGCAGCCACGCACAGCCTTTACGCGCGGCCCAGCCGGCGAGATCGGTGTAATAGCCCTTGCGCGCGACGACCAGCGGGGCCAGCAGATCCACCTTGCGGCCGCGCCAGTCCCGCTGCATGCGGGCGACGATCGCGTCCGGTGTCTGCGCGTCGATCGGCACCTCGCAGTCCGGGCAGTGCTGCACCCCCAGCTTCACGTACAGCAGGCGCAGGAAATGGTGGATCTCGGTCAGCGTGCCGACCGTGCTCTTGCGCCCGCCGCGGCTGGTGCGCTGTTCGATCGCGACGGTGGGCGGGATGCCGGCGACGGCGTCGAAGTCCGGGCGTGCCGAAGGTTGCACGAACTGGCGCGCGTAGGCGTTGAGCGTCTCGAGGTAGCGGCGCTGCCCTTCGCCGAACAGGATATCGAAGGCGAGGGTGGATTTGCCGCTGCCGGATACGCCCGTAATCACCGTGAAGCAATCGCGCGGGATCGTCACGTCCACGCCCTGCAGGTTGTGCTCGTGCGCCTTGCGGATGACGATGGCATCGTCGTCGCCGCGCTTTCGCCGCTTCCCGGGCCGCCTGCTCGCGGCGACGGGTGCGCTCGCCCGGCGCATCTGCCGCAGCGCGGCGCCGGTGTAGCCGGTCCGCTCGTCCGCCAGCCGGGCGGGAGTGCCGGCGCACACCAGGCGGCCGCCCTCGTCGCCGCCCTCGGGACCGAGGTCGATGATCCAGTCGGCGGCCGCGATCACGTCCAGGTTGTGCTCGATGACGACGACGGTGTGGCCCTGCGCGATCAGCGAGTGCAAGGCCTGCAGCAGCCGTGCGATGTCGGCGAAATGCAGGCCGGTGGTGGGCTCGTCGAACAGGAACAGCGTGGGCCGGACCGGCACCGCAAGCTGCCTGCGCGTGCCGTGCGCGGCCTGGCGCGACGCGCCGCCCGGTGTCGTGCCGCCGTGACGGGCGAGATGGCCCGCCAGCTTCAGGCGCTGTGCTTCGCCGCCCGAGAGCGTGGGTGCCGGCTGCCCGAGCCGCAGGTAGTCGAGGCCGACCGCCGCGAGCGGCGCGAGCGCGGTGCGCACCTGTGCGCAGTCCTCGCCGAAAAAACCGAGTGCCTCGGCGACCGTCATGTCGAGCACGTCGGCAATGGATTTGGCCGCGCCGGAATTCGTGCCGGTGATGCCAATCTCCAGGATCTCGGTGCGGTAACGGCGGCCGTCGCAGTCGGGGCAGCGCAGGTACACATCGGCGAGAAACTGCATCTCGACGTGCTCGAAACCGTTGCCGCCGCAGGCCGGGCAACGGCCGTTGCCGGCATTGAAGCTGAACGTGCCGGCGGTGTAGCCGCGCGCCTTCGACTCGGGGTCGGCCGCGAAGAGCCGGCGTATGGCGTCGAAGGCGCCAACGTAGCTGGCCGGGTTCGAACGCGTGGTTCTGCCGATCGGTGCCTGGTCGACGAGCACGACATCGCCGAGCTGGTCGTGGCCCGCGATACTCTCGTGCGCGCCGGGCGCGTCGGTCGGTCTGCCCTGCAACTTGCGCAGGCCGCGGTAGAGCACGTCCTCGATCAGCGTCGACTTGCCGCTGCCGGATACGCCCGTGACGCACACGAGCCGGCCGAGCGGAATGCCCACATCGATCCCCTTGAGATTGTGCTCGGCGGCGCCGCGTATCTGCAGCCACGGTTGCGCCGGATCGGCATCGGCATCCGCACGGTTGCGCCCCGGGACGGCGCCGGCGATACGGCCCGCGTCGCCGGCCACGCTGCGCCGGCCGCTCAGGTACTCGCCCGTCAGCGAGCCCGGTGCGCGCCGGATACCCGCCGCCGGGCCCTGATAGACGATGGTCCCACCGCGCTCGCCCGGTCCGGGGCCCATGTCGAGCAGGTGGTCGGCGGCGCGCATCAGCTGTGGGTCGTGCTCGACCACGACCAGCGTGTTGCCGGCGTCGCGCAGCCGCTCGAGCACGCCGACGACACGCCCGAGATCGCGCGCGTGCAGGCCGATGCTGGGCTCGTCCAGCACGAACAGGGTGTTGACGAGCGAGGTGCCCAGCGCCGTGGTCAGGTTGATGCGCTGCACCTCGCCACCCGACAGCGTGCGGCTCTGGCGGTCCAGCGTCAGGTAGCCGATGCCGACGTCGGTCAGGTACTTCAGGCGGGTCTGGATTTCATCGAGGATCAGCTTGAGCGCCTGGGCGTCGGCGGATGGAGCATCAAAATGGCCTTCGGCGCTTTCCTGATGCGCGCCAGCAGCTCCATTTTTTGAAGCGCCATGAAGCCGGTTGAAGAAGCTCGCCAGCCGATCGATGGGCAGCAGCATCAGGTCGTGCAGGCACAGGCCGGGCAGGGTTTCGAGCTGTTCGCGCGTCCACGCCACGCCTTGCGGCATGAATCTTTGGCGCGGCTCCAGCACGGCATCCGCATCTTCCTTGCTGCCCACGCGCCACAGCAGCGACTCCAGTTTCAGCCGCGCGCCGCCGCAGCTGGGACAGGGCGTGTAGCTGCGGTATTTGGACAAGAGCACGCGGATGTGCATCTTGTACGCCTTGCTCTCCAGATAGGCGAAGAAGCGCCGCACGCCGTACCACTGCTTGCTCCACTGCCCTTCGCGGTAGCTGGGCGTGCCCTCGATCACCCAGCGCTGCTGCTCGGGCGTCAGCTTGTTCCAGGGCGTGTCGCGCGGGATGCCGGCGCCTTCGGCGTGGCGCATCAGGTCGTCCTGGCATTCGCTCCAGGCCGGGGTCTGGAATGGCTTGATGGCGCCGGCGCGCAG
>JADZEE010000094.1 GCA_020850735.1 Gammaproteobacteria bacterium | reverse complement strand
CGCCCTGCTGCGCCGGGGGCTTGCTGCGTAAATGCGATTCTGACCCCGGTTTGAGTGGCGAACGGGATGGACGTCAACGGGCTGCCGGACGCGCCGATCTTCGCTGAGCTCATTCGCCAGTGGGCGCAGCGGGATCCGGATCGGGACGTGCTCACCTTTGTGCAGGTCGGTGCCGACGGCGAGTTCGGCGAGTCGATCCGAAGCTACCGCATGCTGTGGGACAACGGCTTGCGGCTGGCGGCGGCGCTGCGCGATGCGGGCATGGCCGCCGGCGACGCGTTCGCGATCGTCATGCAGAACGAACCGCAGTTCGTCGACGCCATGGTCGCCTCCTCGATCCTCGGCACGGTGTTCGTGCCGATCGATCCGCGCACGCGCGGCGACAAGCTGCGCTACATGCTCGAGTTCGCCGGCTGCCGCGGCGCGCTGTGCGCCGCCGACGTGCTCGCGCCGTTGCACGCGGTCGCCCCGGCGTTGCCGCGGCTCGAGTGGCTGTGGGTAATCGACGCCGGCGCCGCGCCCGCCGCGGCGGGCGTGGAGATACGATCACTCGCCGAGCGGCTGCCGGCCGAGGTGCCGGCGCTCGAGATCGCCGTCACCGATCCGGACACGCCGATGCAGATGCTCTACACCTCCGGCACGACCGGCGATCCGAAAGCGATCCTCGCGCCCTACGCGCGCTATCACGCCATCGCCTCGCTCGGCCCGGTCATCGGCCTGCGGCCGGACGATCGGCCCTACACGGGACTGTCGCTGACCCACGCCAATGCGCAGATCATCACCCTGGGCAACGCGCTGAAAATGGGGCTGTGCGCGGTCATCAGCCAGCGCTTCAGCAAGTCGCGGCTGTGGGACATCACCCGCCGCTACGGCTGCACGAACTTCACCCTGCTCGGCGGCATGACGACGGCGATCTTCGCCGAGCCCGAGCGGCCCGACGATGCCGACAATCCCGTGCGTTACGTGCTCAGCGCCGGTATGCCGGCGGCCATCTGGGAGGAGTTCGCGCGCCGCTTCGGGGTGGACATCTTCGAGTTCTACGGCACGGCCGAGGGCGGCCTGTGCATGAATCCGCCGGGCACCGGCCCGGTCGGCAGCATCGGCCGGCCGCCACCGAGCCTCATCGCCCGCATCGTCGACGAGGAAGACCGCGAGGTGCCCGACGGCACACCCGGTGAGATCGTGTTCCGCAACGCCGACGGCAGCGTGGCGCCGGTGCGTTACTTCCGCAATCCCGAGGCCTCGGCGGCGAAGACGCGCGGCGGCTGGTTCCGCACGGACGACATCGGCAGCCGCGACGCCGACGGCTGGTACTATTTCCATTACCGCAAAGGCGGCGGTATCCGCCACAACGGCGACTTCGTCAATCCGGCGTTCGTGGAGCGGGCCATCAGCCGCTTCGACAGCGTCGACGACGTATTCGTCTACGGCATCGATTCGAGCTCGGGCGCACCCGGCGAGAAGGACGTCGTCGCGGCGGTCGTGGCGCGCGACCGCGCGCGCTTCGTTCCCCAGGCGCTGTATGCGCACCTGCACCGCGAGCTCGACCGCAACGCCGTGCCGGGTCTCATCCAGGTGCTCGACGAGATCCCGAAGACGGCGTCCGAAAAACCGCAGGAGCGCCACTGCATCGAGCTTCTGCGCACGCAGCCGGAGCGGGTCTATCGCGACTCCGGGCGCACGCGCGACATCGCAACCGCACCCCGCAGCACAGACGAGGAACTCCAGTCATGAGCAAGCCCGAAGTGGTGGTCTACGGCGCCAGTGGTTACACCGGCAAGCTGATCTCCTGGCACCTGGCCGAGTACGGCATTCCGTTCATCGCCGCCGGCCGCAATCAGGAGCGGCTGGAGGCGCAGATGGGGCGCGTGCCCGAGCTCGCCGGGGCGAACTACGAGTGCCGGGCGGTCGCGCACGAGGAAGCGGCGCTCACAGCGTTGTTCAAGGGCCGCAAGGTCGTCTACAACGTGGTCGGTCCGTTCATGCAGCTCGGCGAACCGGTGGTGCGCGCGGCGCTCGCCGCCGGCTGCCACTATCTCGATACGACCGGCGAGACCGACTGGATGCTGCACCTGCGCGAGAAGTACGGCGCGGCGTTCGCGGCGCGCGATCTCATCCTCGCGCCGGCGACCTCGTGGATGTGGATGGCGGGCCAGATGGCGACCGAGCTCGCCCTGGAGTCCCCGGGCATCGATACCCTGGACGTCGCCTACCTCGCCGACTCCAATACCAGTGTCGCCTCCACCATGTCATTCATGCGCATGCTCACCAAGGCGCAGCACTACCTGCTCAACGACAAGCTCGAAGTGTGGCCGGCGGCGAAGGCCTACCCGATCAGCATCCCCGGCGTGCACCCGATCCTGAATTCCCTGCCCTGGGGCGGCGGCGGCGAGCCCATCTGGTACGAGCACGACGCCCGCGTACACAACTGCTCGGTGCTGGTGGCGTTTCGCAACCAGGCGATGCTCGACGCGATCCTCGGCCTGCTGGTCGATTTCGAGCGCGAGCACGGCGACAAGCCGGAAGCGCAGAAGGAGCAGATCACCAACGAAATCGGCAACAAGCTCGTGTGGGAGGAGCCCGGGCGCGAGGAACCGCACCTCAATCGCAGCATCATCTCCTGTCAGGGCCGCGGCGATACGAGCTCGGTGTCGGTGATCCTGCGCGGCAACAGCCCCTACATCCAGACCGGGGTCATCGCCGCCGAGGCCTGCGACCGGATCCTGAAAAGCCAGCACCGCAGCGTCGGCTTCACCTCCGGCGGGATCACCATTGGCGCGCGCCGCCTGATTGCCGCCAACGCCGATCGCGGCTACCTCAGCTGGGAGCGCACCGCGGTGTGATCCGCCGCCGCGCGCGCTGACGCAAGAACTCGGTATTGTCATGATTGTCGACGAGACCATAACGCTGCGGGCCGGCTACCACGGCATGCAGGGCCTGTACGGCGTGCTGCCCGATCGGACCGTGGTCGGCAAGATGATCGGCGGCGGCGTACCGATCGGCGCCGTGTG
Source organism: Gammaproteobacteria bacterium (assembly GCA_020850735.1). Classification (GTDB taxonomy): domain Bacteria; phylum Pseudomonadota; class Gammaproteobacteria; order JADZEE01; family JADZEE01; genus JADZEE01. The sequence continues at coordinate 39,013 of JADZEE010000094.1, read as the reverse complement.
CGGCCAGATCGCCTTGTCCGAGCCGATGACCGACGCGGACATCGACCAGTTCATCGCGACCGCTCAGGCGGTGCTCACCGGCATGTTCGCCGACTGAGCGCTCGGGTAGCGATCACGGCGGCTACACTTCGACGCCGCGAAAACGTTGCTGGGCGTCGCGCGAGGACGTGGCGCCGAGCTTGCGCACGATGTTGGCGCGGTGCACGTCCACGGTCTTGGGGCTGATGTCGAGCGCCCGGCCGATCTCCTTGCTGCTCTGCCCGTCGAGCATACGGCGGAACACGTCGCGCTCGCGCCGGCTCAGGGTCGCGAGCCGCGCCGCGACGTCGGTCTGCGCGCGCTGCTCGGCGTGCCGCTCGCGGGCGAGGCGGCAAGCCTTACCGACATGCTCCAGGAACTGTTGCGGGTTGCAGGGTTTTTGCAGGAAATCCACCGCGCCGAGCTTCATCGCCCGCACCGCGCTCGGCACGTCGCCGTGCGCGGAAAGAAACAGCACGGGCACGTCCGGGCGCACGTCCGCCAGGTGCTCCATGAGCTCCAGACCGCTGCGCCCGGGCATGCGCAGATCGAGCACCACGCAGGCCGGGCCCGACTCGCGCGGCAGGGCGTCGAGGAAAGGAGCGACCTCGTTGAACGCAGTCGCGTGCAGCCCCACCGACTCGAGCAGCCAGCGCGTGGCGCCGGTCACGTCGGGCTCGTCGTCAACGAGGAAGATCTGGACCGCTGCGTCCATCGACCGGCACCGCCGCTGGCAGCACGAAGGTGAACGCCGCGCCGCGACGGCGCGAGCGCGCGATCGCCAGCGAGCCCCCGTGTGACTCGACGATCGTACGGCACATGAGCAGGCCCATGCCCAGACCGCCCGACTTGGTGGTGAAGTAGGGCTGAAAGATCTGCTCGCGCAGCTCCGCAGCCACGCCCGGGCCGTTGTCGCTCACCGTGACCGCGACCCTGCCGCCCCGGCGGCGCGCGACACGCACGCCGAGCACCGGATCGGCGACCCCGGCATCGCGCATCGCTTCGATCGCGTTGACGATGAGATTGACCAGCACCTGCTGCAGCTCGACCCGGTTGCCGCGCAGCAGCGGCACGCCCGCCGGCATCGAAACCTGCACGCGGACCGCCGCCTGGCGCAGCTGCAGCTTGAGCAGATCGAGCGTCGCGGGCACGAGCACGGCGAGATCGACACTCTCGTCGTCCGGGCGGTGCTTGGCGATGAAGGCGCGCACGTTGCGGATGACGTCGCCGGCCTGGGTCAGGTGCAGCTGGATCCGGCTGAGCGCCTCGCGGGCGTCGGGACGCGCCTGCAGCTCGTGCCGCAGGCGGTGCTCGATGCCCGCGGCGTAGCTCAGGCAGGCATTGAGCGGCTGGCCGAGCTCGTGCGCGAGCGCGGACGCGAACTGGCCCATGAGCGACAGACGCGTCGCGTGCGCGAGCTGCTGTTGCTGCGCGTGCTCGCGCTCGCGCGCGAGCCGCGCCTCGGTGCGATCGCCGAAGACGATGGCGGCACCGAGCCCGCGCACCGGCACGCGTAAGCCGATGACGTCGAACCAGCGTGCCTCGGCCCCGGGCAGTCGCAGGCTCACCCCGGCGAGCGTGACCCGGTGGCTGTCGACGGGCGATTCGCGGGCGATGAGGCCGGCGAGCGAGAGCACCTCACCGTCGTTGACGGTCACCGTGTCCGCGCGGGCCGCGAGGGCGTTGAACTGCTCGAGCGAGGTGACGCCGGACAGGGTCTGCATGGCCGGATTGATTTCGGCGATGACCCCGTCGGCGTCGGTGATGACGATGCCGAGCGGGATGTTGCGGAACAGGACCCGGTACTTCTCCCGGCTCTCGATCGTCTCGCGCTCGCTGGCCCGGCGGCGGTCGATCTCCTGGCGCAGCGCGGCGTTGGTCTTCTGCAGGTTCAGCGTGCGCCGCTGCACCTTCTGCTCGAGGCGCTCTTTCTCGCGCGCGAGGCGCGCCTCGGCTTCGCGCATGTCGGTGATGTCCTGCACCACCCACACCGACGCCGAACGCGGATCCGCCGGCTCGATGAGGCGACCGGACACCAGACACCAGCGGATGGCGCCGTCGCGGGTGATCAGCGCCCGTTCGTGCACGTAGCGGTTGTCGACCGGAAACGCGGCGAGCACGCGCCCGACCTCTTCGTAGTCCTCGGCGCGGGCGTAGACGCGGCGCACCGATTCGCCGATCAGCGCGCCCGGCGGGTAGCCGAGCACTTCCTCGAGGCGCCGGTTCACGCGGATGAAGCGCCGCTCGCTCATCAGGCAGATGCCGACGAGGGCGTTGTCGAACACCTGCTCGTAGACGAGGCGTTCGCTGATCGACTGCAAGGGTGTGACCGTGGCGAGGCTCATGGGGACGGTTGTTGCGGCGCCGAATGCGTGGATATTAACCCGCCGCCGCCGACCCCGGCGAACGGCGGGCCCGGATCGCCACGGGTGTTGCGCCGCACTACGGGTCCGATCCCTAGCCCGTAGGGAAGCGACCCGATTCAAGACGGACGCCGGTCGCTCCTAAGATGCCGGCATCGACGATCCCCGGCGCGCGCGGCCGCGGTGGCGTTGCGGCGCCACGGCGGCGGAACCGGGACCCGCGCAAGGTTCAACAGGAGAATGCGATGCTCACGGTCGACATCGATACCGGCGGCACGATGACAGACGCCCTCGTCACGGATGGCGCGCGGCGCCATCCCATCAAGGTCGACACCACGCCGCACGACCTCACCGTCTCGTTCATGGACTGTCTCGCCGAGGCGGCGAAGCTCTACGACGAGGACGTCGACGCCTTCCTGCGCCGCTCCAGGCTCATCCGCTGGACCTCCACCATCACCACCAACGTCATCGCCGAGCGGCGCGGCGCCAAGGTCGGCCTGCTGGTATCGAAGGGCTGCGAGCAATCGCTGTACGGTGACGAGCGCTCGCCGGTCCTCGACGAGCTGGTCAGCGCCGACAGCGTGCTCGGCCTGTCCGCGCAGCCCGATGCCCGCGAGATCCTGATGGCGGTCAAGTCCCTGCTCGAGACCGGCGTGCGCCGCATCTGCGTGTGTCTGCGCGGCTCGTTTCCGGACAACGCGGCCGAAGTCGCGGTCAAGCGCGTCATCGAGTCCCAGTATCCCGATCACATCATCGGCTCGGTGCCGGTGCTGCTCGGCTCGGAGATGGCGCCGATCGCGCACGACCAGACGCGCGTGCACTACTCGCTCATGAATGCCTACACCCACACGCACCTCGCGACCTCGCTGTTCAAGGCCGAGGATATGCTGCGCGACGAGCACGGCTGGAACGGCGCGCTGCTCGTCGGCCACACCAACGGCGGCGTCGCCCGCATCGGCAAGACCAAGGCGGTCGACACCATCGAGTCCGGGCCGGTGTTCGGCACCTTCGGCGGCGCCTGCGTCGCGCGCGAATACGGCCTCGCCAACGTCGTGTGCTTCGACGTCGGCGGCACGACCACCAAGGCCTCGATCGTGCGTGACGGCGAGCCGGTGTTCCAGCGCGGCGGCGAGCTGATGGAAGTGCCGGTGCGGACCTCGTTCGCGATGGTGCGCTCGGACGCGCTCGGCGGCGGCTCGATCGCACGCGTACGCGACGGCCGGCTCACGCTCGGGCCCGACAGCATGGGCGCGGCACCGGGACCGGCCTGCTACGGTCTGGGCGGTCGCGAGGCGACCCTCACCGACGCCCTGCTGTGCCTGGGCTACCTCGATCCGGCGCGCTTTCTCGGCGGCCGGCGTCTCCTCGACATCGGCCTGGCGCGCGAGGCGATCGAGCGGCACGTCGCCGGCCCGCTCGGCCTCGCCGTCGAACAGGCGGCGCTCGCGGTACGCGATGAAGCGGTGAGCACGATGGCGGAGCTGATCGAGCACACCCTCGCCGAAGCCGGCCTCGCCGCCGCGGACACGGTATTGTTCGCCTTCGGCGGCAACGGCCCGATGTTCGGCGCCCTGGTCGCCGAACGGCTCGACATCTCCTCGGTCTACGCCTTCGACTTCGGCCCGGTGTTCGGTGCCTTCGGCTCATCGGTGTCCGACGTCGCCCACGTCTACGAACGCGGCGTCGGCCTGAGCTGGTCCGAGACGCACGCCGGCACCATCGGCGCCATCGCCGCGCGGCTGTACCAGCAGGCCACCCGCGATCTGCTCGCCGAGGGTTTCGATCCGGCGCTCGCCAGCTACCGCTATGAGCTCGAGCTCGGACACGACGAGCTCATCACCGGCAGCGCCCGCTTCGAGCTCGCCGGGGCTCCGGACGCCGGCTGGCAGGCCCGTGCCGGCGCGGCGATCGCGGCGGCCGGGATCGACGTACATGCCGCGCCCGTCATACTGTTGCGCCTGTCGAGCCGTTACCCGATCGGCGGCGGTGCCCTCGCCCAGCGCACCAACGCCGGCAACGGCACGCTGCCGGCCCCGGTCGAGCGGCCGATGATCTTCGACGGCCGCCCGGCCGCGCCGGTGCCGGCCTACGCCTGGGAGCAGCTCGGCGTCGGCAGCCACGTCAGCGGCCCGGCCATGGTGAACGGCGCCACGCTGACCTGTCCCGTGCCACCACAGTGGAACCTCATCGTCGACGCTTACGGCAACGCTCACCTGCACCGGTAACCCGGCGCGGGCAGGAGGACGACCAACGTGTACCCGACCATCCGCTTTACCGAGTATCTCGACCTCGATCTCGAGACCGAGCTGTGGACCTGCCATGACTGCGGCCACCGCCTGACCGCGGCGCGCGCCAGTTACAAGACCGGCTGTCTGGTCGCCGAACGCGATCCGCGCGAAGTGCACGCGCCGGTCATCGACGGTGAGTACACCTTCGCGCCCGACTCGAACTGGATCCGCATCGTCGAGTTCTACTGCCCGGGCTGCGGGCGCCAGATCGAGACCGAGTACCTGCCCCCCGGCCACCCCATCACCCACGACATCGATGTGGACATCGACGCACTCAAGGCACGCATCGACGCCGCGGAGATCGCCGTCATCGACGGCAAGATCTGCCGCGCCACGGAGGCCGCGCAATGAGCAGGGCCACCAGGAGAGTCATGAATTCCATCGACATCGACGTCGGTGGCACCTTCACCGATCTCGTCCTCACCCTCGACGGTGAGCGCACCATTGCCAAGAATCCGACCACGCCACACGACCTGTCGATCGGCTTTCTGAACACCATCGAGGCCGTCGCCGACAAGCTCGGGCTGACGATCGAGGAGCTGCTGCCGCGCGTGGACATCGTCCGCTACTCGACGACGGTGGCGCTCAACCGCCTGCTCCAGCGCCAGGGCCCGCGCATCGGCCTCATCACGACCGAGGGCCACGAAGACGTGATCCTCATCGGTCGCGGCGCCCAGTGGGTCGACGGTAAACGCGTCTCGGAACGCCGCAATCTCGCCGTGCAGCACAAACCCACACCGCTGGTGACCCGCGACATGATCGTCGGGGTACGCGAGCGCGTGGACTCCACGGGCCGGATCCTGAGCGCACTCGACGAGGACGACGTGCGCGCCAAGCTGCGCACCCTCATGGACCGCGGTGCGCGCTCGATCCTGGTGTCCCTGCTCTGGTCATTCATGAACCCCGCGCACGAGCTGCGCGTGCGCGAGATCATTCGCGAGGAGTACAAGGAATTTCACATCGGCTTCGTGCCGGTCGTGATGTCGCACGCGGTGGTGCCCAAGATCGGCGAGTACGAACGGACCATGACCGGCGTCCTGGACGCCTACCTGCAGCACGCCATGCAGACCGAGATCTGCGCCACCTGGGACAAGATCCGCGAGCATGGCTACCGCGGCACCTTCCTGATGATCCACAACTCGGGCGGCAGCGCCGACATCTTCAAGACGCCGGCGTCGCGCACCTTCAACGGCGGCCCGGTGGCCGGTCTCATGGGTTCGGCCTACTTCGCGGCCAAGCTCGGCTACAACAATGTCATCGCCGGCGACGTCGGCGGCACCAGCTTCGACGTCGCGCTGGTGGTCGAATCGAGCGTACGCAACTACGAGTTCCGCCCGGTCATCGATCGCTGGATGGTCAACGTCACCATGATGCAGACCATCTCCATCGGTGCCGGCGGCGGCTCGATCGCGTCCGTCGATCCGGTCAGCAAGCGCCTGACGGTCGGACCGCGCAGCGCCGGCTCGATGCCGGGCCCGGTGTGCTACAACCTCGGCGGCACCGAGCCGACCGTCACTGACGCCGACGTCGTGCTCGGTTACATCAACCCCAAGACTTACTTCGGCGGCCAGATGCAGCTCAGCCGGGTCAAGGCCGAGAAAGCCATCCGCGAGAAAATCGCCGAGCCGCTCGGACTGGACGTGGTGCAGGCGGCGGCCATGATCCGGCGCGTGGTCGACGAGAACATGGCCTCGGCGATCAAGCGCGAAGTGCACATGCGTGGCTACCACCCGGAGGACTTCGTGCTGTTCGCCTTCGGCGGCGCCGGACCCACGCACGTCGCCGGCTTCAAGGCCGACGTGCCCAAGGCCGTCGTGTTCCCGTCCTCGCCGGTGTTCTGCGCCATGGGCTCGTCGATCATGGACATCGTCCATTTGTACGAGCAATCGGGGCGCATGCTGTTCATGGAGCCGGTGAGCGAGAAGCTCGTCATCGACCGCGAGCGCTTCAATACCATGGTCACGGACATGATCGGCAAGGCCAACGAGGAACTCGTCGCCGAGAACCTGCCGGTCGATGAAGCCGTCTACTCGCTCGAGCTCGACATGCTCTACGGCGGCCAGGTCAACGTGAAGCGCATGAGCTCACCGGTCCTGCACATCAATTCCAACGACGATGCGATGCGCGTGTACGACGCGTTTGAAAAGGAGTTCTCCGAAGCATTCAGCCCGCTGGTGGTCAACAAGCCCGGCGGCGTGTATCTCGACAACTTCGTGCTGCGCGTCACCGTCGAGACGAAAAAGCCAGCGCTGCCGGAGTATCCCCTCCAGGACGCCGATCCGCAGGCCGCGCAACTGGGCTCGCGCTCCGCGTACTGGCTGGAGCTCGGCGCGGCGGTCGACACGCCCGTGTATGGCTTCGAGAAGCTGCAACCGGGCAACGTCGTCACCGGTCCGGCGGTGCTCGAGGCCGAACTGACCACCGTCGTCGTCCCCCCGGGCCAGCGCCTGGGCATCGACAAACACGGCTTCGGCATACTCGAGGCCACGACGGTGACCGAGTCCAAACGCCGCAGCCGCCGGCGCGCCGCGCAGAGCCCGCGGGTCATCGCCACCTGAATCGCACGAGGAATCCGCACCATGAGCATCCCCACCATCGAACAGAAGCTCGCCTGGCTCAAGCCCGCGCCGCCGACCGACGAGGAGCTCGAGCTCGCGGCCGCCATCGATCCGGCCAGCTTCGAGATCGGCTTCCAGCGCACCAACGACATCCTCGACGAGGGCATGGACGTGTTTCAGCGCTCTTGCCGCTGCGCCATGGGCGTGGCCGGTGACTCGCTGGTCGGCATCACCACCGCCGCGGGCGACATGATCAACGGCTCCTGTGGCACCTATTTGCACGCAGTGATCCCGCCGCTGGTCATCAAGTACATCATCCACGCCTACGGCCACAACGTCGGCATCAAGGACGGCGATCTGTGGTTCGCCAACGACGCGGTCTACGGCGGCGTGCACAACCCCGATCAGATGGTCGCCATGCCGGTGTTTTTCCAGGGTGAGCTGATCGCGTGGACCGTCGCGCTCGTGCACACCACCGAGACGGGGGCCACCGAGCCGGGCGGCATGCCGGTGTCGGCGTCGTCGCGCTTTGAGGAGGGCATGAACCTGCCGCCGATGAAGATCGGCGACAATTTCCGCCTGCGCGAGGACGTCGTGACCATGTTCCAGGCCTTCGGTATCCGCGCGCCGTCCATGATCGCGGTCGATCTGAAGGCGCGCTGCACCACCGCCGACCGCGTGCGCACGCGGCTGCTCGAGGTGTGCGAGCGCGAGGGCGCCGATTACGTCCGGGGCCTGTTCCGCAAGATGCTCCAGGTCGCCGAGGCCGGCGCGCGCGACATCATCAGCCTGTGGCCGGACGGCAACTACCGCTGTGTCACGTTCTCCGACGCGGTCGGCCTGCGCCAGGGACTGGTGCGCTCGTGCTTCATGGACATGGAAATCCGCGGCGATCACATGCGCGTGGACCTGTCCAAGACGGGACCGGAAACGCCTTCGTCCTACAACGCCCACTCGCAGGCGGCGATCGCGCACTTCTCCAACTATATCTACGAGTACCTGTTCCACGGCCTGCCGATCAGCAACGGCACTTTCACCACCATCGACTTCGAGTTCGCGCCCAACACCTGCCTGAACCCGGATCCGCGCGCGGCAACCTCGAATTCGGTGATGATCTCCACGGGCGTCATGAGCGCCGTGCACAATTGCTGCGCCAAGGCGATGTTCTCCACCTCGCAGTGGGAGCAGGCCGGCGCGTCGATGGGCAACGGCGGCAATGCCCTGGTGCTCGCCGGCCAGAACCAGTGGGGCGCGCCATTCGCGGACATGCTCGCCTACTCGATCAACACCGAGGGCCAGGGCGCGCGGCCCGGCGCCGACGGCATGAACGCCTACGGTTTCCCGTGGTGCCCGTTCGGCCGCGCCCCGAACACCGAGCAGGTGGAGAACGAATTCCCGCTGCTGGTGCCGCTGTCCAACCACTGGCAGGACTCGTGCGGGCACGGCAAGTACCGCGGCGGCGTCGGTACGGTGCAGATGTGGGTCGCCCATCACGTGCCGCAGGTCTACATGATGGCCATCGCGGACAACAGCAAGCTGCAGACGCCGCAGCCGCTGTTCGGCGGTTACGCACCGTGCACCGTGCCCGGCATTTCCATCCGCAACACCGACGTCAAACAGCAGCTCGCCGCCGGCGCGGCCATCGACATGGACGTGCAGGACATCCTCACCGGCCACACCATCACGGGCGATTACCAGACCGAGTTCCAGGGCCGCTCGGTGCGTCCCTACGATGACGGCGAGGTCATCACCTTCGCTTTTTCCACCGGCGGCACCGGCTACGGCGACGTGCTCGACCGCGCGCCCGCGGCGGTGCTGGCGGACGTGGCCAACGGCCTCATCACGGCGGCCAGCGCGCGCAATGTCTATAAAGTGGTGTGGGACGAGGCGAGCGGCCGGCTGGACGCCGCCGCCACCGATGCCGCACGGGCCGCGGAAATGCAGGCCCGCAAGCGCCGCGGCCGGCCCTACGCCGAGTTCGAACAGGCCTGGTCGCAGAAACGCCCGCCGGAGGAGATCCTCGTGTATTACGGCTCCTGGCCCGACGCGCAGGTCACCCACAAGCTGCTGCGCGCCTGAGCTCGCGTGACGCCTTTCGCGTACCCGCCGGGCGGCGCGCGAGTGATGCGGATCCCGCGCGCGTGAACCGGTCGCAATGAGCGGCGCGACACCCGCGGCCACCTGGCGACGGCGCCTGTCCGAGCTCGGCCGCGGCGCCGGCAAGCCGCATCCGCCGCTGTTCGCGCCGCTGCTGTATTCGGTCGCCGCGCAGATCGAGGCGCTCGCCCCCGCCGCCCTGATCACCGATCCGACCAAGCTCACCAAGGGACTGGGCGAGCTGCGCCGCGCGCTCGGCACGACCGCGATCACCACCGCGGCACCGGCCGCGATGGAAGCCGAGGCGCTCGGCGCCACGGTCGATCGGTCCGCCTGGCCCGCACGGATCCGCGCCGCGGCGCCCGCGGACGTCACGGCGGTCGCGGATTTCGACGGCCTCTGGTCACGCTCACCCGCCCTCGATGCGGCGCTCGAGACCACCCGCCGCCTGCACGCCGCCAGTGCCGACGACGTGCTGATCGCCATGCTCACCGGTCCGCGCCGCCTGTGTACGGAGCTGTTCGGCGCCGGCGGCGACGTCGCCGCGGCCGACGCGCTCGAATTCGCCGGCCGCGCGCTCGCGGCCCTGGCCGACCAGTTCGTCCGGGCCGGCGCCGCCGCCATTGCCCTGCTCGACGATCGATGCGCGGACGGCGCGTTCGAATACTGGGACGACGCGCTCGGCACCATCGGCAACGTCGCCCGCTTTCACCGCGTGCCCGCGCTGCTCGTGGTCGCGGCCGATGGCACGGCCGGCGACTGGCCCGCCGGCCTGGTGCCCTGCCCCGATGCCGCCGGCGTGGCCGATCTCGCCCCGCGCGCCTGCGGCCTGGCGCTCGCACCGGATCCGGGCGCCTGGACCGGGCTGCGCGTTGCCGACCACGTTCGCATCGTCCTCACCGCCGGGGAAGTCGCGCCGGACACCCCGGTCGCCACCCTGCGAGACGCCGTCGAGCAGGCGCAGGGATCGACAACTTGAGCGGCGCACACCGCGCCATGACCGGCACCCCGGCCATTGTCATCGGGCGACGCGGCGTGCTGCGACACCACACTCTATCGTCATCGCAACGACGCACGCCGCTCTCCTCCGTCATCGCGCAGCGGTGCGCCGTGGCAATCCAGTACCGGTCCCATGCACCACCCGCGTCTGCATGGCCGCTCCCGCGTCGCAGGCTCACCGCGACGACGCATCGTTGCCGGCGTCCCGTCCCATGACGCTGATCGCCGTTCCCGTCACCGTGCTGACCGGCTTTCTCGGCAGCGGCAAGACCACGCTCATCAACCGCATCCTGCGCGAGCAGCACGGCCGGCGTTTCGCCATCATCGAGAACGAGTTCGGCGAGATCGGGGTCGACGCCCAGCTCATCTACCGCGACGGCACGGAGACCATCGTCGAGCTGGCCAATGGCTGCGTGTGCTGCAGTGTGCGCGGCGATCTCGTGCGCGCGCTGACCGATCTCGCCACACGCCGGGACGCGAACGCGATCGCCTTCGATCACGTGCTCATCGAAGCCTCGGGCATGGCCGATCCGGGCCCGGTGATCCGCACCTTCCTCGCCGAGACCGCGCTGCTGACCAAGTATTACCTGGACGGCGTCGTCGCCCTCGTGGACGCGCTGCACGCCCACCGCTACCTCGACACCGCCCCCGAAGCCCAGGCGCAGATCGGCTACGCCGACCGGATCCTGCTCACCAAGGCCGACGCCGCACCGGCGGACCGGGTCGACGCTCTCGCCGCCCGGGTCGCGCACATGAATGCCGGCGCGTCGGTGCGCGCCATCGACGTACCGCGGGCGCCCTGGGGCGAGGTGTTCGAGGATCTGTTCGAGGTCAAGGGTTATCAATTCGATCGGGTGCGCTTCGAACCCCTCGCACCGGAACCGGCCGCGGCACACAGCGAGCATGTGGTGTCGGTCGCGTTCAGCGCCGATCAGGAGCTCGACGCCGCCGCGCTCGACCGCGCGTTGCTGCGCCTGAAGGAACGCTACCCGGACACGCTGTGGCGCGTGAAGGGTGTGCTCGCCGTACGCGGCAGCCGCCGCCAGCTCGTCGTCCAGGGCGTGCAGGGCCTGGTGCAGATCCACCCCGGTACGATCTGGCGGCCTTACGAACCTCGTCGCAGCCGGCTCGTCATCATCGGCCGCGATCTGGATCCGGCGTGGATCCAAGCCGAGCTGCGCGCCTGCGTGCCGGCCGACGTGAGCGGCACCAGTCGCGCCCGGCCGGATTGACGTGTACGTGTTGAACACGCGACATTTCCTCGCCGCCCCCGGGATCCGGTGCGACCGGACGACGCCCGGATAGCCCGGCGGCACCATCCGTTAGCTGTGGGAGTCACCATGGCCGCCCGAGCATTCCTGCGCTGCATGCGTGCGCTCCACGTCGCGGCTCATGGACCGGTATCCGCTCGGCGATCGTCGTCCGTGGCAACACGGTCGTGTTCGGCAGTTCGCTGGACGGCTACCTGCGGGCCCCCGACCGCCGCACGGGCGCGACCCCGTGGGCTTACGATACGGCCGCGAGCGTGCAGGGCGTCAACGGCCTCGCCGGCACCGGCGGCTCGATCGGCGCGGGCGGGCCTGCCATCGCCGGCAACCTGCTCTACCAGACCTGCGGCATGGAATGGATCGGTGTGCGCATGGGCGGGCGTGTACTGCTGGCGTTTGAGCTCGGCGAGGATCGCAGGGACCGCCAGCCGTCGCGGATCACGAGCCCAGGCTCCGGCAAACGATCCTCTCGCCTTGCCGCGGGGCCGTATTGCCCGCGTCGCCTTGAGCTTTGGGTATTTCTGCTCCTCGAGATAACCCGTCCCGGCCGGATGTTTCTCGACGATTCCGATCACGTGCTCATCGAGACACGTGCCATTGGTATCGTTCCAGGTCTGGAAGTACGCGAACAACGCAATGATCGCCATGATTTCCGCGCATTCAAGCTGTCCATAATAATTTTCAGATTGTCTCTGAGCTCTTCCGTCACAGCACTCGGCGACGCGGTCGCCGCGAGGGCCGGATCCAGCGCGGCGCGTTCGGCTTCGGTAAATGTTTCACTCGTCTTGCATTCCCGTATTTTCGCGAATTCCTCACCGCTCGAAGATGAATTCTGCGCCGCTTCGAACGTGTCGGTCTGACAACAGGTGCAACCGACCGCATAGCAGGTCATATGAGCCATCAGCATTTTCAGCTCTATCGGCACGAGCGATCTCTCGTTCATGATGGCAGCCATCAGATTGGCTGTCGCCTTGCCGATTTCCGGGATGACCAGTTGAGAAATGATGCCGCTGGGTATGTACTCGTAATCCACCTGTCCTCGAGAGAACTGTCCGGCCATCTGATAGGCCTCGATGTTCCGCTCCGCCTCGTCATTGTCGATCAGCGCCATGCTGTTACCCCTGTACGGTCTTGCTGTGTGAAATGACTTCATTGACCGGGTGTCCGACAGGACGAGCTCGGCGCGCGGCGTTATGAAACCTAAAGACCTCCAATGCGTTTTCAGATTCCCAGCCCCATTTTTTGCAGCAGCGTGAGGGCGTCCTCGTGCCACAGAGCATCTTCCATCAAGTCCGACATTGTCCCGCAGCGCAGTGCCTCATGCCATGGTAACGGTGCCGGTAAGAGGCACAATGTCAGTGCGTAACGCGTGCCTCGCGTCGGCGTGATACCGGTGTGCACTACAGTCGACGGTTGAAACAACACGGCGTCGCCACTTGCAGGACGCAGTTCAAGCGGCGAAAGCGCGCGACCCGAGCGTGCCGCCAGGACTGAAAGATCGCAGGTGCGTTTCTTAGCGCGGCCGAACAGGTAGCCACTCGCGGCGACCGCGGCGCTGTCCGTCTGGTCCAGAAAAGCGGTGCCCCCACCGTGCTCACATGCGCAGTTCAGGTACACAATGAGCTTGAGGTGCTTAGTTGGCCCCTTATCACAGTGCCAATGAAACGATACTGATGCCGGCCGCGTCGTCGGCGGAGTGGCTGCCACCGTGAACCAATGCACAAGGTATTCACAGCCGAAAAATTTTCGTACGAGCGCGTCGACACGCGAGGTCAGTACCGTAGCAAGAAGGTGTGCGACTCTAGCGGGATCGCGCATACGGAAGCCCTGAAGATCCCGCGACTTGCTTTTTAAAAGACCAAGCTTTCCGTCCGCCGTCGCATCCGACAACAAACGCCTGGCTGTGCAGGGACTCAGCAGGCTTTCGAGGAATTCGAACATGCCCGGGTCGTCAGCACCGGCAGCAATTGTCGCCGCGGCACCAGCGGACGAGTAGGCGCGGCAGTGTGCGTGATAAGCCCCATAGCCCCGACGTTCGTCATACTCAATGGCGTTACGCGTGACGCGGCGCTGATCGAAAGCACGTTCGAAATACTTGAGCAGATCCATGGGTCTCTACCGCACTACACGGGTGTAAGTGACTGCAAATAGTGGGTGCTGTTCAAGTCTCGTGCCCCCCTGTGTCAGCATGACGTGAGTGAGACACCTTCCTCATTGAATTTATTGTAGAAGGAAGGTGGAGCACTGTCACAGCCGCATCGGCTACATGACGCCATCGGCGATCCACACCGGCCGTGCCCAGCGACTCTACCAGGACTGACAGCGAGTGCTCGAGCGCGCCTTCGCCGAGCACCCCGAGCGATTCAAGGGGCGTCCACCACTACGACCGGCACTGCCTGCCCAAGTCGACATCAACCTGCCGACCACGATGCAACGTGACAACGGGGAGCGCAAGCATTCGACACTAAACTCCCCGCAACTGGTGTCTCGAAGTGGTTGACACACGCCGCCGACCTGCCGTTGTTATCCGGCACGAACGTCCAGACGGATCATGCTCGGTAGTCATGCGTATCTACGATCAGTTCCGCTCGGCAAGCGTCAACCGCGTGTCATCGTCTGTGGCGGGCCGTTAGGCTAAACGTGTACGGCGCATATGTTTCTACGCTGACGCCCTCGAAGCGCCCGAGCAAGTCTGCAAGACGTACGATGCGCTGTTGCACCTGCGTTTCGCTGATATGCGGGAAGCGTTGCTGGTGATAGCGATAACTATTGCGGTGTCCCGGCCGCAGCATATTGGCCAGTTTGAGCGCAGTACGAATGTTGGCCACGGTCCAGGCAATTGCCGACCGCGTCGAAACGTGGGTATTGCCGTTCGCCTGTGCCTCCAAGACATCCATCACCCGATCGACCGCGAGCGGACCTTCAATTGCCGTAATGTGACGATCCAAAATGCGCCGGCGCTGCACCTCGTCTATCAACACCAGCTCGCCCGCGAGAATTGCGCTGGTTCGCTCGCGCACGTCGCGCTCGGTATAGGCCCCGTGACTGAGTGCGTTAGGAAGGTGATAGTCGTGCATACGCGCGCTCACCGGCTGATAGCTGATTGCCGGTTTGCCAAGTACTGCCGCTTCCACCGCCGTCGTGCATCCGTTATGTATCAGCACCTCGGACGCCATGAGCCACGGGATAGCGTTGCCTTCGTGGATCACTCGGATGTTTGCGTGAGCGCGTTCGAACACCCGCCAGGTATAATGGTTTTCAGATGAATGCGGACGCACGACGATTGTGTGATCGGGAAACCACGCACTTAGCCGCGGAAGCAGCACCTTGAACGCATCGAATATATTCTGAACGTGGGCCGCCTGACTGCGAGCAAAGTCGACACTCATGCCCCGACCCGGACGTGCAACTCCGCGCCCTTTCTCGCCTCTACCTTCTCCTTGCCATAAGTTTTCCCGCGGAGCGAAATGATTCACGAACGCGAAATTCGTGTTGATCAGAATGAAATTGCCGTAACGGTCATTGAGAGCGTCGACCTGCGGGCGAAAATACTCCCGCAGCTCAGGCCGCAACAGGTCGATGCGGGGATTGCCGGTAAGGTGGACCGGGGCGCCCGTGTAGCCTTGATACCGCGCGAACAATTCCGCGTCGTCCTGTCCCCACGCGAATAAGTGATCGAGGAGACGGAAACCACGCCTGGAAAATCGCCAATTCGGATAGTCCGGCGCTTCGTATCTGACGAGGGTTTCCTCATCCCACGCGACGATGCTGTGTCCGAGAGCTTTGACGATCCGCAGCATCTTTTGTCCTACCGGTGTCATGCTTTTTGCGAGGTAGATACCTCCGGGGAGATACGGTGTGAGAAATTCAACGAAACTGAGTGACCCGAGAATGACACGGAAGCCGCGTTCGGCGGCAGCGCATCCGAGCAATAGTTTCCCATCCAGTTCTCGTACCTGATTTTCTATCGGGATGATTAGCGTCGCTTGCGTAGTAACCATAGGTATTCGCAATCCCCCGACTCTTGGCTAGCGCCACTAGTCTAAGTGCATTGTCGCACTCAAAGAAAGTACGTATCGCCGGTAAGCGGCACATGGGTTGAAAACCTCAGCGAGCCGATTCGCGCGGCTGTCAATGCCGGGCGCACCCACACTGACACCGAAACGCAATCACCGCGGTAGTCCGATCGCTTCAAAGGCGTAACGCCGACGTGAGCGTGGCGCAATTTGATCGACCGAAAGATGCTTCCCCGACTGCTGACGCCCGGCCTAGACACGAAGACGGCTAAAGCGGCGAGTTAATCAATTGCCGGAAGCCCGAACCTGTCAGGGAAATACCAGCCTTGCACACCGTGACGACGTCCTATCTGCCTGTGTGAACCGGAACGTTCTCTTAAGCAAACCTTAACCATTCGTCGTTTACCCTCAGCATACAATGGTAAGTGCAAGCACAGTGCCTAACGAAAGCCACAGGCAATTGCATATCGGGTTCCTGTTCAACCATGACGCAGCCCATCAGGTCTCACATATCGCGCCGATTATCGCTGCGTTCAGGGAACACTATCCGACAGTGCATGTCTTGGCGCTGTTTTTCTCAGAAGAACAGTACGCTGTCGCCAAGAATATCGTCAGTGCTCAGAGTAAACGCGATTTCGCTTGCGTACGCCTGACATGCTCGCCCGCTTTGCAGCGATTGTTCCGGCTAACGAATCCGGTGGCACCCGTCCAACGTCTCTACTTACTGAGAAAATACGTACCGTTAATCAGGAACCTCGACTGTCTCGTCGTCCCAGAAATGACCAGTTCGTGGCTCAAGTCGCGCTTGGGTATGACGTCTACGCCCCTCGTGCTGTTTCCGCACGGCGCTGGTGACCGTGCGGTCGGGTTCTCTCACGCGATCAATCACTACGATTACGTATTGCTGGCCGGCGCCAAAGTAAGAGACCGTATGCTTTCGCAGGGACTAATCACACAAACCAATCACCGATTGGTCGGGTATCCGAAATTTGATATCTTCTCAGATGCTCCACGGCGCGACCTGTTCGGTAACGGCCGCCCGACGGTCCTTTACAATCCGCACTTCGATCCCCGGCTGTCTTCGTGGTACGACATGGGAGAAGCTGTTCTCGAGTACTTCGCAGATCATTCGAACTACAACTTGATCTGTGCCCCACACGTAATGCTGTTTCGCAAGAAAGTGCATATATCCCTGGAATCCAAGCGCATGCGCTTCACCAAGACACTCGCAAACAAATACGTTAGCTGCGCCAATATAAAGTTCGACGCGGGCAGCCCGTGCAGTATCAACATGCACTACATATCAAATGCCGACATTTATCTCGGCGACGTTTCCAGCCAGGTCTATGAATTCGTCCGGCATCCCAGACCATGCATTTTTCTGAACAGCCACGAACGGCATTGGCATACAAACGAAAACTACCGGCACTGGCACCTTGGGCCCGTGCTGGAATCGGTAGAGGACCTCGATGCCGCGCTTACCAAGGCATTCGCCGATCATGCGCAATGGATTCATCGCCAACGGTGGGCGTTCGAGGACACGTTCGATTTGTCCGACACTCCATCCTCGATACGCGCGGCGCGGGCCATCGTAGAGTTCCTCGGTGCCCGCCAGAAGCGCAACGCGGGCCGCGTCGTTACATCGTTAGCGATTTCGAAATCGGTATTAGTGGCTGCAAACGCCGCATCATGATGTTACCCACGCCCGGTACACGACCGGTGCTGGTTCTGCCTGTCGAAAATCAAGTGCGAGAGCTTGACGCGAAGTTGCTCCTCGCGGCAGCCGCGGCGGAACGCGGATTTCAAGTATTATTGGGTTCGCAGACGTTTGTCTTCATGGCGATGCCGGACCTGCCTCGCAGTTTGTTTATCGCGAAAAGTATGCGTTCTGTGAACGACGACACGCTCGCACTTATCCGCGCCTCCGGACATGAGATTGTCGGGTGGGACGAGGAGGCCCTGGTTCGTTTCGAATCTCCGGAATATTACGCTTGGCGCTACTCACCGAGAACGTTTCGCAACATATCGCGACTATTCTGCTGGGGGCAGGACGATGCCGAATTCTTTGCGGGTTATTCCGGTTATCGCGGTGCGCCAATCCACATCACGGGCAATCCACGATTGGACCTGCTGCGTCCGGAATTGCGCGCTTACTTTGACCAATCCGTCGCGCGAATTCGCCAGGCGCATGGCCGGTTTGTATTGATTAACACCAATTTTTCGTTCGTTAACAATCATATCGGGAGCCTCAATCTGGTTCGGCGGGGCGCGAGGGGAGGACAAGTGTACCTAAGCCGTACGGGTCGCGGCCTGAGTCTCGCTTTTGGAATTGGCATGGCGGCGCATCAGAAATCGATACTCGATGCTTTTCGGACTTTGCTGCCACTGTTGTCTGCAGAGTTCGCGCAAACCAAGTTCATCGTGCGTCCGCACCCATCGGAAAATCATGACACTTGGCGCCGTTGCGTGGCCAGTCTTCCTAACGTCGAGGTTATCCATGATGGCAACGTCGTGCCGTGGTTAATCGCCTGCCTGGGTTTGCTACACAATGGTTGCACGACTGCCGTCGAAGCGACGGTACTCGGCACGCCGTCGATCAGCTTCAGACCGAGGCGCGCGGAGATGTTCGATTATCAGCTACCGAATGCGCTCAGCCACCAGGGAACGACCACTGGCGAAATGATCAAACTCGTCGAAGCGCTGCTTGCGAATGAACTCTCCCCGGGCGGTCCCGGGCCGAACAGTGCGTTACTGGACCGGCATCTGGCGTCGACGCACGGACCGCTCGCCGTTGACCGCATCATGACGGTGTTAACTGGAACGGCGCATTCGAAAGAAATTGCATCCGTCAGCGCGAGTTGTGGGCGTGCGGCCGCCCGGACAGCCATGCGTGGGCGAACTCTGATTCAACACGTAAAGATGCATATTCCGGGGCACCGCCAAAACCTATGCCACCATGCTCACCAGTTTCCGCCAATTAGTGCAGGCGAACTCGATTCGCGAATCGCCCGCTACGGCTCGCAGCTCGGCCGCTTCGCGGGGGTGCGAGCGACAACCTTATCGCCGAACATTTTCTCAATTATGTGCACCTAAATGAAATCATACTTGAGGTGATCGATCGACTTCTTACGGGTTTCTGCACGGGAGGACGATGCACGTATTGAGCCTTCGGGAAGCGAGTTGGCCGCCGTCCGCTTTGAGCGGCCCACCGTAAGCGCAGAACCAGAACGCTTCATTGGCATTGATGGCCGATGCCGCACTGAACGATTGCTCACGATTGAGCTCGCACCAGCACCACGAAATCCGGCAAGAACATGGACCTGCCACTTTTCCCGGCAGAACGAGCTCGGCGCGCGTCGTTGTGAAGTCTAAAGACCTGACCCCGCTGTTTTAAAGCTTGAAAATCCAGGGGAGTTCCTCGAGGACGGCGCCGATCGAGCCGAGATTTCCGGTGCGCGTCAGGGCCTTCAGACCGGCACCGATCCGCCCCTTCCTCAAGGCCTGATAGGCGTCGTGGACCGACACCGCGATATGCTGCATGGCGCTCGAATCCCGATAGCAATCGATCATGCAGCGGGTGCAGCCGTCCCGCACGAGCTTGCTCGAATCGAAGTCGAAAATCGAGCACATCGGCTGGTGCCAGTTATGGCAGCGCCACAGCATCAGGTCCCAGTCGAGGTAGAAATAGCGAAAACCCGCGATGCAGGGATAACGCTGCTCGCCGCCGGTGACGAAACGCTTCATCTCCTCGATCGAGGTCGAGGGGTTGACGACGTTGAAGCGCTTCTTCAGCGCCTTCACCTTGTCGAATTCGGCGATGAGTTCCTGCGGGCCGAAATCGACGAGATTGGACTGCGAGAATCCGAGGAAATTGGAGTCGAGCTGCGTCAGCGGATAGGAGAAAGTCACGGCTGTGAAGCCGAGCGAGGTCAGGAAGGCGGGCAGCGCGTCGTAATCGACGAGCCGGCTCATGGTCACCGAGGCCGTCGCCGCGATGCCGAGCTCGGCGAACACGGCGTTCGCCTCGCGGATTTTCCTGCACACGCCCGGCAGGCCGCGATTGGCCTCGTGCGCCTCGGCGTTCGCGGCATCGACCGAAATGATGAAGCTCGATACCCCGGCGGCGTGGATCTCACGGATCCTGCGCGCTTTGAACAGGCCGGCGTTGGAGACCAGCATCACGGTCATGCCGAGACCGTGGGCATGGCGGATGAAGTCGAGGATGTGCGGATGCAGGGTCGGCTCGCCACCGGTGAAAAGAAGGTAACGGATACCCTGGCGATAGAGGATGTCGATGGCCGCGAGGCCGCCGGCACGGTCGGCGAATTTCCAATCCGACTTCGGCAGGCTGTCACGCGCGAAATTGCAAAAACCGCAATTGGCATTGCAGGCGTTGTTGAGGGCGAACTGGCAGAATCCGGGGCCGCCCTGGTCGAATACGAGGCGCAGGGTCTCCAACGGCCGTGCCCGCCGCGTCGGCGCGGCCGGCGCGCCGTTTTCAGTCACCTGTGCATCCACGATTGCGTCGTTCCTGACCCGCGCGGCGTCTCGTACCGGAGTATAGGGACAATGGGGCCGCGGATCCTGCGAACACGATGATCCCCCGGCCGCCGGTGTCGCCCGGCAAGGCGGCAACCGCGAGTCGCCCACCGCGCCGGCGTTCGGATCGCGGCCGGCGACCGGTGGAATTCGCCGCTCGCGGTCGTTCCCGGCCGAGTCCGCCCATCGCGCCGGCCCGGTAACGGACGACGCCCCCGACTGACCACTGGCGCCGGCACTCACTCCGGGTACGTTGCGGGCCATTCGACCCGGCCCCCCAATGCCGTCGCCGGACCGCTGTCCCGGGCTGTCCGGCACGGCGGCAGCCGGTCGCCATCCGGGGTATTCCCATCACGAACCGGAGCCGGGCCCGACGGGCGGGGCTAATTCAATGGAGCAATAAGAAAAGCATTATTAATTCTTTCAGGTTCTATCACGGCCTCGCTAAGCTACGTGCCGTGAACGCCATCGCCCCCGCCGAATTCGCGACGCTGCCGGCCGCAGCCCGGGCCGACCGGCTCGCACTCGCCCAGCGCCGGCTCGAGCAGCTCAGCGCCGGGGAACGGGTGCAGTGGGCGCTGGGCAAGCTGCCCGGCAGCTTCATCCTGTCGTCGAGCTTCGGCATCCAGGCGGCGGTGAGCCTGCACCTGGTGAGCCGCTATGCACCACACATCCCGGTGGTGCTGATCGACACCGGCTACCTGTTTCCCGAGACCCATGCCTTCGCCCGCGCGTTGACCGACCGGCTCGGCCTGAACCTGCACGTCTACGGGCCGGAGCACGCGCCCGCGGCCTTCGAAGCCCGCTACGGCCGCCTGTGGGAAACGGGTGTGGCCGGGATCGAGCGCTACAACACGATCATGAAGGTCACGCCGATGCGCCGCGCGCTCGCCGAGCTCCGCGCCGGCACCTGGTTCGCCGGCCTGCGGCGCGAGCAGTCCCGCTCGCGCAGCAATGCCCCCATCGTCGAGTTCAAAGACGGCCGCTTCAAGGTCTACCCCATCGCCGACTGGAACAATCGCGACGTGCACCGCTACCTCGAAGCTCACGATCTGCCCTATCACCCCCTGTGGGAGCAGGGCTACGTGTCGGTCGGCGACGTCCATACCTCCCGGCCCCTAAGCGCCGGCATGAGCGAAGAGGACACCCGCTTCTTCGGCCTGAAGCGCGAGTGCGGGCTGCACGAATAACCCCCGAAAACCGGGGTCAGACTCGAATTTTCCACCCCGCGCCGGCGCCATAGCCGGCGCGACATACTCGCGCGCTGGAGATCCCGGACCGCCGTACGCGCTCTGGCCGGTGCCGGCTCACGCCCGCCTTGGAACGCTCACGCGCCAAGCCGCGGGCCGCACAGCGGGGTGATCCGCGAAGCTGCTCGACAGAACCCGCCCCGGCATCGGAAACTCCGGGTCTTCGGTCGCGGACAGGGACCGCGATCCCTTCGACCGGAGGATCACCAAGGCAATGACTCAGGGCAATGGCGCCGGCGCCCGCATCACCGTCGCCGATCACTTGCTCGCACGGCTGCGAGCGCTCGGCACGGCCCATGTCTTCGGTATCCCGGGCGATTACATCCTGCCGCTGTACCGGCGCATGGCGTCCGCCGGTATCGCCCATGTCGCCAGCTGCAACGAGCTCAACGCCGGCTACGCCGCTGACGGCTACGCGCGCCTGGCCGGGCTCGGCGCGGTCGCGGTCACCTGCGGACCCGGCGCGCTCAGCCTCGTCAACGCCATCGCCGGCGCGTATGCGGAACGTGTGCCGATCGTGGTGATCGCCGGCGGGCCGCCGGCCCGCGACTATCGCACGCAGCCCTCCCGCCATCATCTGCTGCCGGGCGATTACCACGCCGCGGTGCGGATATTCGAAGACATCACGGCGGCGGCACAGGTTCTCGAGGATGCCGCGAGCGCGCCGCGGGCGATCGATCACGCGCTCGGCGCCGCGCTGTTGACACGCCGACCGGTGTACCTGGAAGTGCCGGCCGACGTGCAGCTCGCCGCTTGCGATCCGCCCGCGCCGTTCGTCCGGCCCGCGCCGGCCGGCGGCGATCGGGTCGCGCTCGCGGCGCTGGTGCACGAGATCGCCGCGCGCGTGCGACGCGGGCGTACCGTGCTGCTGCCCGGCCACGAGGTGCAGAGCTACGGTCTCGAGGCCGCGGTGCGCGCGCTGGTGGAAAAGACCGGGCTGGCGGTCGCCTCGATGCTGATCGGCAAGGCTACGTATCTCGAGGATCTGCCACAGTGCCTCGGCACCTACCAGGGTGCGGGCACCGAAGCATCGGTGCGCCAATACGTCGAGGGCGCGGACACGCTGTTGTTTCTCGGCGCGGTGGATTCCGACTTCAACCTCGGCGGCGGCACGGCGACGTTCGCCGACGACCAGGCCATCTGGATCTTCGACAGTGCGGCGCGCTGCGGTGGCCGGCTGATCCCCGGCATCGAGCTCGAACCGCTCCTCGGCGCCCTGCACACGGCGCTGCCGGCCGGATCCAGCACCGGCAGCGCGCGCCCGTGCCGGCGTTTCCTGCACCCGCGCGGCGACCAGCGGCCGCTCGCGGCCGACGCACCGATCACCAGCCGGTGCTTCTACGATCGGCTCGCGACGTTTTTCGAGCCGGGCGACATCATCGCCGCTGATGCCGGTTGCGCGGTCGAACTGGCTCACACCGGGCTGCCGCGCGACGCGCGCATGCTGACCGGCCTGTACTGGGCCTCGATCGGCATGGGCTTCGGCGCGGCGTTCGGCGCCTCGTTCGCGGCCACCGAGGGCGCGCGGATCATCGCCGTGGAGGGCGACGGCTCGTTCCAGATGACGGCTCAGGAGCTGTCGTCCATGGCGCGCTACGATCGGCGCGTCATCGTATTCGTCGTCAACAACCGCGGCTTCACCGCCGAGCGGCTCATCCATGACGGCCCGTTCAACGACGTCGCCCAGTGGCGCTATCACGCGCTGCCGGAGATCTTCGGTGCGGCGCGCGGCCTGGAGGTCCGCACCGAGGGCGATCTCGAGCAGGCGCTGGCGCAGGCGGCAGCGCACGGCGGGCCCGGCCCGCTGCTCGTCGAGATTCACCTGGATCCCTTCGATGCCTCCGAGGTGTTCAAGCTCATGAGCGCGCGGCTGCGCAGCGGCTGACGGCATGATCGCGATCGCCGGTGCCGGGTGCATGGACCGCGGGATCCGCCTCGCCTTCGTGCGGGCCGGCCATCGTGTCGTCCTCATCGACCGCGAGGAGCGCGACGAAAACGCCTGCCCGGCGCTCGCCGCGACGACGCGCGACGAGCTCGGTTCCGGGTCCGCGCTGTTCACCGACAGCGTTGCGCTGACGTCCGCGCAGGCCGCCGCGCTCGGCCCGCGCATCGAAGTGCGGCCCCGCGCCGCGATTCAAGCCATGGTGCCGGCCGCCGCGACCGTACGCCGGTAACGTCCCAGCCCCCAGGCCAGCAAGACCGTGCCGGCCAGCCCCGCCAGCGCGGCGATGATCGCCATCGAGTAGCCCACGGCGCGATCGTCGGCGAATACGTAGTCGGTGCACAGCGCCACCAGGGTGGCGCCGCCGGTGATACCGAGCAGATTCATGGACAGAAAGAACAGCGCCGTCACCTGTGCGCGCATGCGATTCGGTGCCATCAACTGCAATGCCGCCGCCGACGTCGCGATCGGGAAGCTCGAGAAGTACAGCGCCAGCGCCAGCACGGCGAGCGACGTGACCATGTCCGGTATCGACGCGAACAGGGCCGCCGGCACGATCACCCCGAGCCCGCCGATCATCCCCGCGCGCAGCGGCGCATCCTCGTATCCGCGGCGCATGAGCCAGTCCGCCAGCCAGCCGCTGCTCAGCACGCCGGCCGAATTGCCGACGAGCACGATCACCCCGAGGTACAGGCCCGTATCACGCATCGACAGGCCGAAGTTGCGCATCAGGTACGCCGGTGACCAGGACAGCAGGGCGAACATCGCCAGGGCGAGAAAGCCGAAGCCGGCATAGTGCGCAGTGAAAGTGCCGCGATGGCTGGCGAGGTAGCCGAGCACCTGCGCGATCGAGTACGACCGCACGGCGCCCGCTGCCGCACCCACGCCGGCCTTGCGCGGCGGATCGCCCACGGTGAAGAAAAAAAGCGCGGCGACGAGCACGCCCGGCAGACCGACCATGAAGAACGTGAGCTGCCAGGGCACCAGCGTGCCGACCAGCGGAAACGTCTGCGGGCCGAGCCGCTGCATGAGATCGATGACCGTGCCGCCGATGAGAAACGCGAGCCCCGAACCGATGAACGATCCAATCGAATACACCGCCAGCGCGCGACCGAGCTGGGATTTCGGAAACGAGTCGCAAATCATCGAGTAGGCAGCCGGCGACAGCGCCGCCTCACCGCAGCCGACCGCCATGCGCGCGGCGAAAAGCTGCCAGAAGTTGCGCGCGAGGCCGCACACGGCAGTGGCGATGCTCCACAGGAAGATCCCCGCGGCGATGAGCAGCGGTCGCGAGCGGTTGTCGGCGAGCCGCGCGATGGGCAGTCCCATCAAGGCGTAGAAGATCGAGAACGCCAGCCCGTGCACGAGGCTGAAGCGGGTGTCGGAGATGCCGAGATCCGCGCGAATGGGATCGATGAGCAGGGTGATGATCTGGCGGTCGATGAACGAGAAGACGTAGGCGACCATGCACAGGAACACCGTGTACCAGGCGTAGCCGAGGGACACGGTACCGGCGTCGGCAGCCGATGCCGGGCCGGCGGACGCCCTGGCGGGTACGGTCACTGCACCGTCGTCCTGGGGCGCGGGCTACGCCGCGATCCCGCTTTCGATCGGCCGGCGCCGCGGTGCGCCGCCCGCGTCAGTGCCATGCCCGCGACGCGGCGTACCGAAACGACATCATGGCCACCATGCCGTCATGCCGGGCTATCGGTGCTTTCATCAGTATCGACCCAAGTGCGCTGCAGCCGGCAGCGGTCCGGCATGACGGTCGCGACGGCACTTGCCGCGAGCGGCGCAAGTGTAGCGCGGGCGCTGGCGGAAATCATGGCTGACGCCCGGTGCGCCGATCGCCCGCGCGCGGGGCGCAGGCGTGACGCCGTGATGATCAGACGGCGGCGTTCACGGCAGGGGCGATCACCGGCGCGCACCGGGCGGTCCGGTGCGGCGGTCTGCCCGTATCAGTGACGTTGCACGGGCAGCGGTACCGGCGGCCGGCGACGCAGGCGCGTCGCAGCGAACACCAGCAGTCCGATCCCCAGCAGCAGCATCGGCGCCGGTTCCGGCATCGGCGTGAGCGGATTGCGCGGATCCTCGTTGATGCCGATTCGAATGCGGTAGGAGCCGTCGTTGTCGTCGAAGGCGCCCGGCGGCCCGTTGAACCCGAAACCGTCGGTAATACCGAGGAACAGGCGCGTCGCCCCGGCGGGCGCAATGAAATCCTGGAACACATTGCCGGAGGTCACACCGTTGCCGATGTAAAACACCTGCCCGAGCCCCGGCGTGAGGCTGAGAAACTCCGTGCCCAGACCGCCGTTGGAAAAGTCGAGTGTGGCCGGCGCCCCGGCGAGCGGAATGGCACCGTCCAGGAACACGCCGACCAGCGCGCCCTGCGTGCCGATGTAGCCACTGATCCCGCCGAACGAACTGATGATGCTGCTGCCGGGCACGCCGTTGCCGTCCGGCCCGTACACAATGCCGCCGAAACCGTTGAAGAAGCTGATGCCGCCGTCCGCCGGATCGAGCACCCGGATGACGTCACCACCGTTGACCGAGTAACCGGGCGGCAGCGTTTCCTGGATCATCTCCGGCGTGATCGGGTGGCGGGCGAGACCGCCCGGCCACGCGACGCCCGCCGGCGGGATCACGAGATCCGTGCGCCCGGCGAGCCAGATGGCATCGCTGCCGCGCAGTATCGTTTCCACGACCGTGGCCGATGCGCTGCCCGCCAGACCGGCGGTGAGCGCCGCGGCAACCAGAAACCGGGCACGACGATGCAAACAGGGCATGAGCAGTCTCCTTTGCGAACGAACCGCGGCGCCTCACGCGACCGCTTCCGGCGATGACTAGGCATCGACCATGCCAGCCGCAGCAACCCCATGTTTTTTCAATAGATATCCAAGACGCCCGCCCTTCCCCCCAGCAAGAATGTAATATTTCCTGACATTCCCACCGCAAAACCGGGGTCAGACTCGAATTTCCCGGCGATCGTGACGGGCGTTGGCGGTGGTCCGTGCCGGCGGGAAATTCGAGTCTGACCCCGGTTTTTGCACGGCGGGAGTGGCACGAGACGCCCGGTGATCGAACCGGACGCCGCACGGGGGACGCGTCGATGGAATCACTGTTCGATCTGGCCCGCCTGGAAGCGTGGTACGCGCAGGGGCTCGCGTGGCTGCAGGTCAACGTGCTCGTCAAGGGCAATCTCGTGCAGCTGCTCGTCATCGCGCTCGCCGCCGCGCTGGCCTGGCGCGCGGCGCCGCCGAGCCAGCGGCTGATCGGCAGCCTGCGCCAGCGCGTCACGGCCGGCGGCTATGCCGCGCGCACGCTGCGCGGGGCCCAGCTCATCGTCCTGCCGATCATCTGGCTGGCACTGCAATGGATCGCCGTGCTCACGGCGCGCGGGGCCCAATGGCCGCACCAGATCCTCACCATCACCAGCAGCCTGCTCAGCGCATGGGTCGTCATCCGCGTGGCCGCAACGCTGGTGCGCGATCCCGGCTGGGGCAAACTCGTGTCGGTGACGGCCTGGACCATCGCCGCGCTCAACATTCTCGGTCTGCTCGGCCCGACCGTGGCGCTGCTCGACAGCATCGGCGTGCACTTCGGCGAGCTGCGTATCTCGGCGCTGACGATCGTCAAGGCGGTATTGTCACTGGCGGTGCTGTTGTGGATCGCCACCGTCGCTTCCGGCGTATTCGAGCAACGCATCAAGTCGCTGCCGAATCTCACGCCTTCGGTGCAGGTGCTGTTCAGCAAGCTGCTCAAGGTGATCCTGCTCACGATCGCCTTCGTCGCCGCGCTCAGCAGCGTCGGCATCGATTTGACCGCGTTCACAGTATTCAGCGGCGCCATCGGCGTCGGTGTCGGTTTCGGCTTACAGAAAATCGTTTCGAACCTGATCAGCGGCGTCATCCTGCTCATCGACAAGTCGATCAAACCCGGCGACGTGATCTCGGTGGGAGACGAGTACGGCTGGGTGAATTCGCTCGGCGCGCGCTACGTCTCGGTCGTCACCCGCGACGGCACCGAGCACCTGATCCCAAACGAGGAACTGATCGCCCAGCGGGTGGAGAACTGGTCCTACAGCAACAACCTGGTGAGGCTGCGCGCGCCGGTCGGCGTGCACTACAAGTCCGACGTGCGCCATGCCATCAGCCTGTGCATCGAGGCGGCGCGCGCGACCCCACGCGTGCTGCAGGATCCCGCCCCGGTGTGTCTGCTCAAGGGCTTCGGCGACAGCTCGGTGGATCTGGAGATCCGCTTCTGGATCCAGGATCCGGCCGAGGGCATGTCCAATGTCCTGAGCGAGGTGCTGCTGCGCGTGTGGGACCGCTTCCACGAGGAAGGTGTCGAGATCCCCTACCCGCAGCGCGACCTTCACATCCGCACGCCGGCGCCCGCGCCGGCGGCGGATCCGGGTTGAAGGCGGACGCGGCCTCAGGCGCTGCGGCGCAGGTCCGGCTCGACCTCGCGGAAGCGATCCTCGAAAGAAACGGGATTGATTCTGGGGTACTCGATCGGGCTGTGGGCGAGCCCAAGGGCGACCAGCATCTCCGCCGTCTTCAAGGCGATCGCCTGCGGATCGACCACGATCACGCCGAGCTCCTGCGCGAGCCGCTCGCGCGCGCCGGGTCGCAGCAGGCCGAAGATGGACGCGCAGGCGACGACGATGCACTGGGCGCCCTCGTCCTCGACCTGGCGCGCGGCGATCTTCAGGATCTCGGCCTCCCAGTCCTGCGGCGAATACGGCAGCTCACCGCCCTCGCGGCTCAGCCGCAGCGCGCGCGGCATGGCGCGCAGCGAAGTCATGCGCTCGCTGCAGCCGCACTCGCGGATCGCCCGCTCGAACATGGGGTTCATCTCCCGGTTCACCGAGATCACCGCGAAACGACGCGCGAGCTGGTAGACGAGATTGTAGGTTGCCGTGGCCGCGCCCACGACCGGGATGCCGACCGCGCCGCGCACGACCGGCAGGCCGAAGTCGCACATGCCGTCGATGACCACCGCGTCGCAGCCCTCGCGCTCGGCCCGCATGGCGAGCATCGCGGCCTCGGCCGCCTTGAGATCGATGTCGCCGGCCACCTCCAGCACGCCGCCGGCTGCGCCGAGTACGGTGACCTTGGTACCCGCCGACACCAGCGTCTCGATTTCCCGCACCGCGCCCGGTGCGACCGGACCCGGAATGATCACGGCAATTTTCATCTGCTCAACCTCCGACAAGGATAAGAATCAAAGCTTGCCCAGGCCCGCCAGGATCTTCTCCGGCGTGATGGGCAGGTCCCGGATGCGCACGCCGACCGCATCGTATACGGCGTTGGCAATGGCGGGCGCCGGCACGATCAGCGGCGGCTCGCCCAGGCCCTTGGCGCCGAACGGGCCGGTCGGTTCGTTCGTTTCGACGAATATACTCTCGATGCTCGCCGGCATCTCGACCGCGGTCGGCATCTTGTAGTCGAGGAAGTCGCTGGTCAGGCAGGCGCCGGTGTCCGGATCGAACTGCAGGTGCTCCATCAGGGTGAAGCCGATGCCCTGCTGCACGGCACCCTCGACCTGACCCTCGGCCGCGCGTGGATTGATCACCCGGCCGACGTCGTGGGCGTACACCACCCGGGTCACCCGCACTTGCCCGGTCTGCGTATCGACTTCCACCTCCACGAACATGGCGCACGGCGGCGGCGGATTGGACGGCGGCGCCGCGCTCGAGGTACCGACGATGCTGCCTTTTGCCTCGAGGCGGGTCAGCAAGGGCCCGGCCGCGGTGAGTTGCACGTAGGCGGACTCGGTGTAGCGGGCGATCTCGGCAACGCTGAGCGACGTCCCGTGCGAACCGGCGACCGTGACCCGGCCGTCGGCGATCTGCAGGTCCTCGGGGCTCGCCTCCAGCATCATGGCCGCCACCTGCAGCAGCTTGTGCTTCGCGTCGCGCGCGGCGAGCCGCACCGCATTGCCCGCCGAGTAGGTAGCACGGCTCGCATGGGTGGGTGGTTCGAACGGCACATTGTCGCTGCTCACCGACTCGCTCATGCGCACGGCGGCGAACGGCAGACCCAGCTCCTCCGCCGCGATCTGGGCGAGCGTGGTGTTCTGGCCCGAGCCGATGTCCACGGTCGGACCGGAGACGATCGCGCAACCGTCGGTGTGGATCCGGATGTTCGCGCCCGATTGCTCGGGAATGTCGGGAAAGCCGACGCAACCGCTGACCCAGATGGGCTGCGCCGCCAGACCGACGCCGCGGCGCACGATCCCGGCGCCGCCGCCCGCCGCCCGCTGCGCGGGCCAGCCGAAGCGCTCGGCACCCCGGCGCAGGCAGGCCTCGAAACCGTAGCTCTCGATCCGGAACCTGCCGGGATCGAACAGCTCGGTCAGCGGGTTCGGATCGCCGGCGTGATGCGCATTGCGGAGCCGGAACTCGATGGGATCCAGACCGAGCGTCGTGCATATCTCGTCGATCTGCGATTCGGCGGCGAAGCAGCCCTGCACGCCGCCGATGCCGCGGTAGGCGCCCGCGCGCATGTTGTTCGTGAGCACCGCCAGACCCTCGAAGCGGCGGTTTGCGCAGCGGTAGGCCGTGTAGGCGCCGGCGACACCGCAGATGATGATGGCCTCGGGGCCGTAGGTCGCGTAGGCGCCGCAGTCGGCCACGACCCGGATCGATCGCGCGGTGAAGATACCCTCGTTCGTGACACCCGTCTTCAGGTGTACGGTCATCGGCGTACGCGCGTTGGTGACGAACTCCTCCTCGCGGCTGTTCTCGATACGTACCGCTCGCCCGGTTTGCATGCTGAGCAGGGCCGCGAGCGGCTCGGCGCTCGTGATCTCGGTCTTGGCGCCGAAGCCCCCGCCGATGTAGGGCGGCTTGACCACGGTGATCCGGCTCGCGGGCAGATCCAGGATGTGTGCGAGCTTGTCGCGCAGACCGAATATGTGCTGCGTCGAGCAGTACACGGTGAGGTGGCCGCAACGGTCCGCGTCGACCACCACGACCCACGGCTCCATGTAGCAGGTATGCACGCGATGGGTGCGGTAAGTGTGCTCGAACACGTGATCCGCCGCGGCGAAACCCGCTTCGAGATCGCCCTGCTCGAGAACCGGCCGTGCGCAGACGTTGTCGGTGAAAGCCGCGTGCAGCTGTGGCGCGCCGGCGCACATGGCCTGCTCTGGATCGAATACCGCCGGCAGCACCTCATAATCGACTTCTATCAGCGCGAGCGCCTGCGCTGCAATTGCCGACGTGGTCGCCGCGACCACCGCCACCGGTTGCCCCACGTAGCGCGCCACGTCGTCGAGCACGCGCACATCCGGTATCACGCTCGGGGAAGTCGAGTCCTTGATGTAGATGGGCGAGAATTTCTTCGCCGGCACGTCGGCCGGCGTGAGCACGGCCTTCACACCGGGCAGGCTTGCTGCGGCCCGCGTGTCCATGCCACGCACGCGGGCGTGGGGATAGGGGCAACGCAGCAAGCGGCCATGCAGCATGCCCGGCAGCGCCACGTTCACGGTGTAGCCCTTGCCGCCCACGACCTTGTCCCGGGCGTCGGGGCGCGGCACGCTCATGCCGATTACTTTGTACTCACTCATGGCGACGATGTCCGTGTAGCCTCTTGGCAGTGCTGTGGCAATGGGCAACCGGGCGCGCCTGCGCCGGCGGGCCGAATCGGTCTCAGTGCGCCGGGGCGCCCCAGTCGCAGCGCGCCGCGATGTCGGCGTGCAGTTGCAGCAGATCCTCTATTTTCTGCTCCAGTGGCCGCCGGCCCCAGCCGCACTGGGTCGAGATGCCGAAATCCGGCAGATACTTGCGTGCAATGGCCATGCGCTTGAGCGCGCCGTCGACGCCGTCGTGCAGGTGGATCAAGCCGAGATATACCCGGGCATCGCCGATGGCCAGCCGCCGCAACGGCTCGTAATACGCATCCTTGGCGCCGTTCGACAGCTGCACCGACAGCTGCACGAACTGCACCGGTCGGGCGCAGGCCTGGGCACCGGCATTGGCCATGTCCACCGATACGTTGAGGTCCTTGATCTCGCAGAAGTGCCCGGCGTCGCTACTGCTGCCGGACTCGTGGGACAGCGATCCGTAGCAGATGTGCAGGCCGAGCCGGACGTCCGCGGGGATCGGGGCACATACCATCCGCAGCGCGTCGCAGTAGCGGCGCATGGGGTCGCTTTCCAGGTAGTTCAGATCCCCGGTGAAGCCCTCCAGGCCCTCGACCGCCGCCACCTCGACGCAGATGTCCCACTGGATCGCCAGATCCTCGTGCGGGATCGCCGCGCAGATCTCGCGTACTTCCCGCGTGATGGTCTCGCCGTAAGCCTTCCACAGCATCTCGAAGTGCGCCGCGGTGTCGATGAATGGACGCGTTGCGCTCTCGATGAGCGGGATCGCGACCATGAATCGCACACCGCGCGGTATGACGCCCTGCTCGCGCAGCCGCCGGAAGATCTGGTAGGACTTCTTCGCTTCATCGGCATAGCCGATGCGATCGAAGTGGATATCCTTCACGCCCTCGCGGATCGTGAACAGCCAGTGATCATCGTAGGACTTGGGCTTCCAGTCGTCCACCGTGTGGTGGGACAGGGTCAGCATGTCGGGATGTTCGGCGTAGGTACGGCGGGCCACGTAGTTGATCCAGAAATACCGATCACCGATCTCACCATCGGGCAGCATCGAAACGTGCTCGCCGATACTGCGCGCGGCATTGCGAAACACATCCTCGACGTCCCAGCCGTCCTCCGGCCGGGCGACGCTGCCGACCAGCATCACATGACCATGGTCTTCGCTCATGACGGTCGCCTCCTCGATGCGTGCATCGCGCAAGCCAGTTGATATCCGGCGGTGCATGGTTGCTCGCGGCCCCGGTAGCGTCAAGCGCCCCGGGCGCGGCGCGCGGAGGTGCAAAATCGGTAAACCGGGGTCAGAGTCGAATTTTCCACCGACGCGAAAACCGGGGTCAGAGTCGAATTTCCCCCCCGATGACGAGTCGGTAGTACGAGCTGGGCGGGAAATTCGACTCTGACCCCCGGTCGGGTATTGCGAGTTGGGTGGAAAATTCGACTCTGACCCCGGTTTTTACAGCATCTCGATTTGGTCGTCCCACACGTCCTGCGGCAGGGGCAGGCCGGCGAGCTCCGCCTCGCCGAGCGGGCCGTCGGGCTGCAGACCCAGCCTGTGGACGATGTCCTGGAGCTGGCGGCAGTGCTGTCCGGCGTGCCACACGGTGCGCTCGAGCACACTGTGCATGCTGCGCTCGCCGTAAAAGGTCCGCACGGTCTGCGGCCGCGGTCCGCGCGCGCGCCACTCGTGCAGCAGCGCCTCCACGTCGTGACCGAAGGCCGCCAGCGCCGCGCAGCCGGCATCGCCCGCCGGCAGTTCCAGAAACTGCTCGAAGGTGAGCTCCTCGCCGGCCGTGCAGCGCACGAAGGCGCGCGGGATCACGAACACGTGATGGGCGAGATCACGCCAGCTGCGATCGCGGCCCCTGAGCATGGTGCCGAGCCGCGCGTCCGGGATCTGCGCGATGTAGCGCTGCGCGGCCTGGACGATGCGCAGCAGCTTGTCGGCGAGCACGTCGACCGCCAGCACGTCGTTGCGATATGCGACGCCGACGAACCCGGCGAGCTCGGCGAGATCCTGCGCCATGATGAAGCGCTGTCCGTCGCTCACCACGGGCACGGTGCGCGCACCGAGGCGTTGCAGCTCCGCGATGGCGGCGGGCGATTCGGCCACATTCACCGATTCGAACGCGATCCCGTGCGTGTTCAGGAACTCCTTGGCCTTCAGGCAGCTCGAGCAACCGGGCTGCCAGTACACGCGCAGATCCATCATCCGCTCCCGCGTCGGAAGCTGCGGCATCAGCCGCGGGTGAATTCGATGGCGCCCTCGGGCAGCAGGTACAGCACCAGCGCTTCGCCACCCGACACGGTCGGGTAATGCGCGCTGCCGGGACCGTAAACGACCCAGCCGGCGCCGTGGCCGTCGAACTTCGCCGCCGGGGAGAGCGGCATCACGAGGTCGATTTCGCCATTGGGATGGCGGTGGTGCGGACCTTTCACGTCGGACATGTGCACCACGTCGACGCTGAATCCGTGGGTCTCGGGGCCCGGCTTGATGACGCGCCCGAACTTGATGCCGCCGGCCTCGCGGTTGCACATCCAGCCGGCGGCGATGGCCTCGCGGCAGGCCGCGACGATGGACTCGTATGCCGGCGAGGCCGCGGAAAATTCGGTATTGAGCGTCTCGGCCAGGGTCGCGTCGATCTCGCGGCCCTGCAGCCGCCGGGTGACCCCGGCGATGAGGTTCGTAAAGGTCTCCGGCGTTGCGGTCACGGGCATGTCTCCCTCGCGCGACGATGGCCGTGGCGGCCATCGGTGCCGCGATGCGGTGATTCAGCAGTTGGCGGCGCGGCTGACCTCGGGCGGATGCAGCATGGCCCGCAGGCACTCGTCGTAGGCGTGCAGATCATCGAGAAAATTCTGCGTGCTCTTGGGCATCGGTACGCGCGCCGAGGCGATCCAAGTCAGCAGATCCTGACCGCGGCGGATCAGCGCCACCCCTTGTTCAATGGCGCGCACTTCGGCATCACCGTGCGCCGCCGCGAGGTCGGGGTGGAAATTGAACAGTTCGTCGCCGGCGGCGACGAATTCCGGCCACACCGTGAAGATGACGTCGTCCGCGCGCAGCGTTTCGCTCTCGAGCTTGGCTGCGCTGGCAAAGCGTCGCGCGCAGGCGTCCAGACCCTTGAAGGCGGGATGCACGGCAAAGGTGCTCACCAGTGTATCGGTAATGCGATCGATGTTCGCCATCGTCTGCGCCACCTTGATGTAGCGGCCTTCGTAAAACTTCTCCACGGGCATGGAGAACGCTTTCAAGGGCTCACCCCACAGCTCGTCCAGGCCTTCCTCGCCACTGTAGTGCTTGACCAGCTTGCCGAGCTCCAGCGCCTCGAGAAAGCAGCGCCCGCATTCGCGCAGCAGCTCGTTGCCGGGCGCGATCTCCACGCCCGCGTCCTGAAGCTCCACCACCTTGGTGAAAATGTCGGAGGCGCGATTGAGCAGCGCGCCCGCGAGCATGGCCGCGTTGACGCGTTTTCGGCTCGGGTCGGTCTCGGCGTCGTAGGCCTGGCGCGCTTCCTCGAGTTTGTAACCGGGCGTGTTGATGCCGGACTCGGTGTGGTGGAATACGCGGCGGGTGAGCTGATCGATGAGGTTCTTGCGGTTGGCCAGGCTGTCCTGGCGGATGTCGTAGTGCCGGATCCAGTAGCCGTCGTAGTAGATACACAGCTTGCCGTCGATGTCGCGGGTCGTGCCGTTGGCCACGACCTGGGGTTCGACGGCGCGCACGCCGCGCGCCCGGGATGCCTCGGGATCGTCCTGCTGGACTGGCTTTGCGTCGGACATGGGTCGAGTCGGTGCCTCGTTCAATCAGGCATTGAATACCGCCAATTGTTCAAAGTTTAACCCACTGCGTGCGTTTATGGCGCGGTGCAGCGTAAGTTGTGACAAACTCCCGCAAGGATCGCGCCACCGGCACCGCCACACCTGATCGCGACAGCGGTTAAGGATATAATCATAAGCTGCTGATCATCAAGAGCTAATATATGCGTTTGGTGTCATTTCTCCAAACCGGACGAGCCGGCTACGGCGCCGTTCGGGGCGCCGCGGTCGTGGATCTGACCGGTCCGCTCGGCAGCCGCTACCCGGATCTGAAGACCCTGCTCGCCGCCGAGGCGCTCGACGAAGCGCGCGCGGTGCTCGCGACGGGGGCCGGCAGCATCCCGCTGACGGACATCGAGTTCCTGCCGGTCATCCCCAACCCGGACAAGATCTTCTGCGTCGGCATGAATTACGAAATGCACCGCCAGGAGACCGGCCGCGACGAGACCCCGTATCCGACCATCTTCACCCGTTTCGCGGCGAGCCAGCTCGGCCATGGTCAGCCGGCCTGGCGGCCGCGGCTGTCGAGCCAATTCGACTACGAGGGCGAGCTGGCGGTCGTCATCGGCCGCGCCGGACGCTACATCCGGCGCGCCGACGCCCTCGACCACATCGCCGGCTATTCGTGCTACAGCGACCTGTCGGTGCGCGACTGGCAGCTGCACACCACGCAGTTCACGCCGGGCAAGAATTTTCCGCGCAGCGGCGGCTTCGGGCCGTGGCTCGTGACCCGCGACGAGATCGCCGATCCGACCCGGCTCGAGCTGAGCACGCGCGTGAACGGCGAGACGGTCCAGCATGCGCGCGTGGCCGACATGGTTTTCCCCATCGCGGTCATCATCGAGTACCTGTCCTCGTTCATCGAGCTCACCCCGGGCGACGTCATCGCCACCGGCACGCCCGGCGGCGTCGGGCAATGCCGCGAACCGCCGC
The DNA here is from genome assembly GCA_020850735.1 of Gammaproteobacteria bacterium. GTDB lineage: Bacteria > Pseudomonadota > Gammaproteobacteria > JADZEE01 > JADZEE01 > JADZEE01. The sequence continues at coordinate 3,315 of JADZEE010000094.1, read as the reverse complement.
TGTGGCTGCAACCGGGCGATGTCGTCGAGGTGGAAATCAGCGCGATCGGGACGCTCACCAACCCCGTCATCGCCGAGCCCTAGCGCAGGCGGGAGTCGCTGTCATGCGCACGACCATCGCCCTCACCCGCCCCGGCACACCGTATCTGCTCGAACAGCTCGAGCAGCGTTTTGACGTCGTTCGCTGCTGGCAGCTGGACGCCGACCCCGCCGCGCTGCGCCGGGCCTGCGCGGGCGTGCGCATCCTCGTCACCGACGGCATGATCGGCGCGCACGCATCCCGCATCGACACGCTGCCCGCGCTGGAGCTCATCGCGAGCCTGGGCGTCGGTTACGACAGCATCGATGTCGCATACGCCGCCAGCCGCGGCGTGCGGGTCACCAACACGCCCGACGTGCTCACCGACGACGTCGCCGATCTGGCCCTGGCGTTCATGCTCGCACTGTCGCGACGGCTGTTGCCCGCGGACCGTTACGTGCGCGCCGGCGAATGGCCGAACGGGCCGTTTGCTCTGGGTCACCGCTTCGGTAGCCGGCGGATCGGCGTTCTGGGTCTGGGGCGCATCGGCAGGGCGATCGCCCTGCGCGTGCAGGCCTGCGGCTGCGAAGTCGTCTACCACGGCCGGCACGCCCAGGCCGACGTGCCGTGGCCTTATTACCCGGACCTCGTCGCGATGGCGCGCGCGGTCGACGTGCTGGTGGTGGCGGTACCGGGCGGCGCCGCCACCGATGGCCTGGTGAGCCGGGCCGTGCTCGAGGCACTGGGACCGGCGGGGGTGCTGGTCAACATCGCCCGCGGCAGCATCGTCGACGAGCGGGCGCTGGTGGAGTCGCTCGTCAGCGGGGCGCTCGGCGGTGCCGGGCTGGACGTGTTCGCGGACGAACCGCGCGTCCCGGCGGCCCTGTTCACGCTCGACAACGTGGTGCTGCAGCCACATCAGGGCAGCGCCACCCGCGAGACCCGGCAGGCGATGGCGGACCTGGTGCTCGCCAACATCGACGCCTACCTCGCCGGCCGCCCCCTGCTCACACCCGTGCCCTGAACCGCACCGCCGGCGCCACCGCGCACTGCACCATACGGAACCGTATTGACAGAAGTATGCGCACCATCTAATTTGCCATCAGCCAGAATGAGACGGTCTTGTACGGGACCCACGTCAGGGGCGAATCTATTGCCGCCGGCGGGCTCTGCCGAGGCGGCGCAGCACGCACATCGCGGACCGGTTAGCGGGGGCGCCGGTCCGACGCCGGAAACGTCACCCCGAAACCGATTGAGGAGGAGACGACTATGCGCATGATGGCCGTGAAGGTCGCGTTCGCCGCGGCGGGTCTGCTGGCGGCGGCGGCGGCGGGCGCCGACCCGTTCGAGGATTCCTTCTACCCGTACAAGAACGGCTTCCCGACCGCGGACGGGATCACTCCGGGGATGACCATCGATCAAACCAACGTCGACCAGTTCAAGGACTCCATCGACAGCGCCAGCTTCCGCTTCGTCAAGAACGGCTGGTACACCATCAAGGTCATTGCCACACGCGAGTTCACCCTGCACCCGAACTACATCGAGGCGAGCAAGGCGAACATCGGCAAGGTGACGCTGGACGAATTCAATCGTCTGGTCGGTTACACCGCCGGACGCGCATTCCCGGCCGATCCGGATCCGAACGATCCCCAGGCCGGCATCAAGATGGTGTGGAATTACCAGTACGGATTCAACGCGGGCGACAGCGAGACCATCGATCCGTTCTGGTGGACCTTTCGCGACATGAAAAGTGGCAAGGTCGAGCGCGTGATCAAGTTCCAGTGGCACTTCATGAACTGGATCCACCGGGTAGTGTTCGATCCCAAGCCGGCGTTCGCGGACAACCCTTCCAAGATCTACCGCTCGGGCTACTCGATCGCGCTGGAGCCCTTCGACCTCGCCAACACCCAACTCCTCATCCACCGCTACGAGGACGATCAGCAGCGCGACGACGCCTGGCTGTATCTCGGCTTCCAGCGCCGCGTACGACGCCTGGCGACCGGCCAGCGCACCGACGCTTTCCTCGGCACGGACGTGATGATCGAGGACTTCGAGGGCTACAACGGCCGCATCTTCGATTACGACTGGGAATATGGCGGCACGCGCAACATGCTGGTGCCGTTCTACAATCACAACGAAATCGACCTCGAGCCGGAAGCCCCGGGCACCCCGGACGGCTTCAAGTTCGCCAAGAACGGCGGCTTGGCGGGCTGCTGGCCCGACGTTCCCTGGCAGTTGCGCAAGATCCACGTGCTCATCGGCAAGCCCAAGGATCCGAACCACCCGCTCTCGCACCGGGACATCTATCTCGATGCCGAGACCATGGTGATGCCGATCCTGCACATCTGGGACAAGAAGGGCGATTTCTGGAAGCTGCAGTACATCTCCAAGGCACACTCGGACTCCCACCACCCGAAGAACAAGGGCGCGGGCGTGCCGGTGGAGACGATGGCCGGGCTCATCGACGAGCAGGCCATGCACTGCACGACGCTGCAGTTCCGCAGCATCATCAACGCCGAAGAGAACCAACCGCCCGTATTCTCCGTGCAGAACATGCGCAAGGAGGGCCGCTGAGGCCGGCGATTTCCACACCTGCGTGACCTCGCAGTCGTGTCTTGACGGGGCGTGTTGACGCCCCTTTTTTTTTATTGCGCCGCCGGCACCGAATTGCGAGCATGGCGGCCGGCATCGATGCCACACGAAGGGACAGACGATGAACGGTGCGGAAGCCCTGCTGCGCACGCTCGCCGCCGGCGGCGTGGATCTCATGCTCACCAACCCCGGCACCTCGGAGATGTACCTCGTCGAGGCGCTGGAGCAGGTCACCGCGATCCGCCCCGTGCTCACGCTGTGCGAGACGGTGTGTTCGGGCGCGGCCGACGGCTACGCGCGCATGAGCGGGCGGCCGGCAGCGACGCTGTTCCACCTCGGACCGGGGCTCGCCAATGCCCTGGCCAACCTCCACAACGCGCGCCGGGCGCAGGTACCGATCGTGAACCTGGTCGGCGATCACGCCACCTGGCACGTGGCCAACGATCCGCCGCTGGCATCCGACATCCACGGTTACGCGCGCCAGTCCTCGGGCTGGATCCACACCACGCGTACGCCCGGGGAAATCGCCCGCGACGGCGCCGCCGCCATCGTGGCGGCGCGCATGCCGCCGGGACAGATCGCGACCCTGGCCCTGCCCGCGGACTGCACCTGGTCGCAGGTCGACGGCCCGGCGACGGTGCCGGCGCCACCGCCTCGCGCGTGTGCCGGGCAGGACGCCATCGACGACTGCGCCGCGGCGCTGCG
>JADZEE010000093.1 GCA_020850735.1 Gammaproteobacteria bacterium | reverse complement strand
CACCCTCGCGGGAGGCGCATGCGGCGCCTGTCGATTTCGTCCTCACGCCCGGGATTGCGTTCGGCCTCGACGGCAGCCGCCTCGGCTTCGGCGCCGGCTACTACGATCGCTGGTTCGCGGCGCACCCGCAGGCCTGCCGCGTCGCGCTCGCTTTCGAATGCCAGCTCACCGCGCCCCTACCGACCTGCGACCACGACGTCGCGGTCGACGGCATCGTCACCGAATGCCGCAGCATCGCTTTCCGGCGCGCCGGAACCGCCGTCTCGACAGACTGCTCGAATTAACTTATATATAATTGATTAATATAACATATTCATAAATTCTTCAAGTCGTTTCTAAGTACCGTTCAGGGTTGTGGGGACGTCGATCGAAGGCGCATCGCATCGTCACGATGCCGCCACCAGGCGGCCAGACAGGCGCCGGACAGGTTGTGCCAGACGCTGAACAGAGCCGCCGGCAGTGCGGTGGCCGCGGCAAAATACTTCACCGCCAGCGCCACACCCAGTCCCGAATTCTGCATACCGACTTCGATCGCCAGCGTCCGACAGGTGCGCACGTCGTAACCCGCGAGGCGGCTCAGCGCGTATCCGCAGACCAGACCCGCGGCATTGTGGGCGACGACCGCAGCGGCGACAGTCCCGGCAGCGCCCTGCAGCTGGCCACGATTCAGAGCGACGACGATGGCGATGATGAGCACGATCGCCGCGGCTGAGATCACCGGCAGCCAATCCAGCAGGCGCACGATGCCGGTACCGAGCACCCGGCGCACGAGCAGGCCGAGCGCGACGGGCAGCACCACGATGGCGCCGATGCCGGTCAGCATGTCAGCAACGGGCACCGGGATCTGGCGTCCGATCAGCAACCAGGTCAGCAGCGGTGTCAGCACGGGCGACAGCGCCGTCGAGACCGTAGTGAGGGTCACCGACAATGCGACGTCGCCCCGCGCCAGATAGCACACGACGTTGGACGCCGTGCCCCCGGGGCAGGTGCCGACCAGCACCAGTCCGGCGCTCAGCGCCGGTGGCAGACCGAGCGCCGCCGCAAGCGCCCAGGCCGCAGCGGGCATGACGGCGAACTGCAGCGCCAGAGCGAATCCGACGACCCGCGGACGCGCGAGGACGCGCGCAAACGCAGCCGGGGTGAGCGTGACGCCCATGCCGAACATGACTGCCGCCAGCAGCGGGACGATGGCCGGAGCCAGAGGCACGAAGGGTGCCGGAAAAACCAGCGCGGCGGCGGACAGCAGCAGCGCGCACGCCGGAAAGAGCAGGGTCGCCACCGCGCCAGCGGCTCAGGCGCTACCGGGTACAGTGCCGGCGCAAGAGTCCCGGTGTGATCTCGCAGCGCTCCGACGCGCCATTGCGGCTGCCGGTCGCCGGTGCGACGAGTCGCGTCCGGCACCGCCGGCGAACGCGGCGGGAAACGGCGCCGTGGTCGTCTCCCGTTCCGCGTTCCGGCGCATGACCATCTCACCCGGCCGGCACGGGCGTGCCGGCAGTTGCTACACGAGCGCTGCGCGCAGCGGGCGACGAAATCCGGACCCGGGGCGGCACGCCGGCCGCCCCCGCGAGCCGGTTCAGCGGCTGCCGGCCGAGCTCTTGCCCGAATCGGCTTGCACGGCCTTCATGCTGAGCCGGATCCGGCCCTGCTTGTCGACTTCGAGCACCTTGACCTTGACCATATCACCCTCGGACAGCTTGTCGCTCACCCGCTCGAGCCGCTCCTCCGAGATCTGGGAGATGTGCACCAGTCCGTCCTTGCCCGGCAGGATGTTCACGAAGGCACCGAAATCCATCAGCTTCGCGACCCTGCCCTCGTAGATCATGCCGACTTCCACGTCGGCGGTGATCTGCTCGATACGCCGGCGGGCCTCGTTCCCGGCGGCCGCATCCACCGAGGCGACTTTGACCGTGCCGTCGTCGGAGATGTCGATGATGGTGCCGGTCTCCTCGGTGATGGCGCGGATCGTGGTACCACCCTTGCCGATGACATCGCGGATCTTGTCCGGATGGATCTTGAAGCTGATGATCCGCGGGGCGTGGATCGACATTTCCTCGCGGGGCACCGAGATCACCTTGTTCATCTCGCCGAGGATGTGCATGCGGCCACTGTTCGCCTGCGCCAGCGCGACCTGCATGATGTCGCGGGTGATGCCGCTGATCTTGATGTCCATCTGCAGCGCTGTGACGCCTTTGGCGGTGCCGGCCACCTTGAAATCCATGTCGCCGAGGTGGTCCTCGTCGCCCATGATGTCGGACAGCACCACGAACTTCTCGCCTTCCTTGATCAGACCCATCGCAATGCCGGCCACCGGCGCCTTGATCGGTACGCCGGCATCCATGAGCGAGAGGCTGGTGCCGCATACGCTCGCCATCGAGCTCGAGCCGTTGCTCTCGGTGATTTCCGAGACCACGCGCACCACATACGGGAAGGTGTCCATGTCCGGCATGACCGCGACGACGCCGCGCTTGGCCAGCCGCCCGTGTCCGATCTCGCGGCGCTTGGGGGAGCCGACGCGGCCCGTCTCGCCGACGCAGTAGGGCGGAAAGTTGTAGTGGAGCATGAAACGGTCGAGGCGCTCGCCTTCGATGGCATCGATGATCTGGGCGTCGCGCTCGGTGCCGAGAGCGGTGATCACCAGCGCCTGCGTCTCACCGCGGGTGAACAATGCCGACCCGTGCGTACGGGGCAACAGGCCGACCTCCACCCGGATGGGACGGATATCGGTCGGACCGCGGCCGTCGATGCGCCGTTCGCCGGCGAGTATGCCGTCGCGCACGATGCGGTATTCCAGATCCTCCACCGCCCCGGCCACCGCCTCCGGGGAATACTGCGGTGCGTCACCGGCGCACAGCGCATCGACGACCGCGCTGCGGACCTGCTTGAGCTCGTCACGCCGTGCGAGCTTGTCGACGATGCCGTAGCCTGCCCGCACATCCTTCTCGGCGCGGGCGCGTACGGCGGTCTCGAGATCCGTCTGCGGGGCCGGCGGCTCCCATGCCCAGGGCGTGGTGCCGGCGTCGGCGGCCAGTTCCTTGATCGCCTTGATCGCAACCTGGAGCGCTTCGTGACCGAACATGACCGCGCCGAGCATGACTTCCTCGGTGAGCTCTTTCGCTTCGGACTCCACCATGAGCACGGAGCTCTCGGTGCCGGCGACGACCAGATCGAGCTCGCAGGTCGCCACGTCCTTGAAGCTGGGGTTGAGCACGTAGGCGCCATCCCGATAACCGACCCGCGCGGCGCCGATCGGGCCGTTGAACGGGGCGCCGGAAAGCGTCAGCGCAGCCGATGCGCCGATGAGCGCCGGGACGTCCGGATCGACGCTCGGATCGAGCGACAGCACGGTGGCGATGATCTGAACTTCGTTGCGGAATCCTTCCGGAAACAGCGGCCGGATGGGTCGATCGATGAGACGGCAGGTCAGCGTCTCCTTCTCGCTCGGTCGGCCTTCGCGCTTGAAGAACCCGCCGGGGATCTTACCGGCGGCATAAGTCCGCTCCTGGTAATCGACCGTCAGCGGGAAGAAGCTGCGGCCCGGGTCCGCCTTCTTGGAACACACGGCGGTCACGAGCACGATCGTCTCGCCCATGCTGATGGTCACGGCCCCGGAGGCCTGGCGGGCGATTTTGCCCGTCTCCATGACCACGGAATGGCTGCCGTACTGAAAGATTTTCCTGACTGGATTCATGGCCACTGTCACCGCATGCACGAACGCGAATGGGAAAGGACGCTATGACACCTGCGAAGGATGCCGCGCCTCACTTGCGCAACCCGAGCCGGGATATGAGCCCCTTGTAATGCTCGGCGTTGGTACGGCGCAGATAGTCGAGTAGCTTGCGCCGCTTGTTGACCATCTTCAGCAGGCCCTGCCGCGAATGGACGTCGTGGCTGTGGACCTTGAAGTGCGCAGTCAGATCCTCGATGCGTGCGGATAGAAGTGCGACCTGGACCTCCGGTGAGCCGGTGTCGGCGGGTGTGCGCTGATATTCCTGGACGATCCCGCCCTTTTGCTCGCTGGTAATTGCCATTGAACTGCCTTGCTCCTTCCGAAATAACTCGTTTTGAGAACGGGCTATTCTAACCGGCGCGGGCGCCAACAAGGAAGGGCGCCGAGCCATGGGCCGACCGCGTACGGATCTCAGTGATGGGTCGCCTGCAACAGCCGCCGCGGGGCGATACGGCCGTCGTCGAGCACCTCGCCGACACCGAGGAACCGACGCTCCCCGTCATACAGCCTGACCAGGCCGCTGCGCGGAGCCCGTGCCACCAGTACCGGCTGGCCGCGCCGCAGGTAATAGGCAGCGTCCTCGCTCAACTGCACGTCCGGATGCCGCGCCAGCGCCGCATCGGCCGGCAGGAGCAGCGCGTCCAGGGACTCGGCACCGCCTTCGGCCGCCTGTCGTTCGAGGGCGGCGAGCGTCACCGCAGCCGCCAGCGAGAATGGTCCCACCTCCAGTCGGCGCAGCGCCGCCACCGAACCCCCGCAGCCCAGGGCCGCCCCGACGTCCTCGGCCAGCGTGCGGACGTAGGTCCCCTTGGAACAGTGGACCTCGACTTCGGCGTGGTCGTCCACCAGGGACAGGAGCTCGAACTCGAAGACCGTGACCTTGCGCGCCTCGCGTTCCACCGTCTCCCCGGCATAGGCCAGCTTGTACAGTGGCGTACCGGCCCGCTTGATCGCCGAATGCATGGGTGGCACCTGGTCGATTTCACCCCGGAAGCGAGCCAGCGCCGCGCGCACGCGGGCGGCGTCGATACCTGCCGTGGGCCGCGTCTCGACGACCTCGCCCTTGGCGTCACCGGTGCTCGTGCGCACGCCGAGGCGAAATACCGCGTGGTATCGCTTGGCCGCGTCGAGCAGGAACCCGGACATCTTGGTCGCCTCGCCGAAACACAGGGGCAGCAAGCCGCTTGCCGGCACGTCCAGGCTGCCGGTGTGGCCGGCTTTGCGCGCATGGAAAAGCCGCTTGACTCGCTGCAGGACTTCGTTCGAGCTGCACCCCACCGGTTTGTCGAGCAGCAGGATGCCGGAGACGTTGCGCTCGTGCCGCCGGCGGCCGGTCGCCATCAGGTCTCGTCCCCTGCGTCAGGCGCCGGATCGGGGCGGGCGCCCTCGGTTCGGTCATGGGCCAGCAGCTCGGCGAGCCGGGCCGCCCGGCGTAGCGAATCGTCGTGGTGAAAGCTCAACCGCGGCACGTAGCGCAGCCGCAGCGTGCGCGCCAGCTGGCTGCGGCAGCGTCCGCCCTGTTCCCCGAGCACCCGCATCAGCTCGGCGTCGTCGCCGGCGCCGAGTCGGGTGACGTATACCTTGGCCAGACGCAGGTCGGGAGTCACCTCGACGGCAGTGATGGACACGAGCCCGAGGTGGCGGTCGGCGGCGATCCGCTGCAGCAGCGGCGCGAGCTCGCGACGAACGGCCTGCGCAACCCGCTCGGTGCGGCTGAACTCGGAGGGCATCGGCGACGGTCCCGTTCAGACGCGACGCGCGCACGTCCCGGCGCAAACCCGATCAGGCCGCCGACCGCCGTCACCATGGTGCGCGAATCGTGGCAAGTCCCGGGCCGATCCGCTCACCTGCGATCAGAACGTGCGCGCGACTTCGACGCGCTCGTATACCTCGATCTGGTCGCCGGGCTTGACGTCGTTGTAGTTCTTGACGCCGATACCGCATTCCGTGCCGGACCGCACCTCGGCGACGTCGTCCTTGAACCGTCGCAGAGATTCCAGCTCGCCCTCGTAGATGACGACGTTGTCGCGCAGCACGCGAATGGGATTGTTGCGCTTGATCGTACCCTCGACCACGATGCAACCGGCGATGGAACCGAACTTCGACGAGCGAAATACGTCGCGAACCTCGGCGATGCCGACGATCGTCTCGCGCACTTCCGGCGAAAGCATGCCCGAGATGGCGGCTTTGACCTCATCGATCACGTTGTAGATCACGCTGTAGTAACGCAGGTCGAGCCCGGACTCGTCGACCAGCTTGCGGGCGCCAGCGCCGGCCCGAACGTTGAATCCGATCACGATCGCGCCGGCCGTGATGGCGAGGTTGATGTCCGACTCGGTGATACCGCCAATGCCGCTCGACACGATATTGACCCGCACCTCGTCGCTCGACAGCTTGGTCAGCGCCTCGACCAGCGCCTCCGCCGACCCCTGCACGTCCGCCTTGACCAGCAGATTGAGACTGGAAGTCTTGCCGTCCTCCATCTGCGAGAAAACGTTCTCCAGCTTCGCAGCCTGCTGACGGGCGAGCTTGATGTCGCGCGACTTCGCCAACCGGTGCTCGGCGATTTCCCGCGCCTTGCGCTCGTCGGCAACCACGGTCGCCTCGTCGCCGGCGTTCGGCGCGTTCGACAAGCCGAGCACCTCGACCGGGATGGATGGACCCGCTTCCGTCACCTGCCGCCCCTGGTCGTCGATCATCGCCCGGATGCGGCCGAATTCGTGACCGGCGAGCAGAACGTCACCGCGCTGCAGCTTGCCACGTTGCACCAGCACGGTTGCGACCGGCCCGCGGCCGCGATCGATGCGCGACTCGATGACCACGCCGCTGGCAGGACCGTCCGCGACCGCCTTGAGCTCGAGGACCTCCGCCTGCAGGGCAATGGCGTCGAGCAGCTGGTCCACGCCCGCGCCGGTCTTTGCCGATACGTCCACGAAAATCGTGTCGCCGCCCCACTGCTCTGGGATCACCGCGCGCTGGGTGAGCTCCTGGCGGACACGTTCCGGATCGGCGTCATCCTTGTCGATCTTGTTCACGGCGACCACCAGCGGTACTTCGGCGGCTTTGGCGTGCTTGATGGCCTCCTCGGTCTGCGGCATCACGCCGTCGTCGGCGGCGACCACGAGCACGACCAGGTCCGTGACCCGGGCACCGCGCGCCCGCATCGCGGTGAACGCTTCGTGGCCCGGCGTATCGAGAAACGTGATGTCGCCCTTGGACGTGGCGACCCGATAGGCGCCGATATGCTGGGTGATACCGCCTGCCTCCCCCGCTGCCACCTTGGCGCGACGGATGTAATCGAGCAGCGACGTCTTGCCGTGATCAACGTGCCCCATGACCGTGACCACCGGCGAGCGGGCTTGCGCGTTGATGTCCTCGACCGGTTTCTCGATGATCCCTGTTTCCAGGTCCGTCGACTTGACCAGCGAGACCTTGTGACCCATGGATTCGACCACGATCGCCGCCGTGTCCTGGTCGATCGGCTGGTTTATCGTCGCCATGGTGCCCAGCGTCATGAGCGTCTTGATCACCTCGGCCGCCTTCACCGACATGCGCTGCGCCAGCTCTGCGACGGTGATGCTCTCGGGAATACCGACGTCGCGGATAATGGGCTCGGTAGGGCGCTCGAATCCGTGCCGCGAGGCCGATGGCGAGACGACCCGCCGCGGCGTGGAACCGGACTTGCGCTTGCGCCGGCCCGACTTGTCGGAGGCCACGTGCAGCTCGCGCCGCTCGCGCCGGGAATGCTTGTCGTCAGTCCGCGCCGGCGGCTGCTCGCGCGGTTTTTCCGCGGCCGGCGCAGGTGCCGCCGTTTTGGCGGTAGCCGCCCGCGCCGCTTCCTCCGCCGCACGACTCGCTGCTTCCGCGTCGGCCTTGGCCCGCGCCTCGGCTTCGGCCCGATCGCGCTCGGCCTGCTCGGCCTCGCGTGCCTGCTGTTCCTCGAGCTCGCGACGCTTGCGTTCCTCTTCCTCCTGGCGGGCAACCGAAGCCTGCGCCTCGCGCTCGACTTCTTCCTCCGTCGCCTTGCGCTGCGCTTCTTCCTCGGCGACGACGGTACGCTTGATGTAGGTGCGCTTCTTGCGGAATTCGACGCTGACCGTCTTGGCCGCGGCCGGTTTCACGCCGCCGACGCGCAGTCGCGCGCGCGGGCGCTCCGCGGGAATGGTGATTTCGCTGACGGTCTTGCGCCGCAGCGTGATCTTCGACGGTTCGGTAGCGTCGTCGCGACCGTGGATGCGGCGTAGATAGGCCAGCAACTGGCCCTTTTCCTGATCGCTGATCGGGTCGCCCGCACCCTTGTCGGGCAAACCGGCCTCGCCGAGCTGGGACAGCAAACGGTCGACGGAGATCCCGACGACGTCCGCGAATTCCTTGATCGTCACATCAGCCATCAGTCTGTCCCCCGGCTGCCTCACCTGCGGTTTGCGCCGCTTCGGCTTCGGCGAACCACGGCGCGCGCGCCGTCATGATCAGACGCGCCGCGCGCTCCTCGTCCATACCCTCGATCTCGAGCAGCTCGTCGACCGATTGCTCCGCGAGATCTTCCTGGGTCACGATACCGCGGCTCGCCAGCAGGTAGGCGAGATCCTCGTCCATACCGTCCAGATTCAGCAAATCGTCCGCCGGCCGCGCATCGCCGAGCTTCTCCTCGGTGGCGATCGCGCGGGTGAGCAGCAGGTCGCGTCCGCGGCGACGGATTTCCTCCACCAGTCCCGCGTCGAACTCCTCGATTTCCAGCATCTCCTTCTCGGGCACGTAGGCGACTTCCTCGATGCTGGTGAACCCCTCCTGCACGAGGATGGTGGCCACTTCCTCGTCGACATCCAACTGCTCCTTGAACAGGGTCACCAGCGCCTGGAGCTCTGCGTCGCTCTTCTCGGCGGCAGCTGTTTCGGTCATGACGTTCAGCTCCCAGCCCGTCAGGTGGCTGGCCAGACGCACGTTCTGCCCCCCGCGACCGATGGCGAACGACAACTGCTCCTCCATCACCGCCAGATCCATGCTGTGCGTGTCCTCGTCGACGAGAATGGATACGACCTCCGCCGGAGACATGGCGTTGATGACGAACTGGGCGGGATTCTCGTTCCACAGGATGATGTCCACGCGTTCACCCGCGAGCTCGTTGGACACGGCTTGTACACGCGAACCACGCATGCCGACACAGGCACCGACCGGATCCAGACGCGCGTCCTTGCTGCGCACCGCGATTTTCGCGCGCATCCCGGGATCACGCGCCGCACCCATGATCTCGATCAGCTCTTCGGTAATTTCCGGGACTTCGAGTTTGAACAGCTCGACCAGCATTTCCGTGCAGGTGCGGCTCATGAACAGCTGGGGTCCTCGCTTCTCGCTGCGCACGTCCTTCAGATAGGCACGCAATCGATCGCCGGGCCGCACCGCTTCGCGGGGGATCATGTCCTCACGGGGGATCAGGGCCTCGACGTTACCGCCGAGATCGAGGAGAACGTTGCCACGCTCGACGCGCTTGACTACGCCCATGAGCAGCTCGCCGATGCGAGGACCATAGGCTTCCACCACCTGCGCCCGCTCCGCTTCGCGCACCTTCTGAACGATGACCTGCTTCGCGGTCTGCGCCGCGATGCGGCCGAATTCCGCCGGTTCGAGCGGCTCCTCGATGAAGTCGCCAGGCGCGATGCCGGGCTTGCGTTCGAGCGCCTTTTCGATCGTTATCTGGCGATCGGGAAACTGCATACCGTTGACGGGTTCCACGTTCCCCGCGTCGAGCTGCGCCTGCAGATCTTCGGGAAGCTCGGGCGGCGGCGCGTCCGGGTCGATGACCTGCCAGCGACGAAAGGCGTCGAAATCGCCCGTTTCACGGTCGATGTGGACACGCACGTCGATATCCTCGCGGTAACGCTTCTTCGTTGCGCTCGCGAGCGCGGCCTCGAGCGCCTCGAATATGATGTCCTTGCTGACGCCCTTCTCGTTGGAGACGACATCGACGACCGTGAGTATCTCTTTGTTCATGCCCTGTAAACTCTCCAATCCCGACTCCGAGCGCTATCGTTCCCTGGCGCGTCCCGCCGGCCGCTTCGCCGGCAAACCGGTTTCCGGTACCAGCCGGGCCCGATCGATCTGGTCGATACCCAGCTCGAACCGGCCGTCGTCGGTATCGATGACGACCTTCCCGCCGTGCATGCCGCCCAGGCACCCGAGCAGCTGACGTCTGCCGTCGAGCGGCTGCGCCAGGCGCAGCCGTGCCCGCGCCCCCGCGAAACGTTCAAAATGCGCCGGGGTGAACAGCGGTCGATCGAGGCCGGGCGACGACACCTCCAGTACATAGGCACCCCGAACCGGCTCCTCGACATCGAGGACTGCGCCGGCCTGACGGCTCACCCGCTCGCAATCCTCCAGCGTGATACCGTCCGTGTGATCGATATAGACGCGTACGAGCGCACCGCGTTGCTGCCCGAGCAGCTCCACGGCGACCAGTTCGTAACCCAAGCCGCCAACCACAGGCTCCAGCAATGCCTCGATGACCTCCGACCGCCCGCGCATTCGCGCACCCCAAAACAAAAAGCCCCGATAATCGGGGCCTTTCGCCACAAGTGACCTGGTAGCGGGGGCAGGATTTGAACCTGCGACCTTCGGGTTATGAGCCCGACGAGCTGCCAGACTGCTCCACCCCGCAATCGTTGGACCGCGGATGTTAGCGGCCGACGCGCCCTTTTTCAAGGGAGGCGGCAAAGCCGGCGGCTGTGCGCACCCCTCGGCAACCTTGCAGGAAACCACGCCGGACCCCTATATACATATAAAGGAGTCGGGCGCGCCCGAGGCCCGGCCGTGACGGAGGTGGATCGCAGACATGCGCGTTCGCGAACCAGCGGTAGCAGGGTACTTCTACCCCGCGCAGGCCGAGCGGCTGCGTGCCGAGGTGCAAACCTGCCTGTGCGGACTGTCGCAGGCCGCGACGGCGCCGAAAGCCATCGTCGCCCCCCACGCCGGCTACGTCTACTCCGGCCGGGTCGCGGGCCATGCCTACGCCGCGCTCGGCCACCATTGCTATGCCCGCGTCGTGCTGCTGGGCCCGTGCCACCGGGTATACGTCGACGGGCTCGCGCTGCCGACGGTGGAGGCTTTTCGCACACCGCTCGGCCTGGTACCACTGGACACCGCGGCCATGGCCCGCATCGACGGGCTGGCGCAAGTCTGCCGGAACGACGACGCCCATGCGCTCGAGCACAGCCTCGAGGTGCAATTACCGTTTCTGCAGCAGGTGCTCGAGGGATTCCTGCTCGTGCCGCTCGCGGTCGGCTCGGCCTCACCCGCCGCGGTCGCCGGGGTCCTGGCAGCGCTGGTCGATGACGGTACCCTGATCGTCGTGAGCACGGATCTGAGCCACTACCATGGTTACGCGGAAGCGCGCCGCCTGGACGCGTACACGACCACTGCCATCGAGCAGTTGCGCACCGCCGCCATCGGCCCGGAGCAGGCCTGCGGCTACGCACCGCTCAACGGCACGCTCGAATTCGCCCGCGCGCACGACTGGCAGGTCACCGCGCTGATGACGGCGAACTCGGGCGATACCGCCGGCCCGCGCGACCGCGTCGTGGGATACGGTGCCTACCTCATGGCGGCACCGGCAACGAGCGCGCGGTCCTGAGCGCACCCGCAGCCCGCAAAGCGGTTGCGCGCTAGCGGCATACCCCTTGCGAACCGGGCGCGCACACACGGCCATCGGTCCACATGGCGGCATCCAGTCGCGCCTGCGCGAGCACGGCCTGCTCGACGTTCGCGCCGCGCAAATCGGCATAGGACAGGTCGGCGCGGGCCAGCGACGCACCGGCCAGGTCGGCGCCGCTCAGTAACGCGCCACGCAGGATAGCCCCGCCCAGATCGGTGTCGCGCAGGTGCGCGCCGGACAGATCGGCAAAGCTCAGATCAGCACCCTTGAGCCGGGCACCGGACAGGTCGGCGCCGGCCAGCGCGGCATTGCGCAGCAAGCCGGCGTCCAGGACGGCACCGGACAGATCGGCGGCGGTCAGGTCGCAGCCGCTCCAGTTCACGCCCGGGGCGGCGCCGCTGTGGCAGGCGCTCGTCGCGACCACAGCGACAGGGCGCAGCCAGATCCCGAGCCCGATGATCGCGGCGGTGACGATCAGGGCGACGACCAGTGGGACGGTCGGACGCTCGCGCGCGGGACGCAGGGAATCGAGCACACGGCGGCGTCGCTGGCCGCGCTCGATGTCGGCCGCGGATTCGCTGCGACGGCGGTCGGAGCGGGTACGCCGGTTCGCGGCCGTGGCCTCGTCCGTTTCCCCGTCGCGCCGATCGCCGCCCTTGCGCTCGTCCAGCCCTTGCGGCAGTTGCGCCGGTGCGCCGATTTCGTCGGCTGCAAACATCGGTTCGGCGGCAACCCGCAGCCACTGCGTCCCGTCACGACTGACTTCGTCGTCCGGGCGCACACGTCCGAGCAGCAGATAGCGCTTGACCGCGGCGGCCGGGAACGGTCCGCGCACAGTCTCGCCCCGGCGTACGTACCACAGACGGCCGGAAGGAGGTTCGCAATGCGCTGCGCTGGTTGCCATGGCGATCTCGGGCCTAGCGGGACGATGGGCACTCGCCCTGGTTTAGCGGCCGCAATGACGCGGACTTTGACCGCAGACACGGCCGCCCCCGCGCCGGCCGCGGATGTGGCTATGGCGATGCCGGCGAGGGACCGAGGTAGGTGCGCGCCTGGCGCAGCGCTGCCTGGGCACCGGCGTGATCACCCTGGCCTGCACGCGCCTCGGCGATCACGCGCCAGTTGCCGCCGAGCAGGCGCGCGTTGCCGCGTGCGAATCCGTTCGAACGCAGCGCCAGCGCAATTGCCTGGTCCCACATACCCTGCTGGAGGCGTAAGACCCCGAGTCGATGCCAGAGCCAGGGATTGTCGGCTTCGATTCGCAGCGCGCGCTCCAGGGTTGCCGCCGCGCGCTCGCCGTCTCCGGCCGCGGCCTGCAGGCGCGCCTGCTCGAGCAGCGCGAGTGCCGCCGGTCCGACATGCGCCGGCGTCACCGTGGCCGCTTCGACCGGCGAACGCTCCTGCGCTGCGGACGACTCCGCGTTCACGGACGGGCGCCGTTCGATCGGCGTCGCCGGGCCGGGGGCGGGCGCAACCACCGGCGCCGGGCTGCGGCGGCCTGGTTCGGGCGTTCGCACCGGCGGGGGTGCGTGCAGCGCGCAGCCGCCGAGGACCAGCACCACGACCAGACCTGATCGACGGCCGCGCATGGAAATCACCGGCGCGATGGCGCGCCGGGCGCCGGGCCGTGCGGACAGGGTTGAAACGGCGCTGCCGCTCGGCTTTCAGCCAGCACCGGGACGCGCCGCGTACCGGCACAGCCGGGCTCCGTGAAAATACCGTTGCGCTCGTCCAGCCACGACCATTGGACCGATTCGGGCACCGGAGACGGCGCCACTGAACGCGCCGCACCGCGCATCAGATCGATCCACACCCGCAGGGCGCCACCGGCGCCGGTCAGTCCCGCCGGCCGGTTGTCGTCGCGACCCACCCAGACCACGCCGAGCAGATCGCCGGCGTAGCCCGCGAACCAGCTGTCGCGCAGGTCGTCGGTGGTACCGGTCTTGCCGCCGACGGGCGTCACCCGTGTGAGCTCACGACCGGCACGTGCTGCGGTACCGACCGCCGCATTGCGCTCGAGCAGATAGCGCATGAGGAAAATCTGCCCGGCTGCGACGGTCTGCTCGATCGCCAGACCATAGCGGCGCAGCGGACGGCCGTCGCGCGCCGTCACCTCGCGAATGGGGTGCAGCGCGACGCGATAACCGCCATTGCCGATGGTCAGGTACATGCGTGCCAACTCGAGCGGTGTGAGCTCGAACGCGCCGAGGAGCAGCGACGGATAAGCCGCCAGCGAGCGCGTCACACCGAGGTCGCGCAGCGCGGCGATGACCGGTTCCAGACCGATATCGAGTCCCAGGCGCACGGTCGCGAGGTTCAATGATTTCACCAGCGCCGTCTCCAGCGAGACCCGGCCGTAGGTCTTGCCATCGTAGTTGTGCGGCCGCCAGACCCCGCCCTTCGGACCTTGCCAGCTTACCGGCGCGTCGTCGAGCAGCGTCGCGACCGAGTAGCGTCGGGGCTTGCGCAAGGCTGCCAGATAGACCGCCGGTTTGACCAGCGAGCCGATCGGACGGCGCGCATCCGTGGCGCGGTTGAACCCCGCGTAGCCCGGCCGGCGACCGCCAATCAGCGCCCGCACCTCGCCGCTGACGAGGTCGATCAGGACCGCCGCCGCCTCCAGCGGCGGCCTCGCGGCGCGGTCCGTCCTCTCGATTCCTTCGAGCGCGGCGGCGAGCTTGCGTTCCGCGGCGCGCTGCAGGCGAACGTCGAGGCTGGTGAACACGCGCAAGCCCGCTGTGCGCAGGTCCTGCTGCCGGTAGTCCTGCGCGAGCTGCGCGCGCACGAGCTGCATGAATGCCGGGAAACGGTCGCGATCGCCCGCCGGCGCGGCGATGCCGAGCGGCGCCGATCGCAGCTCCGCGGCGCGCTGCTCGGTGAGGTAGCCGTACCTCGCCATCCGGGCGAGGACTTCGTTGCGGCGCGCGAGAGCGGCGCCGGGATGCCGCCGCGGATCGTAAAGCGTCGGCCCACGCACCAGCGCAACCAGCAGCGCGAGCTGCTCGGTCGGGAGCTCCGCCAGCGGCCGATCGAAATACAGTCGTGCGGCCAGGCCGAAACCGTGGACCGCGCGTCTGCCATCCTGGCCGAGGAACACTTCGTTGAGGTAGGCCTGCAGTATGGTCGCCTTGTCGTACCGGCGCTCCAGCAGCAGCGCCATCAGCGCCTCGTTGATCTTGCGCCCGAGGGTGCGCCGCGGCGACAGGAACAGGTTCTTCACGAGCTGCTGCGTCAACGTGCTGGCGCCCTGACGGATCCGCCCGGCCCGCACGTTGCTCAGCAGGGCGCGTCCGATCGCGACCGGGTCGACTCCGAAGTGTTCCTCGAACCGACGGTCTTCGGCCGCCAGCAGTGCGTCGATCAGCGCCGGCGGCACTTCGGGGACCTTCACCAGGATGCGATCCTCGTGATGGCCCGGGATGATCCGCGCGAATTCGAGCGGCTCGAGCCGCAGCAGCGGTACGGAATGGCCGCTGTCCCGATCCACGAGGGACGTGATGGCGTCGTCGGAGAAATTCAGTTCCACCCCGCGTGGTGGCTCCTCGCCGTCCCAGAATCGGAAACCGCGCGTGTTCACCCGCAGACCCGTCCCGGTCAGGTTGTACTCTCCCTGACGCAGCGGTGGTTGCGCGCGACGATAACCGAGCAGGTCGAGTTCGGCGGCGACATCCGCCGCGGGCAGGCGGAGCCCGGCATAGATTTCCAGCGGGCGGGCGTAGACACGTGCCGGCAGGTCCCAGCGTACCTGATCGAAACGTCCGCGTACGACGTGATCGAGCCATAGCAGGTAGCCCGCGAACGCTGCGGCCACCAGCACGAGCAGGTGCAGGGGCCACCACGGATGCGCCACGGACGGGCGTTGCCTGCGGGGCGATTTACGCGTTTTCCGACGTGCCGGCATCGCGCACGGACCAGTGGTCGTCCCTTCGCCCGGACCCGCCCCCGGACCGCCCGGCGCGGGCGGTTCCTGCCCCCATCAGGCTGAGCACGGTCCGGGGCGAAAAAAAGCCCCGCAGTTGCGGGGCGCATGACAATTCCCGGCAAATCCGCCGCTCTCGCGGCGGTTTTCCTCGAAATACCGAGGCTCTCCCTGCGTACGCTTCACCAGTTCAGTGATGAAGCGTCGACGGCATCCTCGCGGGCGTCATCCTTTCGTCTCGCTGCCTGTCGCGCCCGAATCGCTTCGCGGCGTGCTTCGACTCTGGCGCGAGCTTCTGCCCGGAGTGTCGCCAGCCGCTGCTTACGGCTGACGGCTGGCGATTTGCCGTCCTTCGCTACTTTTTTGCCGAAGTCTTCTTTTTCTTGGCGGTCTTTTTCTTAGCGGCCCTTTTCTTGCCGGCCCTTTTCTTGCCGGCCTTTTTCTTGCCGGCTTTTTTCTTCCCTGCTTTTTTCTTCGCGACTTTCTTTTTCGCGACCTTTTTCTTTGCAACCTTCTTCTTGGCTACCTTCTTTCTGGCAACCTTTTTCTTCGATGCAGACTTCTTACGAGCAGTTTTCTTCGTCGGACTCGCCATACACTGACCCCCTTAATCAAGTTAGGTTTAGTCCAGACACAGTGTTACCACAGAAATTTATATACAACAGAAATGCGTTGCATGCAATGATTTAAGAAAAATATCTCAAGCGCCGTAACGCAAGTCGAGCGTAAGTGACATCGGGATCGAGCGTTCGCAATCACCTCCATCGACCTCGTGCGCGCGATTAGATGGTCGCGCGCATTCACTCGGAATCGAGTGCGGAGAAGATACGATCGCGGATCTGTTCGACCGAACCCACACCGTCGATGCTCACGTATACCGGGGCAGCGCCGGGGTCGGATACGCTCAGTGCGCGATAGTGATCGACTAGCGGCTCGGTCTGTTCATGGTAGACCGCCAGGCGCCTGCGCACGGTCTCCTCCCGGTCGTCATCACGCTGCGTCAGCGCCTCTCCGGAGACGTCATCGACGCCCGCCGTACGAGGCGGATTGAACTCCACGTGGTAGGTGCGCCCGGACGCCGGATGCACACGGCGCCCGGACATGCGGCGCACGATTTCCTCGTCATTTACCTTGATTTCGACGACTTGGTCGATCTTGACGCCGTGCCGGCGAAGGCCCTCGGCCTGCGGAATCGTGCGCGGGAAACCATCGAACAGGAAGCCCTTGGCGCAGTCCGGCTCGGCGATGCGTTCGCGCACCAGGCCGAGGATGATCTCGTCGGACACCAGGGCTCCCGCATCCATGATTTTTTTTGCCTCGCGCCCGAGCGGCGTGCCCGCCTCGACCGCCGCGCGGAGCATGTCGCCGGTGGAAATCTTGGGTATGCCGAACCGGCGGCAGATGAATTCGGCCTGCGTGCCCTTGCCCGCACCCGGCCCGCCGAGCAGTATGATCTTCATGAATCGCACTCTCCCTTTATTCTGCTGTCAGATGTATCGAACGACCCGGCCGCCCGCCACGCTGCCGCCGCGCTGCCGGGCCCGGGACGGCGGCCGAAACGCACCATGAAGCTTGACCTCGACACCGCCACCGGCCGCTACAACATTACCGGCTACCGGGCCGGGGCCGTCATGATCAACGGCGTCGCATACGCCAAGAGCGTGATCGTCACCCCGCGCCAGCTCGTCACGGACTGGCCGCCGGTGAGCGCGGACGTGGTCACGATCGAACATGTCCACGCCATCTGCGCCCTGGAACCCGAAATCGTACTCATCGGCACCGGGCAGCGTCTGACGTTTCCCGACGCGGGGGTGCTCGGCATGCTCGTGACTGCGGGAATCGGCGTGGAATGCATGGACACCCCCGCCGCCTGCCGTTCATTCGCCGTCCTCGCCGCCGAGGGCCGCGCGGTGGCTGCAGCCCTGATGATTGCCTGAGCGCGGCCGCCCCGGCACACCGCCCGCCTGGGCAGGCCTCGCCGCCGACGGCAGCGCCCGCCCGCGGCCGCTCAGGGCTCCGGAATAACCGCGTCCTCCGAAAAACCTTCGCGTTCGAGGATCTGGCGCAGCCGGCGCAGGGCTTCGATCTGGATCTGTCGAACGCGCTCACGGGTGACCCCGATTTCATTGCCGACCGTCTCGAGCGTGGCGATCTCGTGCCCGTTCAGACCGAAGCGGCGCTCGACCACGGCGCGCTGCTTGTCGTTCAGCTGCCCCAGCCAGACATCGATGTGGCGCTGGAGGTCGCTGTCCTGCAGCAGCAGCGCCGGATCGGAATTGTGCTCGTCGGGGATCGTGTCGATCAGCGCACGGTCCGAATCCCGGTCCACCGGCACGTCCACCGACGCGGTCCGCTCGTTCAGCCCGAGCATCCGTTTGACGTCCTCGATGGGCCGGTCGAGCAGTTCGGCGACGTCCTCGGGGCTCGGTTCGTGGTCGAGTGTCTGCGACAGCCTGCGGGCGGCACGAAGGTAGATATTGATTTCCTTCACGACGTGAATCGGCAGGCGAATCGTGCGGGTCTGATTCATGAGGGCGCGCTCGATGGTCTGGCGTACCCACCACGTCGCGTAGGTGGAAAAACGGAACCCGCGCTCCGGATCGAACTTCTCTACGGCACGGATGAGCCCGAGGTTACCCTCTTCGATCAGATCCAGCAGGGCCAGGCCGCGGTTCATGTAACGCCGGGCGATCTTGACTACGAGGCGCAGATTGCTCTCGATCATGCGCCGGCGGTCTTCGGCGCTGCCGGCACGAGCTCCCCGCGCGTAGCGCACTTCCTCCTCGGCGGTGAGCAGGGCCGAGAAACCGATCTCCGCGAGGTACATCCGGGTTGCGTCGAGGTCGCCGTCGGCGACCTCGCCCGCAGCCGCCGGCACGGGCGCGGCCACCACCGGCTCGACGTCTGCGCGGGCATCGTCATCGACGCCATCTTCGCCCTCGCAGGCGACCTCGTCCGTGATCGTGCCGTCGACATCCGGATCCGCCCCGGGACGTACGTCACGGGCGCCGCTGCGGCTGGATGAATCGGGTCGGTTGTTTCTGCGAACCATCGAAAAAACCGGTGGATGGCCGCGTCAGGACTTGGGCAGGTAATCCAGGGGTGGCACGGGCTTGCCGTTGCGCCTTATCTCGAAGTGCAACATGACTTCCTTTGCACCCGAGCTTCCCATCTCGGCGATTTTGTCCCCTGCTGCCACGGTTGCACCCTCGTTGACCAGCAGCTTGTCGTTGTGCGCGTACGCACTGAGGTACGTATCGTTGTGCTTGATGATAATAAGCTTTCCGTATCCGATGAGTCCACTGCCACTGTAGACGACCTGGCCTGGCGCAGCGGCGTAGATCGCCTGTCCCGTCTGGCCGACGACCTGCAGTGCGCGCGTTCCGAGCGGTGTGGTCGCATCCCGTATCCTGCCGCGAGCCGGCCAGCGCCAGTGCAATGCATCCGCCGCGGCGGTATTCGTGGCGCGGGCAGGCACCGGCTCGGTCGTCGCGCGCGCGGCCGGCACGCGTGGCGCAACGGCTGCTGGCGGCGCCGCGCCGACGCCGACTCGTGGTTCGAGTGCAGGCGGCGGCGCGCGGGATGGCGGCTGGCGCAGCAGCACGTGCTGACCGGGGACGATGATGAACGGTGCATGGATCGCGTTCCAGTCGGCCACCTGCCGGTAGTCCAGACCGTAGCGCCAGGCGATGGAATAAAGCGTGTCGCCCTTTTCGACCACATGCACCGCCGGCAGCCTGCCCCCGACCGAACGCCGCGCGGCGGGCATTTTCGCCGGCGTCGTGACCGTGGCGCTCGATCGTTCGGGAGTACGCGAGACGACCGGCGCGACGCCACCGCCGCCGCATCCGGCGAGCAGCGTCAGCGTCGAGAGCAGCAGTGCGCCGGCACGCAGCGTACGCACGACGCCCTGTGCCGCGTCAACCAACACCCTCCAGCATCGGCACGAAGCTGACCCAGTCGAGGCGCTCTTCCGCGAACCCGGTCGCGGTGCGGGTGACGAGCAGCAGTTGCTGGCGACCGCGTTCGCCGACGGGAATCACCAGCCGTCCACCCGGTGCCAGCTGTTCGAGCAGGCCCGTCGGGATACCCATCGGAGCGGCGGTCACGACGATGGCGTCGTAGGGTGCGTGACGGGGCCAGCCCGCCGCGCCGTCGCCGTGGCGTACCCGGACATTGTGGATACCCAACGCATGGAAACGCTCGCGCAGGTTGCTCGCGAGCGCGGCGATGCGTTCCACCGTGAATACGCGCTTGGCGACCTGCGAGAGCACGGCACTGTGATAACCGCAGCCGCCACCGATCTCGAGCACGCGGTCGAGCGGCTGGTCGGCGAGGATCGCCTCGGTCATGAGCGCCACGACGTAGGGCTGGGAAATGGTCTGCCCGAGACCGATTGGCAGCGCGGTGTTCTCGTATGCACGGCTGGCGAGGGCCTCTTCCACGAACAAGTGCCTGGGTGTGCTGCGGATGACTTCGAGCACGCGAGCAGAGCGGATACCCATCTCGCGCAGCTGCACGGCGAGCCGGTCGCGCGCGCGCTGCGAGGTCATGCCGATCCCGCGACGATCAGCGGTCATCCATTCCCTTGCCGGTAAGCCATCGAGCAACTGTCTCCAGCGCCGTGTACCGCGTCAGGTCGACGTGCAGCGGCGTGACGGAGACGCAACCCCGGCGGACGGCATTGAAGTCCGTGCCCGGTCCTTCGTCGACCTCCGGTCCCGGTGGACCGATCCAAAATACCGGGCGGCCGCGGGGGTCCATCGATTTTATCACCGATTCGAAGCGGTGCCGGCGCCCCAGCCGGGTTGCTTCGATGCCGGCGAGGTCGGCATGGGGCCGGTCCGGCACGTTGACGTTGAGAATGGTGTCGGCAGGCAGCTGCTTGCCGGACATCATGCCGACCAGCGTGGTTACGACGGTCGCCGCCGTCTCGAAATGGCCGGTCTCCGCGCCGGCCAGCGACACGGCCAGCGCCGGATAGCCCAGGAACCGCCCTTCCATGGCGGCGGCGACGGTGCCGGAATACAGCACATCGTCGCCGAGATTCTCCCCGGCGTTGATCCCGGACACCACCATGTCGGGCTCCTGTTCGAGCAAACCGGCAATGGCGAGATGCACGCAGTCGGTGGGCGTGCCGTTGACCACGAAAAAACCGTTGTCGGCGCGGTTCACCCGCAGGGGAACGTCGAGTGTCAGCGAATTGCTCGCCCCGCTGCGGTTGCGGTCGGGCGCCACCACGGTCACCTCGCCCAGCCCGGCGAGCGCGCGCGCCATCACCGCGAGGCCGGGCGCGAGGTAACCATCGTCGTTACTCAGCAGGAAACGCATCGACCGTCATTGCACGCCGCAGAGCAGGAGCTCGATGAGCGCTTTCTGCGCATGGAGGCGGTTCTCCGCCTCGTCCCATACGACGCTGCGGGCATGGTCCATGACACCGACAGTGACCTCCTCGCCCCGGTGCGCGGGCAGGCAATGCATGAACAAGGCATCGCTGCCGGCAAGGGCGAACAGCTCCTCGTCGACCTGGAACGGCCTGAAGGCCGCCATGCGTGCATTCGATTCGCCTTCCTGGCCCATGCTCGCCCAGACGTCGGTCACGACCAGATCGGCATCGCGCACGGCTTGGCGGGGGTCGTGGCAGAGCGTCACGTTGGCAGCGGCGGTCGCGAGCACCGCAGGCGCCGGCGCATAACCCTGCGGACAGGCGATGCGCAGTTCGAATCCGAGCAGCATTGCCGCGTTCACGTAGGAATGGCACATGTTGTTGCCGTCCCCGACCCAGGCCACGCGACGGCCGCGCAACTCGCCCCGGTGCTCGACGAAAGTGAGCACGTCCGCGAGCAGCTGGCAGGGATGGAACATATCGGTCAGGCCGTTGATGACCGGTACTCGGGAGTAGCGGGCGAACGTCTGGATCTTCTCGTGCTCGAACGTCCGCACCATGATGATGTCGACCATCCGCGAGAGCACGCGCGCAGTGTCCTCGATCGGTTCGCCACGGCCGAGTTGGGTGTCATGCGGCGACAGGAAGATCGCCTGGCCGCCGAAATCGGCCATCGCCACCTCGAACGCGACGCGGGTGCGAGTGGACGATTTCTCGAAAACCATGCCGAGCGTACGGTTGCGCAGGGGTTCGTACACGCTGCCCGCGGCACGCATGGCCTTGAGCACGCGTGCGCGCCGGATGAGGTAATCGAGCTCGGCGGGCGCGAGATCGCACAGGCTTAGAAAATGGCGCACGGTGTGGGACCCTCTCATGCGTTGGTGGCGAACGCGCGCACTAGATCGGCGACCCGCGACACGAGCAGATCGGCGTCGGCGTCGCCGAGGATGAGCGGCGGCAGCAGCCGTAGCACGCGTTCCGCCGTCACATTGACGAGAACGCCGTGCGCGAGCCCGAGCTCGACCAGCCTCGCGCATGGCTCGGCCAGCTCGATTCCCAGCATCAGGCCGCGGCCACGGATGCCGGTGACGATGTTGGCGCCGTCGAGTGCATGCCTGAATCCGGCGAGCAGCCGCTCGCCGAGCGCCGCGGCACGCTCGACCAGGCGATCGCGCTCGATCACGGCCAGAACCTCCAGGGCCGCGCGCGCCGCCAGTGGATTGCCGCCGAAAGTGCTGCCGTGGCGGCCGGCGGTGAACAGCCCGGCGGCAGGGCCGCGCGCCAGGCACGCGCCGATCGGCACACCGTTGCCGAGCGCCTTGGCGAGTGTCATGACGTCCGGGCACACGTCCTCGTGCTGACAGGCGAACCAGCGGCCGGTGCGGCCCATCCCGGTCTGCACCTCGTCGAGCATCAGCAGCCAGCCGCGCTCGTCGCACAGCGTACGCAGCGCACGCAGGTAACCATGCGGGGGCACGTTCACGCCGCCTTCGCCCTGGATCGGCTCGACCAGCACGGCGACCACGTTACGCTGGCGCGCAGCGACCCGGCGCACCGCGTCGACGTCACCGTAAGGGACGTGCACGAATCCCGGTACCAGTGGCTCGAACCCGCTCTGCGCCCTGGCGCTGCCGGTAGCCGACAGCGTCGCCATGGTGCGACCGTGGAAGCTGCCGTGCATGCACACGATGAGCGGCGTGGCAACACCGCGCGCGTGACCATACAGGCGTGCGAGCTTCACCGCGGCCTCATTCGCTTCTGCACCTGAATTGCAGAAAAAAGCGTTTTCCATGCCCGCACGCGCGGTCAGCGCCTCGCCCAATGCCTCCTGCAGCGGAATGCGATAGAGGTTCGACGTGTGCACCAGTGTCGCCGCCTGCTCGGCAATGGCGCGGGCGAGATCCGGGTGCGCGTGGCCGAGACCGCACACCGCAACCCCGCCCACGGCGTCCAGATAGCGCTTGCCGTCGCCGTCGAAGAGCCATGGGCCCGTCCCGCGCGTGAAGGCGACGGGGAGCCGCTGGTAATTGCTCATCAATGAGCGCGTCATGGAGATAGTCCCTCGCGCCGGCGGGCGCACAAAAACGAAACCCGGCCGCAGGCCGGGCTGATCTGCCACGGCCCGTATTTTACTGGCGCCCGGGGACGAAATGCAGCCCGCGTGTCAGCGGGCCCCGGCAGGCCCCGGGCCGGCGCTGCCGCTGTGGATGACTGCGACGGCCGAAAGCGCGAAGATCGCGGCCGATGGAATCACATCCGCACCAGCCCCGGCGACCGCCCCACGGCGCCCGGGCGCGCTAGCGGCAACGGCGCACCCGCATGGACGTCGTCGAGCTCAGCCTGTTCGCCCATCGCATCAGCGCCGCATGCGAGGAGATGGGCGCACTGCTGCGCCATACGGCGTTCTCGCCCAACATCCGCGACCGCCTGGATTTCTCCTGTGCCGTATTCGATGCCGGCGGCGGACTCGTCGGTCAGGCTGCGCACATTCCCGTCCACCTCGGCAGCATGGCATTCGCGATGCGCGACGTGGTCGGCGCATTCGACTGGCAACCCGGGGACATGCTGGTCCTCAATGATCCCTTCCTCGGCGGCACACATCTGCCGGACGTCACCGTCATCGCACCCGTCTACCGCTGGGGACGCCTGTGCGGCTACGTCGCCAATCGCGCGCACCACGCCGACATCGGTTGCACCACGCCCGGCTCCATGCCGCTCAGTACGCGTCTCGAGGACGAAGGAACCCTCATCCCGCCGACACGGCTGGTGTGCGCCGACCAAATCGATCCGGCGGTCCTGGAACGCCTGCTCGCCGGGAACCGCAATCCGGTCGCGAGCCGCGGCGACTTCCACTCCCAGGTGAGCGCCAACCGGCGCGGCGTCGCGCGCCTGTACGCGGAGCTCGGGCCGCTCGGTGCCGACGGTTTCGCGTCCGCTGTTGCAGCGCTCAACGACTACGCGCACGCGCAGGCGCGGGCCGGGCTGGCCGATTTGCCGGCGGGCCGCTATGAGTTCGAGGACTTCCTCGATGACGACGGCGCCGGTACCACCGACATCCCCATCCGCGTCAGCGTCGACGTCGACGACACCGGCGTGCGGGTCGACTTCACCGGGACGTCCCCCCAGGTCCGCGGCAACGTCAACTGCCCGTTGCCGGTCGCAGCGGCGGCGGTCTATTACGTCTTTTTCTGCCTGATGCCGGCCGCGACACCGGCGTGCGCCGGGAGCCTGCGGCCGATACGCCTGCACGCTCCCCGGGGCTGTCTGGTGAACGCCGAACGACCGGCCGCCGTGGCCGCCGGCAACGTCGAGACGAGCACACGCATCGTGGACGCCATTCTCGGCGCCCTGGCGCCGGCGTTGCCGGCCCGGATCCCGGCCGCGAGCCACGGCAGCATGAACAATATGGCTCTGGGCGCACCCGACTGGGACTACTACGAAACCATGGGCGGCGGCATGGGCGCCGGCGCCGCGCAGCGTGGTCTGGATGCCGTCCAGACCCACATGACCAACACGCTCAATACACCCATCGAGATCATGGAGATGCACTACCCGATGCGGGTGCGTCGCTACGCCATCCGCAGATTTTCCGGCGGTGATGGCCGACATCGCGGCGGCGACGGTCTGGTGCGCGAGATCGAGCTGCTGGCGCCCGCCACCATCACGCTGCTCACCGACCGCCGCCGGCGTCGACCCTGGGGGCTGCACGGGGGCGCGCCGGGTATGTCCGGCCGGGCGCTGCTCGACGGTCTGGAGCTGCCGCCCAAGGTATCCATCCGCGCCCGCGCGGGCGCGCGCCTGTGCATCGAAAGCGGCGGCGGTGGCGGCTGGGGCTCACGCGAGCCCGGGTGACACTTTCAAATTCGAACCGCGACGCTTAGACTGAATTCAACGTCAACATCACCCGGACGTTTCGTCCGGCACCGCAGCGGGGGTTTCACCATGCAGGAAGTCATCGAGTTCATACGCAAGACCGTCGAGGGAAATCCCGTCGTGCTGTTCATGAAGGGTTCCCCGGATGCACCCCAATGCGGCTTTTCCATGCGCACGTCCGAGGCGCTGAAGGCCTGCGGCGTGGAATTCGCCTACGTGGACGTGCTCGCCAATCCGCAGGTGCGCCAGTACCTGCCGCAGTACTCCAACTGGCCGACGTTCCCGCAGGTGTTCGTCGGTGGCGAGCTGGTGGGCGGCTGCGACATCGTGCTCGATCTGTTTCAGCGCGGCGAGCTGCAGCGCATGACGGACGAGGCCAGCGCGACGACTGCGGCGCAGTAATGGCGCGCCGCTAACCGGCGGCGTCGGGGTCGGTTCCCCACATACAACGGTCGCCGCTCACGCGGGCGATTGCCTCGAGGCGTGAAGCGTGCGCCGCGACCTCCTCGGCCGTCGGACGGATCACGCGTAACGGTGCCCGTGCGCACGGCACGCGCGCCTGCCCGCTGCCCGCGCCGGCGCTCAGGGCGTCGTCCTCGAGCGCGAACGCGGCCTGCCCGCCGGTCATCGCCAGATACACGTCGCCGAGGATCTCCGCGTCCAGCAGCGCGCCATGCAGGGTGCGTGCCGAGTTGTCCACCTCGTAGCGCTTGCACAGGGCATCGAGGCTGTTACGTTGGCCTGGGTGCAACTGGCGCGCGAGTTCGAGCGTGTCGGTCACCGTGCACAAGTCTGCGAAGCAACCCCGCTCGGGACCGAGCCGGCGCAGCTCCGCGTCGATGAAGGCGACGTCGAACGGCGCGTTGTGAATGATCACCTCGGCACCGCGCACGAATTCGAGAAACTCGTCCACGATTTCTGCGAACGCCGGCTTGTCGCGCAGAAACTCCTCGCCCAGTCCGTGCACCTCCAGCGCGCCGCTGTCGATGCTGCGACCCGGGTTGAGGTAGCGATGAAAGCTGAGTTCGGAGCGCCGCCGGTTGACCAGCTCGATACAGCCGATCTCGACGATACGGTGTCCCTGCTCCGGGGCCAGCCCGGTCGTCTCGGTATCGAGCACGATCTGGCGCATGGTCACGCCTGCGAGCGCCGGCTCAACAGTGAGTCGATCGCCGCGTTGGCCAGACGGTCGGCGCGCTCGTTCTCCACGTGACCGGTGTGGCCGCGTACCCAGCACCACTCGATGGTGTGCGGAGCGGCCACGGCATCGAGCCGCTGCCACAGATCGACGTTCTTCACCGGCTTGTTGTCGGCCGTACGCCAGCCCCTGCGCTGCCAGCCGGGCAGCCACTGCGTAAGACCGTTTTTCAGGTACTGCGAGTCCGTGGTCAGACGTACGCGACTCGGCCGTCGCAGGGCCGCCAGCGCCTCGATGGCCGCGGTCATCTCCATGCGATTGTTGGTCGTCTCCGGCTCGGCACCTGACAACTCCTTTTCGCGCCCGCCGTAACGCAGCAGCACCCCCCATCCGCCCGGGCCCGGATTCCGGCGGCAGGCACCGTCGGTGAAAATCTCGACCACGGTATCGGCCGTGGCGGTACCGTCCGCGTCCGCCGCCACCTCAGTGCTCCGTGCTGTTACGCGTCGAGGGCTCGGCGAGCCCGGCGGCAATCAGGTTACGGCGCATCGTCCAGCGGGTACGGATGGGCGTCATCGGCACCAGTCGCTTTTTCGCGACGATGCAGAACGCCGCACCACAGCCGGGCCAGACGTAGGCACCGAGTTTCTCCAGGAACGCGAGCCGGCGCAGCGCGGCCGCACTGCCGAGCGGCGGGCGAAAACACACACCGCGCGTGGAAACGATGTCGCAGCCGAGCAGCCGCAACCAGTCACGGATTCGTGCCGCGCCGAAAAAGCGGCCGCACCAGGGCGGCTCACCCCGCCAGGCGAGCAACGAGCGCCACACACCCCACAGACTGAAAGGGTTGAATCCGATCACGAGCACGTGGCCCTCGCCGATGAGCACCCGGTCGACTTCGCGCAACACCTGATGGGGATCGATCTCGAACTCGAGCACGTGCGCCAGAACGACGACATCGACGCTGGCCGTCGCCACGGGCAGTGACGCGGCATCGCATCGCAGCCCGACGCCCGCCACCTCGTCGCAATCCCCCGCCAGCGCGATCTGGACTCGATGCGAGATCCGCGCCGACTCGAGTAACTCGCCGCCACCGAGTCGGCCAAGTTGCAGGATGTGATAACCGAACAGGTTGGCGAGCGATTGCCGCAATGCGGCACGCTCGGTTTGCAGCAGCATGGTCCCCGCCGGCCCGGCGAACCAGCACCGCAGCCGCGTTCGCAGCGGCGTGTTGTCACTGTGACCGCTCATCGCGGCCGATGGAGTGGCGATCTGCGCCAGTGCTTGCGTCCATCTGTTGGTGACATGACGCCGCGTACTGTAGCGACCCCACCGCCGGCCCGCCAGCCCTGCCCGGAACCCTTGACGGATCGCCCGCTCCATCGCTAGCATCGGCCGCCATGCTGCCCGGCGGGAGTAGCTTGTGGAGAGGGACCTTGCTGCTGCTCGCGCTGGCGACGGGCGGCTGTGTCGGGCCGTTCATCCGCGACGATGCGCGCCATCACGATGCTCACGCCCGTACCGCGCCCGTCCCGCCCCCCGCCCGCGCCGCCTCCCCAACACCTGCAATTCAACCCGAGCTCACTTCTCCCGATACCGAAGCAACACCCGCCGACGTCTGGGCACGGATCCGCGCCGGGCTGCGCTTGCGGCAGATCGCGCACCCGGACGTCGAGCGCGAGCTGCGATGGTTCCAGGACAACCCCGACTTCCTCACGCGCGTCTCTCAGCGCGCACGACCGATACTGTTCCACATCGTGCAGGAGGTCGAGCGGCGGGACATGCCGATGGAAGTGGCACTGCTGCCGGTGGTCGAAAGCGCTTACCAGGTCAAGGCCTATTCGCCCGGCCACGCGTCGGGCATCTGGCAATTCATCGAGAGCACCGGCAGGCGATTCGGACTGCAGCAGGACTGGTGGTACGACGGTCGCCGGGACATCGTCGCGTCCACGCGCGCGGCGCTCGACTATCTACAGATCCTGCACCGGCGTTTCGGCGACTGGGAGCTCGCGCTGGCCGCCTACAACTGCGGCGAGCTCACGGTCGAACGCGCTCGCGCGCGCAGCCGCCGTCAGGGCAGGGGCGAGGGGTTCTGGTCGCTGCAGCTGCCCGCCGAAACCCGCGCCTACCTCCCGCGCCTGCTCGCCGTCGCCGCCGTGGTGGGCGAACCACAACGCTATGGCCAGGCCCTCGAATCGATTCCTGACGAGGCCTATTTCGCGGTCGTGGACGCCGGGTCGCAGATCGAGCTCAGCGCGGCGGCGCGGCTCGCGCGCCTGAGCGCCGAGGAGTTCGAGGCGCTGAACCCGGGATACCTGCGCGGTGCCACCGGCCCGACCGGTCCGAGCGCGCTGCTGGTGCCGCGCGCGCAAGCGGGCGAGTTCCAGATCGCCCTGGCGGCGCTGCCACGCGAGGCGCGGATACGCTGGCGCAAACACCCCATCCGCGAAGGCGAGACGCTCGGACAGATCGCCGCCCGCTACGGGACCTCGGTGAGCGCGCTGCAGAAAGCCAACCGGCTGCGGGGCACGACCATCCGCGCCGGCCGCGATCTCATCATCCCCGGCGTCACCGGTTCGTCGCCGCCGGCCAGCAGCGCCGGCGGCGGACCGGCACAGGTCGCGGCGACCACCCGCACCCATGTCGTGCGAACGGGTGATACGTTGTGGGATATCGCGCGCCGCCACGGCGTCGGAGTCGATGATCTGGCGGCCTGGAACAAGCTCGACCGGCTTGCCATGCTCAGACCCGGGCAGCGCCTGGCCGTCGCCGCTCCGCAGCTGGCACAGGCGCGGCGCGCCGACGACGACGCCGAGCAAGCGGGCGATGCGGAACACGTCCGCTACAAGGTACGTTCCGGGGATTCCCTGTGGACCATTGCGCGCCACTTCGACGTTCGTGTGGAGGATCTGCGCCGCTGGAACAAGCTGCCCCGGCGCAGCCTGCTGCAGCCGGGGCAAGAGCTGCGGATCTTCGTGGCGGCAAACGACGAAAGTCTGCCTATCTGAATTGGCGTGACCGCGACACCGCTCGGCGGCGGTGCATCGCGATTTGCGTTTATGATTGAGCGCATGCGTTCGCTCCGCCATGCCTGGACGTGCCCGCCGCAAGCCCCCGACCACCGGGCGGGCGGCCCGTTCCCCGGCCCCGGGACACGCTGATGAGCCGCGCGCTGGACGTCCTCAGGCTCATCGTGCGCGAGATCGTGCGGGCACTGTACCGGATCCGCGTCGTCGGCCTGGAAAACTACCATCGTGCCGGTGACCGCGTACTCATCGTCGCCAACCACGTCTCGCTGCTCGACGGCGTGCTGTTGTACCTGTTCGTGCCGGATCGTCCCACTTTCGCCATCAACACGCTCATGGCCAAGAAGTGGCAATTCCGGCCTTTCCTCGCCTTCGTCGACTTGTTTCCGCTCGACCCGACGAGCCCCCTGTCGACCAAGTCACTGATCAGGTTTCTGCGCGAAGATCGCAAAGCGATCATCTTCCCCGAGGGCCGCATTACCGTCACCGGCTCGCTGATGAAGATCTACGAGGGCCCGGGCATGGTCGCCGATCGGGCCGCCGCGATGGTGCTGCCGATCGGCATCGAAGGCGCGCAGTACTCCCCGCTGTCATACCTGCGCGGCCGCGTGCGCATACGCTGGTTTCCGCGCATCACGCTGCGCTTTCTGGAACCGGTGCGCATCGACCTGCCGGACGACTTGCAGGGGCACGAACGACGCAAGGCCGCCGCCGAGCGCCTGGCCGCCATCATGCGGCGGATCTCCTTCGAGAACTGTAATCACCGCACGACGCTGTTCACGGCTCTGCTCGACGCCATGGATCGCCACGGCCCCGGGCAACCCCTGCTCGAGGACGTCGAACGCCGGCCGCTGAGCTACCGCCAGCTCATCATGCGCGCTTTCCTGCTCGCCGGCGTCATCCGCCAGGCGAGCAAGCGGGGCGAGCACGTCGGCATACTGCTGCCCAATTCGATCGCGGCCGTGGTGACGCTGTTCGCCATGCAGGCCTGTGGGCGCGTACCGGCCATGCTCAACTTCACCTCCGGCGCGCAGATGCTGGTCACCGCTTGCGAAACCGCGCGTATCGCCACGGTATACACCTCGCGACGTTTCGTCGACGTCGCGGGCCTGCAAGGCGCCGTGCAGGCGCTGGCAAGCCGGGTCGACGTCATCTATCTCGAGGATCTGCGCAACACGATTGGCTTGTTCAGCAAGCTGCTGGCTCTGCTTGCCGCGCGCCTGCCCCGGCTCGCCTGCGCTCTCACGCACCCGCAAGGGTCGCCGGACGATACCTCGGTGGTACTGTTCACCTCCGGTTCCGAGGGTATTCCGAAAGGCGTCATACTGACGCATGCCAACCTGCTCGCGAACCGAGCGCAGATGCAAATGCTCATCGATCTCACCCTGCGTGACACGGTGTTCAACTGCATGCCGGTATTCCACTCCTTCGGTCTGACCGGCGGGGTCATTCTGCCGATACTCGACGGCGCAAGAATCTTTCTGTACCCCTCGCCCCTGCACTACCGCATCATTCCGGAGCTCGCCTACGAGCTCGGCGCCACGGTGCTGTTTGGCACCAATACGTTTCTCGCCGGGTACGCCCGTTACGCGCATCCCTATGACTTTTACTCGATGCGTTTCGTGGTCGCGGGCGCGGAGAAGCTGCAGGAAGACACGCGGCGCAGCTGGGCGGACCGGTTCGGGATCCGCATATTCGAAGGTTACGGCACGACCGAGACCAGCCCCGTGCTCGCGGTGAACACGCCCATGGGTAACAACCCCGGCACCGTCGGTCGCCTCCTCACGGGCATCGATCACTATCTCGAACCGGTGCCGGGAATCGAACGCGGCGGCCGGCTGGTGGTGCATGGGCCCAACGTGATGAAGGGCTATTTGTTCCACGGTCACGACGACATTACCCGCCCCTGGACGGAGCGGCGCGGGGTGGGCTGGTACGACACCGGCGACGTCGTCGAGGTCGACGCCGATGGTTACGTCACGATCATCGGCCGGGCCAAGCGCTTCGCCAAGATCGGTGGCGAGATGGTGTCGCTGACGACCGTCGAGGAGCTGGCGGCGGCGGCCTGGCCTGACAGCACGCACGCAGCGCTGGCGCTGGAAGACGACCGGCGCGGCGAGCAGATCGTGCTCGTCACCTGCCACCCCTTCGCCGAGCGCCGCGATCTCGTCGATGCGGCCCGGCTCAACGGCTACAGCGAGCTGACGGTACCGCGGCGCATTCACGTCGTGGATGAGATCCCGGTGCTCGGCACCGGCAAGATCGACTACCGCGCAGTGGCCGATCGCATACGCCGCGAAACCGCCGAGCGGCCGTCGTGAACACGGCGCAAAGCCTGCGGCTCGAACGTGTCAACGCGCACGTTCATCGCGTCGTGCATCCGCGCCTCGGTCACGTGGGTAATCTCAAGCTGGCCGGCGGCGCGTGGAAGTTCAAGGCCGTCGGCTACGACGACCGCGGCGTCGTACCCGGCGGCGGCCCCTACACTGATGCTCACAACACCGTCGTCCACGCCCCCGACGCGGCCGCGCTGACCGATGCCCTCGGCCCGCATCCCGGCGCCTGACAAGAACCGGGGTCAGAGTCGGGTTTCGGGGAAACCGGGGTCAGAGTCGGATTTCCCGCGCAAGTGTGCGGCGGTGGCAGCGGTGGCGAATGGAAATCCGACTCTGACCCCGGTTTCCCTCGACTCTGACCCCGGTTTTCCCGGTATTCAGGGGTCGAGTCGCGTCAGCGCCACGACCACGTACAGGCTCGCGGCGATGCCTATCAGTATCGTCTGCCCGAAGTGCACTGCGAGCAGGGTCGCGAGGACCGCGCCGATCACAGACGCACAGCCGTTGATCGCCCAGGCCCAGGGTACGAGCGCCGGCGCCCGCGCGCCGAGGCGGGCGAGGCCGTAGGGAAACGGCCTGCCCATGCAATAGGCGAGCGGCGCCAGCGCGGCGATCGCGAGCGGCACGCGTACCGATTCCGGGAGCAGGGCGGTGCCACGGTACAGCTGCGGCAAGGCCAGTGTCAGCGCCACCGCGACGGCGACGACCATGGTCGCCGGATGAAGGCGGGCGCGAACTGCGACCGCATCACCCCGGTCACGCCCGAGCCGCTGGCTGCCGATCCCGGCAAAGACCAGAAACGTCGCGAGCACGATGGCCATCGCGTACAGCGGATTGCCCAGATACAGGCCGAAACGCTGCATGAAGGCAATCTCGAGAAACATGAAGCCGAAACCGAGACCGCCGAAGTACACCGCGGTTCGCGCGTAGCCTGGCCCGACCGTCACGGTCGATGGCGACAGCCGGCGCCACACCACCACTGGCAGGAGCACGAGGACGAGGCTGGCAGTCACCGCCTGCACCAGCGTCGCGATGACGACCGGGTAACCGATATCCATCAGTGCCCAACCGCGCCCGGCCGGCATGCGCACGAATTCGGGCAGTGAACGCAGGGCGAGGAAGCGGAAGAAATACGGCCTGTCATCCGTGGCCGGTTCGATGTCGAACTTGTAGCGGCGTAAGTAGTCGGCGCGATCCGGACCGAGCAGGGCGGTCGCTGCGGCGAAAAAGTAGGGCTCGCTGAGCTGCGTGTAGCGATTCACCTCCGCCGCTGCGAGCCCCGGCAACCAGGCCAGATCGAACCAGCGTTGCGTGCTGAACGATCGTATCGTTTCTATCTCGCCGGCCGTGTACGGTGTGTCCTTGACCACCAGCACCTGCACGTTCCAACTGCGCAGCCAGGCGATCTGGCGACCGGGATCCGTACTGCCTCGGCGCTCGAGCGCGGCCACGACGGTCGCCATGAGCTTGGCGCCCGCGCGCGGCGGCACCTGTACCCAGCGCGACAGGACCAGCAGCCCGCCGGGCGCGAGGCGGTCCAGATAGTGCTGCACGGCCTCGACGGTATAGACGTAGTCTTCCTGCAGTGCGTACACGCCCGCGGCGGCGGCACCGAAAGCATCGAGGGGCGGGATCTGGATGAGATCCCAGTGGGCGTGGCTGTGGTCGACGAAGCTGCGCGCCTCGGCCAGGTGCACGTGCACCTGCGGTTGCGCGGCAAGGTAGCCGCTGTAGCGCGCGTAGCGGTGCGTGAGCAGGCCGAGCAGCTGCGGGTTGAGCTCCACGGCGTCGACCCGACGCGCCTCGAGATGCAGTGCCTGCAGGATCTCGGTGCCACCGCCGGCACCGAGCACGAGCACGCGCGGCCGCGGGCGCAGATGGTAGCCCACTGCCGCGGGTACCTCGTCCAGATAGCTGAGATCGGTGGCTCCCGGCCGGTAGCGCGTGATCGGCAGCGGACCTTCACCGTCGACGAACACGCCCAGCTGCGGCGGCGGTTCTACGGTATTGGCCAGACTGAGCCCCGCCACGTGACGGAACGGCACAACCGGGCTGTCGACCACGGTGATCTCGCCGAGCGGACTGGAATCGCGCCACAACACCCGCGCACCGGTGACATTGAGCGCCTGCGTCAGCGCCTTGTACGGATTGGCCGGAATGCGGCTGGCCGCATCGGGCCACGCGGCCAGCGCGACGGCAACGACACCGGCGATGCAGATGGCCAGCGCGGCACGGCGCTCGGCCGGTGGTTCTTCGATCGCCACCAGCACGGCTGCGACGAGACCCGGTAGTGCGATCGGCAGCAGGCAGCTGCCGGCGGGAAGCAGCCACAGCAGACCGACGACGACGACGGTGCCGATGCCGGCGCCCAGGAGATCGGCAGCGTACAGTCGCGCCACCGCCGCCTGCGGGCGCGCGAGCGCCAGACACACGCAGTTCGAAGCGCAGAAAAACGGCGTCGCCAGCACAGCGTAACCCAGCGCGAGCCACAACCATTGGCGCGGCTCCCACACGACTTCGAGGGCGTTGAAGGGCAGCCGCAGTGCGACGGCCGTGCCAACGACGGCAGTCAGCGCGAAGCCGCAGGCATTGGCCGCGAACGCGACCCCGAAACGCGCCAGCAGCACCGGCCGGGCCAGGGCGATGAAGCTGCCGCTGGCACCGTAGCCGAGCAGCGCGAGGCTCAGCACCATGTAAGCGAAGTGGTGCCACTGGGCGATCGAAAACGCGCGCAGCAGCAGCACCTCCAGGGCCAGCGCGGCGCCCGATACGAGCGCGATCGCCGGACCGAGAGGTGAGCGGGTCAATGCGGCTCAGTGGCCGCCGGTCAGTGGCACGAAACTCACCGGCAGGATCTGGCGTGTACGCACGCTGCCGTCGGCGGTCTTCTCCACCAGTACCAGCGACTGCGTCAGGAACTGGCTGCCGACCGGGATGATCATCTTCCCCCCGGGTTTGAGCTGCGCGATCAGCGGTGGCGGCACGTGACTCGCCGCCGCGGTGACGATGATCGCGTCGAAAGGAGCATGTTCCGGCCAGCCGTAATAACCGTCACCAATGCGCGTCGCGACGTTGGCGTAGCCCAGGCGCGCGAGCCGCTCGCGCGCCTGCCCGGCGAGCGGCTCGATGATCTCGATCGAGCTGACTTTCGCCACCAGCTCGGCGAGCACGGCCGCCTGGTAGCCCGAGCCGGTGCCGATCTCGAGCACCCGGGCCCGGGGCTGCGGATCTGTCAGCTCGGTCATGAGCGCGACGATGTAGGGCTGCGAGATCGTCTGCCCGTAACCGATGGGCAGCGGCGCGTTGACGTAGGCACGGTCGCGTTGGGCCGGGGCGACGAACTCGTGCCGGGGCACTCGCGCCAGCGCCGCGGCAACCGCAGGCGACATGCGCGGCCGCCCCGTCTCGGCCGCGGTCTGGGCGAAGTTCTCGCGGATCTCCGCGAGCAGCGCCAGACGCGCGCGCACGTAGCCGTCGTCCGCCGTCTGGGCCACGGTCACACCGACGAGGAGCAGCGTGCCGACGCACCCGTGCACCAGTCGCCGGCCGGCTGCCGTCGCTTTGCGTCCTTCTCCCATCGTGTTCAGCCTTTGCGCAACCATGTTCGCCCGCACCCGGTCGGTTCGTGCTGAGGCAGGTCACCTGCGTCTCATCGAAGCGGACGATCCGCTATCGACGCGAGGAAATGCGCCGCGCGGGTCGTCTCCGGCAAGCGGTAGCGTGGGGCACAACCCAGCACGAACCGCAGCGCGGTACGCAGGCTCACACGGTGCCCGACCGACACGTACACCGGCCGCACGCCGGTGCGCGTGCGCAGTGCCGCACCGATGATCTCTCCATCGGCGCGCAGCGCCCGCCAGCGTCCGCGCGCCACCGGCAGCGGCGCATGCGTACCGACGAGCAGGCTCTTGGCGACGCCCACGGTCGGCCAGTCGAGCAGCACGCCCAGGTGGCAGGCGATCCCGAATCGCCGCGGGTGCGCATAGCCCTGCCCATCGCACAGCACCAGGTCCGGACGCAGGTGCAAACGCCGCAGTGCGGCCAGGACCACCGGGATCTCTCGAAACGAAAGCAGCCCCGGCACGTAGGGAAAGGCCACCGGACGTCGCGCAATGGCGTGTTCGACCTCGACCAGCGACGGCCAGGCCAGCACCACGACCGCGGCGCGCGCAACCGTTCCGCCGTCCTCGAAGCCGACGTCGACGCCGGCGACGTACCGCACCGGCGCGCGTTCATCGACAGCACGCACGCGGGAGCGCAGTTGCTGCTGTATGCCGATCGCCTGTTTCGGCGTCACGCGCCAGCCGTGGCGCACCCGCACGGTCACGCGCACGCCGGTCAACCCTGCGGCAGCACCGCGAGCACGTCCTGCAACAGGGCGTCGAGCAGCTGCCTGCCCTTGACCAGCGAGGCCCGTGTCGGATCGCCGTTGACGCCCGCCGGCGAGTAGTTCGGTGCCTGCGGATCGTGCCGGTTGAACCTGCCGCGCAGGATAGGCGTCGGCGCCGGCTCGGCCCGCGCCATGTCGACCCGATGCGGCGCGATCGCGAGCATGAGGGAAGTCTCGATCTCGTCGGCGTGCCCGCCCCAGGCTTGTTCCTCGAGCACTCGCCAGGCGGCCGCGAGGCGCGGCCCCGCGTACACGTTCACGAGCGTCACCGGCATCCCGCGATCGCCCGCGGCCAGCGCGGCCTCGAGCGGCTCGATCGTGCTGATGCCGGTGTTGAGCAGCGCGGCACGGCCGGCACCGGCCTGTGCGACACCCGCGAGCAACTCCTGCACCACGGCGACGAAGGTGGCGCGGGACAGGCTGTTGCTGCCCGGATAGTCGATGAACACCGGGTAATAACCGTAGGCGAGGGTCGGCCATACCACGACGTTGCGGTGCTCGGCGACCCGGTCGGCCAGCCATTCGGCCTGCAGGTAGTCGCTGGCCAAGGGCAGGTGCCGGCCGTGCTCCTTGGACGCCGCACCCACGGGCAGCACCGCGAGCGCACCGGCGGCAAGCCGTGTCTCGATTTCCGGCCAGGCGCAGTCGCCGAGCCGCACACCGCGAAAATGCTCAGTCGATTGCCGCGAATTCACATCGCAGGCCTCTCCGCGCCAGGGTGTGACGCCGCCTTTCGTACCGCGCCGGGCAACGCGAGATGCCCGGACATGCTAGCGTGACACCTCGGGGTGCATAACGTCTATGATCCGGCGGCCGACCATCATCCCCGGGAGAGCCGCTGTGGAACGCCTGAAAGCGAAGATCCGCGACATCGTCGATTTTCCCAAGCCCGGCATCGTTTTCAAGGACATCACGCCCCTGGTCAAGGACCCCGCCGCGCTCAAGCTCGCCGTACACCAGCTGCTCAATCCCTTCATCGGTGAACGCCTGACCGCCGTGGCCGGCATGGAGGCACGCGGTTTCATCTTCGGCGCGCTCGCCGCCTACGAGCTCGGCATCGGTTTCGTGCCGCTGCGGAAACCCGGCAAACTGCCCTACGATGTGCACGAGATCGCGTACGATCTCGAATACGGGTCAGCCGGCCTCGAGGTGCACATCGACGCCTTCGCGCCCAAAGACCGCGTGCTGCTGGTGGACGATCTCATCGCCACCGGCGGCACGGCGGCTGCGAGCTGCGCGCTCATCGAACGTCTCGGGGCCGAGGTCGCAGGCTGCGCATTCGTGATCGAACTGGACTTTCTCGGCGGCCGCGACAAGCTGGCGCAGTACCGGGTGCACAGCCTGCTGCACTACTGATAGCACGTGAAACGATCACCGCGCCTGTTGCGACGGCCCCTGGACGCCTCCGGCCGCGTTGCGTGGACCCCCGGAATCGTTTCCGCAGACCCGCTGTGCGCGCAATTTTGTGTACCCCCGCCCCTGGCCGGGAGTGCCCGGGAACCGTCTCCCTATGGCGGGCGAAAGTTTCACCAGCTCTGAGTGCGTACCACGGCCGCGCTGGCGCTGCTCGCCGGTCTGGTCGCCGGCTGTACCGGGGAGTCCAATCCCTACTATCCGCTGGAACGCGGACGCTGGTGGTTGTACCGCGCCGGCGCGCAGAACACCGCCACCCGCTGGGAGCACCGCTATTTCGTGCTGGCGCTGCGCCGGCACGAGATCGGGGGCGAGCGCCTGTGGGTGCGCCACGAACACGACGGCACGATGCAGCTGTTGCGCAGCGATCGGCACGGAACCTGGCTGGTCGCGAGCGCGACCACCGGCACGGCGCCGCGACCGCGTGCGCCGGCCGAGCTCGTGGCCCCGAACGGTCGCGACGCCGCAGCGCAGTGGCGGCGCGCGGACCGCACGCGCGTGCTGCGTACCCGGGCAGCGAACGACAAGTTCACCGACTATACGGTCCAGCTCGCCGTGAACGTCGATTACCACGTCGGCGCGCACGACGATGCCGTGACCACCGCGGCCGGCCGCTTCGAGCACTGCCTGCGCGTGGACGGCACCGGTCGCGGCCAGTTCGACCTCGGTCTCGACGTCGGCTTCGTGCACGTCGAGGTGAACGTGCACGAGTGGTATGCGCCGCGGATCGGCATGGTCCGGCGCGAACGGCGCGAAAGCACGGACAGCCCGTTCATCAACGACGGCAGCTACGTGCTCGAGCTGGAGGCCTGGGGTGATTGAGCGCCGGTGCCGGCACGACCACCGGGATCTCCTCGCCCAGGTGCCGCATAATGGTTTCATCACCGGCGCCTCGTGCCCGGTCGCAGCGCGCATGGCCGCCCCGTACGAAAACCTCATCGCTTTCTGGTTCGGCTACGACGCTCCCGACGCGCGCGCCAGAGACCAGCGGCGCGCATGCTGGTTTGCATCCGATCCGGATTTCGACGCGGTCATCGGCGAACGCTACGCGGCCTTGCCGGAACAGGCCGCCCGGGGACTGCTGGAGGCGTGGACGCTGGAGCCGCACGGCCGGCTCGCCATCATCCTCGTGCTCGACCAGCTGGTGCGCAACCTGTACCGCGGTACCGCCCGCGCGTTCGCTTACGACGGCGTCGCGCTCGCGCACTGTCGTGCGGGTCTGGTCGACGGGGCCGACGCCCGGCTGGGCGTGGCCGAGCGCGGCTTTTTCTACATGCCCTGCCAGCACAGCGAGGATTCCACGGTGCAGGCGCGTGGTGTCGCGCTGTACGAGGCCCTGCTCGCACAGGCGGCCCCCGAGGATGCCGATCTCGCCGCGGGATTCCTCGCCAGCGCCCGCGAGCATCGCGACATCGTCGCCCGCTACGGGCGCTTTCCCCATCGCAACGCCATACTCGGGCGCGTGTCCAGCGCCGCCGAGCTCGACTACCTGCGCGGCCGCGGGCACAGCTTCGGGCAGGAACCACGCGTTCCGACGACCTAGACGACCGGCAATGTGCCTCATCCTGTTCGCCTGGCGCGCGCATCCGCACTTCCCGCTCGTGGTCGCGGCCAATCGCGACGAGTACCACGGCCGTGCCACGGCACCGGCGCAGTTCTGGCCGGATGCGCCGGCACTGCTGGCCGGCCGCGATCTCGCGGCCGGGGGCACCTGGATCGGCGTGAGCCGCAGCGGCCGCTTTGCCGCCGTCACCAATTACCGGCGTGCGGGCCGGCAGCGCCGCGACGCCGACTCGCGTGGTGCGCTGGTGGCGGATTTCCTGCGCGGCGAAGCCAGCCCTTCTGATTACCTGCGTGACGTGCACCGCTGCGCTCAGCGTTACAACGGCTTCAGCCTCGTGGTCGCGGATCGCGACACGCTGTGCTATTGCTCCAACTGCGACGACGACGGCCCGCGCGAGCTGGTGCCCGGCATCTACGGACTGAGCAACAGCCTGCTCGACGTCGACTGGCCCAAGGTCAGGCGCGGCCGCGCCGCGCTCGGCGCGGTGCTCGGTCGCGCACCCCCGCTCGAAGCGGACGCGCTCATCGCGCTGCTCGGGGACGAGCGCGGCGCCGGTGACGCCGAGCTGCCCGACACCGGCGTCGGCATCGATCTGGAGCGCAGGCTCGCTCCGATATTCATCCGCGGAACCGAGTACGGCACGCGCTGCTCGACGGCCATCGTCATCGCCGGCACACGCGCGATTTTCCGCGAACGCAGCTTCGCCGCAGGCGGGGAGCCCGGCGACACGGTGCGGGTCGAGTTTGAGCTCGGCGGCGCGAGCCGGTAGGCTGCCGCAGGCCCGCAACGAGGACCATCACTTGCGCACACCGGAACCCGTGAGCGTGGCGGACGCCGAACCGACCACCGACGTCCGCCGGTATCGAGCCGTCAGACACGCGAGCACCCGGATCGCGGCACCGCTCTCGCCGGAAGATGCCGTCGTGCAGTCCATGCCGGACGCGAGCCCGGTGAAATGGCACCTGGCGCACACGAGCTGGTTCTTCGAAACCTTCGTTCTCGAAGGGCGGCTGCCGGAGTTTCGCCCGCACCATCCGGCCTTCCGTGTGCTCTACAACTCGTACTACAACCAGATCGGCGCGCAGCACCCGCGGCCGCAGCGCGGCCTCATCAGCCGGCCATCGCTCGCCGACGTGCTGCGCTACCGGGAACACGTGGACAGCGGCATCGAGACGCTGCTCGCACGACCCGCGGCCCTGGATGCGCAGACCCTGGCGCTGATCGAGCTCGGCACCCATCACGAGCAGCAGCACCAGGAGCTGATGCTGATGGACCTCAAGCACCTGTTCTCCTGCAATCCGCTCTACCCCGAGTACGCGCCCGCCGTGAACGAGCCGGCCCGCCGGCCGACGGCCGTCGAACCGCTGCGGTTCGTCGAATACCCGGGCGGGCAGGCGGAGATCGGCGCGGGTGCCACGGGTTTCGCATTCGACAACGAGCGTCCCAGGCACGCGACCCTGCTCACGCCTTACGCGCTCGGCACGCGCCTCACGACCAACGGCGAGTTCATGGCGTTCGTCGACGCCGGCGGCTACCAGCGGCCGGAGCTGTGGCTGGCCGACGGCTGGGCAAGCGTGCAACGTGAGCACTGGCAGCATCCGTTTTACTGGCGCTGCATCGACGGCGCCTGGCACGAGTTCACCCTGCACGGACTGGTGCCGCTGGATCCGACCGCCCCGGCCAGTCACGTGAGCTACTACGAAGCCGACGCGTACGCGGCCTGGTACGGCGCGCGCCTGCCGACCGAGCATGAATGGGAACACGCGGCGCAGCCCCTGCCCGTGCGCGGTCACTTCATGGAGACGGGGCATTACCACCCGCGGCCCGCGGGCGAGGGCACGGGGCTCAGGCAGATGTACGGCGATCTGTGGGAATGGACCCGCAGCTGCTACGGACCGTATCCCGGCTACCGGGCGCCGGCGGGCGCGGTCGGGGAGTACAACGGCAAGTTCATGTGCAACCAGCTCGTACTGCGCGGCGGCGCCTGCGTGACGCCGCGCTCGCACGTGCGCGCAAGCTACCGCAATTTCTTCTATCCCCACACCCGCTGGCACTTCAGCGGCATCCGTCTCGCGCGCGATCCGGCGTAATGGTCGCTGGCCGGGACGCATGGAATCGGCGGCACGCGGTAGCGCCCGTCCGCACGGCCCTTTAAACTGCCGCTCGCAGCACAGGCCGCCGCGATGATGAGACCGAGCGAACACACCCCGCTGCTGCACGCGCTCATCCGCCTCGCACGCTGGCATCGTTACACGCTGTACGGGGTCATCGTGCTGCTGACGCTGTCCGGCGCGCTGTGGCTGTGGTTGCATTACTTCGGCGCGACCGTCGGCGAGTACGGCCGCGTCCCGCACCCGCAGGAGCAGACCGCGCTGCAGATCCACGGCGCCGCGGCCATGCTGGCGTTG
This sequence comes from Gammaproteobacteria bacterium, assembly GCA_020850735.1. Classification (GTDB taxonomy): domain Bacteria; phylum Pseudomonadota; class Gammaproteobacteria; order JADZEE01; family JADZEE01; genus JADZEE01. The sequence goes on along the minus strand of JADZEE010000093.1, from coordinate 2,054 downwards.
TTCTTTCTGGGCACGCTGCTGCTGGCGCACATGATTCACGCCTGGGAAGCGGGGCGTAATCGCTGGTCGGGCGGCACGCTGGCGGCGGCCATGCTGATCCTGACCCTGACCGGCTATGCCTTGTATTACGCCGGTGACGAACGCCTGCGCGCCGGCGCGAGCGTGCTGCACTGGGTGCTCGGTCTCGCGGTGCCGATCGCGCTGGTCGTCCATATCACGCTCGGCCGCCGCAGGCCCTGATCCGGCACCGTCGCGTGCCCGGCATGGCCGCTGTCGATCCGCGCTGGCGCGTCGCCGTCATCGGCGCCGGTTTCGCCGGCCTGGGCATGGCCATCGGTCTCAAGCGCGCCGGCATCGATGCGTTCGTGGTCTTCGAGAGCGCAACCGCCCTCGGTGGCACCTGGCGGGACAACACCTACCCGGGCTGCGCCTGCGACGTACCCTCGCATCTGTACTCCTATTCCTTCGCGCTCAAGCCCGACTGGACCCGGGTTTACTCGCCCTGGCACGAAATCCGGGCGTACCTCGAGCAGTGCGCGGATCGCTACGACGTGCGCCGGCACATCCGCTTCGACACCCGTATCGCGACCGCCACGTTCGACGAGGCGAAGGCCGGGTGGACACTGATCGCGACCGACGGCAGGCGGTTCAGCGCCGACGTCGTGGTGAGCGCCACCGGCCCGCTCTCGAAACCGGCGATCCCGGACCTGCCGGGCCTCGCGCAATTCCGCGGCCGCATGTTTCACTCGGCCCGCTGGGATCACGACTACGTCCTCGACGGCCGGCGTGTCGCCGTCGTCGGTACCGGTGCCAGCGCCATCCAGTTCGTTCCACGGATCGCGCCCCGGGTCGAACGGCTGTACCTGTTCCAGCGCACGCCGCCCTGGGTGGTGCCGCGCTTCGATCGGGCCTACACGGCCCTCGAGCGACGCCTGCACGCCCGCTTGCCGACGCTGTGCCGCTTGCACCGCACGTTCATCTACTGGCAGTACGAGATGAACGGCCTGGCCATCATCGGCTATCCACCGTTCAACCGGCTGCTCGAGGCCCTCGCCCGCTTGCATCTGCGCCGCCAGGTAGCGGATCCCGCACTGCGCGCCCGGCTCACACCCGACTACCGTATCGGCTGCAAGCGCGTGCTCGTCGCCAACGACTATTACCCCGCGCTCACGCGCCCGAACGTCGAGCTGGTGAGCGGCGCCATCGAGCGGGTGCACGCGAACGGCGTGGTCGGCACCGACGGTGTGGAGCGCGAGGTGGACGCGATTGTTTTGGCTACCGGCTTCGTCGCCACCGAGTTTCTCGCGCCGATGAGGATCTACGGCCGCGGTGCGTGCGAGCTGACCGAGCGCTGGCAGGCGGGCGCCGAAACCTACCTCGGCATGGCCGTTGCGGGCTTCCCCAACTTCTTCATGCTGGTCGGGCCGAACACCGGGCTCGGGCATAACTCGATCGTATTCATGATCGAGTCCCAGGTGCGCTACATCCTGCAGGCCATCCGGGCGATCGGCAGCGGCCGGGCCGATAGCGTGGACGTACGTCCTGAACGCCAGCGCGCGTTCCAGCAACGCATCCAGCGCGATCTGCGCTCCACGTCGTGGCAGTCCGGCTGCCGGAGCTGGTACCTCGACGAGGACGGCCGCAATTTCACCCTCTGGCCCGGCTTCACGCTGAGCTACTGGCTGCGCACACGGCGCTGGGATGCCGCCGACTACCTGCTCACCCGGCGGGCGCCGGCCGATCCCGGCAGCGCCTGAACCGCCGCCCGCGTCGCTCAGAGCTCGTGAAACCTTCGCCCGCCGTAGCGAGACGGTTCCCGGGCGTTCCTGGCCAGGCGCGGGCGTGCACGAAATCGCGCGCGTAGCGCCATCGCTGATGGTGCTCGACAACCGCACGGCGACCATCAACGTTGGCGACGAGATCCCCATCCCGACGCGCCAGGCGACCAGCAACATCGATCCGGACGCCCCCACAGTCAACGAGATCCAGTACCGCACCACGGGCGTCATCCTCGCCGTGACCCCGCGGGTGAACGCCGGCGGGCTCGTGACCAT
>JADZEE010000092.1 GCA_020850735.1 Gammaproteobacteria bacterium | reverse complement strand
GACAAGTTCGCCGGCTACGTGGAGCTCAAGACCGGGCGCTACAGCCGTGCCGATGCGCGCGGCGCCCTGTCGATGCCGCTGATCGCGGGCGTGCTCGATGCCAAGATCGCCTTGAGCACGCGCAACGCCGACGGCTTCGGCCGGCGACCGCTCGCCGGCGACATCATGGGCGACCAGCATACGAGCGTGGGCGTGTTGCAGCTGAACTGGACTCCGCGCGAGGGCTTGAACGGCCTGTTCAGCTTCGATTACACCAAGACCGACCAGAAGCTCGGCGTGCACCACGTCGAGCTCTATACCGGCTCCGGACTCGGCGCGCTCCAGAACGTCCTCGCCGGGCCGCTCGCGGCGCTGCATCCGGGTGTCGTCATGCAGCCGCTCGACAACAGCACCTGGTACTCGCCGGACCCTTACGTGGACAACGGCACGGGCTCCAACTACCTGAAGACCGAGGTATGGGGCGTGTCGCAGTCCTTCGACTGGACGATCGGGAAGACCGTGCTCAAGTCGATCACCGCCTACCGGCGGCTGCATGAGCTGATCGGCATCGATCCCGACGGATCGCCGGTCGTGATGATCGACGAGATCGACAACGATCACCAGTCACAGCTGAGCCAGGAGCTGCAGTTGAGCGGCGTGTCGTTCCGCGACCGCCTGAAGTGGGTGTCCGGCCTCTACTACATGAACGAGAAATCGAGCTCGGACGTGATTGAACAGGTCGCGAACGACCTGTTTCCGGCGCTCGAGGCGCTGCCCGCCGCGATCCTGCCGCTCGGGCCGTACCCCTGCCCGCAGCCGCCCGGCTCGCCCGCGCCATGCCTCGGCGGCGCCGGCAATCCGTTCAACATCATCTTCGATCTGCCGCAGCACGGTCGGCTCAACCAGCTCACCGAAAGCTACGCCGCCTACGCGCAGGGCAGCTACAAGCTGACCGACGCCCTGAGCCTCACGCTCGGCGGGCGCTACACCTCCGATCGCAAGTACTTCGGCGTCAGCTCGCTGCGGCTGCGCTCGCCCATCCCGCTGCTGCCGTACACCACGCAGAGCGGCAGCTGGGCGAAATTCTCCGGCCGCGCGGGCCTCGATTACCGGCTCACCGACAGCGTGCTCGCCTACGTCTCGGCGTCGCAGGGCTTCAAGAGCGGCGGCTTCAATGGCCGCGCGCGCAACGTCGGCGAGCTCGAGGGGTACGGGCCGGAAACGCTGCTCAGCTACGAGCTGGGCCTGAAGAGCGAGTGGTTCGATCACCACCTGCGCGCGAACTTTGCCGCCTTCACCAACAAGTACAAGGACATCCAGCTGACCGAGCAGCATCTGTCCCCGGAGGGCACGCAGACCATCGTTACCCATAACGCCGGCGACGCCGACATCAAGGGCTTCGAGTTCGAGCTCGACGCCGTGCCGGTGAAGGGCCTGCGCCTGAATGCGTCAGTGGGTTACCTCGACGCCAAGTACGTGCGCATCAGCGCTGCCGCGGCGGCGACCGGGCTCACGCTCAGCGACCGGCTGATCGGCACGCCGCGCTGGACCGTCACGGGCGGCGCCGAGTACGGCTTCCCGCTCGGGCAGTACGGCCAGCTCACCCTTCGCGGCGACGCGAGCTATCGGGCGCTCACCTATTTCCAGCTGATCAACGAGCCGACCACCCCGCAACCGGGTTATTCGCTCTTCAACGCACGCCTCGGCTTCGAGAGCAGCGACGGACACTGGACGGCGGCCACGGGCGTGACCAACCTCGCGAACAAGGTCTACCGTGTGTCCGGAGTCAACGTGGGCGACTCACTCGGCTTCACGGTCGGCTGGTACGGCCGGCCGCGCGAATGGTACCTGCAGGGCGGCTACCGTTTCTGATGACCGGAGCAGCCACGCGGTCGCGTGGCTCGGGACGTCTGCATCAAGCCGGACCGGCGGCCAGGGCCTGGGCCGCCGCGTCCATGAAACCGGGATCCAGCCAGCGCGGCGTCACGATCGCACTCGCCACCCGCCATGCGCCGCTGACGCAGCGCAACCGCATCTCGTACCGGGCACCCGCGGGCCGCAGCCGGCCGGTCGGCACATCCGCGTGGAACAGGTGCATCGCCTGGATCTCGAAGCAGGCCTGCGCCTGCCGCGGACTTTCGACCTCGATCGCGAGATTGCCGACGAGGTGCTGGCTGGCCGCCAAAGTACCGATGACGCGCCGGACCGCGTCGATGGCGGCTGCGCGACCCTCGAACCGACCCACCGCCGGGTGACTCACGACGACGTCGTCGGTCAGGCAGGTCGAATACAGCGCCACATCCTGATCGTCGATGCCCCGCATGTAGCGGGCGATGAGGTTGGCGATCTCGCTGCGCGCCTGCAGGACGTCAAGAGTGTTCATGGGTCGAGACGCCGATGCAGTCGGGATGCGCAAAGCGGTCGGCGATCGCCCGCAGCAGTTGCGCCGCCGGCGCACCGTCGAGGGCGCGGTGATCGAAGGTGAGCCCGCAGGGCAGGATCGTGCGCACGGCGATCTGTCCGTCGATGACGACCGGCTTTTGGATCGCCGTGCCGGGGCCGAAGCTCACCACCATCGGCAGGTTGAGCAGCGGCGTGCCCACCAGCCAGCCGCCGGGGAAGAAACCGTCGGTGCTCGACAGGTTCACCGTGCCGCCCGTCGTATCCTCCGGACGCAGGGTTCCGGATCGGGCCCGAGCGACCAGATCCTTGATGTCGCGATCGATCGTCAAGACGTCCTTGCGGTTCACCTCGCGTACGACCGGCGTGATCAGGCCGGAGTCGTAGTCCCCCTTTCCGGGCAGCGCGACGGCGATGGCCACGTTGACGTCCTCCCACAGGACGATTTCTTCTCCGATCAGCGTCGCGTTGCAGATCGGGACCTCCTCGAGCGCCGATGCCAGCGCCTTCACCAGCAGCGCGGTCATCGAGATGCGCGTGCCGGATTCCGGTGCGCGCGCCAGCCAGGCCTCCCGCGCCGCGATCAGCGCCGTGACATCCATCTCCGCGAACAGGTAGACGCCTGCGGCCGTCGTCTTCGAGGCGACCAGGTGCTCGGCGATACGCTTGCGCATCCCGCGCATGGGAACCCGGGCCTTCTCACTGCGCTGCTGCGGCATGCCGGCGCCGGTCGCGTCCGCGCCGCCACCCTGCCGGGCGGTACGCTCCGCCAGTACCGCCAGCACGTCCTCGCGCTCGATGCGGCCGTCGGGTCCGCTGCCGCGGAGGGTCGCGGGATCGATGCCGTGCTCGCCGGCGAGCTTGCGGGCGAGCCCCGAGATGCGGATGCGGCGCGCGGCCGGGGCGGCGGACGTCACGGGGCCGGTTACAGGCTGATCCGCGCGGGCGGCGATCGGGCCACCGGCGTCAGCCGCCGGCAGCAGGAGCTGCGCGTACTCCTGCTCGCTCTCGGCGATACGCGCGATCGGGGTCTCGATCGGCACGGTCTTCCCCGCAGGAACCAGGATGTGGACGAAGCCGCCGTAGGGAGCCGGCAGGTCGTTGACGACCTTCTCGGTCTCGATCGATGCGAGCAGCGCATCGCGCTGAATGCGCGCGCCTTCCTGCACGGCCCAGGCGGTGATGGTTCCCTCCGACATGCCCATGGAGAGCTGCGGCAGCACGACGTCGCGGATCATCCCTGAATTCCCCGGCGCCGGCAGGTCGCGCGGATGGCCGCTTCGATGCGCTCCGTCGTCGGCATCGTATAGGCGTCGATGTAGCCTCCGGGTATCGGCAAGGCCGGGTGGCAGACGCGCTTCACGGGAGCGTCGAGCAGATCGTAACCATGCTCCATCACCTGCGCGCAGATCTCGGCCGCGAAGCCGCCGCGCTCGAAGTCCTCGTCCACGATCACCAGTCGCGTCGTCTTCGCCACCGAGTCCAGCAGTGCGGCGCGATCGAAGGGTTCGTAGCTGCGCGCGTCCAGGACTTCGACGCTGATCTCGCTGGCGAGGTTCTCGGCCGCAGCGAGTGCGTGGTGCACCTGCAGGCCGCTCGCCAGCACCGTCACATCGGTGCCCGCGCGTCTGGTCACGGCGCTGCCCAGCGGTACGACGTAATCCTCGGTCGGCACGTGGCCGCGCACCGTGATCAGGCCCGTATGCCACAGGAACACGACCGGATTGCTGTCGCGGATCGCGGCCTTGAGCAATCCCTTGGCATCGTAGGGTGTGGACGGCGAGCACACTTTGATCCCCGGATGATGCAGCAGCGCCCCGTGGGGCAGGATGGCGTGCTCGTGGCCGACGCGCTTGCCGACACCGCAGGTCCCGATGATGGTCATCGGCAGCGGGTGCTGGCTGCCATGGATGAAGTGATAGCCGCCGGCCTGGAGGAACAGCTCCGAGGCGGCCTGGTACATGAAGCCGGCGTACATGAGATCCACCACCGGCCGCATGCCTTCGAGGGCCGCGCCCAGGGCACAGCCGACGATGCCGGCCTCGGCAATCGGCGTATCGAGCACCCGCTCGTCGCCGAAACGCGCCGCCAGGCCCTTGGTATACGGCCAGGTGCCGCCACGGATGCTCTCGCCGAGGAGGAAGACGCGCTCGTCACGCTGCATCTCCTCGCTCAGCGCTTCGCGGATGGCCTCGTAGAAGCGGATTTCCCGCGTGTCGTTCATGGCAATGGATCCACGGTCAGGGTGCGTAGACGGCGGCCAGCAGCTCGTCGATCGACGGCCGGGCGCGCTCCGCGGCATCGCCGGCGGCTTCGAGTTCCTCCGCGGCACGATCGGCATCGCTCAGTATGCGCTGGACCTCCGCCTGCTCGAGCACGCGCTCCGCGAGCAGGCGCGCGGCGGCGAGCTGCAGCGGATCGCGGGTCCGGCGCCACTCCTCCATCAGTTGCGGGTCGCGCGGCTGCGCGCCGGCCATGTTGAGTCCGCCGACCGCGTGCTCCTGCGCGCGCAGCGTCAGCAGCTCGACGAAGATCGGGCCCTGGCCGCCGCGGGCGTGCGCGATCGCCTGCAGCGCGGCCGCGCCGCAGGCGAACAGGTCCTGTCCGTCGACGACCAGCGCGGGGATGCCATAGCCGGCGGCGAGGACCGAGATGCGGTCACCCGGGAAGATGTCGCGCAGCTCGCTGTACTGGGCGATGCCGTTGTTCTCGCACCAGAAGATGACGGGCAGCTTCCACAACGCGCACATCAACAGTGCCTCGTGCGCGCGGCCTTCCCCATAGGAGCCGTCGCCCGAGGCGGTCACGACCACCTGGCCACGGCGTTTGAGCCGGGCCGCGTAGCCATAGCCGATCGCAGTGGAGAAGTTCGCGCCGACGTTGCCGGACAGCCCGAACACATGCTGTTCGGGATAGCAGAAGTGGAAGCTGGAGCGCCCCTTGCAGCAGCCCGTGACGCGACCCATGTGCTCGGCGACGTACGTGCCGATGGCGACGCCCTTCGGCAACAGGTAGGCAATGCCGTGCGCCCGGTAATGCGGGTAGACGATGTCCTCCGGATCCAGGAACGTCGTGGCCGCGACGCCGGGCGCCAGCGCGATGCCGCCCTCGTGGTAGAAGCCCACCAGCTTGCCGGTGCGCAACAGGCGCACCATCAGGCGATCGACCGCGGTCACCCGGGCGAGGTTGGTGAACAGGCGGATTTTCTGCTCGTTGCTGAGAGGCATGATCCTGTTCCTGACGGTGCGTGCCCGGCCTGGCCAGCCACGGCGATGATACCAATCAATACGAAATGCTACTCGTGAGTATCGCGTCGATGCAAGGGCACGCGCCGCGGGCGCGCGGGCCGGCGTGACACAGCGGTCGTGCCGCTCCCTTGACGCTCGTATGGGTGGGAGTGATAATGAAAAGTATAAGAAGCTACCATCTAGTAACGGAGTGGGCACGATGAAGGCGGTGCGCTACTACGGGCGGCGGGACATGCGGCTGGACGACGTGCCCGAGCCGCAGCCTGGCCGGGGGGAAGTCAAGGTCGAGGTGAAGTTCTGCGGCATCT
>JADZEE010000091.1 GCA_020850735.1 Gammaproteobacteria bacterium | reverse complement strand
TCTTCGACATGCCGGCCGAGCGCCTGGAGGTGCTCATCCACCCCCAGAGCGTCGTGCATTCGCTGGTGGAGTACGTGGACGGCTCGGTCCTCGCCCAGCTCGGCAACCCGGACATGCGCGTGCCGATCGCCCACGCCCTGGGCTATCCGGAGCGCATCGGCAGCGGGGCGACGCCGCTGGACCTGGCGGCCGTCGGCCGGCTGGATTTCGAGGCGCCCGACGAAACCCGTTTCCCCTGCCTGCGGCTCGCGCGCTCGGCCATGGCGCTGGGCGGCACCGCGACTGCCGTCCTGAACGCGGCCAACGAAGTCGCGGTTGCTGCTTTTCTCGATCGGGCGATACGGTTTACCGATATCGCCGCGGTGATCGAGCGCGCGCTCGAAGCCATTCCCGCGGTCGCCGCCGACACCCTGGAGAGCGTGCTCGCCGCCGATGCTGCCGGGCGTCGCGTCGCCCGGGAAGCCGTCACGGCGACCGCGCAGGCATGAACGTCATCCATTCCGTCCTCGCCTTCGTCGTCGCCCTGGGCGTGCTCGTGGCCGTGCACGAATACGGGCATTTCTGGGTGGCGCGCCGGCTGGGCGTGAAGATCCTGCGTTTTTCACTCGGTTTCGGCCGGCCGCTGTGGACACGGCGCTGCGGCCCCGATGCCACCGAGTTCACGGTCGCCGTGCTGCCGCTCGGCGGTTACGTCAAGATGCTCGACGAGCGGGAGGGGGAGGTGGCGCCCGGGGAGGCGCACCGCGCCTTCAATCGCCAGCCGCTCGGCTACCGCAGCGCCATCGTCGCGGCCGGTCCGATCGCAAACTTCGTATTCGCGATCATCGCCTACTGGGTCATGTTTCTGGTCGGTGTCGACGGTGTCGCTCCCATCGTCGGTGCTGTGCGCGAGGGCACGGTGGCGCAACGGACCGGTCTCGAGGCCGGCGATCGCATCATCACGGTGAACGGGCGCGCGACGCCGACCTGGGAAGCGGTGCTGCACGAGACCATGAAGCGCGTGCTCGATCACGAGCGCATGCGCGTGCAGGTCGAAGGTCGCGCGGGCCGGCGCGAGGTGGAGCTCGATCTCGGCGACGTGCGCGTGGACGACGTCACCCGCGGCAATTTCTTCGACAAGCTCGGTCTGGAACCCGTGCGCGCGAAGTTATCCCCCAGGATCGGCGAGATCGTCAGCGGCGGCCGGGCGCAGGCGGCCGGACTGGCGGTGGGCGATCTCGTCGTCGCCGTGGACGGCCGGCCCATGGGTGACTGGAGCGACTGGGTTCGGTACGTGCGGGCGCATCCGGAACAGCCCATGGAGGTCGAGATCCTGCGCCAGAACCGGCGCGAGCGGCTGGTGCTCGTGCCGGAACGGCACCTCGAATGCCCGCGCGCAGGCCTTGCCGCCTGGTTCGGCGCCGCCCCGGCGTGCGCGCCGGCCGAGCATTCGATCGGACGCATCGGCGCCGGGGTCGACCAGGACCAGGAAATCCAGGCGCCGCCGGTCGCGACCGAGCGCTACGGCCCGCTGCGCGCGATGGTGCGTGCCGGCGAAAAGACCTGGGACACGTCGGCGCTGACCCTGGGGATCCTCGGCAAGATGCTGTTCGGCGAGGCGTCGGTGCGCAACCTGAGCGGACCGATCAGCATCGCGCAGTACGCCGGCCAGTCGGCCAGCATCGGCTTCGCGGCGTTCCTGGCGTTTCTGGCTATCGTCAGTGTAAGTCTCGGAGTGCTCAATCTTTTGCCCGTACCGCTACTGGATGGCGGGCACCTAATGTATTACCTTATTGAGCTGGTGACGCGCAGGCCGGTATCGGAGAGCCTGCAGGTGTTCGGTCAGCAGATAGGTCTGGTTCTGCTGCTCGGCCTCATGGGGCTGGCTTTCTACAACGACCTCATGCGGCTCTTGTAGCGGGCCCGGCCCGATAACTCAAAAAAATAGAACAAAACATGCAAGCTGGTGCGATAGACAGACTACTCGCCGCGATCGTTTTACTTGCCGTCTGCTGCTTCGTCGGTCCCGTCCGCGCCGTCGACACGTTCGTGGTCGAGGACATCCGCGTCGAGGGGCTCGATCGCATTTCTCCGGGCACGGTGTTCAACTACCTGCCGGTGAAGGTCGGCGACTCCTTCGACGAGAGCCGTTCGGGTGACGCCGTCCGGGCGTTGTTCAAGACTGGTTTTTTCAAGGACATCTCACTCGCCCACGAGGGTAACGTGCTCGTGGTCAAGGTCGTCGAGCGCGAGGCGATCGGCGAGATCAATATCACCGGCAACAAGGCCATCAAATCGGAGGAGCTGCTCAAGGGACTGAAGGACATCGGCCTGTCGGTCGGCGAGGTGTACGAGGAGTCGACGCTGGACAAGGTCGTCCAGGAACTGCGCCGGCAGTATTACTCGCAGGGCAAGTACGGTGTGCGCCTGGAACCGGACGTGAAACCGCTCGAGGGCAACCGGGTCGCCGTCAACATCAACATATCCGAAGGCAAGGCCGCCCGCATCAAGGCCATCAACATCGTCGGTAACAAGGCTTACGACGACGGCGAGCTGATCGATCAGTTCAAGCTCACGACGCGCAACTGGCTGTCGTTCTTCACCCGCTCCGACCAGTACTCGCGCCAGAAGCTCTCCGGCGATCTCGAATCGCTGCGCTCCTATTATCTCGACAACGGTTATATCAACTTCAACGTCGATTCGACCCAGGTTTCGATCACCCCGGACAAGACCGAGGTCTACATCACCGTCAACATCACTGAGGGTGAGCGATTCACCGTGTCGGAGGTGAAGCTGGCCGGCGAGCTCATCGTCCCGCAGGAAGATCTCTTCGAGGCGGTGACCACGCGCAAGGGCATGATCTTCTCGCGAAAATCCGTGACGGAGAGCAGCAAGGCGGTCACCGACAGGCTCGGCGAGGACGGATACGCATTCGCGAACGTGAATGCCATTCCAGACATCGACGAAGCCGCCAAGACGGTAGCCATCACCTATTTCGTCGATCCGGGCAACCGGACCTACGTGCGCCGGATCACGTTCGCCGGCAACGCCAAGACCCGTGACGAGGTGCTGCGCCGCGAAATGCGGCAGATGGAAGGCTCGTGGATCTCGACGACCAAAGTGGAGCGCTCCAAGGTCAGATTGCAGCGCTTGGGCTATTTCAGCGAAGTGAACGTCGAGACGGTTCCGGTGCCGGGCACGACCGACCAGGTCGACGTCAATTTCACCGTGGTCGAGAGGCCGTCCGGGAACCTGCTGCTCGGCCTGGGTTTCTCCCAGTCCCAGGGCATCATTTTCAACACCAGCGTCGCCCAGGATAATTTCCTCGGCAGCGGCAAACGCATCGAGTTCGCGTTCAACAACAGCGACATCAATCGCCAGTTCGTGTTCGGGTACACGAATCCCTACTACACTCTCGACGGTATCAGCCGCGGTTTTCGCGTCGCCTACCAGGAAACCAACGCGAGCGACGCCAACATTACGCGATTCGACTCCAAGATCATCAGCGTCGGCGTCAACTACGGAATCCCGGTCACCGAGTACAACTTCGTCAATGTCGCTTTCGACTATGAGCGAACCGAGCTCAACGCGGATCAGTTCTTCGTCGCCACCATCGTGCGTGATTTCCTCAATCGGGAAGGCAACGAATTCGACGTGCTGCGTCTGACCGCCGGATTCGCCTATGACACGCGCAACGACGCGATCTTCCCCACCGAAGGCGTGCTGCATCGCGTGCGCTCGGAAATGGCCGTTCCGCCGGGCGACCTCAATTACTACAAGGTCGACTACGACGCGCGTTGGTTCGTACCGTTGACCCGAAAGTGGACTTTCCTGCTCAAGGGCAGGGTGGGCTGGGGGGATTCCTACGGCAAGACGGACGAGTTGCCGTTTTTCGAGAATCTCTTCGCGGGCGGACCACGCACCGTACGCGGTTACAAGGAGAACACCCTCGGCCCCGAGGATGAGTTCGGACGGGCCATCGGCGGTAACCTGCTCGTGGTCGGCAATGCCGAGATCATTCTGCCGCTGCCCTTCCTCGCCGAGCTCAAATCGGTGCGTGTCACGGGCTTCATAGACGCAGGTAACGTCTACGGCACACACGAAGATTTCGAGGCCGACAAAATCCGCATGTCGACCGGGATCTCCGGGGTGTGGATGTCGCCTTTTGGTGTGCTCACGGCGAGCATCGCCAAGCCGTTCCGCGACCAGAACGGCGACGAGACCCAGCCGTTCCAGTTCACGTTCGGAACCTCCTTCTGACGAGCCCCGGCGCGACTGGCCGAACGCCGTCCCGATCGGTTAGTATCGCGCACCATTCTAATAGCCCGTAATGGAGTGAAGCCTTGAACGCCAAATGCCGTTTTCCGACGATTCTTGCCCTGTTCGCAGCCGTTGCCGTCAGTGGGGCCGCCGCGGCCGCCGACGAAGTCAAGATCGGCGTGGTCAACGCGGTCAAGGTGCTCGAGGCAGCGCCCCAGGCGGACGAGGCGCGCAAGCTCCTGGAGAAGGAGTTTTCGGGGCGTGACCGGGATCTGGTCGCCGCCCAGAAGAGCCTCAAGACGCTCGAGGACAAGATCACCAAGGATGGGGCGGTGATGAGCGAATCCGAGCGTTCCAAGCTCGAGCGCGACATCATCGAAAAGCGTCGTGATCTCAAGCGCGATCAGGACGAGTTCCGGGAGGACGTCAACTTCCGGCGCAATGAAGAGTTCGGCAAGATCCAGCGCGAAATCGTCAAATCAATCCAGGCCGTGGCCGCGGAACAGAAATTCGACATCGTCCTGGGTGACGGCGTGATTTTCGCGAGCAAGCGCGTCGACATCACCGAATCGGTCATTGCGAACCTGAAGCAGCAGTACGGCGGCGGCAAGTAACGGTCGCCCGCGGCGCGGGCGACCGGGCATGCGCCCGTCCGGCAGCTACCACGCCGGTCCGCGTGGCGCACGCGCCATTCGAGCAAACGGACGGGGTGTATGAGCATCACCCTGGGAGAACTGGCCGCCAGGCTCGACGCGCAGCTCCACGGAAGCGCGGAGCTGCGCGTGGAACGGGTCGCCGGTCTGGATCGGGCCGGCGCGGGTGACCTCAGCTTCCTGTGCGACCCGGCCTACCGTCGTTTCCTGAAGATAACGGCAGCCACCGCGGTCATCGTGAGCGCCGCCGACGTAGCCGATTGCCCGGTCGCCACGCTGGCAGTACGCAATCCCTACCTCGCCTATGCCCGCGCGACCGCCATGCTCCACCCCTTGCCGGCCGTCGCGGCGGGTGTACACCCGTCCGCCTGGGTGAGCCCGGACGCCCGCGTGGCCGCCAGCGCACGTGTCGGTCCCAAGGCGGTCGTCGAAGCGGGTGCCAGCCTCGGCGAGGCGGTCGATATCGGCGCCGGCTGTTTCGTGGGCGCCGGCGCGTTCATCGGCGACTATTCGCGGCTCGGCCCGAACGTCACCGTCTGGCACGGCGTACGCATCGGCCGGCGCTGCATCCTGTATTCCGGTGCGGTCATCGGCGCCGACGGCTTCGGGTTGGCACGCGACGCTGATCGGTGGGTCAGGGTCCCCCAGATCGGCGGGGTGCAGCTTGGCGATGACGTCGAAATCGGAGCCAATTCGACGGTCGACCGGGGCGCGCTGGGTGATACGCTGATCGAGGACGGCGTCAAGATCGACAACTTGGTCCAGATCGGTCATAACTGCCGTATCGGCGCGCACACGGCCATCGCCGGCTGTGTCGGCATATCCGGCAGCGCCAAGATCGGCAGGCGCTGCATGATCGGTGGCGGAACGGGGATCAACGGCCACATCGAGATCGCGGACGACGTCCAAATTACCGGGATGTCCATGATTACCAAATCGATTTCGCAGCGCGGCAGCTACTCGGGGGGCTGGCCGGCGCGCGACAGCCGGTACTGGCGCCGCTTGGTCGCGCGCGTGCATCGGCTCGCCGGCGGTCGCGCAGGCCGGGACAACGACTAGCGTACCGGCGCACGGACGAGCGGGTCCGGAAACGGGGAACAACGGTGAACGAAATCGACATCGATGGCATTTTGAGCCGGCTGCCGCACAGGTACCCGTTCCTGCTCGTCGACCGCGTGCTCGACTTCAAGGTCAGCGAGTCGCTCGTCGCCATCAAGAACGTGAGCTACAACGAACCGTATTTCCCCGGTCATTTCCCCAATCACCCGATCGTGCCGGGCGTGATCATCGTCGAGGCGCTCGCGCAGGCTACCGGTCTGCTCGCCTTCCTGTCCCTGAACGAAACCGCACACGAGGGCACCATGTATTACCTCGTCGGCATCGACAAGGCACGCTTCAAACATCCCGTGCGGCCCGGCGACCAGATGCGCATGGAAGTGCGGCTCGAGCGCCAGATCCGCGGCATCTACCGCTTCTCGGGAGTCGCGCTAGTAGGCGAGCGCGTGGTGGCGTCAGCCGAGTTCATGACGACCAAGATGGAAGTCGGAGCTTGATCGATCCCCTGGCCGTCGTGGATCCGCAGGCCAGTCTGGCCCCGGACGTGAGTGTCGGCCCCTGGTCCTACATCGGTGCGGAAGTGGAAATAGCCGCGGGCTGCCGCATCGGCGCGCACACCGTGATCAAGGGGCCGACGCGCATCGGACCGGGCAACCGGATCTACTCGCACTGTTCGATCGGCGAGGATCCGCAGGACAAGAAATACGTCGGGGGGTCGCCCAGCGAGCTGCGAATCGGCGCCCGCAACGTGATCCGAGAATTCTGCACCATCAATCGTGGCACGCCGGACGGCGGCGGGCAGACCCGCATCGGTGATCGCAACTGGATCATGGCCTACGTGCACATCGCCCACGATTGTCACGTTGGCGACGATACGGTGTTCGCCAACCATGCGACGCTCGCCGGCCACGTCAGCGTCGGCGACCACGTCAACCTCGGCGGCTTCACCGGTATTCACCAGTTCTGTCGGATAGGTGCCTACAGTTTCACCGCGATCGCCGCGGTCGTCGTGAAGGACGTGCCGCCGTTCGTTCTCGTATCCGGCAATACCGCACGCGCGTGCGGGCTCAACCGCGTCGGCCTGCAGCGCCACGGCTTCGACGCTCAGACTCAGCGCGAACTCAAGCAAGGCTACCGTATCCTGTTTCGGGACGGGTTGCGTCTCGCGGATGCCGTGGCGCGACTGCAATCGCTGCCCACCACCAATCCGCGGCTGCGCGAATTCGTCGAATTCCTCGCCGACTCCCGGCGCGGGATCGTGCGCGGCCGGGCGCGCCCCCGGGGACGGGCGGGTGAGCGCGGACAGGACTGAGCATCGTTCGCCCGGCACAGTGCCCGCCGCAGTCGTCCACGTGCGTGCACGACAGCCTGGCGGGTACCCTCGAAGTCGCCTGCGTCAGCCTGCCGTAGCCGCAATCGCGTGCGTCGCCGTGCGCTGCCGGTGGGGATCGGGCGGTGTCGGGCGACGGCGGACGGTGGCCGCCGCACGGGTGGCGGGGGCGCGCCCATGCGGGTAGGAATCGTCGCCGGCGAGTCTTCGGGTGACCGACTCGGCGCGGGACTGATCGAGGCCTTGCGGCAGCGGGTTCCGAACCTGCAGGTCGAGGGCGTCGCCGGTCCGGCCATGGCCGCGGCGGGATGCCGTGTGCTCGCGCGCGCCGAGCAACTCGCGGTGATGGGTATCGTCGAGGTGCTGGCGCACCTGCGCAGCCTGCTCGCGCTGCGCAGGCGCCTCGCCGGGCATTTCACCGCCGATCCGCCCGACGTGTTCATCGGCGTGGACGCGCCGGACTTCAATCTCGGTCTCGAAACCCGCCTGCGCAGGGCAGGCGTGCACACCGTGCATTACGTCAGTCCGACCGTGTGGGCCTGGCGCGAAGGACGGACCGAGACCATTCGCCGCGCGGCCGATCTGGTGTTGACGCTCTTCCCCTTTGAGCAGACCTATTACCGCGAGCGCGGGATCGCGGCCGAATTCGTCGGTCATCCGCTCGCGGACCGCAGTCCCGCGTACACCGACCGGCGCGCGGCCCGCTCAGCGTTGGGACTCGCGCCCGATACGCCCACGCTGGCGCTGCTGCCAGGTAGTCGGGCGGCGGAGCTGAGCCAGCATCTGGAGGTATTCCTCGACACGGCCGACTGGTGCGCGGGGCGGCTCGACGCGCTGCAATGCGCCGTGCCCGTGGTCGACGCACGGGCGCAGGCGCAGGTGTGTGCCACGCTCGCGCGCCGGCGCGCGGGTCCCCGGGTCGAGGTCTTTCACCAGCGCGCTCAGGAGGTCATCGGCGCGGCCGACGCCGTGCTCACGGCGTCCGGGACGGCGACCATCGAGACGATGCTGGTGAACCGCCCGATGGTCGTCGCTTACCGAATGGCATGGCTGAGCTTTCTGGTCATTCGCGGCCTGGTCAGGATCCCCTGGTGCTCCATGGTCAACGTCCTGGCAGGACGGATGCTCGTGCCCGAGTTTCTGCAGGGCGCCATGCGGGCCGAGGGCATGGGTGCCGTGCTCCTGCCGTGGTTGCGCGACCCGGCTTCGGCGGCGGGACTGGAATCGGCGTTCGCCGACCTGGGCGCGAGCTTGCGCCGCGGGAGCGCGGATGCGTGCGCAGCCGCGGCCGTCTGCGCCCTGGTGGAAGGAACGGGCCGGTGAACCACGAGCCCGTCATGGTCGCCGGCGTCGACGAAGTCGGACGCGGGCCGCTCGCGGGGCCGGTCGTCGCGGCAGCGGTCGTGCTCGATCCGCGCCGCATCATCGCGGGGCTGAGGGACTCCAAGGCGCTCAGTGCGCGCCGGCGCGAGGACCTCGCCGCGCGCATCGAGCAAGAGGCCCTGGCCTGGGCGCTGGGGCGGGCGGAAGTGGAGGAGATCGACGCCATCAACATCCTGCAGGCTACCCTGCTCGCCATGCGCCGCGCGGTCGAGGCGCTAGCCGTGGTTCCCGTGCTCGCGCTGGTCGACGGTCCTCACTGTCCGTCGCTGGTTTGCCCGGCGCGCGCAGTGATCGGCGGCGACGCAACGCAACCGGCCATCAGCGCGGCGTCGATCATCGCCAAGGTGGCTCGCGACCGTGAAATGGTCGCGCTTGAAGCGCGTTATCCCGGGTACGGCTTCGCGGCACACAAGGGCTACCCGACCGCCGCGCACCTTCAGGCGCTGGCCCGCCTGGGCGTCACGCCGGCGCACCGGCGCAGCTTTGCCCCGGTGCGACGTCTGGCTGGCAAATGAGGTATCTTGAGGTCCGCCGCGTCCGTCGCCGCGAGGCGGACGGCAAACACGCCGGATCCGGGCCGTGCGCCGCGCCGGCAGCCTGGTCATCGTCATGAGCACGCAGTTCGTTCATCTGCGACTGCATACGGAATTTTCCATCGTCGACAGCGTCATCCGCGTCCCGGCGCTGGTGGAACGCGTTCGCTTGCTCGGCATGCCCGCTGTGGCAGTGACCGAGCAGTCGAATCTTTTCTCGGCCGTGAAGCTCTACCGTGCTGCCGAGGCGGCCGGCATCAAGCCGCTGCTCGGTGCGGATCTGTGGGTGAGAAGCGAGCACAGCCCGCAGGGACGCGCGCAGATCGTGCTGCTCATTCAGGATCTCGCGGGCTATCGCAACCTGTCCCATCTGCTCAGTCGCGCCTATCTCGAAGGTCAGCGCGACGGTATACCGCAGCTCGAACCCGACTGGTTCGAGGGGCGAACCGACGGCTTGATCGCGCTGTCGGGTGGGCGCGGCGGGGAGCCCGGCCATGCCCTGCTCACGGGCACACCGGATCTCGCCCGGCAGCACGCGCAGCGATGGGCGCGCCTGTTTCCGGACCGTTACTACCTCGAGCTCCAGCGCACGGGTCGCCCCGGTGAGGAAGAGTACATCAATCTGGCGGTGGAGCTCGCCACGCAATTGTCGCTGCCGGTCGTGGCGACCAACGATGTGCGCTTCCTGCTGGCGAGCGACTTCGACGCGCACGAGGCCCGGATCTGCATACACGACGGTCGCACGCTCGGCGATCCGCGCCGGTCGCGCCCGTACTCCTCCGCGCAGCACCTCAAGAGCGCCGACGAGATGGCGGCGCTTTTCGCCGACCTGCCCGAGGCGCTGGAGAATTCCGTCCACATCGCCCGGCGTTGCAATCTCGAGCTGCGGTTCGGCGAGTACCATCTGCCCGAATTCCCCGTGCCCGAGGGCGAGCATCTCGATCCATGGTTTCGCAGTCAGACGCGGACCGGACTCGCGCGCCGGCTCGAGACGCTGCTCGCCCCCGCCACCGGCGCTGATCCCGGGCGCCGCCAGGTGTACGAACTGCGACTCGAGGCCGAGCTCGACGTCATCTGCAAGATGGGATTCGCCAGCTATTTCCTGATCGTCGCCGACTTCATCGGCTGGGCGCGCGAGAACGGTATCCCGGTCGGTCCGGGTCGTGGTTCGGGGGCCGGATCCCTCGCCGCCTTCGCGCTCGGCATCACGGATCTCGATCCGCTCGCCTACGATCTTCTGTTCGAGCGCTTTCTCAACCCGGAGCGGGTGTCGATGCCGGATTTCGACGTCGATTTCTGCATGGACCGTCGCGACGAGGTGATCGAATACGTTGCCCGCCGCTATGGGCGCGACCGGGTTGCGCAGATCATCACCCATGGAACCATGGCGGCCAAGGCAGTGGTACGCGACGTCGGCCGCGTGCTGGGGTTGCCCTACGGGGTCGTCGATCAGATCGCCAAGCTCGTTCCCTTCGCGCTCGACATGACACTCGACAAGGCGCTGGCGGAGGAGCCCGCGCTGAAGGAGCGCTACGAACAGGAAGACGAGGTTCGCAATCTCATCGATCTGGCCCGCCAGCTCGAGGGCCTGACGCGAAATGCCGGCCGTCACGCCGGGGGCGTCGTCATTGCACCACGACCGATGACCGAGTTCGTGCCGCTGTACTGCGAACAGGGGTCGACCACGACCGTGTCGCAGTTCGACATGGGCGATATCGAAGCCATCGGCCTGGTGAAGTTCGACTTCCTCGGACTGCGCACCCTGACCATCATCGACTGGGCGATCAGGGATATCAATCGGACGCGCGCGGCGGCCGGCGCCGCGCCCATCGACATCGCCGGCATACCTCTCGACGATGAGCGGACCTTTCAGCTCGTTCGCCGCGCCGAGACGACCGCCGTGTTCCAGCTCGAATCGCGCGGTATGCGCGAGCTCATCAAGCGGCTGCAGCCCGACCGCTTCGAGGATCTCATCGCGCTGGTGGCCTTGTTCCGTCCGGGCCCGCTGCAGTCCGGCATGGTCGAGGACTTCATCGATCGCAAGCATGGCCGCGCGAAGGTCCTGTATCCGCACCCGGACGTCGAGCCGGTACTGCAGCCCACTTACGGCGTCATCCTGTACCAGGAACAGGTGATGCAGATCGCCCAGGTGCTCGCCGGCTATACGCTCGGCGCCGCCGATCTGCTTAGGCGGGCGATGGGCAAGAAGAAAGCCGAAGAGATGGCCAAGCAACGGCAGATCTTCGTCGACGGCGCCGCCGGCAGGGGCGTGAACGAAGGGCTCGCCACGCGGATCTTCGATCTGATGGAGAAGTTCGCGGGCTACGGATTCAACAAGTCGCACAGCGCGGCCTACGCGCTCGTGGCCTACCAGACGGCATGGCTGAAGGCGCACCATCCCGGGGCGTTCATGGCGGCGGTGATGTCGGCGGATATGGACAATACGGACAAGGTCGTGAACCTGATGGAGGAATGCCGGCGCATGGGGCTGGCGGTCGAGCCGCCGCAGGTCAACAGCTGCGGGCGCGTCTTCACGGTGGCCGACGCGCGCACGATTCGCTACGGGCTCGGTGCGATCAAGGGGGTCGGCGAGTCCGCGGTCGAATCCATCATCGGTGAACGCAACGATCACGGACCGTTCGCGGACCTGTTCGATCTGTGCCGGCGCATCGATCTCAGGCGCGCCAACCGGCGCGTGCTCGAAGCCCTCATCAAGGCCGGTGCGCTCGACGGCCTGGGCCCTAGCCGGCGGGCGATGTGCGAATCCCTGTCCGAAGCGCTGCTGGCAGCCGATCAGCAGGCGAAGAACCGGCAAACCGGACAGGACGACCTGTTCGGATCGCTGGTCGGGAACGACTGCAGCGCGCTCGCCCCGGTATCGGCGTTTGCGAGCGGCGCGGAGTGGCTGGAGCAGGAGCGCCTGGCGGGCGAGAAGGAGACGCTGGGCCTGTACCTGACCGGGCATCCGATTGCGCGCTACGAGGCGGAGCTCGGGGGTCTCGTGTCGTGCCGGCTCGCTGACCTGAAGCCGGGCACGCGCCGCGTTGCCGGGTTGCTGGTCGGCATTCGCACCATCAAGTCGCGCCGCGGCCGCATCGCGTTCGCCACGCTCGACGATCGCAGCGCGCGTGTCGACGTGCGCATCTTCTCCGAGCTGTACGAGAGCCGCGCGGAGGTGCTCGGCCACGATCGCATCGTCGTCATCGAGGGTGAATGCGCGCTCGACGAGTTCAGCGGCGAAAACGCGCTCACGGCGGCCGAGATCTGGGCGTTCGAGGATGCGCGCAGCCGTTACGCGAAGCGCATCGTGCTCAGGGTATGCGCCGAGCGGGCCGCCAATGGTTTCATCGACGAGCTCGCACATCTCATCGAGCCGCAACAGGGCACCTGCCCCGTAGAAATAGAGTACGAACAGACCGTCGCCAGAGCGCGCATCAGGCTCGGGCAGTCGTGGCGCGTGCGCCCCACCGACGTGCTCTTGGACGCCATGAGGGCGAAGTTCGGGGAGGGCAGCGTCCGGCTCGAGTACTGACCGGCCTCGGAGCAGTCACCGCGACCGCCCCGCTACGCGCCCCGCGGCGGACGCGGGACGTACACGCCCGGCGGGCGCCGGATCCACGGCCCGCGGACATCCCTGCCTTGCAATCATCGACCCACGGACGGAACATTCACCCGATGAGCAACAACTTTCTCGACTTCGAGCAACCGATCGCCGAGCTCGAGGCGAAAATCGAGGAGCTGCGCTTCGTCAGCGACGACGCCGCGCTCAACATCAGCGACGAGATCACGCGGCTGCAATCGCGCTGCCGTGACCTGACGCGGTCGATTTTCGCCGGGCTCACGCCCTGGCAGATCGCGCGACTGGCCCGCCACCCCCGGCGCCCGTTCACGCTCGATTACCTGGCGCGGCTCGTCACGGACTTCGAAGAACTGCACGGGGACCGCCGTTACGGGGACGATCCGGCCCTGGTGTGCGGCGTCGCCCGGTTCCGCGGCCGGCCGGTGGCGGTCATGGGCCACCAGAAGGGCCGCAACACGCGGGAAAACCTGCATCGAAATTTCGGCATGCCGCGGCCCGAGGGCTACCGCAAGGCCCTGCGCGTGATGAAGCTCGCGGAGCGCTTCCACCTGCCCGTACTGACGTTCGTCGACACGCCGGGGGCCTATCCGGGCATCGAAGCCGAAGAGCGCGGGCAAAGCGAGGCGATTGCCGAGAACCTCGTGTGCATGGCGAGCCTGCGTACACCGGTGGTCACGACGGTGATCGGCGAGGGTGGTTCGGGCGGGGCGCTGGCCATCGGGGTCTGTGACCGGCTGCTGATGCTCCAGTACGGGACCTATTCGGTGATCTCCCCGGAAGGTTGCGCATCGATCCTGTGGAAAAGCGCGGAACGTGCCGAGGACGCCGCGACGGCGATGGGGATCACATCGGTACGGCTGGCGGAGCTCGAGCTGGTGGACGAGGTGGTCGAGGAGCCGCTCGGCGGCGCGCATCGTGACGTCGATGCCGTGGCCGCACGTGTCGGTGATCGCATCGACGCTGCGCTGGGTGAGCTTCGTTCACTGGACCTCGACTCGTTGATCGCCCGCCGGTACGAGCGCTTGCGCGGCTACGGCGAGTTCAGGACCACCTGAATCGGCGCGGCCGCCCGGCGCTGCGCGCCGCCGCGCGAATACGGCCGTGGCCGGCGACGGCGAACTGCGGGCCGCGTGGCCGGTGAGATCGACATGAGCGGTGCTGGCAGCTTCAACATCACATCCGCAGTGTTCGCGGTGCTGGGCCGCCATGGCCCTGCGCGGCGCTATCTGCTCGCCTGCTCGGGCGGACGGGATTCCACGGTGCTGGCGCACCTGCTCGCCGGCGAACGGTGGCGCTTGCCGGGACCGCTGCTGGCCGTTCACGTCGATCACGGCCTCAACCCGCAGTCGGCGCAATGGGCGGATGCGTGCCGCCGCGCCTGCGCCCGGCTCGGCATTGCCTGTGAGGTGCTGCGTGTGGACGGCCGCCCGCCCGCGGGCGAAAGCGTGGAGGCCTGGGCACGCCGTGCCCGCTACGCCGCGATGACGGCCCGGATGCAGCCCGGGGACACGCTGCTCACCGCGCACCATCGTGACGACCAGGCGGAGACCTTGCTGCTCGCCCTGTTGCGGGGCAGCGGTCCGCATGGTTTGCGCGGCATGGCCGAGTGCCGGGAGCTCGCGCCCGGCACGCTGCTGCGGCCTCTGCTCGGCGTCGCAGGCGACGCGCTCGAGCGCTATGCGCGACTGCACGGCCTGCGCTGGATCGAGGACGACAGCAACACCGACCAGCGCCTCGACCGTAATTTTCTGCGCCACGGCGTGCTGCCGCGGCTGGCCGCTCGCTGGCCGCGGCACGGCGCCGCGCTCGCGCGCGCGGCGCGCTGGCAGAGCGAGGTCAGCGCCGTGCTCGACGAGGTTGCCGTCGCCGATCTCGCCGCCGTGAGTGACGCGGCCGGCGGGTTGCGCATCACCGCGCTCGTGACGCTGACACCGGCACGGCGGGCCAATGCGCTACGCCACTGGATCCGCACGGCCGGCTACCCGGTGCCTGGGCACCGCCGCCTCGAGGCGATCGCCGCCTCCCTGCTCGGTACCGGCGCGGGCAAGGGCGGGCGGGTCGTGTGGAATGGGGCGCAGCTGCATCGCTACCGTGACGTCTTGCACCTGTTGCCGCCGCTCGGGCTGGCGCGGCCGGATGTGCGAACGCGCTGGAATATCGCCGAGCCGCTGTATTTGCCCGGTGGCGTCTTACGCGCGCGGCCGGGTACGGAGGCCGGCCTCGCGCCGCCGCCTGCGAGTGCCCGCGTCGAGGTGGGCTTCAGGCGTGGCGGCGAGCGGCTGCGGCTGCCGGGTCGTGACTTCCATGCGCAGCTGAAGAAGCTGTTTCAGGCAGCCGGTGTGCCACCGTGGCAACGGGACCGGCTGCCGCTGGTGTACGTCGACGGCGAGCTCGCGGCCGTGGCCGGTCACTGGGTGGCCGCGTCCTTTGCCGCCGCGCCCGCGAGCGGTGCCCTGCAGCTGGAGTGGCTCCCGGAATGAGAGCTCGCAAAACCCTCACCGCGCCTGTTGCGACGGGCCATGGGCGCCCCTGGCCGCGTTTTGCGGGGACCCCTAAAATCGCTGACGCAGGCCCCGCGCGTCGTTGCGGCTCAGGCCGAGCCGGACGTGGGTCCCGGCGTGCGCGTGCGGATCATGAGCGTAGGTTCCTGGGCCGACTTGTCGTCGTCGTACAGCGTGAACCGCAGCCCGACGTCACCGATATCGACCGAATCCCCTTCGGCGATATCGGCCTGCTTGACCTTGCGGTCGTTGACGAACACGCCGTTGAGCGAGTCCAGATCCATGATCGAGAAGCTGCCGTCGTGGCGGCGGTGGATTTCCGCATGCTGGCGCGACACGGAATGATCATCGATGCTCAGATCGTTGTTGTTGCTGCGACCGATACGCCACGGCGAGTTGCTCAGAGGGTAGCGTACGCTGTCGTCGTCCTGGCGGATCAGCCAGGCAAACGGTTTGCCGGTCGGCGCGACCGCCGCGGCCGCGGCCCCGCGTCGCTTCCACATCCGCCCATAGACGACCAGTGCGATCACCACCACGAACAGAAAGGCCGCGGGTGTGCCGAACCAGATCCAGGTTTCCAGCGGGCTGCGCATGGCTACGGCCGGTGCTACGGGCGCGGGCGCAGGTACCGGCACGGTGAGCGGGGCGGGGGTCGTCACGGGGAACCGCACGAGCGGCTCGGGCGGCGGCAGCCGGACCGGCAGCGCCAGGCGCGCGACCGTGTCCGCGCCGGCGAGGCTGAGCAGCACGGTTTGTTGGCCACCGACGCTCGCTTCGATGGCCGGGGTCAGATCGATCTCGACTCGACCACCGTTGTCCAGGCCGGCAAACGGGTCCGCCAGGAACGCCTCCGGCAAGTCGAAGTCCGCGCCCGCGGCGGCGATGAACCGACCGCCCGATTCGGCGGCGAGCCGGCGCAGGCTCTGCAACGCGACGGAACGGGCGACGTCGCGCGCGAAACCCAGGGCGTAGATCACCACGGCGTCCCGGTGCGCCGCCGCGATCACGTCGTTATGGCCGTAGGCGAAGTCCTCTGCGAGTCCGTCGGAGAACACGTACAGCGCGCGGCGCGCCGCGGGCTGTTGCGCCAGCAGTCTGATCCCCTCGATCGCGCTGCGATAGAGCTCCGTGGTCATGCCGACCGCGCGCAGGTCTGCCGCCGCCGCCTTGATCGTGTCCGCGTCGGCACCGAAGGGGGCGAGCACCTGCGGATTGCTGTCGAACCGGGCCAGAGCCAGCAGGTGGTAAGGCTTCGCCGCGTCGACGAGGCGGCCGATCTGCTCGACGTTGCGCGCGATGACCTGTTCACGGCCGGGATCGCTCGTGTCGACGAGCAGCAGCACGGCGGTCCTGTCACCCGGTCCGGGGTAGCTGTCCAGCACACTGGCGCCGAGCGCAATTTCATCCAGGGTCGCGGTCACGGTGCGGACCGCAGAGCCGTTGCGCAAGCGGTAGTCGCAGACCATGTGCGCCGCTTCCGGCGCGCCGCAGGCGGCGATGGCCGCGTCACCGACCACCATCTCACCATGCGCGGGCGTCGCCATGACGAGTGTGGCCAGCAGCACGCGCGCTGCCGTCAGGGCGGTCGGGATCGTTGTGGGTACGCCGCGCATGCCTGACTGACTATATAAGCGGCTCGCCATGCGGGGTCAACGCGGGCGCGGGCACCCCGCGACGGTACTCACTTTTCCGGGAACAGCGGATCGGGAAGGTCGTAGAACTCGATCCGGGTGCTCTTCTGGCCCATGCGGGTGGTATCGAGCGGTACGCTGCCTTTGCCTTCCTCCTCCTCGATTTCGCCGAGCTGGGGCAGGTTCTTGCGCAGCTTGGTGCCCGCCTCGACCACTTTCGCGTGCAGCTCGGGTGTGAACGGCAGGCGGTAGGAACGCGGTACGGACTGGTCCGGGGGGGCCAGCATGTCGGTGACCCACAGGTAGATATCACCCCGGGCACCGGTGACCTTGTCCGGTTCCTGTACGTACACGGCGACCAGGTTGAAGCGTCTGGGCAGCCCATCGTCGGTGGGCCAGCCGAGCAGCATCGGAATGGAGACGTAAGTGACGATGTAAAAGGTCGATACCACGACGACCATGGCGGCCTTCAACTGCCAGGGCCAGCGCGAGAACAGCAGCAGGCTGACGAGCAGCAGAGCGACTAGAACGTAAGCGGCGACCAAACCTGCCGTACCGAGCGTGACCAAGGTCATTCTCCTTCGAAATGCCGTCGTGCCTCAGCCGACCACGACCAGCGATTTGGGGATCCGGTTGATATCCGAGACGCGTCCGTCCGCGTTGATTTTGAAGCGCAGCGCCGTCTTCTCTTCGCCCTTGTGATCGAGTGTCAGGGTATCGTAGTAAATGACCTCGAGCGACGGGTTCACCTTGTCGACCCGGACGGTGACCGATACCGGCTGCCCGGTCTCGGATGCGTAGTAATGGACGTTGACGACATATTCCCCCGGTACCACGCCGCGGATAGTGACGACCTCCTGATTCAAGGGGTTCTGGATGATACGGCCGTTGATCTCGAGGGTGTCGTTGACCAGTCCGCGGTCGTCACGGTCAAGATGGATCAAGCCCGCCTCGCGGTTGCGGAACCACACCAGATCGCCGTTCGGATCTTCGACCCAGGCATCGATGTCGTCGGGGTTGTTGTCCGGCCACGTGATCGTGATGATGTACTCGGCCTTGGGATCGATGATGCCTTTCTTGGCGATCGGATTCATGAACATGATCGCGACCAGGAACAGGAAAGTGAAGCCGAGCAGGGCGTTAAAGAGCAGATCCGTGAACGGATCGTACTGACTACGTCCGCGGGTCGAGCGGGCCGCCAGCCGGGCCAACGCCTAGGCCCGTGCGCCCGGCGCGGCGAGTCGCGGCAGAACGTCGACTTCGGCCAGGTGCATGGTCTGCTCCAGGAGCGCGTCGGCGCCGCGCTCGATCAACTGGTATTGCACGCCGAGGATCAGGCTGCAGACAAGTCCGGCCAGCGTCGTGTACAGGGCAGTTCCCATCCCGACGCTCATCTGCCGCAGGACCTTCTGCATCGTGTTGGCGTCGAGACTCGCGGTATCGGCGACCGAACCGAGCATGAGTATGAAGCCGACGATCGTGCCGAGCAGGCCGAGCTTGAGGATCGCGTCGGTGAGAAACCAGCCGATGTCCTGCGGTCCTTTCGCGAGCCCGGCATAGATCTCGGGCAGATTGCCCGACGCGCCATGGTCCTCGGCGTCCACGTGAATGGCGTTGCGGCCGCGCAGAACGTCGCTGAGATAAGCGCAGGCGAAACCGTCGGGCAGCGCGCCGGCGCTGCCGGTGCCGAGACGGCCGCCGGTCAGCGTCAGCACGGCGGTCGGCTCGGCCTGCAGACGCCCGCGTATTGCGTCCACGGCGACCAGCTCGCGCGAGACGTACAGCACGCGCCACAAGGCGTGGCCGACGCCGATGACGAACAAAATGCCGATGAGCACGGAGATCCGGCTGCGATCGGACGCGAACATCAGTTGCACCAGTCCCTGGTCGAACGACACGAACAGAGCGAACACGATCAATCCCGCGAAGGTCGTCCAGGCGAGCAACAGACCGTGCTCGATGCGCGGCACCTGCCAGAAGGCGTTCATCTCGATTCCTCCGAGACCGCGAACCCAACAATTTCGCGCAGGGTGGTATTCATACCGCGAGCGAACTCGACGACTCGCGGATCGGCGTGATTTTCCGGCAGCAGAATAGCACTGATCACCGTCTGATCGCCTTCCTCGTGCAGGGTGATGCGGCACGGCATCTGGGTCACATAGCCGGGATCGAGCAGCAGCACCTCGCGGGCTTTCTCGAGGCTGCAGAAATGAATGACCTCGACATCGGGAAATTCGTAGCCGCGCGCCCGCAAACCCTTGCCGATGCTGTTGCGGCCGGTGATCCGGAAATTTCGTTCCGTGATGGCGAATTCCAGCTCGAACAACACGTCGTCGAAAGGCTTGCCCGTACGCAGTTGGTAAAGCGGCGCGGACGCGGCTTGCGCGCCGGGATGCGAGCCTTCGCCGGAGCAGCCCGCGAGCGTGACGAGCAGTACGAGCAGCACCACAACGGGCGGGCACCGGCTACCCAGGCGGCAGATCGCACGCGTATGCACGCGTGCACGATTCATTCGGATATGACCACGACGGTACCGACATCGACGTAGCGGCGCAATTCCCTTACGTCGTCGTTGGTCAGGGCGATGCAGCCCTCGGTCCAGTCGAGCGCCTCGTGGATCTGCAGCTTCTCGGTGTTCACGTCGCCGATGCCGTGGATGCCGATGAGGCCGCCGAGACGCGTGTTCTGCGGCGGCACGCGACCGTTGCGCAGGGCGTCGATGATGTCGTCAAAGGCGCTGCGGCTGATGACGCGGTGCTTCAGGCCGTAGAAGGCGTCCTTGACGTTCGGGTAGTTCAACTGCATGAAAAAGTAGAAGCGGCTGTTGTCGTTGAAGCGCACGATACGGTAGGTACCGATCGGGGTCTTGTTGTCGCCGCTGCGCTGCTTGTCGCCGTGACCGCCGCGCCCGGTCGACACGCGGTAGGTTCTCTCGACGCGATCGCCCCGTTTGACCACGAGCGTGCGCCGGGCCTTGCTGATCTCGAGCTCGTAACGCGGTTGCGAGGCGGCGCCGACCTCTATCGGGACTGCGGCCATGTACGCCCAGGCGGCGAGCGCGAACAGGTATCCGAGCAGTTGGCGCAACGGCGAGCGTTGCCAAAGAGCGTGTCGGCGATACAGAACGTGCCCCCCCAAAGAGAACGCAGCCGGGGGCTGCAAGCACCCGGCGATACGACGCCCGTGTTATGCTGCGCGCCGGCCGTCAGACCCGTCGTGGTCCGGTGTCGGGGTACCGGTCGCAACCCCCGGGGTCCGGCGGACTTTACGCATACGTTCCGTCGCATTCTAATCTTTCATCGCCGCCCCTCGCCAGCCGGATGCGACCTGCCGGCGCGATGCCGGGCCGCGCAAGAGATCGCATGAGCTCCGACCCGCCTCGCTACTCTCCACCGGCCATCATCATTCACTGGTGCACCGCGCTGCTCGTGTTCGGCATGTTCGGACTCGGCTGGTACATGGTCGATCTGCCGCGTGGGGAGACACGTCATTTCAGTTTCTCGTTGCACAAGTCGATCGGGATTACCATATTTGCGCTGCTCGTCGTGCGCCTCGCCTGGCGACTCCGGCGGCCGCCGCCGCCGCTGCCCGTGACCATGGCCCGCTGGCAACGGATCGCCGCGCGCGTCACACACCTGTTGTTCTATGTGCTGCTCACGCTGCAACCGCTATCCGGGTACCTGTCGTCGTCTTTCAGCGCCTACTCGACGAAGTATTTCGGCGTGCCGCTGCCGGACTGGGGCGCGAACGACCCGCCGTTGAACGAGCTGTTCACGGAGATCCACGTCATCTGCTCGGTCGCCCTGTTCATCACCATCTGTGTGCACGTGCTCGGCGCCTTCAAACACCTGCTCACGCCCGGCGACGCCGTATTCCAACGCATGTGGCCCACCTGGCTGCGGTCCGGTCCGCGCCGGTCCGGTTGACCCCGGCGCCGCCGGACCCGACCGGGCGCACTGCGCGCCAGCGACGGCTACAACTATAATCCGATCATGCCCCTGCCCCGGGTTGCATCGCTCAAGCGGCTGCTCCTCGTCCACGAGCTTACGTTCCTGCTGCTCGTGGTCGTCACCGGCACGCTGGGTGGCCTGTGGGCTTATTTCTGGCACGACACCACGGCCGAATCCGTGCGCATCAACCAGATGTACTATGCCGCGCAGCAGGTACGCGGCGATCTGTTTCGCCAGATCAAGGACGTGTACATGGCGAAGCTGCTCGAAGACCCGGCCGCGATGCGCGCGTATTCCGACTATTCGCGCAGAATTGATCGGCATTTCAACGTCCTCAGGCGCCGTTCCACGTCGCGCACCGAGGATCAGGCGGTTCAGGCCATGCAACAGGCTTATCGCGTGATCCAGAAGGATATGAACAAGATTTTCGCCGACCCCTACCTGGTCAGCCGGATGGCGCGGATGCGGATCCTGGATCCGTCCGAGGAAAAGAATTTCGTCGGCGTGTTCGAGGACGCATTCCGGCAGATCGAAACCCTGTTGACCGCGCATCAGCGCGAACTCGAGGCCACGATGGCTCGCTGGACACGGCTTGCGCCCGTCGCGGTGCCGTTGCCCATACTGCTGGCCGTTGCGCTGCTCGCCAAGTCGCGGCGCAGCGTCAGGCAGGGATTCGTCGAGCCCATGGCGGCGGTCATGGCCGGCGCCCGTCGCATGAGCGAAGGCAAGCTGGACGAGCCCATTGCGGCGGCCGGCGTGCAGGAGGTGGCCGATCTCGGACGCGCCATCAACCACGTGGCGGCCGAACTCGCGGCGAGCCAGGAAGCGCTGGTCGAGCAGGAGCGCCAGGCCGCGCTGGGTGCCCTCGTGCCGGTGATCGCGCACAATATCCGCAATCCGCTCGCGACCATTCGCGCGAGCGCCCAGCTCATGGACCATGCTGACGGCCCGGGCGAGATCGGCGAGATCCGGCAGGGGATCATCGACACGGTCGATCGGCTCGGACGCTGGGTCACGGCGCTGGTCGCCTACCTGCATCCGCTCAAGCCGCACCTGGTGCCGGTGCGGCCGGGCGTGTTCCTCGACGCCGCACTGAGCTTGCTCGGACCGAGGCTGGCGGAGAAGGGTATCCGGGTCGTGAAGAAGGGCTGGGACGGGAGCTGTGAGGTGATGGTGGACTGCGATCTCATGGAGCAGGCGCTTTACGGACTGCTGTCGAACGCCGTCGACGCGTCCGCGGACGGTGCCGACATCGTGCTCGGCATCGACCGTGCTGCGGACAGCGTGCGGATCAGCATCACCGACCATGGCCCGGGCATGCCGTTTGCGCCGGAGCCGAACGGCCTGTCGCCCGGTCCGTCGACGAAACGCTTCGGCACCGGGCTGGGGATCCCGGTGGCGTTCAAGGTATGCCGTGCGCACGGCTGGCAGTTGACCTTTGAGGCGGCCCGGCCGCAGGGCACCCGCGTCGTGCTCTCGGCACCGGCGTCGTGATGGCGGGATCGGGCGCCGACCTCGTGCCCGGCAGCGCGGCCGCGCCGCGCAGCACGGTGCGTATCCTCATGGTCGAGGACGAGACGCTGTTCGCCAAGGCGGTAGGCAAGCGCCTCGAGCGCAGCGGCTACAGCTGCCGGCACGTCACCACCCTGGCGGGGGCGCGCACCGAATGCAGGGAGGCCATGCCGGATCTGCTCCTGCTCGACATGCGCTTGCCGGACGGATCCGGGCTCGATTTTCTCGCCGAGCTGCGCAAGGAGCGCGGCTTGGAAACTCCGGTCATCGTGCTCACCGCCTACGGCGAGCTGGAGGACGCCGTCGCCGCGATGAAGCTCGCCGCGTCGGACTACCTGAAAAAACCCATCGACCTCGACGAGCTGCTACTGAACGTGGAAAAAGTGCTAGCGGGGGCCTCGGTGTCACGACAGTTGCAGTACTCGCGCGTGCGCGAGCGCTCGGCGGTCGAGGGCGTGGATCTGCTCGGCGAACACACCGGCATACGCGAGGTCCGTGAGCAGGCCCATCGTATCGGCACCCTGCTCGTACGCCCGGACGTGATTCCACCCACGGTGCTGATCCTGGGTGAAACCGGAACGGGCAAGGATCTCGCCGCTCGCCTGTTGCACGCGAGCAGCGCCAGACGCGCGCGACCGTTCGTGCACGTGGACTGTGCCGCACTGCCCAAGGATCTGATCGAGGCCGAGTTGTTCGGACACGAGAAGGGCGCGTTCACGAGCGCGGTGAGCGAACGTACCGGCCTCATCGAGGCGGCCGAGGACGGCACGGTGTTCCTCGACGAAATCGTCGAGCTGCCCGCGGAGCTGCAGACCAAGCTGCTCGCCGTCCTGGAGCGGCGGATGCTGCGCCGCGTCGGCAGCTCCCGTGAACGGGTGATCAGCGCCTGGTTCATCGCGGCCACCAACCGCGACGTGCAGGCCATGGTCAGCGATGGCCAGCTGCGGGCAGACCTGTACTACCGCCTCAACGTGCTCACGCTGCGGATGCCGCCACTGCGTGAGCGGGGCGAGGATATCCTGCGGCTCGCAGAGCATTTCGCGGCGCAGACCGCGCGGCGTTATAGTCTGGCCTGCCCCGAAATCGGTGCGGGTGCCCGCCAGGCGCTCGTCGCCGGCCGCTGGCCCGGCAACGTGCGCGAGCTCAAGCACGTCATCGAACGGGCGGTGCTGCTGGCACAGGGGCGCGCGATCGCCGCGGCGGACGTGGCCCCGGTGAGACCGGGCGCCGGCGCCGATCCGGTGCCGGCGGCGCTCGACGGGCTGACGCTGGACGCCGCCGAACGCCTGCTGCTCGAAAGTGCGCTCGCGCGTACCGAGCACAACGTGTCCGAAGCGGCACGCCAGCTCGGCGTGACGCGCATGGCCATGCGCTACCGGATGAACAAACACGGTATCGCCTGAAGCGCAGCGGCGCGACGGTCCGGGTGCATGCAAGTGTGGGTTCCAACGCGAATACGGAGGCAGGTATGAGCAAAGTGAGAATGTCGACGGAGATACCCGTGCCGGCGGACCAGCTCTGGTCTCTCATCGGCGGATTCAATGCCTTGCCCGACTGGCATCCGGCGGTGGAGAAGAGCGAGCTTCAAGGTGAGCAGGGTACGGTACGCAAGCTCACCCTGGCCGGCGGCGGCCAGCTCGTGGAGCGGCTGGTGAGCGCGAACGACAAGGAACGGGTCTATACCTACGAAATCGTCAACGGACCGCTACCGGTCATGAACTACAAGGCGACGATCAAGGTCAGCGAGAACGAGGATGGCAGCAGCTCGATCGTCGAATGGTCGAGCGAGTTCGAGCCCGTGGCGATCGAAACCGATGCGGTCAAGGCCATCCAGGGCATCTACCAGACGGGCTTCGAGAATCTGCGCAAGATATTCGGCGGCTGAGCTTCGCCCGGCGCCGGGCCGTCGCGCGCCCGCGCCAGTGCGATCGACCGGCCGGCGCCGAGCTCTCAGTGCAGCTTGAGCCGTGGGCGCGATCGCTGCGTGAGCAGGTTGGCCAGCGTCTCCAGCGCGGTGCGTACGAAGCCGAGCACCGCAAGCTGGTGCAGCTTGTACAGTGACAGGTAGGCGAGGCGTGCGAACCAGCCCTCGACGAACAGCGCTGTGGGCGCCTTGCGCCCCATCAGGTTGCCCATCAGGTTGCCGACCGCGCTGTAGCGGCTGAGATTGATGAGCGAACCGTAATCCCGATACACGAATACGGGCAGGGGCTTGCCCGCCAGGCGATTTTCGATGCTGCGCACCAGCAGCGCGGCCTGTTGGTGGGCGGCCTGGGCGCGTGGTGGTACGACGCCGCCGGCGTACAGGCAGTATGCGCAGTCGCCGAACGCGAAGATGTGGTCGTCTGCCCGGGTCTGCAGGGTCGGCCGTACGATCAGCTGACCCAGATGGTTGACATCGAGGTTGTCGAGGTTCGCGAGTACCGCGGGCGCCTTGATGCCGGCGGCCCATACCCTGATTTCGGCGGCAACGAACATACCGCCGGCCCTGCGAAATCCCTGGGCTGTGACCGCTTCGATGCGTTCACCGGTGTACACCTCGACGCCGATCGACTCGAGGAGCTTGTGGGTCGCGGCGGAAATCCGCTCCGGCAGGCCCGGCAGAATCCGATCGCGACCCTCGATGAGGACGATGCGCACGTCGCGTTGCGGGACGATACGATCGAATCCGTACTCCACCATCGCGCGCAGCGAGTCCCGCAGTTCCGCTGCGAGCTCGACCCCGGTCGCGCCGGCACCGGCGATGGCTATGTGCAGCTGGCCTTCGCGCAGAGGCTCCGATTGCGCATTGGCTGCGAACACCGCGCGCAGCAGATCGCGGTGAAAACGGTCTGCCTGCTCGCGCGAGTCGAGAAACATGCAGTGTTCGGCTACTCCCGGCACACCGAAATCGTGGCTCGTGCTGCCGATGGCGATGACCAGGGTGTCGTAACCAATGCTGCGCCGGGGAATGAATTCGCGTCCCTGTTCGTCGACGCTGGGGGCGATGGTGATCGTGTGCGCGCGCCGGTCGACCGACTCGAGCGCGCCGAGACGGAATCGGAATCCGTTCCAGTGCGCGAGCGCGACGTAGTTGAGCTCGTCTTCGAAGGCATTGAGACTGCCGGCGGCAACTTCGTGCAACAAGGGTTTCCACAGGTGCGTGAGCCTGGCATCGACCAGAGTGATCTCGGCGTGCGCGCGCCGGCCGAGCCTGCGCCCGAGCCGCGTGGCGAGCTCCAGTCCCCCCGCGCCTCCACCGACGATGGTGATCCGGTGCGCTGCCCGGGTGCTGTCGCTCATGAATCGATCCCGTCCTGTGACGTCTGTGCGCGCGTGGCGCTATGATAAAGTGGTACAGGCGCACCGGGCGAACAGGAGAAGCGCGATGGACGATCTGGCACAAACCGAAATCGAGGCCGCCGTGTTCCGCCACCTGCGTGACTTCCTGCGCGAACACACCGAGGTCCAGAACATCGATTTGATGAACCTGGCCGGGTTCTGTCGCAACTGCCTGTCGAAATGGTACGTGGCGGCAGCCGCCGAGCGCGGGATCGCGGTTGAGTACGAGCAGGCGCGCGAAATCGTGTACGGCATGCCTTACTCGCAGTGGAAAAGCAAATACCAGCGCGAGGCGAATTCGGAGCAACAGGCCGCGTTCGCCGCGCGCGAGGGCGCGGAACACGGCGGGCGCTGATCGGGCGTCGCAGCCGGAGCGGACGCGCGGCCGCCAGTTGCGGGATCCGGCCCGGTTCGAGGCGCGGCCGGTGCGGCCCTGGCGCAGGGCGGGCCCCGCGCCAGGGCCGGGATCCGCGCGGCCGGGTGTCACCAGACCGGGGTGATGCGGAAACCCCGGCCGCGCAGACGTTCGAGCAGACCTGCGGATCCCGGCAGGTGCAGCGCGCCAACCGCGACGAAGGCCCCGCCCGCCGCCAGCGCGGGCAGCATGCGTTCGAGCATCACCGCATTGCGGCCGAACAGCAGGCGTTGCAGGAAGCGCTGCTGGACGTCGCGGTCGGCGACCGGGGCGAGACTCAGGCGCCACAACCCGCCCAGGTCGCGTTCCAGGTACAGGCGTCGCAGCAGGGGTACCTGCGCCATGATGGCGTCGTAGTCGCACACCGTGTCGCGCAGCAGCGCAAGCTGGTCGGCGGCGGGCAGGCCCGCCAGCGCGGCGAGCAGCTCGGGCATGGTTTCCAGGCCGAGGATCGGTATGCCGAGCCGTTGCGCCTCGCGGGTGAGGTACTCGTCGAGCACGGGCTGGCCGCGACCGGGAGGACGCGCGAGCAGATTCAGCGCCGCCCACGGCTGCAGCCGCCCGGCGACGTCCGCTGCGAGACCGTAGCGGCCGGCGAGCCCGACATAGCGCGCATACACCGGGGCGTCCAGCACCGCGGCCACGGCTGCGTCCGGTTGCGAGAAAGCCGCCTGGCCGTAATGTGCCTGGGCAGCGGCGTCCAGGATGACCTCGATCACCAGCGCGCGGCTGTCCGTGAACACGGCGCGTACCGGTTCGGGCAGGGTCAGGACCTCGGCGTCGTCCAGGTGGATGGTTCCGAACAGGTGACTGGCCGCGACACCGGGCCTGTCGACGCGCCACAGGACGCCATGTTCGTGGATCGCGGGCGGCGGCGGCGCCGCTGACTCGGCGGACGGCGGCCGCGGGCAGCCCGCCTGCGCCGTTGCGGGCGTGAGCGCGAGGCCCAGGCAGGCGGCGAGCGCGACGGCCAGCAGGCGCCGGGACCGTGATTGGGGCGACATGCCTCGGATCTCCATACCGGCACGCCGGCGTTCGAGTCGTGCGCCAGCCCGGTGAACCGATGAATTAAGCTTGTTTTCAGGGATGGCTGCAACCATGCGACTCGTGTATGGTCGCGCTGCCGCGAAGGTGGCTACAGGTCGTGTCGATTCGTCGGGAAAAGGATGCAGTGCGGCAGCAACGTGGGCATTGTCGGTGTCGTCGCCGGTTCGCCGTGCCGTCGCCGGTCACCGCGCGGCGTGTGGTGCCGGCACCGCGGGTGCGCATGTTCCCGGACGCCACGGGCGGCCTGCGCCGCCATGCGTTGGCACTGGCCGCCGTACTCACCGCGGCGGGCCCCCTGGGGGGCTGCGGGTTCGAGCGCTATCGGCCCGAGCCGATCGACACGGTGGCACCCGCACAGATTTTCCGCGAGCACACGCTCGACAGCGCCGAGCTACACGCATTCCTCGCCGCCAGCGGCAGCCCGATCGCCGGCGGTTCGCACCCCTGGGGCCTGACGGATCTCGTACTGGCAGCGCTCTACTTTCATCCGGACATGCGGGTCGCGCAGGCGCAGTGGCGGCTGGCACGGGCGGCGCAGATCACGGCTGCGGCGCGACCGAATCCCACCCTCACGTTGCCGTGGGAACATCACGGCGACGTGGGCGCCGACCAGGACGGGCCCTGGTCGATCGGGCTCGCGCTCGATTTCGTATTCGAGCGCCGCGCCAAGCGCGCGGCGCGACGCGAGCAGGCCGCGGCCGGGACCGAAGTCGCTGCGTACGCGCTCCAGGAGACCGCGTGGCAGCTGCGCAGTCGTGTGCGCGCGGCACTGGTCCAGCTCGCCCGGGCGGACGAGGACCGGATCCAGGCGGATCGGCGGCTGGCCGCCACCGGCGAGGGCGTGGCGCTGCTGGAACGCCGGGCGCAGCTCGGCGAGGCGTCGGGCTTCGAGGTGAGCGCGATGCGTCTGGAGCTGCAGCAGGCGCGGCTGGACGCGCAGGCCGTCGAGGCGAAGCAGACGCTGGCACGTATCGAGCTCGGCCGGACGATCGGCCTGCACCCCGATGCGCTGCGGGATGTGCAACTCGACGTCGTAGCGCCTCCCGCGCTGCCAGGCGATACGGTCCCGGACCTGCCGACGCTGCAGGACCAGGCCCTGACCGGGCGTCCGGACGTGCTCGGCGCGTTGCGGGACTATGCCGCGCGCGAAGCGGCGCTGCACTACGAAATCGAACGCCAGTACCCGGACCTGAATCTGTCGCCGGGTTACCTGTTCGACCAGGGCGATCACGTGTGGTCGCTGGGTGCCGCGCTGGTGCTGCCGCTGTTGAACCGCAACGAGGGGCCGATAGCCGAGGCGCAGGCGCGCCGGGCACTGTCGGCGCGGGAGTTCGAATCCCGCCAGTTCGACGTCGTCGCCGCGCTGCACGCGGCGCACGCGGCCTACGTGGCGGCGGCGGCGGCCGCACGCGCTGCCGAGGAGCTCGCGGCACAGGCCCGCGCGCACGGGCAGCTCGTCACGCGCCAGTTTGAGCTCGGATTCGCGGACCGGCTGGACGTCGTCCGCGCCCGCATCGAGATCCTGGGTGCTGAACGTGCCGCCGGCGCAGCGCAGTACGCCCGGCAGGACGCGTACGGGCGACTCGAACAGGTCGTGGGCCGGCCCCTGGACGGCAGCGCGTTCATCGTGCCGCAGATCGCGGCATTCGCGCTCCCATGAGGACCCGGATGCGCACCGGTGTACGGCACGGGCCGATAGTGCTGCTGGCTGCGCTGGCGTGGAGTTTCTGGGGTGGCCCTGCCGGTACCGCGGCGCTGTCACCGGTCGCGCAATGCCGGGCCGACGATGACGACGTCGCCCGCCGCCCGCCGCCTGCCGAGTACCGCGACGGGGCGCCGGTGGTGCGGCTGAGCGCGGCCCGGCAGTCGGCTGCGGGGCTGGAGCTGGCACGGCTGGCGGCGCGCAGCATCGCCGTCGAGCAGCGCGGCTACGGGTCGGTCGTGGACCTGCAGCGGCTCATCGAAGCACGCGGTGCATACCGCATGACCCTCGCCGAGCGTGCCGTGGTCGAGGCGGCCATGACGGCGGCCAGGCGCACGCACGACCAGTTGCAGCGCTTGTACAGCGAGCAGAGCAACGTTTCGGCGCGCCAGTTGCGTGAAGCCCGGGCGCAGTTGCGGGAGGACGAGGCACGGTTCGCGGTGGCTGACCGTCAGCTCGAGGATCTGCGCGACCAGGTGGCGCAGGCCTGGGGCCCGCGACTGGCCGGCTGGGCCACCGCAACGACGTCGGCGGACCTCGACCGCCTCGTCGCGCGCGAAGACGCGCTGGTGCTCGTGGCACTGGATGCGGGCGTGAAGCTCGGCCCGGCACAAACACGAGCGTGGGTGGCGGCGGATGGCGACCGTGCGCGGGCGCAGCCGGCGCAACTGGTGGGCGCAGCGGTGCAGGTGGCGCCGGGGGCGCAGGGCGAGACCTGGTACTTCGTGACCGCGGCCGAACCCCTGCGCATCGGCATGCGTGTGGACGTCTGGCTGCCGGATCCGGGCAAGGAAACCCGTGCTGTGGTCGTGCCGGAAACGGCCGTGGTCTGGACTGGCGGGCGGCCCTGGGTCTACGCGCAGATCGGTGAGGAGCGCTTCGTGCGCCGCCCGCTGCTTCGGTACGAGCGCCTGGGCGGCGATTGGTTCGTGAGCGAAGGTCTCGATCCCGGCGTTGCGGTCGCCGTGCGCGGCGGGCAGGTCTTGCTGTCGGAGGAGCTGCGCTGGAACATTCCGCAGGAGGACGAAGTAGACTGACCGCGGCGGCGGCCTTTGCCGGTGGCCGCCGAACTCGCGTCGCCGCGCCGGCGCGCCAACCATCACGACGAGCCCCCGGGTCGATCGACGCGGCAATCCATGCTGGCCAGCACTGTCCGCTTCTCCCTGCGCTACCGCGGTGTCGTGGTCGCGCTCGCGTTCCTGCTGCTCGGCTACGGGGCCTACGATCTCGCCCGGGCCGGCCTCGACATCTTCCCCGAGTTCTCACCCCGGCAGGTCATCGTCCAGACCGAGGCACCGGGGCTGTCGACCGAGCAGGTCGAGGTGCTGGTGACCCAGCCGATCGAAAACGCGCTCGGTGGTCTGATCGGTCTCGCGCGATTGCGCTCGGAGTCGATCCAGGGACTGTCGATCGTCACCGTCGTGTTCGCCGAGGACGCGGACGTCTACCGGATCCGGCAGCTCGTCGCCGAGCGGCTCGCCACGGTGGCCGCCACGCTGCCGACCGGAACCGGGCCGCCGATTCCGGTGCCCTTGGCTTCGTCCTCGGCCACCATCCTCACCATCGGCGTCACCTCGCGCGAGCGCGACCTCATGCAATTGCGCGGCACCGTCGACTGGACCATCGTGCCGCGCATCCTCGCCGTGACCGGTGTCGCCGACGTCAACGTATTCGGCGGCGAGGTCAGGCAACTGCAGATCCGGCCGGACGCGGCGCGCCTGCGCCGCATCGGCATGGGTATCGACGAGGTAGTGGCCGCAGCTCGTCAGGCGACCGGGATCCGCGGCGCGGGTTTCATCGACAATCCGAACCAGCGCATCGCGCTGCAGGGCGGCGGCCTGCCCGTGACCCCGGCTGATCTGGCGCGCGTCGTGATCAGGCGTGACGGTACGGCGAACGTGCGTCTGGCCGACGTCGCCGACATCGACTATGGCGCCGAGCCGCCGATCGGGGCGGCGCAGGTGATGGGTGAGCCGGGGATCGTGATGATGGTCATCGGCCAGTACGGCGCCAACACGCTGACGGTTTCGCGGGCGGTCGAAGCGGCGCTCGCCGAGCTCGAGCCGGTTCTGGCCGCGGACGCCATCAACCTGCATACGCAGCTGTTCCGCCCGGCGAACTACATCGAGACCTCGCTGCGCAACATCAGCGGGCATCTGCTCGTCGGCGCCGCGTTTGTCGTGATCGTGCTGTTCCTGTTCCTGTTCGATCTGCGTACGGCGTTCATCTCCGCGATTGCCATCCCCTTGTCGCTGATCACCGCTGTGGTCGTCCTGCTCGAGTTCGGGATCAATCTCAACATCATGGTGATAGGCGGGCTCGCCATCGCGCTCGGCGAAGTCGTGGACGACGCCATCATCGACACCGAGAATATTTTCCGGCGCCTGCGCGAGAACCGGCTGCTGGCGGCACCGCGGTCGCCAGCCGAGGTCGTTTTCGACGCTTCCATGGAGGTGCGCGGCTCGGTCGTATATGCGAGCTTCATCGTGGCGCTGGTTTTCGTCCCGCTGTTGACGCTGTCGGGGATCACCGGACGTCTGTTCGCGCCGCTCGGGCTGTCCTACATCCTCGCCATCCTGGCGTCGCTGCTCGTCGCGCTGACCGTCACGCCCGGGCTGTGCTACGTTCTGCTCGGCAGCGGGCGTCTGCGCGAACGCGAGCCCCCGCTCATCGCCCGCCTGAAACCGGGCTACGCCGCGCTGCTTCGCCACGGGGCGCACCGGCCCGCGCTCGCGATATCCATGAGTGTGGCCGTTTGCGCGGCCGGCGCCGCGTTGGTGCCGACGCTCGGGGCGCGGTTCCTGCCCGATCTGCGCGAGGGCCATTTCATCGTGCACACGGCGAGTGCGGCCGGCACATCGCTCGCCGAGTCGATACGCATCGGTACCCGGCTCACCCGCGAATTCCTGGACATTCGCGGCGTGCGCTCGGTGTCGCAGTGGGCGGGACGGGCCGAGCGCGGCGCCGACACGTTCGGCAGCCACTACAGCGAGTACGAGGTCGATCTCGAACCACTGTCCGGCGCCGGGCAGCAGCGTGTCCTCGAAACCATGCGCGCGCGCCTGCGGGAATTCCCGGGACTGCTGTACGAGACCGAGACCTTTCTGACCGAGCGGGTCAACGAGACCATTTCCGGTTATACCTCGCCGGTCGTCGTCAACCTGTACGGCAACGATCTGGAACGACTCGACCACCAGGCCCGCGCGCTGGCCGTGCTGATTTCGTCCATGGCGGGTGCGACGGACGTGCAGGTCCGTTCACCGCCGGGAACACCGCTGCTGCGCGTGGATCTGCGTCTGGATGACCTCGCCCGCTGGGGGCTCAAGCCGCTGGACGTGCTCGATGTGGTCCAGGTGGCTTACGAAGGCGCGATCGTGGGACGCGTTGCGGATGGCAACCGCTTGTACGAGGTCGCGGTCATCGCCTCGCCGGCCCGGCGCACGCAGCCCGACGACGTGGCAGCACTGCCGCTGCGCGCACCCGGCGGTGAGATGCTGCGCCTCGCCGACGTCGCCGACGTGCGCCAGGCGAGCGGTCGATACAACATACTGCATCACAACGCGCAGCGCGTGCAGACGGTGACCTGCAACGTGAGCGGCCGGGATCTGGCTTCATTCACTCAGGAATTGCGGCAACGCATCTTGGCGACGATGCGCTTCGATGCCGGCAGCTACCCGGAGATCACCGGCGCCGGGGTCGAGCAGGCCGTTGCACGCGAGCAGCTCATCCTGCACTCCGTCGTCGTCGGCTTCGGCGTGCTCCTGCTCATGTATGTCG
This sequence comes from Gammaproteobacteria bacterium, assembly GCA_020850735.1. Taxonomy (GTDB): domain Bacteria; phylum Pseudomonadota; class Gammaproteobacteria; order JADZEE01; family JADZEE01; genus JADZEE01. Next base: position 278,871 of record JADZEE010000091.1, on the reverse strand, counting down.
CCATCGGCAGCCTGCGCCACGTGGCGATCATGCTGCTGAATCTGCCATTCGCGCTCGTTGGTGGTGTGGTCGCGGCGGTCGCCGCCGGCGGCGTCCTGTCGATCGGGTCGATGGTGGGCTTCGTCACGCTGTTCGGTATCACGGTGCGTAATTCGATCATGCTGGTCTCGCACTACCGCTACCTGGTCGAACGGCAGGGGGCGCCGTGGGACCTCGATACCGCGGTGCGCGGCGCGGGGGAACGCCTGCCATCCATCCTGATGACCGCGCTGGTCACCGCCCTGGCAATGCTGCCGATTGCGATCGGCAGCGACAATCCGGGGCGCGAGATCATGGGTCCCATGGCGGCGGTCATCGTCGGTGGCCTGGTCTCGTCCACGCTGCTCAATCTGGCCATCCTGCCGACCGTGATGCTGCGCTACGGCCGGTTTGCCGTCGCCGGGAGCCGCTGACGGCGGCGGATCGCCCGCCAGCGCGCAGCCGGTGGCGCCGATCGGGTGCTTGCCCGGCACTGCGCAAACGCGGCCTGCGTCACGCTTTTTCCCCTGCGCCAGCCCTTCAGCTTGTCCGTCCACCGGTCGCTAGCTCCGGCAAGGTTCGGAGTCCGCCCGCCGGCGCGTGTTGCTGCGCCGCTTTGCCGGGTACGTCACGGTGGACGGCGGTTCCGCTCCCAGGCAACGGTGCAACGCTGTCCAGCCGAGGAGGTTCTGTCGATGAACGGTTTCATTGTCGATGCATTAGCAGCGGGGGACGCGGCGGCTCCGGCTACCGCCGGTCGAAGGCGGCAGGGGTGGCTGAACCGCGTGACCAGCGCGCTCGGGCGGGTTCTCGGCGGCCAGCGCCTCATGGCCTGTGCGAGCGTGCATCCGTGCGTCATCGACGGGCACCGCACACTGGTTTACCACCGCGGCTTGCCAACCCGGGATCCGGGTGCGTTTCGGGCGTTGCGCTCGTACGCGTCGGCGAACGGTTTCGAGCTGCGCGAAGATCGTCGCCGCGTTACGCTCGGCGTGGTTTGCGAGCGGCGCGCGCGTGCCATGCCGTTGCTGGCGCTGGCGGGCGCCGTACTCGCGAATTCCGCCGGCGCGGGCGAATTCAGCCCCGGCGCGTCGGCGCCGCTGGAGGAGATCGAGGTGATTGCCGTGCCGCAACGTCAGGCCGCGGATCGTGACTATCTGGTCGAAGCAGGCAAGCGCTTCGTCGGTGGGCCGTACGGCGAGGTCGAGAGCATACTCGCGGTCGCCGCCGAGGTCCGGCGCTTCGGCGAACGCCGTCGCGTACGCAGCCGCGGTATGACGGTGCCCGACCCGGCAGTCAACGTGTTCGTCGACCGTTACGACTACCGCTTCCCCGCGAGCTGCGGTGGCGGCAGCTACAGCTACTACGAAGGCGACGGCTTCGCCGCCCTGGGATACCAGGCCGAGGACCGGGTGATTCTCGACGTCCTTGTCGGCGGCGGTCCGTTCACCGCGCCCAGGCTGTGGGGACCGTATGACCAGGTGCTCGGCGCCAACGTCAAGATGGAGCTCATGTTCGGTAACGGCGAGCAGGACGGTATGGGACTGCTCAAAGCCTCCTACTCGATCGGCATGGTCGCCGCCATGAGCGACGAGCTGTCGCGACGTCTCGGTGCCGGCTACGCACAGCACGTCGCCGCCGCCGCGGACTGTACCGGCGCGCCGGAAGCACGCCTCGCCGCGCGCGACGACCGCGATCTGACCGGTAAGCTCAACTAGCCGCCACCCCTCGCCGCTCGGCGGGCGGCGGCGGACGCCCGTCGTTCCTGCCGCGCCGAACTGCATGGGCCTGCCCGCGCGGCGGGTGTCCGTGCCGCTGCCACTGCCGCCGCCTGGCGCGAGACGGCGTACTCGGGTGCGGATGCGACTGGTGCGGATCCTGCGGTAGTATTCGCCCGGACCCCGTCGTACGGGCGGGAGTTGATCGCGCAGACGCGACCGGTGCAGCAGGCATGAGCACGACTGGCCGGTCCGGTGCTTACGGCCGCGCGATGTCTCCCGGCCGACGCGGCAGCGCGGGCATTCCGTGGTTGCGAACATGAACACGCCCACCAAGATCGTCGCGCTGCTGGTCGTCGTCAGCCTCACTTTTCTCGGCGGCCTCAGTGCGCTCATTCGCCACCAGGCGGCCGAGGCGCACGCGTTGATGGCCGGGCGGACGGCCGATCAACTGGCGCTCATCGACTGGCTGGTGACGCTGCACGGCAATCTGTTGTCGACGTTCGTGAGCGACTACTCGCGCTGGGACGAGATGCTGGAGTTCATCCACCGCCCCGATCCGCTGTGGGCGCGCGACAACGTCCAGACCGCTCTGGCGATCTACGCCGCAGATGCCGTCTGGATCTACGACGCGCAATTCAAACTCATTCATGTCGTGACGGCGCTGCCGGATGCCGTCGCGACACGGATCACGCCATTGGCCGACGCGCACCTGCGTGAGCGCTTGCAGGACGAGCCCACGGCGCATTTCTTCGTCCTGACGCCGGCCGGTCCGGTGGAGATCCGCGCGGCGCCCGTGACCCCCAGCGCCGTTGCTGCCGGGGCTGCGCCGCCGGGCGGATTCCTGCTCGCAGCGCGGCTGTGGAGCGATGAGTTGCGCCGTGATCTCGGCGCGCTCACCCAGGCCGAAGTGACGATCGGCGCGCCGCATGCCGGTGGCGACGGGAACGAGGACCCGCGGCCCGGAGTGGTCAGCTATCGACGCATCTTGCGAGGTTCCGACGGCTCACCGGTCGCCGAGCTGCACCTGCGCAGGATCGCAGTCGATTATCAGCGCTGGTTGCGGGCATTCGAGATGCAGGTGGTTTCGGCGGTCGCGCTGGTCCTGACACTCCTGCTGGTGACTTACGTGTGCCTGCGTCGCTGGGTCACGGGCCCGCTGCGGGTCATCGGCGATGCCCTGTCCCACAGCGACCCGGCTGCCCTTGCCATCCTCGATCGCCAGTCATCGGACTTCGCGCGGATCGCCGTGCTGGCGCGGGAGTTTTTCGCCCAGCGCGACGAGCTGCTGCGCGAGATCGGTGAGCGCAAGCACTTGCAGACCGAGCTGCAGTTTCTCGCCAGTCACGATCCGGTCACCGGTCTGCCGAACCGGCGGCTGTTCCGCGATCGACTCGAGCAGGCCCTGCTGCAGGCGCAGCGGCGCGCCGAGCAGGTCGCAGTGCTGTTCTTGGACCTGGACCACTTCAAGCAGGTCAACGATTCCCACGGCCACGCCGTCGGCGACCTCGTACTCAAGCACGTCGCCCAGCGCCTGCGTGAGTGCGTGCGCGGCAGTGACACCGTCGGTCGCCTCGGTGGCGACGAGTTCGTGCTGTGTCTGAGCGACGTGCACGGCGTTGCGGACGTCGCACGCGTGTGCGACAAGATCATCGCCAGCGTGGCGCGACCGATCTTCGCGCGTACGGACGACGTGATCGTGACCTGCAGCATCGGGGTGAGCATGTTCCCCGATGACGGGCACGACATCGATACGCTCATCGACGGCGCCGACGGCGCGCTATACCAGGCCAAGGCGGCCGGTCGGAACCGGACCCGGTTCCACGCGCCGCAGACGACCTGAAGTGCGCGCACGGATCGGTGGTTCACGCCGGCAGGCCCTACAATGGCCGCCTCGATCCGGACAGGACAGCGGCGCATGAGCTATCAATCCCCCGACGCCACGGACATCCGGTGCCTTGCCGGCGAGCTGGGTCTGGAGATGTCCGAGCCCGAAGCGCAGCGCTATCTGGGCTGGCTGCAGCCGTTCGCCGCCGGTTACGCCGCGCTCGACGGTTTACCCTCCGGACTGCCGGCGCCACGCTATCCCGAGCGCCGCTGGTGGCGCGCCGACGACCGGGACAATCCGCTCGGGGCCTGGGCCGTGCGCACGGCGCTGACCGGGCGGCCGGGCGGCCGGCTCGCCGGCCGGACGATCGCCGTCAAGGACAACATCCTGGTGGCCGGCGTGCCGCTCGCCAACGGCACGGCATTTCTCGCGGACTGCCTGCCGGAATTCGACGCGACGGTGGTCGACCGCCTGCTCGACGCCGGCGGCTCGATAGCCGGCAAATCGGTGTGTGAATATCTGTGCGTTTCGGGCGGCAGTGCGACCTCGGCCAGCGGACCGGTGCACAACCCGCACCGGCGCGGCTACGCGGCGGGCGGTTCTTCCTCGGGCAGCGCGGCGCTGGTGGCCGCGGGAGCGGTGGATCTGGCGCTCGGCTGCGATCAGGGGGGCTCGATCCGTATTCCGGCGAGTTGGAGCGGGACCTGCGGCATGAAGCCGACCCACGGCCTGGTCCCGTACACGGGCATCATGGGTATGGAGGAGGCCATCGATCACGTCGGCCCGATCACGGCGAACGTGGCAGACAGTGCGCTGATGCTCGAGGTGCTCGCCGGCCCCGACGGTCACGATGGCCGCCAGCGCGCGGTCGTCGTGCAACCGTACACCGCCGCGCTCGGGCAACCGATCGCGGATCTGCGCATCGGTGTCGTGCGCGAGGGTTTCAGTCACCCGCTCGGCGACGCCGTGGTCGACGACTGCGTGCAGGCGGCGGCGGCACGCCTGGCCGCGCTCGGCGCCACGGTGATGCCGGTGTCCATCCCCCGCCATCTGCAGGGACCGGCGATCTGGGGTGCGCTGGTGGGCGACGGCCTGTGGGCGACGCTGCGCCTGCGGGGTATCGGCATGAACATGGCAGGCCCCACCTCGCCCCAGGTGCATGCCGCCATGCAAGGGGCATTCGATCGTGCCGCCGAAGCGCCCGTCAACATCAAGCTGGTGATGCTGCTCGGCCGTTGGCTGGAACGTTACCGGGGAGCGTATTACGGCCGCGCGCGCAACCTGATCCCGTGGCTGCGGGCCGGGTACGATCAGGCGCTCGCCCAGGTCGACCTGCTGCTCCTGCCGACCACCGTCACCCGGGCACGCCCGCATCCGCGGGCCGGTACCCCCGCCGGCGACGACGAAACCCTGTGGCAGGCGTTCAACTGCGTGCTCAATACCTGCCAGTTCGACGCCACCGGCCATCCGGCCATGTCCATACCCTGCGGCCTGCGCGATGGACTGCCGGTGGGCATGATGCTGGTCGGCCGGTACTTCGACGAGCCGACCATCTACCGCGCCGCACACGCTTTCGAGCAGGCCGGCGACTGGCGCGCGCCGTGACCCGGTGGTGGCGACTGATCGTCAGCGACCGGGATCGGCGGGCGATCGGTCCTTGAGCAGGTACGCGAAGGCGATGATTTCGGCGACCGCCCGATACAGCACGGCCGGGATCTCGGCGTCGAGATCGATGGTTGCGAGCACCCGCGCGAGCTCCGGCGCCTCGCGGATCGGGATCTCATGCGCGCGCGCCGCGGCCAGGATCGCCTCGGCGACCTCGCCATGGCCTTTGGCGGTGACTGTAGGGGCGTTTTCGCCGTCGTACTGCAGGGCGACGGCGAGGCGCGGGCGGGACGGCACGGTCGGGTTCATACGCGGGTGGACACCAGCGCCGGCGCCGTGAGCGGGTCGCGCCGTGACAAGTCCGGCCGACCCTGGCGGACCGCCAGACGATCATCGTCGAGCCCGGCCGCGCGCAAGCGTGACGCCAGCCAGTCGATGTGCTGCGTCACCAGCCGGGTCGTGGCGGGATCCTCCGCCCACAGCGACGCGCTCAAAGCGTCGCCGGCCAGGGTGACCCGCGCGTAAAAGGGGCCGGCGGTGCCCAGATCCATGGCCAAGGTCACGGTCCAGGTGCGGGCGGCCCCCTCCGGCCCGGCACCGTCCTCGCCGTCGACGCGCAACTGCAGTACGTCCGCTTGCTCACCCTGGCGTACCGGCAGCTCGAGCAGCCACGTCGTGGCGGTGTGGTTCGGGTCGGGCAGGGACTGCAGCTGTGCCACTTCGACGCGCGCCAGCGCCGCGTCCGCCTGGTCGAGGAGGCCGCGCACGACTTCGCTGGCGGGCAGGTCCATGGCCAGGGTCGGCAGCGCCCGCGGCTGGGCCTGCGGCGGCTGCTGGCGCGTGGGCGGCACCGGCGCCGGCTCGGCGGCGGCCGTACGGCCTGGCCGCTGTTCGTCTGGCCGGGCATCGGGGGCGGCCGCCAGCAGACGCAGCAGGCCGGCCTTGAAGTCCCGGGCGAACAGCGCCGGATCGGGACGCGCGTCCGCGCCGGCCCGGCGGAGGCGCGCTTCGAGAAACAGACCCGAGTTCTCCACCGCACGTTTGAGACCGGCAGGCACCGAGATTTCGTCCGCGGTCGGCAGGTTCGCCAGCACGGCCGTCGCCGTCCGCGCGACGCCGGCCGGCAGGTCGGGACCCGCGTCGCGGGCACCGGCAAACAACCTGCCGAGATTGGCCAGCAGCCGGGCCGGTGAATCCTGGCGTGGCAGCGCGTCGCGCAGGGCGCCGGCCTCGGCCGTTGCGCCGGTGGTCGGGGCCGGCGCCGGCAGACGCACGAGTACCGGCTGCGCACCTGCCCGCAGCACTTGCAGCGTGAGCGCCGTGCCGGCCGGCGGCAGGGGCGCAGCGGTGCGCGCGCTGATGCGCTGGCCGCCGATCTCGAGCACCGCGTCCGCACCGGTGGTGGCGAGGACGGTCGCCGTCAGGATCTGGCCGACGACCCATGCCCGCAGCGGTGCCGGCGGCGTGCCGCCCGGGCGCAGGAGCGCCGCACTGACATCGACCTGGCCGATCATGGTTCGTGGTCAGCGGCCCGCGCCGGCGAAACTTGACCGGGTCGCGCCCGCCGCCCGGGCATCGGCCCCGCGGCAACGCGCCGGCAATTGCGCATCCCGGCGATCCATAGAAGCGGGTCTCACGCGGTCGAGGTTCGGGGTCGTCGTTCTCAGAGCTTGTGAAACATTCGCCCGTCGCAGCAGGCGCGGTGATGGTTTCACATGGCTCTCAGCCCTGCGTTCTTTCGGGAGCAATGGCCCCGGTACGAGCTCGACGGCCTGACCGAGATCGAGACGCGCGTGCGAGACAAGGTGCTATTGCCGGTTTGGCACGGCGGCAGCCACGAGGATGTGGTCGCCCAATCCCCCTCGCTCGCCCGTAGGAAGGCCGTGCACTCAAGCGATGGCCTTGATGCGGTCGTCTCCGCGATTCTCCGCGTAGTCCGCGCCCAGGGAAGTCCGCTCATCGCTGCACGCGATCTCAATCAACAACCATGGCTCTTCGAGACTTGTGAGATGTTCCCACGGTTGCTCGTCGAGTACGCGCCGCAGTTGGTGATACCCGGAATGCCCGGTGAGTTCGACGCTCTCTTTTCCGCGCACTACGAGCAGTCCCTGCGACGCCAAACATTGACGGGGATTGGCCTTCCGCTGGTGCATTGGCGCATGCGCTCATTGACGCATATCGGGGCGTGCGCTTTCGATGGTCTCCCCGACGCAAGGACGTTGTACTCAACAGGCTGCGTCAGTCCGTTAATGAACTTAGCCTTCCCGACCAAGGCGAGACGCTTCTCAATAGGTTCATCGAATACGCTTTGCCGCAGCGATGGATTGAACAGAGTGAGGAGCGTCGTCGCCGCAAGCGGAATCGGGCCGCGGGGATCGATCGGACTCGCTTCGCTCGCCGCGCATCCCCAAGAACGTTTGGTGCCAACCGTCTGTTGCGCACGTTCAACCGTGGGTGCGAGAATTCGGTAGTCGCTCCCCTGGCACAGCATGAGCGGGTTTTGGGCGAGCGCGGCCGCGTGGTAGTCGCGACAAAGATAAAACGACCCTGCTTGATGTTGCTTTGAAAGATAGAACGGACGCGGAATATCATGAAAACGTACGATGTTGTCGTTGAACGCGACTCCGACACCGGAATGCTTGTTGGCTACGTTCCAGGTTGGCCCGGAGCTCATACGCAAGGTGCAGACATGGATGAGCTTGAGGAGAATCTCCAGGAAGTTATAGCGATGCTCCTTGAAGAAGGTGAGCCGGAACTGGAATCGGAGTTGGTTGGAGTGCGTAAGGTGCAGGTTGCCTAACGCGTGGGCTCCATCCCGGTCCTCAAGCCACGGGAGGTTGCGCAACTCCTGAAGCAGCACGGTTTCATCGAGGCTCGGCAGCGCGGATCTCACAAGCAGTTCCGTCATCCTGACGGCCGGAGTACGACAGTTCCCTTTCACGGGGCACGAGATATTTCGCCTACATTGCTGCGCAAGATCGCTGGCGATATCGGGCTGTCCGTCGAAGAGCTCTTAGGTCGGCAGTAATGCCGAACAAGCAGACGGCTGGCCTTGGATTTCAGGCTGCGTACCGGCTCGTCGCTGTCGCACTGGCGGGTGCCGATGGCGCCGACCGACACCACCGCGCTGGCGCCGCTTGCGGGTGCGTAGGCGACGGCGATGGAGTCCTTGTGGCCATCGAGACCGACGAACAGCGTGGTGGTAGAGTATTTCATGGCTGGTCACCGAGCTTATTTGATCGATTGTGCCTCGAGCACGATGCGGCTCTGGCCTCAGCCGGCTGACCCGCGATGCAGCCGCAAGTCGGCTTCTCCTCGCGGAAGTCCTCATGTCTAGAATGGCGCAACCGATGCGCCTCGCCATGAGCCTGCGCTTTCGCCTCAACCTGGTCATCACGCTGGTGTTCGTGCTCATTCTCGTGGTGAGCATCACCCTGGCAATCGACAATGCCCGCCGGGCGGTCGCCGAGGAGGTCCGCTCGACCGCGCACCTCACCCTGCAGTTGCTCGGCCTGGCGTTTTCCACCGTTGGCGCACCGGGCGGCGACGACCAGCTGACCGAGCTGGTCGAACGGCTCGGCGAGCTCGAGCGTACGCGGCACATGGAGGTGGAGATCAGCGGCATGGCCGGCGTGCGCGCGCTTTCGCGCCGCGATGGCGCGCACCACGTCGCGACCGCGCCAGCCTGGTTCGTCGCGCTGGTGCGGCCGCCGCCGCTCGAGATCCGCGAATCGATCGCGGCCGCGGGAATGCCGGCGGGCGAGATCGTCATTCGGGCCGATCCCGACGACGAGATCACCGAGGCCTGGGAGGACGTGCGGGCGCTGCTCGCGGTCGTCGTCGTGTTCGCGCTGGTCGCCAACGGCGTCGTGTACCTGGTCCTGGGCCACGGTTTGCGCCCGGTCGAGGCGATCGTGCGCGGCCTCGACGCCATCGAGCAGGGCGACTATCAGGCGCGCCTCGGCCGCCCGGCATTGCCCGAGCTCGGGCGCATCGTCGACAAGGTCAACCACATCGCCGCCGTCCTCGCGCGCAGCCGGGCGCAGACGCGGGCCCTGGCACAGCGTTCGCTCGCGATCCAGGAGGAAGAGCGGCGCTACCTGGCGCACGAGCTGCACGACGAGATGGGGCAGTCGATCAGCGCGATCAAGGCCGTAGCGGTATCGATCAGCCAGCGGATCGGCGCGCGCGAACCCGACATCGCCCAGAGCGCACGCACGATCAGCGACATTTCGAGCACGATCTACGATACCGTGCGCGGCATGATGCACCGCCTCAGACCGGCGATCCTCGACGAACTCGGCCTCGTCGCCGCCATGGAGCAACTGGTCGACGACTGGAACGCGCGCAATACGGAGCTGTTCTGCGCCCTGCGCGTGGAGGGCGATTTCGATGGCACCGACGAGGCCACCGGGATCTCGCTCTATCGCATCGTCCAGGAAGCGCTGACCAACGTGGTCAAGCACGCGCGCGCCAGCCGGGTGGAAGTGGACCTGCAGCGGCACGGATCGGGTGAGCTGACGCTGCGCATTGCCGACGATGGCGTCGGCTTCGATCCCGAATCGAGCGCCCGGGGCCTGGGGCTGCTCGGCATGCACGAACGCGTCGCGGCGCTCGATGGCTCGTTCACGCTGCGCAGCCGGCCCGGAACCGGTCTCATCATCGACATTGACATACCGGCGCCGGCCGAGCGGGGGCGCAGGCTTGCGTAGCGCGCGTGTGCGAGTGCTGCTGGTGGACGACCACGCGGTCGTGCGTGCCGGCTACCGGGTGCTGCTCGGCAATGCGCCGGAGATCGAGATCGTCGCCGAAGCCGACAGTGGTGAGACTGCGTGCCGCGAATTCGTCCACGCAGCGCCGGACGTGGTGGTCATGGATCTGTCGCTGCCCGGCATGGGCGGGCTCGAGGCCATCCGCCGGATCGTCGCCCGCGACGGCGGCGCACGCGTGCTGGTGTTCAGCATGCACGAGGATCCGGTATTCGTCGAGCAGGCCCTGGCCGCTGGCGCGCGCGGTTACGTCACCAAGTCGAGCGCGCCCGAAGCGCTGGTCGAGGCGATCAAGACCATCGCCGCCGGTGGGATCCACGTCGATCCCGACATCGCGCAGCGCCTTGCGTTCCAGAAGAGCCGCGGCCGCGGCACGCCGATGGCCGCCTTGTCCACGCGCGAGTTCGAGATTTTCTGCATGCTGGCGGAGGGTCTGAACGTCGGCGAGATCGCCCGCCGGCTGTCCCTGAGCTACAAGACGGTCGCCAACTACGCGACCCAGATCAAGAGCAAGCTCGAGGTCGGTACCATTACCGAACTCGCGCGCCTCGCCATCCGCCACGGTATCGTCAAAGCCTGACGCGCGCCCGGACCGAGCGGGAATATCTCCCGCTCGCGGCAGGCTGTTTTCCCGTCATCCTGCCCGTCAGATTCCGCAGCGCCGCGGGCCGGTATTGCTTACCATCCGCGGTTCCGAAACCCGCACATGGATTCCGCCGAACATGTCACTGCGCGACGAAAGCGTGCCCATACCGCGCGCCGGCTGCCCCTGGCTGATCGCCATACTGGCCGTACTGGCCCCGAACGCGCTGATTCACGGTGCGGCGCGGGCGCAGCAGCCCACCGAAGAGATCGAAGTCGTCGGTGTGACGCCGACCGAGGGCATCGGGCTGTCCGCCGACAAGGTCGCCCGGTACGTGCAATCGGCGAACAGCGAGGATCTGCAACGATCACAGGCGCTCGACCTGGCTGATTTCATGAACCGCAAGCTCGGCAGCGTCAACATCAACTCGGCGCAGAACAACCCCCTGCAGCCCGATGTGCAGTTTCGCGGTTTCACCGCCTCGCCGCTGCTCGGCCTGCCGCAGGGCCTGGCCGTGTACCAGGACGGCGCCCGCATCAACGAGCCGCTCGGTGACGCCGTGAGCTGGGATCTGTTGCCGCAGTCCGCCGTGCACAGCATCGATCTCATCGGCGGCGCCAATCCCGTGTTCGGCCTGAACACCCTCGGCGGTGCGCTGGTCGTCGACATGAAGAACGGCTTCAATTTTCAGGGCCACGACGTCGAGGCCTACGGGGGATCGTGGGATCGCGCCGTTGTCTCGGCACAGAGCGGCGGCAACAACGGCGTGTTCGGCTATTACGTCAACGTGCATCACTTCCGGGAAGACGGCTGGCGCGACCTGTCCGAATCGGACGCGACCAACGTGTACGCCAGCCTGAGCTGGCGCGCGCAGCGCTCGAGCCTGGACTTCGCGGCGCAATACGGCGACACCACCCTGAACGGCAATGGCGCCGCGCCGGTGGGTCTGCTCGCCATCGACCGCGAGGCGATCTTCACCGCGCCGGACATCACCGGCAACGACATGCGCATGGTCACGCTGGAAGGCACCCATTTTTTCAGCGACGAGCTGCAACTTTCCGGCAGTGCCTTTTACCGCGGTGCCGACACCGATTCCTTCAACGGCGATGCATCGGAGTATCAGCGCTGCCTGCTAGGCAACGGTGAGCGCCTGCTGGAGGGTTTCGAGGACGACGCTCTTGCGGCCCTGGGTCTGGACGAGGACGACGTCTGCGACGGCGTCACCCACGCCGATGCGACTGCGCTGGAGGCCTTCCTGAACGGCCTCGGTCCCGCCGAGGAGTTCAACATCGAGGACCTCGGCGACGAGTTGTCCGGAACCGGTATTCTCAGCGACGCGGCGATCAACAACACCAGCCGGCGCGAGCAGGACAGCAGGGGCGCGGATCTGCAGCTCACCTTTCTGCGGGATCTGTTCGCGCGCGAGAACCACCTGGTCGTCGGCGTGGCGTACTACGACGGCGATTCGACCTTCGACTCACGCGTCGAGCTCGCGGACCAGGATCCGGTCACGCGCAGCAGTGCCGGTCTGGGCACCGGCACCTTCGTCGACAGCGAAGCGACCCATGTCGATACCAGCACACGCAGCTATAGCATTTATTTTACCGACACGCTGTCGCTGACCGAACGCCTCCATGTCACCCTGGCCGGCCGCTGGAACAGCACGGACGTGAAGATCCGCGACCTGTCCGGCGAACGGCCCGAGCTCGACGGCGAGCACACCTTCGAGCGCTTCAATCCGGCGTTCGGTCTGGCGTGGCAGGCGGGCGCGCTGGCGAACCTGTACGCCAGCTACTCGGAATCCTCGCGCGCGCCCACACCGATCGAGCTGTCCTGCAACGAAGGTGTGTTCCAGATCGCGCGCGCCAACGCCATTGCCGACGGCGAGGATCCCGACGACATCGATCTCGAGTGCCGCCTGCCAAACGCCTTCCTCGCCGATCCGCCGCTCGCGCAGGTCGTCGCCAAGTCCTTCGAGGCCGGCGCACGGGGCCGCCTGTCCGCCGCCAGCGACTATCATGTGGGGTTTTTCCACACCGTGAACCACGACGACATCATCTTCCAGACCACCGGGCGGGCGACCGGGCTGTTCGCCAACGTGGACCAGACCCGGCGCCTGGGCGTGGAAGCGGAGTTGTCCGGGATCCGGGGCGGGCTCGACTGGTATGCCAGCTACAGCTATGTGCAGGCGAGCTTCGAGGACGATTTCCGGGTGCTGAGCCCGAATCACCCGGACGCGGACGGCGACGGCGAGATCCAGGTCACCGCGGGCGACCGGATCCCGGGCATCCCCGAGCACACCCTGAAAATCGGCGGCGACTACAGCTTTCCCGCCGGCGTCGCGCTCGGTGCCGAGCTGATTTTCAACTCCGATCAGCACCTGCGCGGTGACGAGTCCAACCGGCTCGGCACCATCGACGGTTACGCGCTCGTCAACCTGCGCGCGCGCTACCGCGTCACCGGGCACCTGGAGCTGTTCGCACGGGTCGACAACGTCTTCGACGCGGAGTACGAGAACTTCGGTCTGCTCGGCGAAGACCCCGGTGAAGTGCTGCCGCTCGCCGACACACGCCCGTTCTTTCTCGGCGCCGGCGCGCCGCGGGCCGGGTGGGTAGGTTTGCGCCTGCGCCTGTGACGCGCGCGGGTGCCCTGCGCCGGCGCGTGCCGGCCGCGCAACCGCGCGAGCGCCTCAGTCGTCGACGACGACACCCCAGGGAAACCTGCCGACCGGGATCGTCCTGATCACCTCGTCGGTGGCGGTGTCGATGACCGAGACCTGGTGGCTGGCGCCGTCGGTCGTATAGATCCGGCTGTCGTCGCGATTGGCGCCGAGACCCCACACCCGCTTGCCGACCGGGATCTCCTTTCGCACGTCGAGAGTCTGCGGATCGAGCACGTACACCGAGTTGGATCGGCCGCCGGCAACGTAGAGTTTGCCGCCGTCGTGCGTCAGCACCAGGGTCACGGGCTTGGCGTCGCCGCCGATGTCGTGGCTCCTGAGGATCTCGCCGGTGCTGACGTCGACCATGCTGACCTTGCCGCCCACCTCCGAGGTCGAATAGGCCGTGCGGCTGTCGGCCGCGAAGGTCGCCGAGCGCGGCCGCGCCCCGACCAGGATGTTCTGGACCAGCTCGTGGCCCGGCACGGTGATGACGTGCAGCATGTTGGTCGACTCGCTGGTGACGATGACGTAGCGGCCGTCCGGGGAGATACTCACACCTTCCGGCTCCAGGCCGACCTCGATCTCGGCTATCTTCGTGCCGGTTTTCGGATCGTAGACCGAGGCCTTGGCGTCCTCCTCGTTGGAGATGTAGATGTGGCCGTTCGGATGGACCGCGAAGGTTTCCGGATCGGCACCGCACTCGAATTTGCGCAGCACTTTCAGCGTCCGCGGATCGACGACGGCGATGCTGTTCTCGTCGCTCACCGCCACGTACAGCTCGCTGCCGTCCGGCGACAGACCGATACCGCGCGGTCGTTTGCCCACCGCAACCGTGTCGATGACTTCGCCGGTGCGCGCGTCGATGACGCTCAGGCTGTCGTCCTGCTCGTTGGTGACGAACACACGGTGTGTGGGCTCCGCCATGGCGCCGAGCGCGCAGGTCAAGGTGAAGAACAGGGCGAGACAGGTGCGCATGTCGGGGTGGCTCCTCGTTGGTTCCGGGTTCGTGCCGCGCGTGGCGGCATGGGTGGGGTTCACGGCGCGCAGTCGCTCGCGCCCAGACTGTCGAGATCATCGGACACGCCACGCACCGGCGCTTCACCCACGATCTCCTCGCCGTCGACGAGCAGCATCGGCTGGCGCAGCTGGCCGTTCGGACGGATGCTCATGTCGACGCCTTTCTGGCCGTCGAACTCGAGCCCGGTGCGGATGAAGTCGAGCAGTTCGCCGGGGGTGGCGGTGCCGGCCCGCGCCACCGAATCGGACAGCAGTTTCACAGCGGCCCAGCCCGCCCAGGCGCGATCATCCATGCGCTCGCCGTCGTGGGTCTTTTGGTAACGGTTGTTGAGCTGAGCGGCCGCATATTTCTCGAATGCCGGGTGCCAGGCGCGCGCGGTCACGCGGCTGCCGGGATGGCCGGCCTGCCATTGCGCCTGCGCGTCGCGGTACATGGCGGCGCTCGGCAGGACGTGCAGCAGGTTGCGCCGGCAGGCCCGTGTGCGCAGCGAATCGTCACGCGCCGTGACGTTCAGCACCGGGCGGTCGCCGGCGGCGATTGCCAGCGCCGGCAGTCGAGCGGCATCGACCGCGGCGACGATGGCGGCGTAAGGACCGAGATCGGTCGCAGTCACCGCGCCCGTCAGCCGCTCGAGCGCATAGCGCTGGCCGAGAAAGCGCCCCTGGGTGTTGGCTTCGGCCAGCCCCTGGCCGGCGCCCAGCCATGCAGCATCGGTCGGCTCACCCACGTAGGCCAGGCGTATCTCGAGTGGCGCCGCCGGCGCCGTGCCCGCGCCGAGCAGCAGCGCGCAGCAGGCGAGCACTCTCATACCGTGCGGGCGCCATTGAAATGCGGACATTCCGACCTCCGTGCAGTTCCGGCAGGGGTGGGATGAAGTCGCGCCGGATACGCACGCGACCTACTCTACACACAGACTGACGGCATGATCCAAAGTTCGATCGCCGCGCCATGGAATTCAACACCCTGGGAAAGTTCCCCGCGTTCTGCGGCGAACCGGGCGGGGGGCCGGACGGTCGCCGCCGGCGCACTGGAAAATGCACGGCAAAACCTATAGTCTCAGGCACGCCACGCCCGAACCGTCGGCTTGCGCGCAGTCGCATGCTCAGCAGACACGGCGGTCCGCGCCGCGTATCACGTCCGTAGTCGAATCGGCGCCACCACGGTGGCGCGGAACAGTCGAGCGCGCAGTCGGTCATCCGCCTGCGCGCACAGGAGAGTAGCACATGCTCAAGGCGCTGCAGATCGAACCCGAGAAATGCACCGGCTGCCTGCAATGCGAGATGGCGTGTTCGTACGAGAACGAGGGCGTGTTCAACCCGGCGAAATCGCGCATCAAGGTGTTCAATTTTCACGACGAGGGCCGGTTCGTGCCGTACACGTGCACGCAGTGCGCCGAGGCGTGGTGCCTGCACGCGTGCCCGGTCGAGGCGATCGTGGTGAACGCGGCGACGGGTGCGAAGGACGTGCTGGATTCGGTGTGCGTGGGTTGCAAGGTATGCACGATCGCCTGCCCGTTCGGCACGGTGAACTACAACGTGGATAGCGGCAAGGTGATCAAGTGCGATCTGTGCGGCGGCGACCCGCAGTGCGCCAAGGCCTGTCCTACGGCCGCCATCACCTACGTCGACGCGGCGCACACCGGCCTGGCGCGCATGCACGCGCATGCGGCCGGGAACCTGCCCCGGGCGTCAGCCTGAACCGGACCGAGCGAGGTAAGCAACCATGGCGTGGACACGACAGGTGCTGCGGATCAACCTGACCGCCGGCACGTGCATCCCCGAACCACTGAACATGGAATGGGCGCGCCAATATCTCGGCCAGCGGGGGCTCGCGAGCAAGTACCTGTACGAGGAGATCGATCCGGCCTGCGACGCGCTGGGACCGGAGAACAAGCTGATCATGACCACCGGGCCGCTGACCGGGACGATGGCCTCCACGGGGGGACGTTACTCGGTGGTGACCAAGGGCCCGCTGACCGGCTGCATCGCGTGCTCGAACTCTGGTGGTTTCATCGGTGCGGAGATCAAGTCGGCGGGCTGGGACATGATCATCTTCGAGGGCCGGTCGCCGGCGCCGGTGTACCTGTACCTGGAGAACGAGCAGGCGACGCTGGTGCCGGCGGGCGAATTCATCTGGGGCAAGTCGGCGTGGGAGACCGATCACCTGCTGCACGAGCGCTACCAGGATCCGCTGCTGCGGGTGGCCTGCGTGGGTCGGTCGGCGGAGACGGGTTGCCTGTATGCGGGGATCATCAACGATCTGCACCGGGCGGCGGGCCGCTCGGGGGTGGGGACCGTGATGGCGTCCAAGAACCTCAAGGCGGTGGCGGTGCGGGGCACGCGTGGGGTGGGCAACATCAAGGATCCGAAGGCGTTCATGGCAGCCGTAGCGCGGGGCAAGAAGGTGCTCGCCGACAACGCGGTGACCGGCCAGGGCCTGCCCAAATTCGGCACCCAGGTGATGATGAACGTCATCAACGAAGTGGGCGCGATGCCCACGCGCAACATGCGCGAGGTGCAGTTCGAGGGCTCGCACCGGATCTCCGGCGAAGCGATGCACGAGCCGCGCGAGAGCGACGGTAAGCCGAATCTGGTGACCAACGCGGCGTGTTTTGGCTGCACGATCGCCTGCGGACGGATCTCGACGATTGATCGGGAGCACTACACGATCAGGAACAAGCCCGAGTACTGGGGCGCGTCGGGGGGGCTGGAGTACGAGGCGGCGTGGGCGCTGGGCTCGGACACCGGGGTGGACGATCTGGATGCGCTGACCTACGCGAACTTCCTCTGCAACGAGGACGGATTTGATCCGATCTCGTTCGGCTCGACGGTGGCGGCGGCGATGGAGCTGTACGAGCTGGGGGCGCTGACGAAGCAGGACACCGGTGGCATCGAGCTGCGGTTCGGCTCGGCGGAGGCGCTGACGACGGTGACGCAGCTGACGGCGCGGGGCGAGGGCTTCGGGCTGGAGCTGGGTCTGGGCTCCCGGCGCCTGTGCGCGAAGTACGGTCACCCGGAGCTGTCGATGACGGTAAAGGGGCAGGAGTTTCCGGCCTACGATCCGCGCGGTATCCAGGGCATGGGGCTGACCTATGCGACGTCCAACCGCGGCGCCTGCCATCTGCGCAGCTACACGGTGTCCTCGGAGATCCTCGGTACCCCGGTGAAAACCGATCCGCTGTCGACCGAGGGCAAACCGGAGCTGGTGAAGGCGTTCCAGGACGCGACCTCGGTGGTGGATTCCACGGGCCTGTGTGTGTTCACGACCTTCGCGTGGACACTGGAGGATATCGCGCCGCAGATCCAGGCAGCCTGCGAGGGCGATTGGTCGATCGAGAACCTGCTGGAGACGGGCGAGCGGATCTGGAACCTGGAGCGCCAGTTCAACCTGCGGGCGGGGATCACGGCCAAGGACGACACGCTGCCGCGGCGCTTGCTGGAGGAGCCGGCGCAGACCGGTCCCGCCAAGGGGCTGGCGAGCAAGCTCGGCGAGATGCTGCCGCAGTACTACGCGATCCGCGGCTGGTCGGTGGACGGCGTACCGAAGCCGGAGACGCTGGCGCGCCTGGCGCTGTAGGGCCGGCGGTACACGTGCGGTGAACCCGAGCGCGGGCAGAAGAAGGAGTCCGTAACCAACATGCGACACGTCATCATCGGCGCAGGCCCGGCGGGTGTGGTGGCCGCGGAAACGCTGCGGCGCCTGGATCGGGACGCGGGCGTGCTGCTCATCGGCGACGAGCCGGAGCCGCCGTACTCGCGTATGGCCCTGCCGTACTACCTGATGGGGCAGATCGGTGAGCCGGGTACGCATCTGCGCAAAGGGGCGGATCACTATGCCCGGCTCGGTATCGAGCTGCGCCGCGCACGGGTCGCACGGGTGCACGCCGGCGCGCACCGCCTCGATCTCGAGGGCGGCGGGACGGTGGACTACGATCGGCTGCTGATCGCCACCGGCTCGCGCCCCGTCAAGCCACCCGTTCCCGGCATCGACTCACCCGGTGTGTACAACTGCTGGACGCTGGCGGACGGCCGCGCGATCGCCGCGCGCATGCGCGCCGGCAGCCGCGTGGTGCTGATGGGTGCAGGCTTTATCGGCTGCATCATCCTCGAGGCGCTGGCGGCGAGCGGTGCCGATCTGACCGTGGTCGAGATGCTCGACCGCATGGTGCCGCGGATGATGAACGACAAGGCCGGCACGCTGATCAAGCAGTGGTGCCAGAGCAAGGGCGTGGCGGTGCACACCGCGACGAAAGTGACGGCTATCGCACCCGCCGCCGGGGCGCTCGCGGTCACGCTCGACAGCGGCGCGGTGCTCGAGGCGGACCTGGTAGTGTCGGCGACGGGTGTGAAGCCGAATCTCGAGCTGCTCGCGGGCAGCGGTATCGAGACCGACCAGGGCGTGCTGATCGACCGGCACCTGCGCAGCAGCGACGCGGACGTGTTCGCGGCGGGTGACGTGGCCCAGGGCCGGGACTTCTCCACCGGTGAACGCAGCGTGCAGGCGATCCAGCCGACCGCCGTCGAGCACGGCCAGATCGCGGCGCGCAACATGGTCGGGCAGGAGGTCGAGCACCGCGGCAGCGTGAACATGAACGTGCTCGACACGCTGGGTCTGGTATCGAGCTCCTTCGGATTGTGGATGGGCGTGGACGGCGGTGAGCAGGCCGAACTATACAGCCCGGATCGCTACCGTTACCTCAACCTGCAGTTCGACGGTGACGTGCTGGTGGGCGCGACCAGCCTGGGTCTGACCCAGCACGTGGGCGTGCTGCGCGGGCTCATCCAGACGCGCACGCGGCTGGGGCCGTGGCGGCACCGGCTGCAGGCAGATCCGAGCCGCATCATGGAAGCCTATCTCGGCGCCACCCAGGCGATCGGCTTCAACGCCCGCCTCATGTAAAACCGGGGTCAGAGTCGAATTTTGCCGATCGGAAAACGGCTGATTGGAAAGCGCCGGACGCAAAATTCGACTCTGACCCCGGTTTTAGCGGTTCTTGCCATGCGCATCACCTTCAAGCTCTACGCCAGCCTCGGCGCCTACCTGCCGGCACAGGCGCGCGAGCATGCCGTAACGCTGGACGTGGCCCCCGGGACGAGCGCCGATGCGCTCGTGGATCGCCATGGTATCCCGCGCGCGCTCGCCCACCTGGTGCTGCGTAACGGCGTCTACCTGGCACCCGAGCAGCGCTCGCTGGCGCTCGCGGAGGGGGACACTCTCGCGATCTGGCCACCCGTCGCCGGTGGCTGATCCCGGCACTGCGGAGCGCGACGCCGCCGATTTCGTGTTGCGGCGCGACATGGGCATCAGTCACGCCGATCTCTATCGTGTACTCGGCACCGCCCTGGGCGGGGTCCCGTACGAACTGCGCCCGGGCCGCATCGATCTGCGCGAGGCCGAGCGCCGCCTCACGATCCGGGTCGGTCCTGAACGCGAGCGCCGCATCGCCTCGTTGCGCCTGCCCGCGACCGCGCTCGAGTTTCACTTCCGGGGCTATACCGGCGCCGAGCGCGAGCGTGTGCTCGCGCGTTTCGCCCGTGCCTATCACAAGGGTGGCGGCTGAAACCGCGCTCGATTGTTGTATTACAGCAACGAATCGGCTGCAAAGCCCGGCCCGGCGTGTTGTATTTCGGTAGATCTCGCTTGACCCCCGATGCAACATCGAGTATGTTTGCCGCGTCTTGTGATGAAGCTTTCATGCCTCATCCGGCACCAGTCCTCACCGGCTAGAAGCAGGGGTTTGGCAGCGTGAGAGATGGGGAGCAAAAGCTCGAGCTTTTACTGACGCATTTCTCTCAGGAGGAAATGATGGACAAAAAATTCAACAGGACCAGGCTGGCTGCTGCGATCGGTTCCGCTGCCTTGGCAATGGCCATCGGCGCGCCGGCCCATGCCGTGGTCGTCGTGGGTGGGGACAATGGCTGGGAAGTCAGCTTCGACGGTAACGTCAACGGCTTCTACGTCAATTCAGATATCGATCCGCTGCCCACGCAACAGAGCGGTGGTGTGCTGGCGGGTGCGACACTGAATGCGCTGTCGCCGGATCAGGACGTCTCGCGCGTACGCACCGGCCTGCTGCCGGCCTTCTTCAGCTTCAACGTCAAGTCGCCGACCGTGAACGGCCTGACCGGCAAGGCCCGCATCAGCTTCGCGCCGCAGATCAACAATGCCAACACCGAGACCGCGTTCGGCGCCCAGATCGACATGCGTGAAGTGTTCTTCGACGTCGAAGGCGGCTTCGGCACCATCAGCGTCGGCCGTACCCTGTCGCTGTTCCAGCGCAAGAACATTCTCACCGACATGACCCTGTTCGGCGTCGGCGTGCACGGCGTCCAGAAAGGTGGCGGCACGACCCTCGGCCGCATCGGCTTCGGCTACGTGTACCCGCAGTTCAACTCGCGCATCGCCTACCGCACGCCCAACATCAACGGCTTCCAGGTCGAGGTCGGCATGTTCGATCCGTCGACCATCGCCGGTGAATCGGGTATTGCGGCGACCGTCACCGACACGCCCGCGTTCGAGGCCGAGGCCAGCTACGCGACGGCGTTCGCCGGCGGCAACCTGATGTTCTGGGTCGGCGGCGCTTACCAGGAAGCCGAGTTCGGCGCGGGCGCCACCGATGCCTTCGGTGCGGCCCTCGGCGGCAGCAGCGTGGAGACCACCGGTTTCCACCTCGGCGTGCAGGCCACCTTCGGCGGTTTCGACTTCGTCGTCTCGGGTTACACCGGCGACGGCATCGGCCTGACTCTGCAGTACGACACCGACTCGCTCGACCCCTGGGGCAACGAGCGTGACAACGACGGCTTCATCGCCCAGGGCGCCTATACCTTCAACGGCACGACCAAGGTCGGCGTCAGCTACGGCGAGTCCAATGCGGACGAGACCCGTCTGGAGGAAGCTTGCCGCACGGCCATCGGTGGAGCAGCCATTTTCGCGGCGTGCCCCAACGGTGTGGTCAACGAGTCGCGTGCCAGCCAGCAGAATGCCTGGACGGTCGGGGTCTATCACGATGTGACCTCCTGGCTGAAGGTCGTGGCCGAGTACACCAATTCGGAGACCGAGTGGCACGGCGGCGAGAACCACGAGGTCGACACCTTCGCGGTCGGCGGCTTCTTCTTCTGGTAAGCCGCGTCGCCAGGGTCTGAGCTACCCGCAAGGGCGCATCCGCAGGGATGCGCCCTTTCTTTTTGCCCGGCGCCTGCGGTCTTTTTCTGTGCCGCGCCCGCTCGGGTATAATCCGGAGCGCCGGCCGCTGAGCATTCCGGTGCTGTCGTGGTCCAAGTGAACCGAGCCCTTCCCCCGGTGAACCATCGCATGCGTCGCCTTCATTGTTCCGTCATCCTCGCCACCTGCGTGGGCCTGCTGCCCGCATCCGTCGCCGCGCTCGACCTGCTGCCGAACATCTTCGGTGGCGACGACGGTCGAGTCGTCTGGGAGGGCAGCGATCAGTACGTGCGCATCGTGCCCCAGGGCAAGGGCGCCGCCGGATCCGTGCCGCCCAACGATCACCCGGTCGAGCTGGCACCGGAAACGCTGAGCACGGTGCTCGCCTCGGTCACGCTGTGGCGCGAAGGCGGCTTCTTCGATACCGGCGACGGCGAGACCGAGTCCCTGTTCACGGCCTCGCAGGCATCGCTGCTCGGCCGCAAGCTGTCCGAGGCGCTCGCACAGGCCAAGAGCCACGAGGACGTGACCTTCGCGATCATGGGTTTTCAGTCCAAGCTGGTCGTCGGCAAGGACCGGGTATCGACGGCGGGGCGGGCGTTCTACCAGGGCGGGCGGCTCAATCTCATCATCGGCGACATGCACCGCGCCTACGAGTTCGGCAAGGAAAAGGACATCCAGGGGATCGAATCCGGCATCGATCGGCGCCGCTTTCCGCACAACCCCGGACGGCGCGACAAGGCGCGCAGCCACGATGCACGCATCATGAACACCGAGGGCGTGGAATTTCACAGCGAGGGTGGTGTGCTGCGCGGCGACTGGATCGCCATCGATCTCAAGCAAGCGCTGGCCGCCGCCGAGCAGCGTGCCGTGCCGCAGGAGATCGCGCGGGAAACGGCCAAGGTCAAGGAGGAGGCCGCTAAGCTCGCCATCGAGCGGCGGCAGATGCGCGAGGAGCTCGCGCGCATGCGCCAGCAGATGGACGACATGCGTTCGGGCGGCGCGGCCACGGAGTCCGTGGAGGAGCGTCTGGCGAAGCTCGCGGTGCTGCACGAGAAGAACCTGATTTCCGACGAGGAGTACCAGGCCAGGCGGCGGGCGATACTCGACGAGATCTGAGTCGTGAAACCATCTCCGCGCCTGCTGCGACGGCCCCTGGACGCCCCTGGCGGCGTTGCGGGGACCCCCGAAATCGTTTCCGCAGGCCCGCTGTGCGCGCGATTTTGTACACCCCCGCGCCTGACCAGGAACGCCCGGGAACCGTCTCGCTGCGGCGGGCGGATGTTTCACAAGCGCTGAGCCCGCCGCCAGGATCGGATCCGGCTGCGGTCCCCTGCCACCTCCACCGTGCGTCAGCTCTACCCCGCCATCGAGGCACGCAAGGTGTACCGCCTGGACGTCGGTGGCGGTCACGCGCTGCACGTGGAGGATTGTGGCCGTGCCGATGGCGTGCCGGTCGTTTTTCTGCACGGCGGGCCGGGCTCGGGTTGCAAGCCCTACCACAGGCAGTTCTTCCGCGCCGACGCCTACCGCATCGTCGTGTTCGATCAGCGCGGCGCCGGCCGCTCGACGCCGCGCGGGGCGGTGAACGAGAACGACACCGGGCGGCTCGTCGCGGACATCGAGCGGATCCGCGTGCTGCTCGGCATCGACCGCTGGCTGGTGTTCGGCGGGTCCTGGGGCGCGGCGCTCGCCCTCGTGTACGCGCAGACGCATCCCGATCGGGTGCTGGGTCTGGTGTTGCGCGGTACGTTTCTCGCCCGCGATCGGGACGTCGAATGGTTTTTCGGCGACGGCGCGCGCCGGCTGTTCCCCGAGCACTGGGCGGCGCTGTGCGCGGTGCTCGGCGCCGGCACGGGCCGCGAGCTGGTGGCGCGGGCGTACACGGGCGTGCACGGCGGCGACCGTGCGGAGCGTGAGCGCGTTGCGCGCGCCTGGGCGCGCTGGGCGGGCGCCGTGGTCGCGTTCTCACTCGCGAGCACCGAGCCGCCGTCGGACGGTGACCTGGATCGCATGCTCGACGAGGTGGCCATCGAGACGCACTACGCGCACCATCATTACTTCCTCGAACCGGACCAGATCCTGGCGAACATGGCGCGTATTGCGCACCTGCCCGCGACAATCATCCATGGCCGGCGTGACCTGACCTGCACGCCCGAGTCTGCCTGGGCGGTGCACGAGGCGCTGCCGGGATCGGCGCTCGTGATCCTGCACGAGGCCGGTCATCTCGCCAGCGAACCGGCGATGATCGATGCCCTGGTCGGCGCGAGCGACGCCATGGCGGCGCGGCTGGCGGGGCCATGAACTTCACGGCGCTGACAGAGCCCATGCTCATGGGCGTACTGAACGTCACGCCTGACAGTTTCTCCGAACGGGGCGCGCACCGCGACACTGCGGTCGCCGTCGAGCACGGCCTGCGCATGGCCGGGGAGGGCGCGGCCATCATCGACGTGGGCGGCGAATCCACCCGCCCCGGTGCGGTGCGTGTGCCCGGCGCCGAGCAGCTGGGCCGCGTCCTCGAGGTCATCCGCGCGCTGCGCGCGCGCCTGCCCGCCGCGGTGCACATCAGCATCGACACCACGCTCGCCGAGGTTGCGGACGCGGCGCTCGGCGCGGGCGCGTCGATCGTCAACGATGTCGCCGCGGGCAGGGAATCCGACGTCTTCGGGGTGGTCGCCGCGCGCCGGGCCGGCGTCGTGCTCATGCACATGCAGGGCTCGCCGGCGACGATGCAGGATGCGCCGTGCTACGACGACGTCGTCACCGAGGTGCGCGATTTCCTCCTTGCGCGCGCGGCCGCCGCCCGTGCCGCCGGCGTCGCCGCCGAGCGCATCGCGATCGATCCGGGGATCGGCTTCGGCAAGACGAAACAACACAACCTTGCGCTGCTCGCCGGGCTGCCGGCGCTGGTGGACAGCGGTTACGCGGTGGTGCTCGGCACCAGTCGCAAGCGCTTCATGGGATCGATCTGCCGCGAGACCGAGTTCAGCGCCCTGGTGGGGGCGACCTGCGCCACCACGGCGCTCGGCGTGCTCGCGGGAGTCAGGATCTTTCGCGTCCACGACGTGCGTGCCAACCGGCAGGCCGTCGAGGTCGCGCGCGCGATCATGCAGGCGCAACGGATCGCCGGGCTGGCGTAGCGCCACACGCCGGGCGCGTGCGCTGGAAGCCGCAGCTACGAACGCACCGGAGATCGCCGATGCCGGATCCGGGCAGGCATCCGGCTCGCGCAGGGCGCTGTAGGGCCGGCTTCAGCCGGCCGTCACGACTCGGTGGTCTCCGGAGCCATGTGCAGGCGCTTGCGCGACTCGCGCAGGGCGCTGCAGGGCCGGCTTCAGCCGGCCGTCACGACTCGGCGGTCTCCGGAGCCATGTGCAGTCGCTTGCGCGACTCGCGCATGTTGCGGAACACCAGTGGCTTCCCGGCACCCGAGCCGCTATCGGCGTTGGCCTGTTCGACGAGCGCCAGGATGCGCGCGTGCTGGGGTGACTTGCTGCAGACCGGGTCGGCATTGCTCGCATCCCCCGTCAGCATATAGGCCTGGCAGCGGCAGCCGCCGAAATCCTTGTGGCGTTCGTCGCAGCTGCGGCACGGTTCCTTCATCCAGTCGAAGCCACGAAAGCGGTTGAAGGCGTCGGAGTCGTTCCATATGGCTTCGATGCTGATTTCGCGCACGTTCGGGAAGCTGAAACCGGGCAACTGCGCCGCTGCGTGGCAGGGCAGCGCCGTGCCGTCGGGAGCGATGGTGAGAAACACCGCGCCCCAGCCGTTCATGCACGGCTTGGGCCGGTCCTCGTAGTAGTCGGGCACGACGTAGTAGATCTTCATCCTGCCCTTCATCTTTTCCTGCCACTCGTGTGCAACCCGTTCGGCGTGCTCGACCTGTGGGCGCGTCGGAAACAGCGTCTCACGATTGAGCATGGCCCAGCCGTAATACTGGGTCGTGGCGAGCTCGACGTAGTCCGCTTCCAGGCGTGCGGCGAGCTCGAGGACGGTCTCGATCTGATCCGCGTTGTGGCGGTGCAGGACGAAGCACAGCACCATCGGGTAGCCGTGTTTTTTCACCTGGCGGGCCATCTCCAGCTTGTGCTCGAAGGCGTCCGTGCCGGCGATATAGTCGTTGAGCTCGGCGGTCGATGCCTGGAAGCTCACCTGGATGTGATCGAGCCCCGCTTCCTTGAAGGCCCGGATCCGGTTCGCGTCCATGCCGAGCCCGGAGGTGATGAGATTGGTGTAATAACCGAGGCTGCGGGCCGCGGCGATGATCTCCTCGAGATCCTCGCGCAGCAGCGGCTCACCGCCGGAAAGTCCGAGCTGGGTCGCGCCCATCTTGCGGGCCTCGCGCAGGACCCTCGTCCATTCCCCGGTGCTGAGCTCGTTGCGGTACTTGGCGATCTCAATCGGGTTCGAGCAATACGGACACTGCAGCGGACAGCGATAGGTGAGTTCCGCCAGCAGCCACAACGGCCTAGAGGCCGTTCGCGGATCGGATCCAGCCGTTGTCATGCGCTACCTCCAGGAACTTGTACACGTCGGCATCGAGATCGATGCCGGGAAACTGGCGCTTCAAGTCGTCGACGATGCCCTGCACGCTCATCACGCCGTCACAGCGCTTCATGATTTCCCCCGCGCTGGGCGACAGCTTGACCATCCCCTCGGGATAGAGGACGACGTAGCATTGCTGCGCCTCTTCCCACTGGAAGCGATACGTCGGCGCCAGCGTCGGGATCGACGACGCTGCGAACGCGCCGCTCATCGCGGACCCTCCACGCAGTGATACGGCGGTTTGTGATCGACGTAGGCGAGCCACATCGCGTCGAGCATGGTCCACAGGACGTCGAGCTTGAATTGCAGTATGGACAGCGCCCGCTCCTGCTCCGCTCGCGTGCGGAAATGGTCGAGCGTAATCGCCAGACCGTGCTCGACGTCGCGTCGCGCCTGCGCGAGACGCTTGCGGAAGTAGTTGTAACCATCCTTTTCGATCCAGGGGTAGTGCGCGGGCCAGTTGTCCAGTCGCGCCTGGTGGATCTTCGGCGCGAACAGCTCCGTCAGCGACGAGCAGGCGGCTTCCTGCCAGGTCGCGCCGCGGGCGAAGTTGACGTAGGCATCGACCGCAAAGCGCACACCCGGGAGCACGAAGCGCTCCGCGAGCAGGTCAGTGCGGGCGAGACCCACCGCGTCGCCGAGTTGCAGCCAGGCTTCGATGCCGCCCTCGTCGCCGCAGGTGCCGTCGTGGTCGATGATGCGCTGGACCCAGTGCCGGCGTACGTCGCGATCGCGGCAGTTGGCCATGATCGCCGCGTCCTTCACCGGGATGCTGGTCTGATAATAGAAACGGTTGGCAACCCAGCCCTGGATGGCGGCCTGGTCGAGCTGACCGCCATTCATGCGCACCTGGAAAGGGTGGTTGATGTGGTAGAGGTGCTCCTTGGCGCGCAACCGTTGCTCGAACTCCTCGCGCGACCAGGGTGCATCGGCAGCGGCGGATTGCACGGTTGCCGGAGCGCTCATCGTCGACCTCGCTTGAACATGGCCGTGGCATTCCTTCATCGCCTGTTCCGGGGAAACGTTGCAGCAACCGTGCCACGCCACGTGCACCACGGTCCCCTGTACAATCAATAAGTAAATCCTGTACTTAAGTGAGACCGGCACGCCCGGTCCCTGGCCCGGCGTGCACCGCCAGCTCGCAGTGGGCGTGCGGCATCCAGCTGGCTGGCTGATATCGACCAGCATGCACGAGCGCCCGGCCGGCGCGCGGCGCTCACGGGAGTGCGGCACCGAGCCGGTATAATCACCCGAGTTTCCGCGCAGGGCTGGACCGCCGTGATCCTCGAAACCGTCGTGACGAGCCGGGACAGCGCCGGCCGCGTGCATCTGGCGCCCATGGGCATCCAGCGCGACGGCATTCGGGTGGAGATTGCGCCGTTCCGGCCGTCCACGACGCTGGACAACCTGCTGGCGACGGGCCACGCCGCGGCCAACATGGTCGACGACGTGCGCGTGTTCGCGGGCTGCCTGACGGGTCGCGCCGACTGGCCCCTCACCGCGACCACCGTCGTCACCGGCGCCCGTCTGCGCGACGCGCTGGCGCACGTGGAGCTCGAGGTCGAGCGCCGCGTGGACGACGCTGAACGGCCACGCTTTCACTGCCGCGTCGTGCACGAGGAAACTCACGGTGCATTCAAGGGCTTCAACCGTGCACAGGCCGCGGTGATCGAGGCGGCCATACTGGTCAGCCGTTTACGGTGGCTGCCGGCCGACAAGGTCGATCGTGAGATGGCCTACCTGCAGATCGCCGTCGACAAGACGGCGGGCGAGCGCGAGCGCGAGGCCTGGGAATGGTTACAGTCCCGCATCACCGCGTGCCGTGCCGACGCGGAGCGCTGCGCATGACCGGCATGCTCGCCAGCGTCACCAACGTTGCCGAAGCTCTGCTGGCGGTGGACGGCGGTGCGGACATCATCGATCTCAAGGATCCCGCCCGCGGCGCGCTCGGCGCGCTGGCGCCGGCAGGGATCGCCCGGGTCGTCCGGGCGCTCGCGGGCGTGCGCCCGCTCAGCGCGACGACCGGCGACGGCGACGAAGCGGTGACGGTCATTGCCGATCGGGTTGCAGCCACCGCGGCGCTGGGCGTCGACCTGGTCAAGGTGGGTATGCCGGCGGGCGCCGCCGAGCTCGACCGCCTCATCGACGCGCTGGCAGTCCAGGCGGCAGCGGGTCTCGCTCTGGTGGCGGTGCTGGCCGCCGAGCGGGGCGTCGATTCCCGGACAGTCAGCCGGCTCGGCGCGGCCGGCTTTCGTGGCGCGATGCTGGACACGCTCGACAAGCGCCGCGGTTCGCTGCGCACCTTGCTCGACGACGTTGCCATCGGGCGCTTCGTCGCCGTGGCACGTGCCGCCGGTCTGTTCACGGGGCTGGCGGGCAGCCTCACGCTCTCCGACGTGCCCGCGTTGCTGGCACACAGGCCGGATTTCCTGGGGTTTCGCGGCGCCCTGTGTGCGCGCGGGCGGCGCGGCAACGAAGTGGAGGCACACGCGCTGCGGGCGGTGCGCGCCAGCATCCCGCCGACGGCTGGCACGGGCTGGCCCGGCGCACGCGCGATCCGTGCGCGAGGAGGTGCAGCGGCATGAGCACGACACGGAACGAGGTGTACACACCGGAACAGATTGAGGCCCGGCTGCGCGATGAGCTGCCGCAGTGGTACTACGAGGACGGCTGGATCCGGCGCAAATTCAAGACTTCGGGCTGGAAGGCGACGCTGATGGTGGTGAATACGGTCGGCCATCTCGCCGAAGCCGCCTGGCACCACCCGGATCTGACCGTGTCCTATGCGTTCGTGGTGGTAAAGCTCGTGACCCATTCGTCCAAAGGTATTACCGACAAGGACTTCGCGCTGGCACGCAAGATCGAGGACGTGGTCATGTGGCAGCCGGCCACCGAAGGTGGCGTGCTCGAAGGCACGCCGGACGATCCGCGTTTCAAGTACCTCAAGTACGAATAGGGATCCGCCCCGGGCGTCGCGGCCGTGGGTCACGCGCCGGCGGCGCACACATGGGCAGGCAGCTGCTCAGTAGGTCGGCGGTTCGACGTCATTCAGCAGCGAATCGGCGTTGTCGATGGCATCCCGGAACGCCTCGACACTGCCGGCCGCACCGCGATTGTCTTCGAAGCGGGCGACATGAAACAGCGCGTCACCCTCGTTGACCAGCGGCAGGTTGTTCTGACCGATGATGATGCCGCTCAATTCCGCCACTACCGGCTCTTCGACGCTCCCCGACGGATCGGAAATGACACCCAGACAATCGCCGGTGCTTACGCGCTGGCCGAGCTTGGCGCGTATGCGGTGAATGCCGCTGCGACTGGCCCGGATCCAACGCGTGCCGCGCGCGATGACCGCACCCGGGAACGGTTCCGATGGCGTGCGCGCATTGAGCATGCCGAGGCTGCGCAGCGACGAGATGATCCCGTGCACCCCCGTGCGGATCACGCGCTCGTTGAAACGCAGGCGCTCGCCCCCTTCGAACACCACGACCGTCACGCCCAGCTCGTCCGCCGCCTGGCGCAAAGAACCATCCCGGGTATCGGAGTTGATCAACACCGGTGCGCGAAAGGTTTCGGCGAAGCGAAGTGTTTTCTCGTCACCGAGGTTGGCCCGGATCTGCGGCAGGTTGGAGCGATG
This sequence comes from Gammaproteobacteria bacterium, assembly GCA_020850735.1. Lineage (GTDB taxonomy): Bacteria > Pseudomonadota > Gammaproteobacteria > JADZEE01 > JADZEE01 > JADZEE01. Next base: position 249,330 of record JADZEE010000091.1, on the reverse strand, counting down.
CGCTGAAGCCGTGTGCAGGTCGATGCCGAAATCACACTTCGATGCTATTTCCGTGAGAAAGATATTGGCCAACCGCGCAGTCAACGACCCCTTTTCCGAGCCCGGAAAGGAACGATTCAGGTCGCGACCGTCTGGCAGATAGCGCGTCTGATAGAGAAATCCGAAGATGTTGACGATGGGAATGCAAATCAGCGTGCCGCGCAGACGCCTGAGCTCGCGCAGGCGTAACAAACGGTGAATAATCTCGACCCCGTTGATTTCGTCGCCGTGAACGGCCGCCGATACGAACATGGTCGGACCGGCGGCACGGCCCGCGATGACGTGTACGGGAATCGTCATCGGCGTGTGCGTATACAGATCCGCGACGCGCAGGCTGACCTCGGTCCGGCTCCCCGCCGTGATCAGCGATCCGCCGATGGTCAGCGGTGCCCCTGACATGGGCTCAGCCGCGCCCGCGGGTTTTCGTCGATTTCCGCTCCTGAGACTCCTTTTCGAGAAACTCGATGATCATGCCCGCAATGTCCTTTTTCGAGGCTTCTTCGATACCACGCAGACCCGGTGAGGAATTCACTTCCATGATGACCGGCCCGTGATTGGACCGCAGCAGATCGACTCCGCAGACGTTCAGCCCCATCGTACTCGCGGCGCGCACGGCGGTAGAACGCTCCTCCGGCGTGATCTTGATCAGACTCGCCTGGCCGCCGCGATGGAGGTTGGAGCGAAACTCACCCGGTGCGGCCTTGCGTTCCATTGCCGACACCACTTTGCCGCCGACGACCAGGCAGCGGATGTCGCTCCCGCGCGCCTCCTTGATGAATTCCTGCACCAGGATGTTGGCATTGAGGCCCATGAAAGCCTGAATCACGCTCTCGGCGGCCTTTTTCGTTTCGGCCAGGACCACTCCAAGACCTTGTGTTCCTTCGAGAAGCTTTATGACCAGCGGTGCGCCGCCGACCTCGTCGATTAGTCCGTTGATGTCGTCGGGTGAATGGGCGAACGTGGTGATTGGCAATCCCAGTCCGGTGCGCGAAAGCAATTGCAGCGAGCGCAACTTGTCTCGGGATCGCGTGATTGCGACGGACTCGTTGACTGAAAACACGCCCATCATCTCGAATTGCCGCACGACGGCGGTTCCATAGAACGTGATAGATGCGCCGATGCGCGGAATGACCGCATCGAAACCGGTCAACTCCTCGCCCTTGTAGTGAATGACGGGGTTGTGCGCGGTGATATCCATGTAACAACGCAGCACGTCGATGACGCGCACCTCGTGCTTGCGTTGACGGGCCGCCTCGACAAGTCGGCGGGTGGAGTAGAGCTTCGGGTTGCGCGAGAGTATTCCTATTTTCATTTGCGCCCCCTGTGGATCGACGCGGATTTGCGGGTTGGTTTACCGAGTGTGTAAGACCGTGCGGGATCGACCGCGAGCCGGCCATGCATGGCAGTGCGTCCCAGCAACAGGCGAAAACGCATCGGATCCCGGTTGGTTACCGTCAACTCGATAGGCCAGGACGCGTCACCGATATTGAGCAGTGATTCTATCACGATGCGACGTTCACGGTGGCCGCCGGAGTCCGATACCGTGCGTTCATCGATCACGGCGGCATCGACAATGTTCGTCATGCGCGAATTTCTCTGCAGTGGATGAACGTACAAGCGTGCCCACAGCGCGCCCTTTTTCCGGTGGCGCTCAATGCGCCAAGCGTGCAACGCGGAGGTGCGGGCGCCGGTATCGACCTTCGCCTTGATGCTCGCGATACCCAATTCAGGCAGCGCAACCCATTCGCGCCAACCGACGATCAACTTTTCTTTGCGCATGCGTGGTTCCAGGTATCAACGGCATCGTGCGTCGGCATCGCGTGGCAAGCCTGCGGGCACCGTGCCCGCAAAAACGGGGTCAGAGTGGAATTTCCGGTCCGCGCGTCTCTCGAACGGGTTGCGATAGCCGTAAGAAATCCGACTCTGACCCCGTAGTGACCCCGGTCGGGGAGCAGGTAGGGGAAGCTTAACCCGGCGGTTTCCCGCGTATCCACCCGGATGTCGCCGGTGCCGGAGCCGTGGCGGCCGGCGCCGTGCGATTGCTCGGAGCGACAGCGGGATCGACACCCCATCCGCCGGGCGCGAAGAGGGCTTTGCCGGCTGGCGCACGATCGACGGTAAGCACCTGGCCCGAAGCTCGAACCAGCCCGATAGCAGCGGACCCGGGCGTCGTGGGTTGTGCCGGGGCATTGTTGGTAAGATCTTCCGGAGGGTTGCGGTCCGCTACGGTTGCAAACGATAAAATCACCCGCCGTTCCGCGCGTGGTGTCACCATGGGCGTGCGCGTACACGTCCGGACGAGGATGATGATCAAAAAACCCCTGCGACGACTGGTCGAAAGCGTCGGGCGACGCCTGTTCGACATATACTGCGACCCGGTCCAGGCGATGCGCCTGGATGCGCTGGGTGAAACCGTGGCCTATATCAAGGCCAATGCCCGTGATGCCCTGTGCCTGCGTACGCGCGACAAGCTGTTCGATTATGCCCTCAGTCGCGCGCCCGGCGACGGTCTGGTGCTCGAGTTCGGTGTCCACCGCGGGGCTTCCCTGAGGTACATCGCACGGCGCCTCGCGCCGCGGCCGGTGTACGGATTCGACAGCTTCCAGGGCAACCCCGAGGACTGGTCCGGCTGGGATGCCCCGCGTGGCGTATTCGACCGGCAGGGCCGGCGCCCGAAGGTGCCGCCCAATGCCCACCTTGTGTCGGGCTGGTTCGACGATTCGTTACGCGCGTGGTTGCGCGATCACCACGGCGAGATTGCCTTCGTGCACGTCGACTGCGATCTGTACAGCTCGACCCGGTGCGTGTTCGATCACCTCGGGGAGCGGATCGGCCGCGGCACGATCATCGTTTTCGATGAGTACTTCAACTACGTCAACTGGCAGCGGCACGAGTACCGCGCTTTCCAGGAATTCATCGCCGCGCGCGGCCTCGAGTATCGCTACCTCGCCTACAGCACCCGCCAAGTCGCCGTCGAGATCCTGTGAATCCGGAAAAACCGGGGTCAGAGTCGGATTTTCCGTTCCTCTTTGATTCCGTCCGTTCGGCAAAGGCACTCAAAATCCGACTCTGACCCCGGTTTATCATGCGCCGCGGCGCCAGTGGCCGGATTTGCCACCGTGCTTCTCGAGCAGGCCGATGTCGTCCATGACCATGCCGCGATCCACGGCCTTGCACATGTCGTAGATCGTGAGCAGGGCGATCTGCACGGCCGTCAGCGCTTCCATCTCGACGCCGGTCCGCCCGTCCGTCTCGACGCGCGCGACGGCGCGTACGCAGCTGCCGTTGGTGTCAGGTGCGAAGTCGATGCTCACGTGTGTGAGTGCCAGGGGGTGGCACAGCGGCACCAGCTCCGCGGTGCGTTTCGCCGCCATGATGCCGGCGATCCGGGCGATACCGAGCACGTCGCCTTTGGCGTGTGTTCCGGCGAGGATGCGTTGCAGCGTCGCCTCCTGCATACGGATGCATCCCCCGGCGACCGCGACACGGTGGCTGGGGCCCTTGGCCGCTACGTCGACCATGTGCGCTTCGCCGGCCGCATTGAAGTGCGTGAGCGTAGCGGGCGGTTTGCGGCTTCGCGGCATTGTTTGGTCACCGGTTCAGGGCTGCGCTAGAATCGGCTGCCCATGACGGGAAGCCGCGGCGCAAATGGTAGGGCGCCGCCGCCCGCGCCGCAAATCCGGAAACATACGGCAACGATCGATGAGCATCAGGGTCAAATTCTTCGCCAGCATCGCCGAGCGCACGGGGTGCAAGGAGTGCGCCGTGGAGTATCGCGAGGGCATGACGGTGCAGGATGTCTGGCAGACGGCGGCCGGGGCGAACGCACCGCGGCAGGTGCTCATGGCGATCAACATGGAATACTGCGAAGGCGGACAGGGCGTCGCCGACGGCGACGAAGTCGCGTTCTTTCCACCGGTCACGGGTGGTTGACGGTGCAGGTCGAGATCCGCAGCGAGGCCTTCGATCCGTGGCACGAGTTGCGCCGCTTCGAATCGGAGGTGCTCGGCTGTGACGGCAGTTTCGGCGCGACCGCCGTGTTCGTCGGCACGATGCGCGACTTCAACGACGGTGCGCAGGTCAGCGGCATGACGCTCGATTACTACCCGGGCATGACGGAGCGGCACCTGCAGCGTATCGGCGAGGAAGCACTGGCGCGCTGGCCGATCGACCAGTGCCTGCTGCTGCACCGGGTCGGCGACATCGAACCGGGAGAGGCCATCGTGGTCGTCGCGGCCTGGTCGGCCCATCGTGGCGCGGCCTTCGATGCCTGCCGTTTTCTGATCGAGGACCTGAAGTCGCGGGCACCGTTCTGGAAGAAGGAGCGGGCGGGCGACGACGAGCGCTGGGTCTCGCACAACACGCCGGGCTGACAGGCCAGCCACGCCGGGTACGGCGATACCAGCGCGAGCGGCGCCGGGAGGTACGAGGAGAACGACATGCAGGTTCGCGTACTCGGTGCGGCGGCCGGTGGCGGTTACCCGCAGTGGAACTGCAATCATCCCAACAGTCGGCGGGCCCGGACGGGTGATCCGGCCGCGCGGCCGCGGACCCAGTCTTCCGTCGCCGTGTCTGCCGACGGTGAGCGCTGGATCCTGTTCAACGCCTCGCCGGATCTGCGCCAGCAGATCAATGACAACGACGTGCTGCATCCGCGCACGGGTCTGCGCGACAGCCCGATCAAAGCCGTGGCGCTGACCAACGCCGACGTCGATCACGTCGCCGGACTGCTGAATCTGCGCGAGTCGCAGGCCTTCGCGCTGTACGGGACGGGACGGGTCCTGGAGGTGCTCGCGGCCAACAGCATTTTCAACGTGCTCAATCCCGAGCTGGTCGTGCGGCGCGCGCTGCAGCTGGAGACGGTCGTTGCATTGTGCGACGCCGCGGGACGGACGCTCGGCGTCAGCGTGCGAGCGTTCGCCGTGCCGGGCAAGGTGGCGTTGTGGCTCGAGGACGCGCGCAAAGGACCGAACTTCGGCTCCGTAGCCGAGGACACGATCGCCCTCGAAGTGCTGGACGATGCCGGCGCGACCCGTTTTTTCTACATTCCCGGCTGCGCGCAGATGCCCGCAGACCTGCAGGCGCGGCTGCGCGGTGCGCCGCTGGTGTTCTTCGACGGCACCCTGTGGGTCGACGACGAGATGATCCGCGACGGCGTCGGCGTGAAAACCGGCAAGCGTATGGGCCACATGAGCGTGTCCGGCGCGGACGGCACGATCGCGGCGCTTGCCGATCTGGACATCGCGCGCAAGGTGTTCATCCACATCAACACCACCAATCCGATCCTGATCGAGGACAGCCCCGAACGCGTCGCCGCCGAAGCTTCAGGCTGGCAGGTGGCGTACGACGGTATGATGCTGGAGGTGTGAGCCGGGCACGGCGTGATGCATGAACCGTGATTCGTCAGCCGCCACGAGTCGCGAATCGTGCGCGTGCTTCACCCCAGTAAGCCGTGAAACGGTTGCACGTCGACGGGGGTGCCGGGTTCCACGTCGCCGCTGTCCATCGGCAGGACGATGAAACAGTTGCCGTCCGACATGGAGCGCAGGATCCCCGAGCCCTGGGCACCGGTTCTGCGCACCATCAACGTACCGTCGGGGGCGCGTTCGAGCACCCCGCGCTGGTACTCGACCCGGCCGGGCCGTTTTTTCAATCGTGTTGCACTGACGGCACGCACGCTGAGCGGCAGCCAGTGGGTTTCGCCCATCATGCGGCGCAATGCCGGTTGCACGAACTGATAGAAGGTCACCATCACCGACACGGGGTTGCCCGGCAGGCCGAAGAACACCGCCGGCCCGATGCGCCCGTAGGCGAGCGGCCGGCCCGGTTTCATTGCCACGCGCCAGAACTGGATCCGGCCGACGGCGCCGAGTGTCTCCTTGACGAAATCCGCTTCGCCTACCGACACGCCGCCGGAGCTGATCACGACGTCCGCGCATTCGCCGGCCTTGGCGAAGGCTTCGCGCAGATCTTCGGGCACGTCGCGAACGACGCCCATGTCGACGACGTCGACGCCGAGCGCGACGAGCATTCCGTAGAGCGTATAGCGATTGCTGTCGTAGACGTCGCCCGGCCCGAGCGTCTCGCCCAGCGAGCGCAGCTCGTCGCCGGTCGACAGGAACGCGACACGCAGGCGCCGGTAGACCGCAACCTCGACGACGCCGAGCGAGGCCAGCAGGCCCAGATCCGCCGGCTGGATCCGCCGGCCGGCGTCGAGCGCGACCTGTCCGGCGGCGATGTCCTCGCCGGCAGCGCGTACGTTGTCACCGTGCGCGAAGCGGCCGTCGACGATCTGCACGAGGTCGTCTTCGCGGCGGGTGAATTCCTGGGGCACGACCGTGTCTGCGCCGGCGGGCATCACCGCGCCGGTCATGATGCGTACGCACTCGCCGGGACCCATGCCGCCTGCGTGCGGCCGGCCAGCGAGCGAGGTGCCGGCGAGGCGCAGGGTCTTGCCGGGGCCGAGGTCGTCGCTGCGCACCGCGTAGCCGTCCATGGCCGAATTGGTATGCGCGGGGACATCGATACCGGAGCGCACGTCGGTGGCGAGGATGCGGCCCAGGGCTGCGCGAACGGTCACGCGCTCCACGACACCGACCGCGACGGTGCTCTCGAGAATGCGCGCGAGCGCCTCCTCGGTGCTGAGCGCCTGCGGGTCGTAGTCGTCGAGACAGCTCGATTCGCGCGCGGTGCCTTCGTTCATGGTCGCTGGTGCCTGGCCGGATCCGGATTATACCCGCGGCGCCGGCGCCGCGCGGGTATCCGCGGCAGGCACAAAGCGGGAGACGATGAATTCGACCACCTGCGCCGGGTCGTTCAGATCGAGCAGGGGCAGTCCGCCCGGGACCGTCAGTGGCGCGTCCGTGGCGATCGCAATTACGCTCGTATCGCTCACGGCGAGCACCGGCTTGCCGAGGCTGGGCCGGTGGATCTCGATCTTGGGAATGGTTTCCGGCTTGAACCCCTCGACCAGGATGAGATCGATGTCCGCGGGGAGCAGGTGCTGCATCAGGTCGGCGAGCCGTGGCTCGTCGCTGGATTCACGTTCGACGATGAGCGCCCAGCGCCGGCGCGAGCCGACCAGCATCTGTGCCGCGCCCGCCTTGCGCAGCTCATAACTGTCCTTACCCGGGTAGTCCAGATCGAAATCGTGGTGCGCGTGCTTGACCACGCCGACCCGGATCCCGCGGGCCTTGAGCAGGGGCAGGAGCCGGATCAGCAGGGTCGTCTTACCGGTGCCGCTCCAGGCCGCGAATCCGAGGACCGGCACGCTCGCCGCGGCACGTCTGGGGTCGTTCATGGCATAAGCAGCGCTTCGGTCGAAGCGACGTCCTCGGGCGTATTCAGGTTGAGAAAAGTCCGCGGACTGTCGCTGAAGTCGGCGGTGGTGGTGCGCTCGCCATCGTACCAGCGGTCGATCTTGCGTTCGCCACGCGCGAGGAATGCCACCAGGGAATCGAGCCGCCGGCAGTCGATGAGCGCGAACACCGGCTGCAGGCGTTCGCCGTCGTGGGCGACGGCGATGGTCGCGTTCGCGGCCACACGCGCGCGGTACAGTCGTCCGACCAGGTCTGCGGGCACGAACGGAGAATCGCACGGTACCGTCGCGATGAACGGGGTGCTCGCCACCCGCATCGCGCTCGCCATGCCGGCGAGCGGGCCGTGAAAGCCGGGCGGAGCGTCGGCGACGACCCGGAAGCCCAGCCGGGCGTAGATCTCCTGGTTGCGATTGGCGTTGACGATGAGATCGCGGACCTGCGGCTGCAGCGCCTCCACGACGTAGCGTACCAGCTCGCGACCCCGTACGGACACGAGGCCTTTGTCGACGCCGCCCATGCGCCGCGCCAGGCCGCCGGCGAGCACGACACCGGTGACGTCCTCGTGCGGGTGCTGTCCGGGCACGTTCGACGGGTCGCGGCGCCGGCCGCGCTCAGGGCGTTTCGCTCGCCGACCTGCGCAATGGTCCGCGGGCACGCGCTTCGGCCGGTACGTCCGGTATGGCGTCGAAGACGATGTTGTCGGCGCCGTTGAACACCAGAAAGTGCCTGCCCTTGGCGCGCGAAATCATGGTGACACCGACCTGACGGGCAAGCTCCAGGCCCATGCGCGTGATGCCCGAGCGCGAGAGCAGGACGGGAATTCCCATCTGCGCGACCTTGATGACCATTTCCGAAGTGAGTCGGCCGGTGGTGTAGAAGATCTTGTCGCCACCGTCGACCCCGTCCAGCCACATGAGCCCGGCAATCGCGTCGACCGCGTTGTGGCGTCCGACGTCCTCGATGAACGTGAGCACCTGGTCGTCCAGGCACAGCGCGCAGCCGTGTACCGCCCCGGCGCTCTTGTAGATCTCGTTCTCGCGCGAGAGCCGGGCGAGCAGAGAGTAGATGACCGACTGCGCGGTCCGGGGCCGCGGCAGGCGGACTTTGCCGAGCTGCTCCATGACGTCACCGTAGACCGTACCCTGGCCGCAACCGGTCGTGACGGTGCGTCGCGCGAGCTTCTCCTCCCAGTCGCCGATGCCGTCGCGCGTACGCACGGCGGCCGCGTTCACGTCCCAGTCCACGTGCACGGACACGACGTTGCGAATGTCGTCGATCAGGCCCTGGTTCTTCAGGTATCCGAGCGTCAGGGCTTCGGGGAAAGTCCCGAGTGTCATGAGGGTGACAATCTCGCGCCGATCGACGTAGATGGTGAGCGGCAGCTCGCCGGCAATGCGCGCCTCGCGCGCCTCACCGAATTCGTCGACGGCGCTCGCAGGGTAGGTGGGCTCGAGCCCCGCGCGCGTCATTTCGGGCCGATAACGCGCCGCGCTCATCCTCCCGTGACGCTCATGTGGCGGAAGATTACGGGCTTGGCGTGGAGGTCGAATTCGTGGCCTGCCGGCTTGATCGCCATCGCGTCACGGATGGCCTGCTTCAGGCGCTCCATATCGCCCGGATGGCTGCGCACGACGTGCCTCAAATCGACCGAATGCTCCTGGCCCAGGCACAGCAGCAGACGGCCTTCGGCGGTCAGTCGTACCCGGTTGCAGGTGTCGCAGAAGTTGTGGCTGTGCGGAGAGATGAAACCGACCCGGGTTCCGGTTTCCCGGAGGCGGACGTAGCGCGCCGGGCCGCCGGTCGTGTCAGTGCTGGCAAGGAGCGTGAAAACCTGCTCGAGATCGCGGCGGATGTCATCGCTGGAGTAGTACGCTTCGGCGCGATCGTGCTCGTCGATGGCGCCGAGCGGCATCTCCTCGATGAACGTGATGTCCATGCCGCGCCCGGCGGCGAAGCGTACCAGCGGCACGACCTCGTCGTCGTTGCGGTTCCTGAGGATGACCGAATTGATCTTCAGCCGTTCGAAGCCCGCGGCGTGCGCCGCGTCGATACCGGCGAGCACCTGTGCGAGGTCGCCCACGCGGGTCAGGCGCCGGAAACGTTCCGGGTCGAGTGAATCGAGGCTGATGTTCAGGCGCTTGATCCCGGCCGCGCGCAGCTCGGCGGCGTAACGCGGCAGCTGCGAGCCGTTGGTGGTCATCACCAGTTCGTCGAGGCCCTCGAGCTGGCCGAGCTCGCGCACCAGGTGCAGGACGTTGCGTCGCACCAGCGGCTCGCCGCCCGTCAGCCGGATCTTGGTCACGCCCAGAGCGGTGAAGGCGCGCGCGATCTGGGCGATCTCCTCGAGCGTGAGAATGCGCGCCCGCGGGACGAACTGCATGTCCTCTCCCATGCAGTACACGCAGCGGAAATCACAGCGATCGGTGACCGAGATGCGCACGTAGCGTACCGTGCGGCCGAAGCGATCCACGAGCGCTTCGGCGGTGCGGGCGGCGGGCGGCGGCTTCGACATGGCTGCTGTGTAACTGTCCAGGTTGTCCGGAAATGGTATCACACGGGGCATAGCCCGAGGCGGCGTCGAGCGCCGCCCGTTGCAGTGGTCCGAGGGATCGCCCCGGGGTCTGCGCAGTCGACGCGCGCGGCGCTGCATGTTTTACTTGCTGCGGGCCATTGGCGACGCGGTTGCGCGGCTCGAGGGGTCGGTGTGGGGCGCAGCACAGGGGGCTGTGCCGTCGGAAGCGTGAAAATAACCATACGAAAGTCGGGGATATTGCATGGCAGGCCTGCTGTCCAAGGAACGCATCGTCGCCGGTCCGGGTTTCAATCGCTGGCTCGTACCCCCGGCCTCCATCGGCATCCACCTGTGCATCGGCTCGGTGTACGCCTGGAGCATCTACAACCCGGCCCTGACCAAGATCCACGGCGTCGTCACCAGCGCCGCCGGGGACTGGTCCCTCAAGGACGTCGTGTGGGTGTTCACGGTCGCGATCGTCTTCCTGGGCCTGTCGGCCGCGTTCGCCGGCCGCTGGCTGGAGACGGTCGGTCCGCGCATGGTCGGCTTTGTCGCGGCGTGCTGCTGGGGGGGCGGTTATCTCGTCGGCGGTCTGGGCATTCTCACCGACCAGCTCTGGCTGCTGTACCTGGGTTATGGCGTCATCGGCGGCTGCGGTCTGGGGCTGGGCTACGTCTCGCCGGTGAGCACGCTGATCCGCTGGTTTCCGGATCGCCGCGGCATGGCCACGGGAATGGCCATCATGGGTTTCGGTGGCGGAGCGATGATCGGTGCGCCCATCAAGGAGCTGTTCATCCGCATGTACTACGAGGCGCCGCAGTACCTCGGCGGGGTCGACGAAGTCCGCCTGGTCACGGAGGCGGGCAAGCGCTTTGCCCAGGTGGCGGGGGGGCTGCGCGAAGTCGTGGTGGTGGGTGCCAACGAGGTCGCCGGCATGTATGTGCCGGGCCCCGAGGGCGTCTACGTGGTCGGAACCGGGTCGATCGGCGTGGCACAGACGTTTTTCAGTCTCGGCATCCTGTATTTCGCGATCATGACCATTGCCGCGTTCTCCTACCGCGTACCGGCCGCGGGCTGGAAGCCCGCCGGCTGGGAGCCGCCGGACGAGTCGCGCGCGGGACGCCGGATGATCACCCGTCACCACGTCGACATCGACCAGGCCCTGAAAACGCCGCAGTTCTACCAGCTATGGATCGTGCTGTGCCTGAACGTGACCGCGGGTATCGGCGTACTCGGCGTCGCCAAGACGATGATGACCGAGATCTTCGGCACCACCCTGCCGAACCTGGTCGACAGTGCTTTCGCCGCGACCTACGTGGTCATGATCAGCGTATTCAACATGATCGGCCGGTTCTTCTGGGCGAGCGCTTCGGATTACGTCGGCAGGCGTAACACCTACTGGATATTCTTCGCCCTCGGCATCGTGTTGTACTGCTCGATACCCCTGGCCGTCCAGCGCGTCAGTGTCCATCCGAGCGTCGTGTGGCTGGTGTACTTTTACTGCGCGACGATGATCATATTCACGATGTACGGCGGCGGCTTCGCCACCATTCCCGCCTATCTCGCCGACGTGTTCGGAACCCGTTACGTCGGGGGCATTCACGGTCGCCTGCTCACCGCCTGGAGCACGGCCGGGGTACTGGGGCCGTGGGCAATCACCTCGCTGCGCGAGAGCGCGTTGCAGCGCGCCGTGAACGACGTGGCGAGCCGCGTGGATCCCGGGGCATTTCAGGCCAAGTTCGGGGCGGGCGTCGAGCACCTGGATCAACTCGTGGCGCAAAAGACGGTCACGCTGGCGCGGCTCATGGAAATCGCACCGCCCGGCACCGTCGATCCGACGACCGGGCTCTACAACTCGACCATGTATCTCATGGCGGCGCTGCTCGCGGTGGCGCTGGTGAGCAATGCCCTCATGCGCCCGGTCGCGGACAGACATCACATGCGCGATCCGCAAGGATGAAACGCGCCGGTGCCTGCGCTACCAGGTGTTGAAGGGGCGCTTGGCGAGGCAGACATTGTAGTAGCGGGTATCGGCGGACACCTCTTCACCGAGCCATGACGGGTGCTCGAAGGGCTCGTCCGGCGACGTGAGCTCGATCTCCGCGACGACGAGACCGGCGTTGTCACCACCGAATTCGTCGATCTCCCACAGGTGTTCGCCGTGGCGTACGTGGTAGCGTGTCTTTTCGATGAGGGGTCCTGTGCAGAACTGCTCGATCAGCACACGCGCGTCGGCGACCGGTATCTCGTACTCGAATTCCAGTCGCGCGACGCCGACGGTGGCGCTTTTGATGTTGAGCCAGGCGCGCTCGGCGGCGATACGCACGCGGATCGAGCACGATTCGGCGCTGGCGAGGTAGCCCTGAACGCATGCCGTCGCGTCCGTTGACCGGGCGCGCCAGCTATCGTCGCGCAGCAGAAATTTGCGTTCAATCTCCTGTCCCATGGCGATCCGTGCAAATCTGATGAACACGCTGTTTCGCGCGCCGGCGACAAGCGGCCGATGCAGGCAGCATAGCAGTCCCGCACCGGCGGGCGGGCGCCGGCGATGAGTACACTCGTCAATCGGCGCACGGGTGCGGTGCTGCTGCTCGGTTTCGCGTCCGGCCTGCCGCTGGCACTCAGCGGCGGCACCCTGCAGGCCTGGCTCACCGTGGCGGGCGTCGACATACGCGCCATCGGCCTGTTCGCCCTGGTGACGGTACCCTACACGTTCAAGTTCCTCTGGGCACCGCTGCTCGATCGCATCGTGCCGCCCTGGCTGGGGCGCCGGCGCGGCTGGATGCTGCTGACCCAGGTCGCGCTGGTGGTGGCGATCGCGGTGATGGCTGGTGTATCGCCGCGGTCGGCACCCTGGAGCCTGGCCGCGATCGCGCTCGGCGTCGCGGTCCTGTCCGCTACGCAGGACATTGCGATCGATGCCTACCGCACGGAGATACTCGCGCCGCGCGAGCGCGGCTTCGGCGCGGCGATGTTCGTCGCCGGTTATCGCGTGGCCATGCTCGTCTCCGGTGCCGGTGCGCTCGTGCTGGCCGATCGCGCGGGTTTCCCGCAGGCCTATGCCGCGATGGCGGCGCTGATGCTGATCGGGATCGTGGCCACGGCCGTGGCCCCCGCGCCACCGCCCAGCGCAACGCCCGCCACGGTGCGTGGTGCCTACTGGGCACCGTTGGCGCAGTTCCTCGGACGACCGGGCGCAGTCGCAATGCTGGCGCTGATTGTGCTCTACAAGCTCGGCGACGCCGTCGCCGGCACCCTCACCACGGCATTTCTCATCCGTGCCGGTGGCTTCACGCCGGCCGAGGTCGGCTACGTCTACAAGGGCTTCGGACTCGCCGTCACCCTGTTCGGCCTGCTGGCCGGCGGCACGCTGATGGCGCGCCTCGGTCTGTATCGTTCGCTGCTCGCGTTCGGGGTGCTGCAGGCCGTCACCAACCTCGGCTTCATGGCGCTCGCCGGTCGCGTCGGGGACTTTACGCTGATGGCCGTGGTGGTCGGGCTGGAAAACTTCGCCGGCGGGATGGGTACGGCCGCGTTCGTGGCGCTGCTGATGAGCTTGTGCGACAGCCGGTATACGGCTGCCCAGTACGCCCTGCTGTCGGCGCTCTCCGCGGTCGGACGCGTGTTCGTCGGGCCGCCCGCCGGTTACGTGGTCGACGCCGTCGGCTGGAGCGCGTTCTTCCTCGCCAGTTTCGTCGTGGCGCTGCCTGGTCTGTACCTGCTGCGACGCCTGCGCGCGGTCATCATGGTGAGTGGCAACGACGGATGATCGCTCGCGCCGGTGTGCAGCGTGTGGCATTGCTGGCGGACAGTCACGGCGCGCTGGACGCACGCGTCGCGGCGCTCGCCCTCGGTTGCGATTTCGTCGTCCATGCGGGTGACGTCGGCAGTGCCGCCGTGCTCGCGCAGCTGGCACCGGTGGGCGCGCTGGTGGCGGTACGGGGCAACAACGACGTGACGACAAAGTGGCCGCGAGGGGGCGGGGTGGTGCTCGACGCACTGCCGGAGTCGGCGAGCCTGGAGTTGCCCGGTGGCCGGATCGTCGCCGTTCACGGGCACCGGCACGGACCGCCCGCGCGCCGGCACCTGCGCCTGCGCCGCGCGTTTCCCGCCGCGCGCTGCATCGTCTACGGGCACAGCCACCGGCTGTGCTGCGACGTCGACGACGTCCCGTGGGTCATCAACCCCGGCGCCTGCGGGTTGGCGCGGACCTTCGGTGGTGCGTCCTGCGTGGTGCTGACGGCGGCAGGGGATCGCTGGATGCTCAGTGTCCACCGCTTTGCGATCGTCAGTTCCGGCCGCGGGAACGCAGCGCCGCCACGCTGGCGGCGTGACTTTCCCGCGCCATCGCAGGCTGGCGCGGGACCGGGAGAGGACGGCGGCGCTTGAGGAACGCCAGCGGGCCGCGCTGTTCCGCGCGCGGGTGGACGCTCTCGTCGGCTCTGTTGCGGAACGTCACGCCAGCCGGGCTCGTGACGGACCGCGGTGCGTTCGTCGCCGAACCGCGAGCTGCACGCCGGCGTCGTGGCGGCCTGCGTGCCCCCGAGCGTGTCCGTGCATGCCGTGATGAGGGCCGGCGTGGTCGCTGCAGCGCCAGCCAGCGCCCGGACCCGCGCAGCCGGTGAGGTTGCCGGGCACCCGTGTGGCGGTGCGGGCGATGGCGTGGGAAGATCGCCGCCGCTGCCGGTTTCGTGCAGGCGCGAAGCCGGTCCGGGGCTCGCCCGGATCCGTGGTGACAATTTCAGCCAGGGTCGCTGACTCGTTCACAGGTGCGCCCGCCGTGCCCGGTCCACGTGTCGAAATCCGATACTGCGCCCAGTGCCGGTTCGTGCTGCGCGCGAGCTGGCTGGCGCAGGAACTGCTGATGAGCCTCGGCGAGGATCTCGGCGAAGTCGCGCTGCTGCCCGGCCGCGGCGGGATCTTCGAGGTGCGTGTCGACGGTGAGACCGTGTTCTCGCGCGCGGCGAGCGGCCGTTTCCCGGAGGCCAAGGAGCTCAAGCAGCTCGTGCGCGACCGGGTTGCCCCCGGCCGCGGTCTCGGACACTCGGATCGCTGACACGCCGGCACAGTCGGTTCGCCGCCACGATGGCGCCCGCGGCGGTCAAGGTTCACGCACGACGCGAATGCCGATGGTCTCGAGCGCGCCGTCGGCCTTGTGCTTGTCACGCTTGGGCGAGCGTATCGATTTGGGCGGGCTCGCGAACGAACCGCCGCGGATCACACGCACCGAACAGTCGCCACCCTCCCACACGCTGCCGTCGTTCGGCGCGCCGTCGTAGTTGGGGTGATAGCAATCGCGTACCCACTCCGCGACGTTGCCGGCCGTGTCGTACAGACCGATGGGGTTGGGTTTGAAGCTGCCGATGCGGGTCGGCTTGCGCGGGTCGAACGCCGAGCCGCAACCGAAGCAATGGGCGTTGTTCTGTCCGGCTGTGAGCCCCCACCAGTAGGGCGTGGTGGTGCCGCCGCGCGCCGCATACTCCCACTCGGCCTCGGTCGGCAGGCGATAGCTGCGCCCGGTCTGCTCCGACAGCCAGCGGGTGTAATAGAGCGCATCGTCCCAGGTGACAGAGAACACCGGATGGGTGTCCTTGTCCAGGTAGGCGTTGTCCGGCATGCGTCGCCCGGTCGCGCGGGCGAACTTCTCGTATTGCGCGAGCGTCACTTCGTAACGCCCGATCGCAAATTTCGGAACGCGAACCTCATGCGACGGTTTTTCGTCGAATTCACCCGCCATACGCTGCTCGCCCATGGCGAACCTGCCGGCCGCAACCACGACCATCTCCGGGCCCTGGCCGCCGCTCTTGAGCGGGTCGCGAAACGACCCGGCGGTCGGCGCGGGCATTGCCGCCACTGCCTCGGGAGCGGGCTGCGGCGCCGGTGCGGTGACGGTGGCCGGGGCCGGCGCGGGCTCGATGGCTGCTTCAGGCGCCGTCGCAGGTGCCGGCTGTGCGGGCTCTTCCGGTTCCGGCTCCAGCACCGCGACCGGCGGTGCCTGCGTGCCGGGGACGAACAGGAAGTAGCCCGCCGCCGCCGCGAGAACCAGTACGCCGACGACGACGGCGGCAATCAGGCCGCCGCTGCGACCAGGCGGCGCCGGTTGCGCACCTGCGGCTGCGGCCGCGGCGGCCGCTGCGGCTGCGCCTTTGGGCTCGGTGCGATCCTCGAGGTCATCGCCCGACTCGAGGGTGATCTCCTCGATCTCGGGGTCCGGCGGCGGCACCGCTGCACCCGCGGGGGCAACGTCGATGACCACGATGGTGGTGTTGTCCTGGCGCGGCAGGTTCTCGTCGGTGACGCCCTGGAGCAGGTTGTCGGCGCACTCCTTGGCGGTCCCCGAGGCGCCGCAGATATGGACGATTTTGCCGTCGCTCAGCGTGTCGAGCCCGTCACTGGCGATGATGATGCGGTCGCCGGGCTGCAATTCGAGCGGCGTTTGCGGGCAGTCGATGTCGGCAATGTCGTCGCCGGTGAGCGCGCTCATGAGCATATTGCGCGAGAAGCCCGGCTCGGGCTCCACGGCCTTGCCCTCGGCGGCCATGCGGTCGAGGAATCCACCGTAACTGTGGTCAGCGTTCTTTTTCCTGAGCTGATTGTCGCGCAGCAGGTAGAGGTTGCTGTCGCCGACACTGGCCCAGCGCAGGTATTTTTCCGAAACGATGGCGCACACCAGAGTGCAGCCCATGCCCTTGAGGGCCGGGGTCTCGCGTACCGTTTCGGCGATGGCGTTGTTGGCCTTCAGGACGCTCTCGTTCAGTACCGCCGGCAGATTGTCGTTCGGAAAGTTTGCCGAGACGTGGCGGTTGAATGCCTGCACGGCCAGGTTGCTGGCCACATTGCCGGCGGCGTGCCCGCCCATGCCGTCGGCGACGATGACCAGCGAGGCGCCCCCCTCCTTGTCACCGAGGTGCGTGATCAGGAAGGCGTCTTCCTGATAATCTCGCGCGCCGTCGATCTGCGCGCCGGCGATGTTGAAGGCGAATCGCATGGCAGTTTCTTGCTCGGCCATTCCTGTACGCCGGATGGGCGCGACGAGCACCCTGCCGTCGTGCCGGAATCACGTGTTTATTAGTAAATCGTACAATAGCTTAGCAGGTATTTGTTGTAATGCACATTAGTTACGGGTTGCCTCGGCACCCCAGTCGCACAGGGTGCGCGGAGCCGCGGCCGGCAAGGTATTGGCGGCGGAGCGCGAGCCGGCGCCCCCGCCCGCGGCGGACCGCAGGGCATCATAGCGGAACGCTCACCGGCGCCGATAGCGTCGCTTGACGTGGCGCAAGCGCGCGCCGCCAGCACGCTGGGACTGTTCGCCGGACCGATCGTCGCAGCGCTCGCGTACGCATGGCTGCCTGCCGGCTACACGACTGCCGACGGTACGGTTCTCGCGCTCGCGCATCCGGCCCGCGCAACCGCGTCGCTGGCGGCGTGGATGGCGGTGTGGTGGATGACCGAGGCCATCCCGATCTACGTCACTGCGCTCATGCCCGTCGCCCTCCTGCCGCTGCTGCAGGCCGTGCCCATCGCCGCGGCGGCCAGGCCCTACGGCCATCACCTCATTTTCCTGTTCCTCGGCGGCTTCATGCTGTCCCTGGCGATGGAGCGCTGGCGCCTGCATGCGCGAATTGCGCTGCGCATCGTGCGTGTCGTCGGCACCCGTCCGGATGCCATCGTCGCCGGATTCATGCTGGCCACGGCCACGCTCAGCATGTGGGTGTCGAACACCGCGACCGCCGTCATGATGCTGCCGATCGCCGTCAGCATCATCGAGGTCACGCAGCGCGGCGCTGACGCCACCAGCGCCGCGAGCCGCAACTTTGCCGTCTGTCTGCTGCTCGGCATCGCCTACGCCGCTTCCATCGGTGGCATGGCCACCATCATCGGCACGCCGCCGAACGTGTTCCTGGTCTCCTACGTGCGCGACACTTACGGCCAGGAGATCAGCTTCCTGCGCTGGCTCGGCGTCGGTCTGCCGCTGACGGCCGTGTTGCTGCCGGTGTGCTGGTGGCTGCTCACACGCGTGCTCTACCGTGTGGGGCGTGACCGGGCACCGGCGGCGGCCGCCGCGGCCGGCGCGGCATGGGATGCGCTCGGGCCGATGAGTCGCGGCGAACGGCTCACGGGGCTCGTGTTCCTGCTCGCCGTGGCCGGCTGGATCACGCGGCCGTGGCTGGTTGCGGTCGAGATCGGCGGCGTGCAGCCGCTCGCCGGCCTCGACGACACCGGCATCGCCGTACTCGTCGCCCTGGCGCTGTTCGTGCTGCCGGTGCGCCTGCGCGAGCGCGAGTTCCTGCTCGACTGGGCGACCGCCAGCCGCATGCCCTGGGGTATCCTCATCCTGTTCGGCGGCGGCCTGTCGCTGGCCGCGGCCATCGACCATACCGGTGTCGGCAGCTTCCTCGGCCACGCGGTCGGTCGTTTCGGCGGCCTGGCACCCTGGCTGCTGGTGCTGCTGACGACCGCCATCGTCATATTTCTGACCGAGCTGACCAGCAACCTGGCGACGACCGTCACGTTCGTGCCCATTGTGGCGGCGATCGCCGTGCCGCTGGGCGTGCACCCGTTTCTGCTCATCGTCCCGACGACGCTCGCGGCGAGTTGCGCGTTCATGCTACCGGTGGCAACTCCGCCCAATGCGATCGTGTTCGGCTCCGGGAGGCTGGTGATCGGCGACATGGTTCGCGCGGGTATCTGGTTGAACCTGCTGGCGATCGTGCTGGTCACGTTGCTCGCGTACCTGATCGCCTTGCCCTTGCTCGGGACCACGACGAGCGGGTAAGGAGTGCGCCGGCGACTCGCCGGGACCGCAATCATATCCACGGTTGCGGCCGGGGTTGTCGCGCCGGCTTCTGCGCGGTGCCGTGGCTGGCCTACACTGGCAGCGAATCTCTACCGGTCGATCGTCATGCAGGACGGCTCCATCGTCTACTCGATATTCCTCATTTTCGTGGGCGCCGCTGCGTTCGCGACCGTTGCGCTCATGGCGCGCCTGGCGATGCTGGTCGCGTACATCCTGCTCGGGGTGCTGCTCGGTCCATGGGGCCTCGGACTGGTCAGTGACGCCGCCTGGATCGAGGACGTGGCCGACATCGGCATCATGTTCCTGCTCTACCTGCTCGGCCTGAACCTGTTGCCCCAGCAGCTGCTGAAAATGCTCGGCGAGGCGCTCGGCGTGACGCTGGCGAGTTCGGTCGTATTCGTCATCATCGGTATGGCCATCGGTCTGGCGTTCGGACTCGGTTGGCGGGAATCGCTCGTGGTCGGCGCGGTGCTCACCTTCTCCAGCACCATCATCGGGCTGAAACTGCTACCCACCACCACCCTGCACCACAAGCACACCGGCCAGGTCATCGTCAGCGTGCTGCTGCTCCAGGATCTGCTCGCCATCATCGTGCTGCTGATCCTGCAGGGTTACGGCAAGGGCGGGCGCCTCGGCGCAGACATCGCACTGCAGCTCGCGTCGTTGCCCTTGCTCGGGGCGGCCGCGTGGCTGCTCGAGCGCTACGTGCTGGAGCGGCTGATCCGGCGCTTCGACCAGATCCACGAGTACATTTTCCTGCTGGTCATCGCCTGGTGCCTGGGCATCGCGGAGCTCGCGGTGCGGTTAGGGCTCTCGCACGAGATCGGCGCGTTCGTGGCCGGCGTTGCGCTGGCGTCGTCGCCGATCTCGCGATTCATCGCCGAGAGTCTGCGGCCCTTGCGCGACTTTTTCCTCGTGCTGTTTTTCTTCTCGCTGGGCGCGACCTTCAACATGGGCGCCATCGGTGAGGTATTGCTCCCCGCCACCGTGCTCGCGATCGCCACACTCGTCGCCAAGCCACTGGTGTTCCGTCAGCTGCTGCTGCTGGCGGGGGAGAAGCCGGACCTGGCGCTGGAGACGGGGGTGCGTCTAGGCCAGGCGAGCGAGTTCTCGCTGCTCATCGCGGTGCTCGCGGTCGGCTCCGGATTCATCAGCAAGCAGACGTCCTACCTGATCCAGCTCGCGACACTGCTCAGTTTCATCGCCTCGTCCTATCTGATCGTGCTCCGCTATCCGACACCGATCGCAGTCACGGACCGCTTACGGCGTGACTGAGAGCTTATGAAACCATCACCGCGCCTGCTGCGACGGCCCCTGGACGCCCCTGGCGGCGTTGCGGGGACCCCCGAAATCGTTTCCGCAGGCCCGCTGTGCGCGCGATTTTGTGCACCCCCGCGCCTGGCAAGGAACGCCCGGGAACCGTCCCGCTACGGCGGGCGAATGTTTCACAAGCTCTGAGACATGCGCCTGCGCACCGGTCTCATCGGCGCCCTGGCATTCGGCATGCTCGTCACCGCGGGGCTGCTCGGCGAGCGGGCGGGCTGGTTCGCGGGTCGCGAGGAGATCGCCGGGGTCGTGCGCCTGCGTTTCTCATTGCTGGACGCGCGCAGCGGCAAGCCGGTCGCCGGCGTGCGGGCGGTCTGTACCCGCAAGGGGGTGCGCTCGGCCTGCACCCAACGGCCGGATACCCCGGCAGGCGTCGCGGAGCTGCGCACCGGCGTCATCACGGTCACCGAGCGCCGCGGGTTGCGCGCGCCCAGCCGGCGCCTGTCACTCGGTGCCGATGACCGCTTGTACGTCATGTTCATTCATCCCGATTACGAGCGCCGGACGCTCACGCTCGACGCGGCGGCGCTGGCCGCGGTGGTGCGCGACGGTCGCGAAGTACGCCTGACGGCGGCTGTGGGCGTGGCAGAATGAAGGGGCGGTCGCGCCGCCGGGCCGGGAGATTCCGGGCGCTCTTGGATTTCGTCAGGGGTCGTGCATGAGCGAAGCGCTGGATTATCTGCTCAAGGTCCGCCCCGAGGCGATGGCGCACTACTTCGCCTTTCTCAAGTCCAGTGGCGGCCACCTCGATGCCAAGACGCGGGCGCTGATATCGGTCATCACCAAGGTGTCGGCACAGACCGAGAAGGGCTTCCGCCAATACGTCCTGCGCGCGCTGCGTGCCGGGGCGAGCGCCGACGAGATCCTCGACGCCCTGCTCACGGCCTTTCCGGCGCTCGGTCTGACGCGCATCGTCTGGGCCGTCGACCAGCTGCTAGCCCTCGATCTGCCCGAGTTCGCCGCCACGGCGCTCGGGACCACCGCCGGCTGGCACGCGGTCGCGACCCTCGCCGAGCTGAAACCGGGCACGACCCGGCTCGCCTGCGCCGGGCGCGAGCTGTTCGTGTACCGGGATGGTGACGATATCCGCGCGTGGGACAGTCGCTGCCCGCACCAGGGCACCAACATGCCCGCGCTGGCGCAGGCCGGCAACCGGCTGCGCTGCCCCGGACACGGCTGGGAATTCGACCTGGCCACCGGTGCCTGCGTGGCCGTTGGTGATCGGCCCCTGGCTCACCTCGAAGCTCGCGTCGAAGCCGGGACATTGCAGGTTTGGTGGTAAAACCATTATTGTATGTTCAGTAAGTTACAGAGTAGTCATTAGGTTTTTTCTAGGTAATCCGGCAGAACCGGGGCGGACACGGCGGTGCACCCGTTTGAACGATTGTTGAGAGTCCAGGCGACCGATCTCGGGGCGCAGCTCGCGCGCATCCCGATGCCCGGCGGCGTGGACCACGACCGGCGTCTGGCGCTGATCGCCCAGCGCTTCGGTCTGAACGTCGCCCAGCTCGTGTGCGCGGTCGGTTTCAACGCCGATACCGCACCGGCGCCGCGGATCCTGGCCGCGCTCGGTTTTGCCGCCTACGAAGCTTTGATGGGTGAACGCAACTATCTGTTCATCAACGACATCTATCAGCAGCTATCCATTGACAACGTGGTCGAGATCTACCGCGTACTGAGTCACGGTACCGACGCGGACAGCGTTGCGGACCTGGTTGTGAGCAGGCTGAACCACATCGAGTCCCAGATCGAAGCGACCATCAATCCGGTAATGATCGGCAGCTACAAGCTCGAGATGCGCGCGGTGTACGAGAATCATCTCGCTTCGCCCGAGTTGATGGAAATGCGTCTGCGTCCGGAGTACGAAGTGCTGCGGGGCATCGCCGACGAGATCATGCTGATGGTCCGCAGCGGTCTGATGCCGGCGACGGCGCTGCTCGCGCATCGGGGCGTGGCGCCGGAGGAGAAGCGTCGACTGCTGTTCCATGACATGGTCACGCGCGCGGATGTCGAGGCGCGGCTGGCGCAGCCGGACATTCCGCCACGCGAACGCCGGGTCCTCGACGAAGCGCTCGCGCAACCGTCGCGTTAGCGCGGCGTCCGGTTCGGGACCAGCGGGAAATCAGTTCTCCGGCGGCAATCACCGAACCCGGTCCGCAGCCCCCCGGCTCAACCCAACTCCGCGAGCCGGGATGCGACGGTATCCCGCAAGCGCCGGCGTGCCTCGGCGTCCAGTCCCTGCGGATCGAAGCGCAGCCGGTAGTGCAACAGCATCAGCTCGTGCAGATGCGCGAGCACCGGCAGATCGGCCTGCGTACTGCGCAGGCGCCGCAGCCAGGCGCCGAGCGGCTCGCCGGGACGCAGCTTGTAACCCAGTGCGTCCAGGCGTGCGACCAGTGCGGTGAATTCGGAGTCCAGGCCGACGCCCGGGCGGACGCGGTCCGCGGGCGCGATGTCGGCCGCGCGCTCGAACCGCGGTCGCCGTGACAGGCGCCAGGCGAGCAGGGCGATGAGCGCCGCCAGCGCCACGGGGTAGTAATCCTCGAGCCCGGACTCGCCGGCGCGGATGCGATCGATCCGGTAGGCGAGCCAGGACCACGCGTCGAGCAGTGGTTCGATGACCGAAGCGTTTTCCTGCTCGCGCTCGGCCCACACCGCCGGCGTGGTATCGACCACCTGCCAGCGATCGCCAACCCATGCTTCGGCCCAGGCGTGTGCATGCCGGGCGCGCGCGATGTACTGCCTTTCCAGGCCGCTCCACTCGTTCACGGCGTAGCCGACCGCGTAGCGGGCCGGCACGCCGCCAGCGCGCAGCAGCAGAACGGTGGCGCTGGCGAAGTACTCGCAGTGGCCCTTGCGGTCCCGGCGCAGGAAGTGCGTCAGGGGCATTCGTCCCGGCCAGGTGCCGCGCTGGACCAGGGAATAGCGGAAATCGCGCGCGAAGAAAGCCCGGATCCGCTCGATCACCTCGGTCGCGGGCTTGCCCGGCAATCCCAGCTCGTAGGCGATGAGCGTGAAATCGTCCGCGTAAGCGCCCGGCAGCACCCGATCAGGGGTGCGTGCGGGTGCCCCGTTCGGCGCGTCGGCGGCGAAATCCACGCGGTAATGCACCTGCCCCGGCGGTATCTCCAGCGTGACCGCGCCATAGACGTTGTGCTTGAGCTCCAGGCCCTGGGGAGCGGTTACGCGCACGCTGCCGTACGGCAGCGGCGTAATCGACAGCTCACGCCGAAACGGCAGCGAGACGAGCACTGCCGTCTTCGCGGAGGCCGCGTTCGCGAGCGGCCAGGTCCGCGTGCCCGGCAGTGCGTCGATGGCGGTGAACCCGCTCGCGCTGGTTTTCCAGTTGCCGAACTCGAAGCTGTCGTAGGCGGCTTCCCGCAACAGCAGCGGTCGCGGCAGCGATCCACCGAGCGGCCGCACTCGAATGCGGATCCGATCCGAGAGCTTCAGCCGCCCGATCTCGCCGATCGCGGTGGTGGTGCGATCCGGATCGGTGTCCGCCCACATGAAGTCCCCGAGCAGGGCGAGCGCGGCACGCTCCAGCACCTGCTGCATCTCACGCACGCCGAGCTGGCCTGCGTAACCCAGGCTCACGGCCAGCCCGAGCGTCGCCAGCCAGGTCCCGCGACCGAACCGGCGCGGGCGCACGGGCCACAGCAGCCAGGCGAGCACGACGCAGGCGGCGGGCAGGAAAAAGGGCCCGCGCACCCCCGCGGCCGCGGCCACCAGACATCCCAGCGCGTAGGCGTAACCGAGATCGACGTCGCGATCGTCGGCATGGGCGGGCTCGTCCGGACGCCTGCGCAGACTCACGAACAGGGCGCTCATCCGCAGCCGGCCGCGGCGACTGTACGCCTGGGCGACCATGAGCAGGAACAGCACGTAGGGTGCCAGCTCGAGCAGCACGTAGATGCCATGCAGACCGCGATTGCTGAACTGGTAGACGACCAGCAGCAGGAATCCCAGGCTGGAGAAATCGGCGATGCGGTTGAAGTCCGCGTCGCTGATGTCCCAGCGCCAGCGCACCAGGCGCGCGCCCTCGAGCACTGCGGCCATGCCCAGGGCCGAGGGCAGGTGTGCGGTCTGAACGCCCCACACGAGCAGCGCTGCGGCGAGCGCGAACGGCGGCGGTCGCAAACTCATGGCGCGTACTGCGGCCCGCGCATGCCGGCGAGCACGCGCTGCGCATCGCCGGGCGTCACGCCCAGCAGGCGGTCGGGGCAATCCGCCAGCGGCCCGGGATCCTGGCGGGGATCGGCGCCCGGCTCGTGAACGACGAGCACCAGCGGTGCAATCCGCAGGGCGCGCAGGGACTGTACCAGCTGCCGTCGCGGTCCATCCCAGCCGAGCAGCACCATGACCACGCTGGAGATTTGTGCCGCGTGTGCCAGCACCAGCCCGCTGAGCCGGTTGAAGGGTTCGTTGGCGCAAGGCTCGACGCAAGCCAGCACCTCGAGCATGTCGGCGGTCGCCGCCAGACCCCGGCCGGCCGTGTAGCGCTCGGCCGCCGGGCCGACGAACAGCAGGTCCAGCAGCGCGTCCGGCCCCCAGTCCGCGCAGGCGAACGAGGCCGCCAGGGACACGGCTTCCTCGAAGCAGACGCCGCCGGACGGCGCGAACGTGTCGAGGACCAGCGCGTTGCGGTCGAAGAACTCGTCGTGAAACTCCTTGACCACCGGTTTGCCGAGCCGTGCCCAGCTGCGCCAGTGAATGTGGCGCATCGGATCACCGGGCCGGTACTCGCGCAGGCCGGCGAACTCCTGTGACTCACCCACCGAGCTCGCCAGCGCCTCGCCGCCCGGCTGGTAGCGGCGTCGGCCCGGATGGCGCACCGGCGGGGCCGCGTAGCGGCGCGGCAGCACGAGCAGCGTCTCCGGGCCCGCGTGGCGCACGCAGGCATTCACCAGACCGAGCGGATCGGGCCGCAACACCCAGGTCGCTTCGAAGTGGACGTAGCCGCGCCGCACCGGCAGCAACGCCATCTCCACCGCCAGCTCTTCGCGCGCCGGCAACGGTGGCAGCACGGCCCGGTCGATGTCCGCGCCGCGGCGTGTGCGTACCAGGTCCAGCCAGCGCGGGTAGCCGACGAAACGGTCGAACCAGTTGCGGCCTCCGACCGCGCGTTCCCGGATCTGCGCGAACGTGTCGTATTCCGGGAACGGCGTCACCAGCTGCTCGACCAGCACCAGGTCCTGCTCCAGGCGCCGGCCGTCGTTGCGCACGTAGAGCGTGTAGTGACAGGGCGTGCCGGCAGTGACGAAATGCGGCAGCCGCCGGCGCAGCGTGAGTCGTGGTCGGTACCACAATCCCGCGCCTGCGGCCACGGCGAGCAGAGCCGCCAGCAGCGCGGCAATCTGGAACGCCAGCGTCTGCCGGGTGTCGATGCCGAACACCGCGGCGCCGATAAACGCGGCGCCGAAAGCGCGTCCGGCTGCCGTCAGTCGCCGCGCGAACCAGCGGCTCAGCCGGTAGACCCGGCGGAAATTGCGGAAAAGCCGGCGCCTCAGCATGCTCGCCCGTCGCCGTACGCGTCCCGGGCAGCATGGGATCCGCGCGCCGGTGTGGGATCGCGATGCAAGGGCGGGCTCGGCGACGGCGCGGGTTGGCCGTCAACGGGGGACAGCTACCCGTTGCAGCAGCTCGCGCACGATCCCCTCCGCAGTGGTGCCGGCGAAGCGCGCCTGGGAATCGAGCACGAGACGGTGCGCGACCACCGGCACGGCGAGCTCGTGGACGTGATCCGGGGTGACGAAATCGAGTCCGTCGTACAGTGCCAGCGCCTGCGCGGCTTTCAACAACGTCAGCGAGGCGCGCGGGCTCGCACCGACCACGACGCCGGGGGCGGTGCGCGTCGCGGCGCAGAGATCCACGACGTAGCGCTTGAGCTCGTCGCTCGCGCGCACATCGGTCACGGCGGTTCGCAGTGCGAGCACGTCGGCGCGCGTGGCGCACGGGGTGAGCGCGGCGAGCGGGTGCGTCCGGTTCTGGTCGGTGAGGATCCCGACCTCCTCCTCGGCACTGACGTAGCCCAGATCCAGGCGCAGCGCGAACCGGTCCATCTGCGCCTCGGGCAGCGGGTAGGTGCCGTGGAATTCGATCGGATTCTGGGTGGCCACGACCAGAAAAATATCGTCGAGCGCGTGACGCACCCCGTCCAGGCTCACCTGGCCCTCGCCCATGGCCTCCAGCAGCGCGGACTGGGTGCGCGGAGACGCGCGGTTGATCTCGTCGGCGAGCAGAATGGTGGTGAAGATCGGGCCCGTGTGCAGGCGGAATGCCTGTTCGCGCTGATCGAACACGGACACACCGAGGATGTCGGAGGGCAGCAGATCGGGTGTGAACTGCACGCGTTGAAAATCGGCGTCTATCGATCGCGCCAGCGCCTTGGCGAGGGTCGTCTTGCCGGTGCCGGGGAAGTCCTCGAGCAGCACGTGGCCGCCGGCGGCATAGGCGGCGAGCAGTCGCCGCAGGGTTGCCTGCTGGCCCCGGATGACGCTGCCGATGTTGCGCGCGAGCGCGGCGAGAGTCGCGTGGGCGGATTTTTCAGCCAAGGCCGGCGTCTGCGTTGCTTGTTATGATCGGCCCCGGTGCGGGTGGGACGCGGGCGATCGCAACGCAGTGTCCGGGAGCCCCCCGGCAGCGTCAAGTCGCGCCGCGCGCCGGATTGAGCACGGGAACATCATGTTCGAGAAAAACGCCGATACCGCGACCGCCATCAACCGCCTGCTCGCCCGCCGCTGGAGCGGTCGCGCCTACGATCGCGACCGCGGGGTCGCACGCAACGACCTCGTCGCCCTCGCCGAGGCGGCGCGCTGGGCGCCTTCGTGTTACGGCGATCAGCCCTGGCGCTTCCTGTTCTGGGATCGCAACCGCGACGAAGGAGCATGGCGGCGGGCCTTCGAGTGCCTCGGCGAGCTCAATCAGCGCTGGGCCGAGCGCGCGCCGGTGCTCGCGGCCGTGTGTAGCGATCAACGCTTCACGTCCAACGACAAGCCGAACCGCTGGGGTGCCTACGACAGCGGCGCTGCCGCCATGAGCCTGTGCGTGCAGGCGACCGAGCTCGGCCTCATGGTGCACCAGATGGGCGGCTTCGACGCGGAGCGTCTGCGCGCCGCCTTCTCCATCCCGGATCGCTACGCACCGATGGCGATGATGACGATCGGTTACCAGGTCGACCAGGGTGCCGTGCCGGCGGACCTCGCCGGCAGGGAGCTCGCACCACGCCAGCGCCGCCCGCTGGACGAGAGCTTCTTCGACGGTGGCTGGGGCATCCCGCTGCGCCGATGACCAACCGGGGCCGAAAACCGGGGTCAGAGTCGCATTTTCGCCGTTCCTCTTGCGAGGTTCTGACCACGGTGCCCGGCAATGCGACTCTGACCCCGGTTTTGAGCCCGCCCGAGCCGGTCGCCGTGCGCTGGCGCGACATCGATCACAGTGCAACCTGGCGGCTCGCCTGGCCGCTCATCGTCTCCAACGTGGCAGTCGCGGTGCTCGGTCTGGTCGACACCGGCGTGATCGGCCACCTGGGCCTGGCGAGCTATCTCGGCGGGGTCGCCATCGCCAGCGTCATCCTGGATTTTCTGTACTGGGGTCTGGGCTTCCTGCGCATGGGCACGACCGGCATCGTCGCCCAGCTGCACGGGAACGCGGACCACGACCGGCTGCGCTCGGCGCTGGCGCAGGCGCTGGGGCTGGCGCTCGGGCTCGGCACGCTGATGCTGATATTCCAGACCCCGCTCGCGACACTGGGGTTGGCGCTGCTCGACGGCAGCGCCGAGGTGCACGGGCACGCGCGACGCTACTTCGACGTCGCCATCTGGGGCGCACCGGCGATGCTGTCGGTGCTGGTGCTGGTGGGCTGGTTCATCGGCATGCAGAATCCGCGCGGGCCGCTGGTGGTCATGCTCACCATGAACGTCGTCAACGTGGTGCTCGACTTCGTGTTCGTGTTCGGACTGGGCTACGACATCGTCGGCGTCGCTGCGGCCTCGGTCATCGCCCAGTACAGCGCGTTCGTGCTCGGCCTGGGGCTCGCCATCCGCATGCTGGCGCGGTATCCCGGGCGCTGGCGACGAACCCTGGTGCTCGATCCCGGCGCGTGGCGGCGCATGCTGGGTCTGAACCGGGACATCCTGGTACGAACCGTCGCGCTGCTGGGCACCTTTGCGTTTTTCACCAGCCAGGGCGCACGGCTCGGCGACATCGTGCTCGCCGCCAACGCGGTGCTGCTGAAATTCCTGATGCTGACCTCGCTCGGGCTGGACGGGTTCGCGCATGCGGCCGAGGCGCTGGCCGGACGGGCGATCGGGCGCGGTGACCGGCTGGCTTTTCGCCGGGCCGTCGCGGGTGCGAGCGTGTGGGCCGCACTGACGGCGGCAGTCTATGTCGTTTTCTATGCGTGGTGCGGCAACGCCGTCATCGCCCTGCTTACGGACCTGGCGGCCGTGCGTGCCGCCGCCGCCGAGTACCTGCCGTGGATCATTGCGGCGCCGCTGCTGTGCGTGTGGTGCTACCTGCTCGACGGCGTGTACGTGGGTGCGACCCGCGGACGCGAGATGCGCAACACCATGCTGATCGCGGTGCTGCTCGTGTTCCTGCCCGCCTGGTGGCTGCTGCGTCCGTTCGCAAACCACGGCTTGTGGCTCGCGCTGATGCTGTTCTTCGTCGCCCGTGGGGCCGGGCTCGGCTGGCTGTACCGGCGTATCGAGGCGCGCAGCGGCTTCGTTGCGGTACCGGCTGCCGCCCCGGCGTGATGCGCAGGTGCCCATGGAGCAGCGTCGCGGCCGTGGGTCCGTCACTTCGTCGGCACGCCCGTTCCGTGTCCCGCTCCCTCGCGTTGGTGCGCCGTAGCCCCGCCGTGTGCCGCAGTCGCGGCCGCAGCGTCCGCGTCGGGGCGCGTGCCGTGCGCCCGTGCCCGTCGTGTTGACCGCCGGCGCCGATCCGCGCCGATCGGGTCGCGCGGACGCGCTGGCCGCGGGGCTGGTATTGCTGACCCTGGCGGCGTTTTCGACCAAGGCCTTGTTCAACTGGCCGGCCGCCGTCATGACGCTGCTCGGTCTGGCGCGACTCGTGCGCGCGCCACGCGTCACGCTTGCCGAGCCCGCGGTGTGCACGCTGCTGACCGTGTTCGCGTGCCTGTGGCTGCCGATGCTGCTGGCCTTGCCCGATGCGGTCGAGCCGGCACGCTCTGCGCGCACGGTGTTCGGCTACCTGCGCTTCCCGCTGGCCGGCATCTACGTCGTCGTCGCGCTCGCCGAGGCGCGCACGCGGCGCATCGTGCTGCTCGGCAGCGCAGGGATCGCCACCTTCTGGTGCGCCGACGGTCTGCTGCAATTCCTCAGCGGCCGCAACCTGCTCGGCTATCCGTATCAGGGCACGCAGCTCTCGGGCATGTTCCATCCGACCTACCGGCTCGGCATCGTGCTCGCGGCGCTGGCGCCGCTGTACCTGCAGTGGGTGCGCGAGCTCGGCCGGCGGGTGCCGGCTGCGTGGCTGCTCGCGGCGCTGTTCGTCGTGATCGTGTTTCTGAGCGGCAAGCGCAGCGCCTGGATCATGTTCGCCTTCGCCCTGGCCGTGTGGACCCTCGTGCAGCTGCGCACGTCGGCGTTGCGTCCGGGACACGCGCTCGGCGCGGTGATTGCCGCCGCGGCGCTGGTTGCGCTGGTCGGTTCGAGCTACGCACCGATTGCCGCACGCGTGGACAAGACGCTCGAGCTGTTCAGCGGCGACTACCGGCAGATGGACAGCGCCACCGCCTACCGCCTGCCGCTGTGGCTCACGGCGCGCAACATGGCGCTGGCGCACTGGGTGAACGGCATCGGCCCGCGTGGTTATCGCTATGTGTACCGGGAATACGCCGGGCCGGGCGATTTCTGGATCGAGGAGCACGGCACGACGGGCCAGACCCACCCGCACCAGATGACGCTGGAGATCGCCGCCGAGACGGGGGTGATCGGCCTCGGCGGCTTCGCCGTCGCGCTGCTGCTGCTCGGCCGCAGGCTGGGAGGGTGTATGCGCCGCGACGACGCCGTCGGCGCTGCCTGGCTCGGTTGCGTGCTCGTCGCCGTGTTCCCGCTGAACGCGCACCTGGCGTTCTACGGCACGTACTGGTCCGCCTTCCTGTGGTGGCTGCTGCCGGTCGCGCTCGCGCACCCGAACCCGCGCAGTGCGGTCGCGGCGGCCAATCCCGTCCTCCGGGTCCAGTAAACGGAAAGCCCAATCCCCGCAAGCGACAGCCCATCCATGCGGTACAGGATTTTCACCGCTTCCGTTCGTGTCATTGAAATCTGAAGATCTGACCCTCGTATCCCGCTCGCTTACACATCCGGAATTTTCAATCAGCTTGATCTGGTCAACGTTGATTGATCCGCCAAAGTTGGCATCGAACGTCGCTTCGACTGCTCTCTTGTCCCAATATCCCAAGTCCGGTACCGTTTCTTAACCGAGACCACTTCTAGTCACTTCGGTCAACACTGGCACCGTTGACGTTCGCCGATCCACTGAAAAAGGAGCCAGCGACGGTTCGAACAACCGATCCGACAAGAAACCCCGCACCTCCATATATAATCGCGTTGACGATTCCGCTAAGAACGAGCAGGAGCACCCAATCCCACCACGGTTGCTGGTTTATGCCACCCATGGTCAGGAATGCGCTTGGCCACGTATAGACCAAGATGTCCTCAGGCAGCAGACTGTGGTGCTTACGCGCGTAGGCGTCAAGACAGATCCAGAATATGGGGACGAAAACGCCGCCCGTTATTGAACAGGCGACTACGACCCTTGCTAAGGTTCTTTTCTTACTCATTGGGCATTCTGTCGCAAGAAGTCCATGAGTTCGCCAGGCTGATTGCCCGGAATAGCGTTAATCCCCAGAACAGTCGGCAGGAAAACGCCGCCGGTTCTCAATGTCTCTATGACCAAATCGACGCAATTGCGCGAGTCAAGGACGTATATCACGGCCGGCGATTGTTCGAGGTGATCGAGAAACCACCGCATATCGTTGTCTGCGGATGAGCTAGTTTGCAGCACTAGCTCGTTCAAAACTTCACGCTCACCGTAGCGCATCACACCGTTTACGCCGCGGAAGAGATCAAAAAGTCCTCGTCTTCCTAGGAAGCCCAGTGGGTAGAATCCGCGGGTACGCTTATCATCGAATCCCATTTCGATATGATTGAAGACGTTACCCGGCATGCGGCGCTTTATAACGATCCGAACATCGTTGAACAGCCGTGAGAATGCCCCCGTCAGTGCCCCGTTGGCGAACTTCCCCCCGCCGATGACGGAGGCCGTCCCACCGATGATCGAGGCCGTCGCGGCATTGGCGAAGTACTCGCCGAACCCCTCCGGCGAGGCATCGATGATGCCATTGCGCTCGAGGAACTCGAAGCCCCCCAGGTTCCCGAATGCCTGCACCGTCCCCGCCGACGCAAAGCCAGCGAGGAAGCTGCCGCCTTGCAACTCGGCCGCAACGTAATGAATGCATCGCGTTCATGAACGTGGCCCTCGTCCTTGCGCCGCCAGATTGTTCACGGTCTCGTGCACCATGCCGCGGGCGTGGCACACCCGCTGGCCGCGGATTCCAGGCCCGGTCGTTGGAAATTGCGTCACCCAAATGCGGTATATTTCAGCCTCGAACCCTGTGGCGCAGTCGGCGCACGGTAGCACGGGGGCGCCGCTCCCGGCAGGCTGCGCGGCACGAGGCGGACCTCGGTCTGCCCGCTGCGCTCGTCCGCCGTGTCCCGTTCTACCCCGCGCCCTGGTTGGCGCGGGTGTGTCGCGGATGCTCATCGTCGCGGACGATCGCGCCACCCACCGCGTGCCAGAGGCGTTCTGGAGACGCATGACCACCAGCGACATCCGTATCGCGATCGAAGACCTGTCCAGGCGGCTCGCCGAACAGCCGGCGAAGGCGCGCTCCCGCAATCCTGCCGCCACCGCCACGCTCGAGTCGGGCCTGGGATGCACCGTGCAAGGCCCGCACGGCGAGCGGCTGCAAACGGACATGCCGCCCGCGCTGGGTGGCACCGGGAGCGCGCCGAATCCGGGCTGGCTGCTGCGCGCCGCGATCGCCTCCTGCACCGCGACCGTGATCGCGACCCGCGCCGCGCAGCTGGGCGTGGATCTGCAGACCCTGGAGGTCACCGTGGACAGCGAATCGGACGTGCGCGGCATGCTGGGCTTCGACGAGTCGGTCCCGGCCGGGCTGTTCGGCTTCCGCATGCAGGTGCGCATCGGGGCGCCGGGCCAGACGCCTGAGCGGCTGCGTGAGATCGCTGCCTGGGCCAACCGCCATTCTCCGGTCGGCTGCGCCTTGGATCCGGCAGGCGTGCCGGAACTCGGGGTCGAGGTCGTGGTCGCCCCCGCGACCATCCCGGGCTGAGGACGAAAGCCGCATCCCGCTGGCGACCCGACACGGGCGGGCGGGGCCTCGCACGACGCTTCCGGCCGCGCACCACCCTGTCGCGGGCGCTCCCCGGACCATGACTCGTCACGGGGATCTGCGCCCGGCGATGATTGATAATGATGACCCACGCTGCCGCACACCGGACCGCGGCCACCGACCGGGTCGCGCGGATGCCGGCAGGTGGCGGGCGGGTTGCAGGCACAGACGGGGAACTGGGAATGAGCACGGAACGAGACTTCAAGCCGTTGAACATCGCGGTACTGACGATTTCCGACAGCCGTAGCGAGGACAACGACAGCTCCGGACACGCGCTGGTGGAGCGCATCGGGCAGGCCGGGCACCGGCGCGCGGACAAACGCATCGTGCGCGACGACATCTATCAGATCCGTGCCGCCGTGTCGCAGTGGATCGCCGATCCGCTCGTCGATGTCGTACTGACGACCGGCGGTACCGGCGTCACCGGCCGCGACGGCACGCCCGAGGCCGTGCTGCCGCTGCTCGACAAGCTCATCGAGGGATTCGGCGAGATGTTCCGCATGCTGTCTTACGAGCAGATCGGCACGTCCACGCTGCAGTCCCGCTGCCTCGCCGGTGTCGCCAACGCGACTTACGTGTTCGTGCTGCCCGGCTCGCCGGGTGCCTGCCGGACCGGTTGGGACAAGCTCATCTGCGCCCAGCTCGACTATCGCACGCGGCCCTGCAATCTGGTCGAGCTCATGCCGCGCCTGCTCGAGAAATAGACGGGATGAGCACCGCGGCCTGGATGCTCCTGACGATACCCGGTGCGGTGCTGGCCGCGATCGTGCTCGCGAAGGCGGTTGCCGAGCTGATCGGCTGCGCGGCCCACGTGATCGCCGTGCTGCCGCTGTGCGCCAGCCAACGGGTGAGCATTGCCGAACCGGGCGCGGTGCTCGTTTCGATCCAGGGCCATGACGCGACGCTGCCGGCCGAGCTCGGCTTCCGGCTCCACGATGCCGGCGGCGCCGAAGTCACGGCCGCCGCGCTGCGGCTGCGGCCGCCGGCTGTCCGCGGCCGCCGGCGGCGGGCCGTCATGGCACGCTTCCGCGTGCCGGCGCCCGGGGAATACCGTCTCGACGTCGACGGCCTCGGGACGCAACCCGGGGCGTATGCCGCGCATCTGGTGGTGGGACACGATGAGCGTCTGCGCGAGCTGGAGCTGGTGCTGCTGATCGTGCTCGCCGCGGCCGTGCTGGCGACCTGCGTCGCGGTCCTCGTCACCGGCCTCGCACCGCCGTCCGCGCACGTGGCGTGAGAGCCATGTGAAACATCAGCGCGCCTGCTGCGACGGCCCCTGGACGCCCCTGGCGGCGTTGCGGGGCCCCCAAAATCGTTTACGTAGGGCGGCCCCCGCTACGCGCCACCCCCGCGCCCGGCCAGGAACGCCCGGAAGCCGTCTCGCTACGGCGGGCGCATGTTTCACAAGCTCTGCGCGGCGCGCCGGCCGTCACGGCAGCGGGATCTCGGCGGGGTTCGGCACCCCGTAGCCGCGCCGCACCGCGGGGCGGTCGGCGATCTGCAGGTACCAGCGCAGGGCATGCGGGTAATCGGCCAGTGCGATGCCTTGCCATTGGCAGCGGGCCACCCACGGCCAGGTGGCGATGTCGGCAATCGTGTATTGCTCGCCGGCGAGGTAGGGGTGCTCGCCCAGACGCCGGTCGAGTACGCCATACAGCCGTTGTGCTTCCTTGTGATAGCGCTGTTCGGCATAGGGCGCCTTGCCGGGATTGAAGTGCACGAAGTGATGCGCCTGGCCGAGCATCGGCCCGACGCCCCCCATCTGCCACATCAGCCATTCGATGGTCTTCCAGCGCCCGTGTTCGTCACCCGGCAGCAGACGTTCGTGGCGCTCGGCCAGATACAGCAGGATGGCGCCCGATTCCATCAGCGTGATGTCGCGGTCGCGGTCGACGAGGGCCGGGATCTTGTTGTTCGGGCTGATACGCAGGAAATCCCGGTCGAACTGTGCGCCCCGGGTGATGTCGACGGGGTGGACGTCGTAGGCTAGCCCGAGCTCCTCGAGCATGATGGAGATCTTGCGCCCGTTCGGTGTCGACCAGGTGTAGAGCTCGAGCATGGAGGCGCGTTCCCGTGGCGCCACCGCGGCGGTGGCCGTGGTCGATTATACCGACACGTCCCCGCTGCGCGGTTTCAGCTCAGGAATCGCAGGTACATGTACGCATGACTGATCGCGATGGACAGCAGCATCAGCGGCAGCCCCCACTTCAGGTACTCGAGGAAGCGGAAGTGGACCCCGGCGCGCTCCGCGAGGCCGGCGACCACGAGATTGGCGGATGCGCCGATGAGCGTGCCGTTGCCGCCGAGGCACGCGCCGAGCGCCAGTGCCCACCACAGCGGCAGCAGCGCGTCGGGTCCGCCGAAGGTCGGTGCCATCGACTTGATGAGCGGAATCATCGTTGCGACGAACGGTATGTTGTCGATAAACGCCGACAGCAGTGCCGAGGCCCACAGGATCGAGTACGTGGTGACCTCGAAATCGCCGCCGGTGGCATGCAGCAGCTTGTCGGCGAGCAGGCGCAGCAGGCCGGTCTCCTCGAGACCGTAAACGAGCACGAACAGGCCCATGAAGAACATGAGCGTGACCCATTCGGCCTGCGAAAAAGCGTGGTGCACGTTGTGCGACTGCTCTTCGGCGCTGCGACCGAAATTGTCGAGCAGCAGCAGCAGTGCCGCGCCCGACAGCGCAATGGTCGCCGGTTCCTGGTGGATCTGACGTTGCAGCACGAAACCGCCGATGACCAGTGCGATCACCGCCAGCGACTGCCTGAGCAGGCGCGGATCGGTGATGGCCTCGGCTTCGCGGAAATTCATCACCCGTTCGCGGCGTTCGTCGCTGGCGCGAAGGTGCCGGCCCCAGATGAGGTAAAGCGGCAGCAACGTGACCACGAACACGATCGCCGCGCACGGCGCGATGTTGACGACGAAATCATTGAAGGTCAGCCCGGTCGCCGATCCGATCATGATGTTCGGCGGGTCGCCGATCAAGGTCGCCGTGCCGCCGATGTTGGACGAGAAGATCTGCGCGAACAGAAACGGGTAGGGCTTGATGTCCAGCTCCTCGGTGATGAGCAGGGTCACCGGCACGGTCAGCAGCACGGTGGTGACGTTGTCGAGCAGGCCCGAGAACCCCGCGGTGATGGTCGACAGCATCAGCAGGATCCCCCAGGGCTGGGCCCGCACCTTCTTGGCCGACCAGATGGCGACGTACTGGAACACCCCGGACCGCTGGGTCACGTTGACGATGATCATCATGCCGAGCAGCAGGCCCAGGGTGTTGAAATCGATGCCGCGGATCGCCTTTTCCTGGGTGAGCACGCCGGCAAAGATCATCAACCCGGCGCCGATCAGCGCGACGATGGCGCGATTGACGCGTTCGGACATGATCGCGACGTAGGCCGCCACGAACAGGGTCGCCGCCACCCAGGCGGGATTGAGGTCGAACAGCAGCTGCGGGGACATGGTGTGTTCAGGGCTCATTCGACGCGTCCGATGCTGGCGAGCAGACGCCTCGCCGAGACGACGCCGACGAGCTTGCCGGTGGTCCGATCGCTCACCGGCTGTTCGTTCTCGCCGCGATGCACGAGCAGCAGCACTTCGAGCAACGGCGTGTCGGGGTGGATCGGATGGGCGATACGCTCCGCGTGCGGGCCGATCGCATCGTTGGCGATCCCGGAGAGCTTCTCGCGCACCTGGCTGAGCGTATCGGAGACGAAGGCCAGATCCGGCAGCCGTCCGGCGGTGACGGCACGTGGCAACAGCATTCCGAGCAGGCGGTCGACGCCGAAGGTCCCGAGCACGCGGTCGTCGCGGTCGACGACCGGCAGGCACCCGGCGCCGGTTTCGATCAGTGCGTCCAGTGCGATGGCGACGGAATCGGATTCGTGCAGTACCCGCGCGGGCGGGTCGTACACCAGGGACGCGGTCATGGTCGAAAACCTCCTGCTACGGCCGGCATGGCCGGTCACCGGCGGGCCATGGATGGCGCGGTGGACGGGTGTGTGTGCTGCGGTCAGCGGCCGCCGGCGGGTGTGGCGGGTGGCGCGCCGGTGCCCGTACGGCCGCTACCGACCCGGGTTAGTTGAGGCCGCACATGCCGCCGCCGCAGCACGGCTGGCCGGTCTCGCAAGGCGGTGCAGTTCCGCTGCCGAGGCTGGTATTGCGCACGACCTGGCTGGCCGTCAGCAGCTTTGCCACCGGCGTGTCGGGCGGTGTGTCGTCCGGCGCGATGCCGGCGCGCGCACAGAGCTCGCCCCAGGTCAGCAGCCTCTCGCTCATCCGGTGTCGGACTTCGACGACCCGCCCGTTACCCGGGCAGTGGTAATCGTAGGTAGGCATTGCATCGACTCCATGCAGGGGGATGTTGGCGGCGGGCATTCTAAGGCAGGTGGGAGCCGGCGCGACAGATCCACGCTGCGCGCCGGCCCGTGGGGGCCGAAGTCGTGGTCCTCGCGGCTGGCGGACCGGTCGCCCGCGGGATAGAGTCGGTGCGGCGGCGCGTCGGCGCCGCGAACAGGGTACGCTCATGCACACGCACCGGATGCTCGTGGTCGTCATGGTCTTGCTGATCGTGTCCGGCTGCGTGCCGCTGGCGCACGAGCCGGCGCTGCCGGCCGGTGGTCCGCTGGCCGACGGGCGGCTGTCCGGCGCCTGGCGGGCGATCGGTGCCGACGCACCGCTGCACGCGTACATCGGCCCCGCGCGCGAGGATTCCGCGACTGTGCAGATCCGGCTGCTCGAGCAGCGCGACGACGGCAGCTGGAAGCTGGACGAATATGAAGCACAGGCAGCGCCGATCGATGCGGGCGGCGTGTTGAGCGTGCGCTACGACAACGGTCACGCCGAGGGTTACGTGGTCGTTCGCTATGTGCTGACGGCCGAGGGCGGACTCGCCGTGCACCTGCCCGACCGTGACCGGCTCGTCGCCGCGATCGGCGCGGGTGCCATTGCCGGGACGATTGGCGACGGCGACGACGTGGAGATCACCGCCTCCGGTGCGTCCTTGCTGGCCTGGCTGCACAGCGCGGCGGGCGCGCGATCGTTTGGGCCGGCGTTCGCTTTTGTGCGGCTCGGTGACGCCGCCGCGCCGCACTGACGCTGCGGGCTGCCCTTGTATCCGTGGCGGTGGCGGACTACCGTAACGCTCTGCGTGCCGGATGAGCAGTGGCTCGGCGTCGAAGTCGACGCGAGCCCCGGCAGGCAGCCGCGTCCGTCCAGTGCCCGTGAATCCGCCCGCATACCGCCGGCCGCGGACAGAGCGTGTCTACTGCGGGCTCACGTTGTGTTTTCGTGTGGCCGGTGCCGGGTGCGAAGACCCGGCATTCCGGTCTGCGATCCGATCAGGAAGGCCAGCAGATGAGCCGAGCATTTGTCAAGGAATCGGATGCCGACGACGGCGACGCCTTGCCGGATCGCCCGCAAAGCGAGCATCCGAATTACGTCACTCCTGCGGGCTACCTGAAGCTCCAGCAACAGATGCAGGCGCTCGAGCGGCGCCGGGAATCGCTTGCCGCGAGTGCCGCCGAGGACATCTCCGCGCGCGCGGAGTTGCGCGAAGTCGAGCGCGATCTGCGTTATCTGAACGGCAGTTTCGACCGTGCGGCCGTGGTCGACCCGAAGACACAGCCGCGCACCGACATTCGCTTCGGTGCCACCGTAAACCTTGCCGACAGCGGCGGCGCGGTGCACGAGTTCACCATCGTCGGGGAGGACGAAACCTGCGCGCCGACCGGGCACATCTCATGGGTGTCGCCGCTCGCCCGCGCGATGCTCGGCAAACGCGTTGGCGACAGTGTCACCTGGGATTCGCCGGACGGACCGCACGAGCTGGAGGTCATCGCGTTCCACTACGGCGAGGCTTGATCGCCGCCGTGGGCGGCGTGCGCGCTGCGACGGGCGTGCTACGATGACGGTGGTGGGACGTCCCGCGGGCCGAACACGAACATGACCAGCCATCCCGGCGTCACCCTCGAGCCGGCGCGCTGCGCCGATGTACACGCCATCGCGCTGATGTCGCGCGATCTGATCGAGCATGGGCTGAACTGGCGCTGGACGCCGGCGCGGGTCGCAATGCACCAGCGCCGCGCTGATTCGATCGTGCTGGCGGCACGGCTGGGCAGGGCGCTCGCCGGATTCGCCATCATGCAGTTCGGCGAGGAGCGGGCGCATCTGAGCCTGCTCGCCGTGCATGCCGGCGCGCGCCGCCGCGGCATCGGCCGGCGGCTGGTGGCGTGGCTCGAAGCTTCGGCCGGGACAGCCGGCATCCAGGCGATAAGTCTGGAGGTCCGGGCCCGTAATGGCGAGGCGCTGGCGTTTTATCGGGCACTGGGCTACGAGGAAATCGCCGTTTCGCCGCGTTATTACGACGGCCGGGTGGCAGCGGTGCGCATGCTGCACATCCTGCACCTGGCGCAGCCGCCCGTGCCGGTGTGGCAGCCCCCGCGCATCGACGCCTGAGTCGCGATGCCGGCGCCGTGCAACGCGTCCATCGATCCCGCTGCCGGCCGGCGCCGGCGCGTGCCGTGGTGGCGATGGTTCGTGACCGGCGCGCTGGGCTTCGCCATGCTGGTCGCCGCTCTCCATTATTTCGCGGGTCAGGGACTGCAGCCTTTCGGTGTGCCGCTGGTGCCGGGGCTCGGACCACTCAAGCCTGCCGACGTGCCGGCGGCGCCGGGAGGTCCCGTGTACGCGCCGAGCGACGCCGATCTGCACAGCCTCGCGCAACAGCGGGCACTCGTGGCCGCCTGGGCGCGCCGGTACGTCGGCAGCGAGCCGCGCGGTCAGCGCGACGATCTCCGGATTCTCCAGGCATTGATCGACCGCAAGGTCGCCGGGCCCGACGAGACCTACCAGCTCCAGGCGCTCGGTGTCGTGTTCGGCGACGTGCTCGCGCACGAATTCGGCCTGCACTGGGTGATCGTCAGCGACCGCGAGGGTCGCAGCCGCGCGCTCCAGCTCGGCGATACCACGAATTACCTGTTTCCCGTGACCATGATTTCCAAACGTTTGGAAAAGCACCTGCCCGTCGACGTCGAGCAGCTGTACGAAAAGGCACGTGCGGCGCTCGATGGTTTGCCGGGTGTCCGTGGTCGCGGCGACGCCGGGGATGCGCGCAGCCGACCGTGACCGTGGCCGCCACGTGCGCGTCGCGTCGAGTAGGAGCCGGCCGGGATCTTCACCATACCGTGCGATCAGGTGACAATCGCGCAGTCGTCGCCGCGCCGGGGCGAGTGTCGGAGCGGACGTGCACGTCGACGAGAAGGGCGCTTTGCACAGGAGCATCGAATATGACTGCGAAGGGACAACAGCCGGACTGGTCGCGGGTAGCCGCCGGGTTCGATTTGTGGCTGCCGCAACTGGCCCCGGTCGGCGCGCGGCTGCTCGATGCGCTCGGCGCGCGCCCGGGAGAGCGCGTGCTCGACGTCGCCTGCGGCACCGGCGAGCCGGCGCTGTCGCTGGCTCGGGCACAGCGCGACGTTCGCGTCACCGGCGTCGATGCGGCGGAGCCGATGGTCGAGGTCGCGCGGCGCAAGGCACGGGAACAGGAACTCGCGAACGCCGAATTCCGGACGATGGCCGCGGAGCGGCTCGATTTTCCCGACGCGAGCTTCGATCGGGTCGTGTGCCGCTTCGGTGTGATGCTGTTCGACGATCCGCTCGCCGGCGTGCGCGAGGTGAGGCGCGTGCTCAGGCCCGGCGGGCGGTTCGCATTCGCCGTCTGGAGCCGGGCCGAGCTCATGCCGAACTGCCTGTGGGCCTACGAGGTGTTCGAGGGCCGGATCCCGCAGGAGGCATATCCGAACCTGCACGGCGTGACCTCGCTCGGCGAGCCTGAACGGGTCGAGCAGCTCGCGCGCGCCGCCGGATTCGGCGACGCTGCCGTGACCGAGCACCTGTTCGATTTCGCGTTCGAGGACTTCGACTCCTACTGGGACATGGTCGAGGATTCGGGCGTCATGGCGAGACAGTACGACGCCTTGCCGGCGCACGAGCGTCCCGCGATCCGCGAGGGCGTGAGGGCACGCGCAGCACCATACCTGGGCGCCGGCGGGCTGCGGGTGCCGCACGGATTTCTGCTGGCGGTCGTACACCGCGACTGAAGCGTTCCGCGAGCCCAGGGTCGGTGCGGGCACGTCGCGTCGCGCCGGTGAGTGGGCGTCCGGCTGTCGCCGATCGCAGCGTGCGCGGCCGGCTTCCGGCGCCCGATTCGCCAGGCCGTGGCGCTGACGGGCCAGCCGTGACGGTGGTCGATTCACGAACCGGGCACGAATCAATAGAATCTGCCAGCGCAGCCCGGACCGCAGGCGAAGTGCTGCCCGGGCCGGTCATCGAACCACGAGATCTCGCACAGGAGCAATGATGGCCAACGACATTTACGAGCGCGACCTGGACCGCAACCCGGCCAATTACCAGCCGTTGTCACCGTTGTCGCTGTTCGAGCGTGCCGCGCGCGTACACCCCGACCACCCGGCGGTGCTGTACGGTGGCGTCAGCCGTACCTGGGGCGAGACCCATGTCCGGGCGGTCAAGCTCGCGCGCGCCCTGCGCGCCAGCGGTGTGGGTGAGGGCGACACCGTGGCCGTGCTCGCCGGCAACATTCCGGAGATGTTCGAGGCTCATTTCGGCGTACCCATGGCGGGTGCCGTCCTGAACACCATCAACACCCGTCTGGACGCCCCCGTCGTCGCTTTCATCCTCCAGCACGGCGAAGCGCGCGTGCTGTTCGTGGACCAGGTGTTCGGAGCGCTCGCCCGCGAGGCGCTCGCCCGCATGGACGGCGCGCTGCCGCTGGTGGTCGACATCGTCGATCCAGGCGGTGAGGGCAATGTCGGTGTCGGTGACACGAACTACGAGGAATTCATCGAACGCGGCGGCAAGATCGTCCTGGAACCGCAACCGCGGGACGAATGGCAGGCCATCGGGCTCGGCTACACGTCCGGCACGACCGGCAATCCCAAGGGCGTGGTCACTCATCATCGCGGCGCGTTCCTGGGCGCCGTCAGCAACGTGCTCGTGTGGCAGATGCAGCGCCACCCGGTCTATCTGTGGACGTTGCCGATGTTTCACTGCAACGGCTGGACGTTTCCGTGGGTGCTCGCCGCCGTCGCGGGCACGAGCGTGTGCCTGCGCAACGTGAACGCCCCGGACATCTTCGCGGCCATCAGTCGTCACGGTGTCACACACCTGTGCGGAGCCCCGATCGTGATGAGCACGATCGCGAACGCACCCGAAGCCCTGCGCGGGAGCGTCGGCCACCGGGTGGAATGCATGACCGCGGGTGCCGCGCCGCCTGCGGCGGTGATCCAGGCCATCGAGGAGATGGGTTTCGGGATCACCCACGTGTACGGTCTGACGGAAACCTACGGGCCGGCTACGACCTGCGAGGAAAAGCCGCACTGGGCAGGACTGCCGGCGCGCGAACGTTCCGAGCTCAAAGCACGTCAGGGTGTGCGCTACCCGATGCTCGAAGGTCTCATGGTCGCAAACCCC
This sequence comes from Gammaproteobacteria bacterium, assembly GCA_020850735.1. Classification (GTDB taxonomy): domain Bacteria; phylum Pseudomonadota; class Gammaproteobacteria; order JADZEE01; family JADZEE01; genus JADZEE01. The sequence continues at coordinate 207,406 of JADZEE010000091.1, read as the reverse complement.
GACACGCTCGAGCCGGTGCCACGTGACGGCAAGACCATAGGTGAGATTTTTTTCCGCGGCAACATGGTGATGAGCGGTTACCTGAAGAATCCGCGCGCCACCGAAGAAGCGTTTCGCGGCGGCTGGTTTCATTCCGGCGACCTGGCGACTTGGCATCCCGACGACTACGTCCAGATCAAGGATCGTTCCAAGGACGTCATCATTTCCGGTGGTGAGAACATCTCCAGTATCGAGATCGAGAACGTGCTGTTCAGGCATCCGTCGATCATCGATGCGGCGGTCGTCGCGATGCCCCATCCGAAATGGGGCGAGACCCCGTGTGCGTTCGTCACCGTTCGCGACGGCGAATCGCTCGGCGCGGCCGACGTGATCGCCTGGTGCCGGGACAATCTCGCCCACTTCAAGTGCCCGACCCGCGTCATTTTCGGAGCCATTGCGAAGACTTCGACCGGCAAGGTTCAGAAGTACAAATTGCGCGAGCAGGCGGTCTCCTCGGGCTAGCTGCACCCGCGCCACGCCCGCAGCGCTCATGCCCGCAGATGCCGATGATACGGTGGCGCCCGAAGCGTTCATGCGCCGCGCGATCGATCTCGCGCGCCGGGGTATGCGGGCCGGTGACGGCGGACCGTTCGGCGCGCTCGTCGTGCGCGGCGGAGCGGTCGTCGGCGAAGGCTGGAACCGGGTGCTGGCGAGCAACGACCCGACCGCGCACGCCGAGATCGAGGCCATCCGCAGCGCCAGCCGTGCCGTCGGCAGCTACTCGCTGGCGGGATGTGATCTCTACACGACGGGCGAACCGTGTCCGATGTGTCTGGGCGCGATTTACTGGGCACGGATACGGCGCATATATTTCGGCTTCGACGTCGAAGTCGCGGCTGCGATCGATTTCGACGACCGCCGCATCTATGCCGAGCTCGCACGCGCGCCGGCGCAGCGGAGCATTGCGAGTGTGCAGGTGCTCGCCGGCGAGGCCGAGGCGCTCGCGCGCGAATTCGCGGGCATGCCGGGCCGCGTTCATTACTGAGGGCGGCCCGGCACGTCAGCGGCGGCGGATGCTACCATGGCGCACGGCGCGGTGCGCCCCGCACGGGCCGGGATGCGCCGCCGCAGGATTGATCCCCGGGAGGACGGTATGACCCGAGCAAGAGTTCCGGCGCAACGTGTATCCGAGTCCGCCACACCCGCGCTGCCACCCCTGTACGGCAGCCCGCCGTACGCCTATCTGGGTGCCTGGTCGCTGCTGATCGTTTTTCACACGGATCCGCGTGTCCTCAGGCGCATCGTGCCCAGACCGCTGGTCGCGGATCCGACCGGCACGATGAGCCTGACCGTCAGCCGTTTCTTCACCTGCGGATTCGGGAGCTACCACGAGATGGTGCTCGCCGCGGTGGCGAAGCTCGATGGGCGGCCGGTGAATTACTGCGTGCAGCTCGTCCTCGACAACGACATTGCCCTGGGCGCGGGACGGGAGATCTGGGGTTTCCCGAAGAAACTCGGTACCGTCACCCTGAGCGAGCACGGCGGTGTGGTGCGCGCCACGGTGGACCGTGCCGGCGGGCGGCTCGTGGACGCGGCCATGGCGGTGGGCGCGCTCGGCGGTCCGCGCGATCTGAACGGCAGTCTAGAGTACGTCAACCTGAAGCTGATCCCGTCGGTCGAGCAGGATCGGCCACCGGAGGTGATGCAGCTGACTTCGACGACGCTGGAGAACTTCGTGCTGCACAAGCTCGTCGTCGGCCGCGGCGCGACGGTGCAATTCCATCCCTCACCCGCGGACCCGTTTCATACCATCCCGGTGCGCGAGGTCGCGGGCGGCTGGTATTACAACGCCGATTTCGACCTCGGCTACGGCACGGTGGTGCACGACTATCTCGCACGCTGAGCGCAGTCGGGCGGCGGGCAAGGACACGGGGCACATGAAACGCAAGCAGCTCGACAGCGACCGGCTCGATCGCCTCGTGGCCGGCGCGCGCCGCCAGCGCGCCGACCGCGAAGCGGCGTACCGCGACCAGGCGCTGAAGCTTTTCCCCTGGGTCTGCGGACGATGCGGACGCGAATTCTCGCGCGAGAACGTGCGCGAGCTGACGGTTCACCACAAAGATCACGACCACGATCGAAATCCGCCGGACGGCAGCAACTGGGAGCTGCTGTGCCTGTATTGCCATGACAACGAGCATGCGCGTCACCTGGATCAGGTGCGCGGCGCGGGCTACGAGATGGCGGGTGCGCATGCACGTGGCGGCGCCACGCACAAGCCGTTCTCCGCGTTGGAGTCGCTGCTCAAGAAGCCCGATCGCTGAGCCGAACTGCCGAGCGGTACTGCGCGCCGCGCCGGCGCGATCGCGGCGGCAGCCGACGACACGGGAGGAATGCGTATGTTGAGAGCCGCGGCAGCTGCGGTCCTGGTGGGTGTCCTGCCGGCGCCGGTCGGCGCCGAGGCGCCCGCCGCCATCTACGTGCACGGACACGTCTACACGGTGGATCCGGCCCGCCCGTGGGTCGAGGCCTTTGCCGTCAGCGGCGGCAGGTTCCACGCGCTCGGCAGTGATGCCGAAATCCGCGCGCTGGCCGGTCCCGGGACTGACATCGTCGATCTCGAAGGCCACATGGTGCTGCCGGGGTTGCACGACATGCACGTGCACCCGGTGCTGGGTGCGATGCGTGAGCTCTACGAATGCGGATTCCCGTTTACCGCGACGGTTGCCGAAATCGTCGCGGTGGTGGGGGACTGTGCCGCTACGGTGCCGCCCGGTGAGTGGATCCGCGGCGGCTCGTGGGCGGCGGAGCTGCTCGAGGCGAGCGAGCCGCCCGACCGTCGCCTGCTCGATGCCGTCGCGCCCGATCACCCGGTGCTGCTCATCGACTCCGCCTATCACAATGTCTGGCTCAACTCACGCGCACTGGCGCGGCTCGGCATCGGCCCCGATACCCCCGATCCCTACGGCGGCAAGATCGTCCGGGATACCGCGGGCCGGCCCACCGGGCTGCTGATGGAGGCCGCCGCCTACGACGCCCTGCAAGGGCTGCCGGCCCGGGATCCGCAGCAGTACCGCGCGGCGGTGCAATGGGTGGCGCGCAAGCTCGCCAGCTACGGCGTGACGGCCATGAAGGACGCCGTCGCCGAGAAATCCGCACTGGCCGCCTACCGGGCCGCCGATCTGGCCGGGGAGCTGACGCTGCGGATCGCGGCGTGCCTGCCGTGGAGCGCGACGATCGGCGAGCCGCTCGAGGAACAGGCGCGCGATATCGAGGAGCGCGCGCGCTTCGCATCGACGCACGTGTTCACCGACTTCGTCAAAGTCTTTGTTGACGGGATCCCGCCGGGTCGAACCGCGGTGTTCGTCGAGCCCTACCTGGCCGACGCCAGCGGCAAGGATTTCCGCGGCGAGTTGCACGTCCCGGCCGCCGAGCTGGCCGCGCAGGTGACGCGCTTCGACGCCGCTGGTCTGACGGTGAAGATGCACGCGGTGGGTGACGGTGCGGTCCGGGCCGCGCTCGATGCCATTGCCGCCGCGCGGCGCGCGAATGGTGACTCGGGGCTGCGCCACGAGGTCGCGCACGCGACCTACGTCCACGCCGACGACGTGCCGCGCTTCGGCGAGTTGGGCGCCGTCGCCGAACTGTCGCCGATCCTCTGGCACCCCGGTCCGCTGGTCGATGCGATGACCGCCGTACTCGGTTCCGAGCGCGGCGACCATCCACTGCCGATCCGATCCATCCACGCGGCCGGCGGGCTGATGGTCTATGGCTCGGACTGGCCGGCGGTTTCGCCGAGCATGAATCCCTGGCCGGGACTGGAAGCCATGGTGACCCGCCGCGATCCGTACGGCCACGTACCCGGCGCGCTTTGGCCGGAGCAGCGCCTCGAGCTCGCGGACGCCATCGCCGTGTACACCCTGAACGGTGCCAGGGCCATGCGCGACGAACATCTGGCCGGCTCGATCGCGCCGGGCAAGTCGGCCGACTTCGTCGTCATCGATCGCAACCTGTTCGAGATCGCGGCCGATGCCATCGGCGAGACCGAGGTGCTGTTGACGGTGTTCGAAGGCCGGACCGTCTACCGCCGCGAGTAAATCGTTTCAGCCGCCGCCGGCGAACCACGCCAGCGCCGCCGTTGCGATCGCGGCGCCGCGTTCCTGCACGAAGTGTCCGGCGTCGGCGACTCGCAGCAGCGGCGAGGCGCCGCGGATGTCCGCGCGCAGCCGTTCCATCACGGCCGGTCCGAGCACCGGGTCTTTGGCGCCGACCGCCATGAAGCAGGAGCCCCGCCAGTCGGTTCGCAGCCACGCACGCGCGTCGCGGCACAGCGCAGCGCCTTCCATGTCGGGCTCGATCGGGACCAGCTCGGGAAAGCGGCGTAACCCGGCCTGATAGCGGGCGTCCGGGAACGGCGCGTCGTAGGCGGCGCCCTCGGCGCTGCTGACCACCGGATCCGAGCGCATGAGCAGCCGGCTGCACGAGAGCTCGGTCCTGCCGCGCACGTAGTCGCGCCAGGCGATGAAACCGGGACCGGGCGAGGTGCCGGCCGGCAGGTCCGTGTTCATCACCAGCAGGCGCCGTACGCGCTTGCCGAGCTCCAGCGGCAGCGTCAGGCCGAGGATCCCGCCCCAGTCCTGGCACACCAGGGTCAGGTTGTCGAGCCCGAGGCAGTCGATGAACGCGAGCAGGGCCCGGCGATGAAAGCCGAAAGTGTAGAGCGCTTCGTCGACGGGCTTGTCCGAACGGCCGAAACCGAACAGATCCGGCGCGAGCACGCGCGCCCCGGTTGCCGCGAACACGGGCACCATCTTGCGGTACAGGTAGGCCCAGGTGGGTTCACCGTGCAGGCACAGGAACAGCTCGGCCGCAGCATCCGCGCCGCTGTCCAGATAGTGCATGCGCAGGTTCGCGAAGCCCGGCAGCGCGTCGAGATAGTGCGGTGCCCAGGCGTAGCCCGGCAGGTTGCGAAAGTGTTCGTCCGGGGTGCGCAGGGCCTCGATGGTCGTCGGCATGGGTGCAGCATAGCGACACCGGCGCACGTCGATCCAGCCGGCGCGCGGGAACATCGGCACGCTTGCGACTGTCTCACGACACGTGAATACTGCACGAACGTATGCGGGAGCCTGTGCGCTGGTATTGCCGCTCCTCGTTTCACTGTGCGTTTGCGCAGCGCCGGCCGAAGCCGGCGAAGGGCAGGCTGACGCGCTCGAGCGCTGGCGCTCGGTGCTCGAACGCGCCGTCGATGCCGAGGGTCGAATCGACTTCGACGCGATCGCCGCCGCGCCGGGGGATCTCGACGCGTTCGTCGCCTGGATCGGTCGCCACGGTCCGGGTACGACCGCGCAGGATTTCGCGTCGCCCGCGGCGGTGCTCGCCTATCACCTGAACGCCTATAACGCGCTCGCCATGGCCGGAGTCGTCGACGAAGGCATTCCCGGGGGGTTCGACAGCGTGTTCAAACGGGCAGCGTTTTTCACCTTCAGGAAAATCACCGTCGACGGGCGGCGCACGTCGCTGCACGCCTACGAGAACGAGGTCATCCGCAAACTGGGCGATCCACGTGTGCATTTCGCGCTGAATTGCATGGCACGTGCCTGTCCGCGCCTGGCGCGCGAACCGTTCACTGCGGCGCACGTGGACGCGCAGCTCGACGCCGCGGCGCGGGAGTTCCTGAATTCACCCCGCCACATCCGCCTCGACGCGGCGAAGCGCGAGCTGTGGTTGTCGGAGATCCTGGATTTCTACACCGAAGATTTCGTCGGCAGCGACGACCGACACCAGCTCATCGCCTACGTCAACCGTTATCGCGACGAACCGGTGCCTGCGGACTTCGAGGTGCGTTTCATCCCCTACGACTGGACGGTCAACCGACAGCCCTGAGAGCGTGTGAAACAGTCACCGCGCCTGCTGCGACGGCCCCTGGACGCCCCTGGCGGCGTTGCGCGGACCCCCCAAATCGGTTTCGCAGGCCCGCTGTGCGCGCGATTTTGTGCACCCCCGCGCTTGGCCGGGAACGCCCGGGAACCGTCTCGCTACGGCGGGCGAATGTTTCACAAGCTCTGAGTGGTGGCCGGAATTCAGGCCTCGAGACGCTCCTTGACCGCGGTGATGAAGCGGTTGCTCATCGATTCCGCCATCTTCTTCATCACCCCGCCGGCGAACTTCCCGAGCCGGCCCACCAGGATGATTTTCGATGCGTAGGTCACCTCGGTGTGCGTTGCATCGATGGCTTTGAGCGCGAGGGTGCTTTCCGCGCTCAGGCGGCTGGCCTTGCCACCTTCCTCGCCACGGGTCGTGTAGGCCGCGAAATCGGGTGCGCGTTCCTCGGTGGTTTCCACGCCGACGTTGAAGCTGGTCTTGATCGGGCCGACCTTCACTTCGATCACGGCCCGGTACTTGCCGGGCTCGGTGATCTCGACCCGCTCGCATCCCGGCAGGCAGGGCGCCACGTCGGCGGGCGAAGTAATGAACTCCCAGACGCGCTGCTGCGGCGCGGCGACGATGAAGGTGCGTTCGATGTCCATGGTCACACTCCCTGCGGCGCGGTTGCGCGCGTCGGATTTTGCGCCGCGGCGCCGGCGCTGCGGTACCACGCATGGGTGCGGTTGCCCGTCTACATACGCTGGCGTATAGTCGATTTTATATACGGGGGCGTATTGATTACCAGCGCGGACCGCGCCGCTCGCGAACGATGGTAAGGGTCGGACGGTGACGACATCGATGAATGCCTGCGCCCGCAGGCATTTACGCATGGCCACCCGGCCGTTCGTACCGCAGCAGCCGGCTCCGCACGGCCTCGACGGTCTTGCCGCAACGGGAGGACGCACGTGTCATTGCCCAGTCTGAAGGAATACTGCCTGCCGGCCAGCGCCGACGAACTGGTCGAAGTGCTGCAGCGCTATGGCGACGCGGCACTGGTGGTCGCCGGTGGAACGTTCGTACACGGGCTCGAGGCGCGCGGCCTGCTGGCGCACGTCGAAGCGCTCGTCGATGTGCGTGCGCTGCAGCTCGATGGTGCCGATGTGCACGACGGCGCCCTGCGCGTCGGCGCCACGGCCACCTATGCCGATCTGCAGCGACTGCAGTCGGCGCGCGACGGCGCCGCTTTCGGGGCGCTCGAAGATGCGCTCGCCTGTCCGCCGGTACAGATCCGCAACGTCGCCACGGTCGGCGGCTGCGTCGCCGCGGCCTGTCCGTTTTTCGACGTGCCGGTCGCGCTCGCGACGCTCGATGCCGTGGTGGTCATTCACGGTCCCTCGGGTCCGCGGGAGATGGAGCTCGGCGAATTTCACACCGGCATGTTCGAGAATGCCCTCGAGGCATCGGAATACGTGACCGCCGTGCGAGTCCCCGCAGCCGTGCCCGGCACCGCCAGCGCGTTCATCAAGCTCGAGGGTAACGCCAACGATCTCGCCATCGTCAACGTCGCCGTGCGGGTCCACGTGGACGCGTCGGGCCGGTGCACGGACACGCGCGTCATCGTCGGTGGTGGCGTGGGCGATACACCCGTACGTTCGCGGGCGGCCGAGCGCGCGCTCATGGGCGCCGTCCTCGACGATGCTGCGCTGGCGGCGGCGGGCGATGCCGCCTGCGGGGACGTGGAACCGATGTCCGATCATCGCGCATCCGGCAGGTACCGCCGGGCCATGGCCGGCGTGCTGACGCGGCGGGCGCTCGCCCGCGCGCGCTCGAGACTGAGCTGAAAGGGCGGAACATGAAGCGACTGATTACGCTGGAGGTGAACGGGGAAACCCACGAGCTGGCCGTGGAGCCGGATGCCACCTTGCTCAAGGTGCTGCGCGAGCAGATAGGGCTCATCGGACCCAAACGCGGCTGCGACAGCGGCGGTTGCGGTTGCTGCACGGTACACGTCGACGGCAAGGCCGTCTACTCGTGCATGCTCTATGCGCTTGCCCTGCAGGGCCGCAGCATCACGACCATCGAGGCGCTGGCCGTAAACGGTCGCCTCGATCCGCTGCAGGAAGCGTTCGTCGACGCCGGGGCGGTGCAATGCGGCTATTGCACCTGCGGCATGATCATGGCCGCCAAGCAGTACCTGGACGAGGGTGGAACGGACGACGAGCACGACGTCCGCCACGCGATCGCGGGCAACCTGTGCCGGTGCACGGGCTACACCAAGATCGTCGACGCCATCCGCACGGCGGCGAGCCGGGGGTCACGCGCATGAGCACGAACAAAGTCATCGGCGAGAGCGTCCTGCGGCCGGACGCTTACGACAAGGTCACGGGCGGCAAGGGGTATCCGGTCAACGTACGCCTGCCGGGCATGCTGCACGGCAAACTGCTGCGCAGTCCCTATCCGCACGCCCGCATCGTGAGGATCGACACCAGCCGGGCCGAGCGCATGCCCGGCGTGCGAGCCGTGCTGGTGCCCGCCGAGGTGCCGCAGCGCAAGTACTGTCCGGTGTATTTCGTGCCGACGCTCGCGCAGAGCATGGTGCAGGACATGGTCGTGATGAGCGACCGCGTGCGCTATGCCGGCCAGCCGGTGGCGGCCGTGGCGGCGGTCAGCGAGCAGGCGGCGGAAGCGGCGCTCGAGCACATCGACGTCGAGTACGAGGAACTGCCGGCCGTGTTCGATCCCGAGGCCGCGATGGCAGCCGGTGCGCCGGAGATTCACGCCGGGGTCGCCAATAACATCGCCAAGCAGCCGCAATTCGGCTTCGGTGATCTCGAGCGCGGCTTCGCCCAGGCCGAGCACGTGTTCGAGGGCACCTACGAAACGCAGCGCGTGCACACCTGCTACATGGAACCGCGGGTGTGCGTGGTCGACGCCGACACGCGTGGCAACTTCACGGTGTATTCGTCGATGCAGCACATCTTTGGCCTGCGCGAGAAGCTCGCATTCGTGCTCGGGATCCCGGAGAGCCGTGTGCGGGTGATGAAACCGCCCTACATCGGCGGTGGCTTCGGCGGCAAGCTCGACATCGGCTATATCGAGCCGGTGGCCGCGCTGCTCAGTGTGAAGACCGGCCGGCCCGTGCGCATGGAGCATACCCGCTACGAGGACTTCATCACCACCACGCGGAACCCGATCAAGGTGTACCTGAAAACGGGAATCGGGCGGGACGGGAAGTTCACGGCGCGTTACGCGAAGAGCATCCTCGACACCGGCGCGCACGCCACGCACGGTGCCGAGGTCATCATGGTCCACGGGCTGTTCGGGATCCTGTTCGGCTACCATACGCCGAGCGCCCTCTGGGAAGGTTACACGGTCTACACCAACAACATGGTCGGCGGCGGATATCGCGGCTACGGCGGACCGCAGGGCTGCTTCGCGGTCGAGTCCCAGATCGACGAGATCTGCACCGAGCTCGGTCTCGATCCGATCGAGTTCCGGCTTCGCAACGCGCGCCAGGAAGGCGAACCGCACCCGTTCAATCCGGGTTTTCGCCTGGCGACCTACCGCCTCGAGGAATGTGTGCGCCGGGGTGCCGAACGTATCGGCTGGAAGGATCGCGCGGCGCCCGCCAGTGCCTCGGGTACGCGCAAGCGCGGCATCGGCCTGGCCTGTCAACCGGTCTGGGTATCGGGATGCATGGGCTTTCCCGATATCTACGAGCACTCCGGTGCCATCGTCAAGCTCAATCCGGACGGCACCGCGGATCTCGCGACTGCCGCGGTGGATCTCGGCTCGGGCCAGAACACGACCCTGTGCCAGATCGCAGCGGCCGAGCTCGGGCTCGCAGCCGCGGACGTGCGCATCACCGCCAACGCCGACACCGATACCGTGCCGTTCGACGCCCCGAGCCACGCGAGCCGGGTCACTTACTCTGCGGGCACGGCGGTCAAGGCCGCTGCCGCCGCGGCGAAAGCCCGCCTGCTCGAGGTCGCGGCGACCCTGCTCGAGGCCGATCCGCAGGATCTGGAGTGTCGCGACGGCAAGGTGCAGGTCAAGGGCGCGCCGGGTTCCGCGATCGCGATAGCCGACGTGGTCAAGCGAGCCGAATCACCCTACGTCCAGATGACCGCGACCGGGATGCAGCAGACGACCATCGCGGAGAAGGGCACCATCATCGGTGTGGCGAGCCTCGCGCCGCCGTCGAATCCTTCGCCGGCATCGGCTCAGTTCGTCGAGGTCGAGGTCGACACCGAGACCGGCGAAGTGGACGTGCTGCGGGTGGTATTTGCCCACGACCTCGGCACCGTGATCAACCCGGCGGCCGCCGAGGGGCAGGTGGAAGGCGGTTTCCAGCAGGGCATGGGCTTCGCGCTCATGGAGCACATTCAGTTCGATACCGAGACCGGGACCTGCCTGACCGGCGATTTTCTCGACTACAAGATGCCGACGGCGGTCGAGATGCCGTCGCGCATCGAGAGTATCTTCATCGAGTCGAACGATCCGACCGGTCCGTTCGGTGCCAAGAGCCTGTCCGAGCCGTGCGTGATCACACCGGCCCCGGCAATCGCCAATGCGGTGTTCAACGCCGTCGGCGTGCGCGTGCGCGACCTGCCGATCACACCGGAGAAAATTCTCGCGGGCCTGGGCAAGCTCTGATCGGCGCCGCGGCCCGGGCGCCGGGGAAGGTTCAGTTTTCGCCTGCCGTCGCTGCCGGGTCGTCGAGGATTTCGAAGTATATGAGCACCGTGCGCTGAATCGCGCTGCGGTTGTCATCGCTCACCATGAAATAGCGGTTGCCGTCGTGGCGGGCGATGGTTTCGAAGTTGTCGATGCGAAAGTCGCCCGTACTGTCGAAGCGAGCGACGTCCGCCACCGGTGGCGTGCCGGGCTCGTCGCCAGGGGCGAGGCGACGCACGGAGAAAATGACGGGACTGAACAGCGAATTGTAGCGACGCTCGACCACCAGCAACACGCCGTCAGGAGTGACGTCCATGCCGACCAGGGCGCTGTGGTCGGGATCGATCGGGGTGTAGCGCCACTGGCGTCCGTCCAGCGCGAAAATCGGCAGCGTCCCGCTGTGGTCACCGCGCAGTCGTCGCTCGGGAGCGACGAGGATGCCGAGGCGCGGATGCAGTGCCACCGCTTCCAGCCCTTCGTTGTCATCCGCGTAGGCGTCCATGTCCGCGAGCGGCGCGGGCAGCGCCAGCGCTTCGATCTGCCGCCCGTCCGGGGTGTAGCGCAGCAGGCGCGGGTGAACCTCGTAGCTCACCAGCAGCACGGCGTCGCCGGCGATCCCGTTGCGCCCGTTTTCAATCGCCAGGCCTTCGCTGTCCGCGCGCTCACCCTGCACCGGCGTGCCGTCGGCCTCGAGCAGTGGCCAGGCGGCGACGAAATCGATGCCCGCGAGCATGCCGTTGTCGAACTGCGGCTGCAGGTGGGCGATGTAGCCGTCATCGGACAGGGCGTACAGAACACCGGCGTCGGCGTCCCAGGCGAGCGCCGACAACTGGCGCAGGCCGTAGCCGTCGACTTCGGTCTTGGCCAGCCGCAAGGCGCCGAGCAGGCGCACCTGCATATAGACCGTGCCGTCGGGATGTGTTTTCGAGAACTTCAGCGGTTCACCGACTTCGACGGCGGTGGCGGCGGCAGCGAGCAGCAGACCCGCTAACACGGAGCATGGTGAGCGCAGCATGGCGAGGAAGCGCGGACAGTGACGGGGGAGGGCGCGGCTGTGTGGTGCCGGGTGCGTGCATTATGATCCATCCTGCGGTCGGGGACAAAAACAGGGTGAGGGGCGGTACGCTGTTGATCACGGCGCGAATCATCATCGGCCTGGGTGCCGTTACCGGTCTGATTGGCGTCGCCGTGGGCGCTTTCGGCGCGCACGCGCTGCGCGCCAGCCTGGACGCGCACATGCTTTCTGTCTACCACACGGGCGTGCAGTACCACCTCGTGCACGCGCTGGCACTGGTGCTGACGGGGATCCTGATGCATCTCGCGGGACCATCGCCATGGCTGACGGCGGCCGCGCTCGCGTTTGCCCTGGGCATTGTCGTGTTTTCCGGCAGCCTGTATCTGCTCGCCGTCAGCGACCAACGCTGGTTCGGGGCGATCACGCCGATCGGTGGCATCGCCTTCATTTGCGGCTGGGCTGCGCTGGCGCTGGCGATGCTGCGCTGGCCGGCTTGAGCCGGCCCGCAGGCACCGATGATGGTAACCATCGGCCGGGTTCTCGTCGTGGCGCTCGGCATGGGCGTGGCCGCGTGTTCGGGCGGCGACCGCAGCTATTACCCGCAGTTGCCGGGCGCGTTCTGGCGTTATGGTGTCACCGTGAAGACCACGGAGCTGACGCGCCACAGCAAGTACACCGTACTCGGGCTCGCGCCGGTGCGCGTCGACGGGCGAGTGCTCGCGCGCACGCGTGTCAACGACGCGCTCGTGTACCTGTTCGACACGACCGACACGGGTATCTACCGGGTCGGCGCCCGGAACGCCGGCGCGGCCGAGACCGGGCTCGCAGCGGTGCCGGCGCTCGAGCTGCCGGTGCCGGCCGCGCCGGGCGCGCGCTGGACGCAGGGCACGGTCACCGCCGTGCTCGAAGCCACCGTCGATCCTTTCCGGCGCAAGTACCGGCTGCAGGAACCTGTGGAAATGCAATATGTCATAAGTAGCACGAGCGATGAGGTCGTCGTTCCCGCGGGTCGTTTTCGCGACTGCCTGCGGGTTACGGGCACGGGACGCGGTTATTTCAAGGGCGACAAGACCATTTTTCCGAGCGCTATCGCGATCGAGCAGACCGACTGGTACGCGCCGGGGGTCGGGCTGGTCAGATCGCAGCGCGTGGAAACCACGACCAGCAAGGTTCTGCCGCGCGGCGAGTACGAGCGGGTGCTCGAGGTGTTCGAGCCCTGATGCCGTTCACGCCGCGGTCACCGGCCCGGCGTGGTAGGGCCAGGCGGGGCGCGGCGCCGGCGGTGGCACAATGCCGGACTCCCCATTAGAATCCGCGCGCCGTAGCAAACAGGCCGTTCCATGACCACCGCAGCACCGCCTTCCGGACGTTACCCGCGCGCCATCGCCGGTGTGCTCGCCGTCGCGCTCGCCCAGACGGCGAGCGCGTTCACCTACCTGCTGCCCGACAGCGGCGACAACGTCGTGGGCGAGCCGCAGACGGTCATTGCCGTGCACTCGGACACATTTTCCGATCTCGGGCTGCGGTTCAACCAGGGCTACCGGGAGATGAAGGCGGCGAACCCGCACGCCGATCCGTGGTTACCCGGGGAGGGCACGCCCGTGCTCGTTCCGTCGCACTACGTCCTGCCGGACGCGCCCCGGCACGGCATCGTCGTGAACGTTCCCGAGATGCGGTTGTATTTCTATCCCAAGCCCAAGGCGGGCGAGCGCGCGGTCGTCATCACCCACCCGATCAGCGTCGGCCGGCAGGACTGGCGTACGCCCAAGACCGAGACCCGCGTGGTCGCCAAGACCAGGGATCCGGCCTGGTATCCGCCCGAGTCGATTCGCAAGGAACACGCCGAAAACGGCGATCCGCTCGCCAGGGTGGTCCCGCCCGGCCCGGACAATCCGCTCGGCCGCTATGCCCTGCGACTGGGCCTGTCCGGCTACCTGATCCACGGCACCAACCGGGTCTACGGCATCGGCATGCGCGTGACCCACGGTTGCATCCGCATGTACCCGGACGACATCGCGCGCCTGTTTCCCCAGGTCCCCGTCGGCACGTCCGTGCGGATCGTCGACCAGCCATTCAAGGTCGGGCTGTCAGGGGAGCAGATCTTTCTCGAGGTCCACCCGCACCTGGAGGAAGGCGAGGCCGATGCCGCCGACCAGTACCGGCGCATCGTCGACCGCATCATCGTGCTCGCGGGCGAACGGCGCACGAGCATCAACTGGAACGCCCTCCAGGCGGTGGTGAGCGAACGGCGGGGGATCCCCTTGCCCGTCGGTCGTGTCGAAGCCACCGCCCCGCAGGCGGCACTGTCGAGTGTGCACTGACAGGCTGTGAATCCCCGCGCCTGCTGCGACGTCCCGGGCGCGTTGCAGGGACCCCTAAAATCGTTTCCGTAGGCCCGCTACGCGCGCGATTTTGTGCAGCCCCGCGCCTGGCCAGCAACGCCCGGGAACCGTCTCGCGACGGCGGGCGAATGTTGCACGAGCGCTGACCGGGCGGGTCCGTGCGCGAGTCCCTCGCGCAGTATCGCGCGGGAAAAAAAACCCCGCACGAGGCGGGGTTCATCAGCGATCGGCAATGCCGGTACGCTTATTTGCGCATGGTCTTCTCGAACAGACGCTCGATCTTGTCCGAGTTGTCGCGGCAGCAGGCCAGGGCCTCGTCCGCCGTGCGCTGCGCGCCTTCGGCAGCCGATTGCGCCTGCTTCGCGGCGCTCATTGCCGCATCCGCAGAAGACTTCGCCGCGCGCGCTTCGCTGAGTGCGTTGTTGGCAGTCGACGACACGGCATCGAACTGCTCCTTGGTGACGGTCGAGCAACCCGTCGCCAAGCCCAACACCAGCGCCAACGCGCTCACGCGCAAAACGTTACGCGAAACATTCCTCATGTCTATCTCCTTTGATGATGGATCCCCCGAGGTCACGCGACCCCTCACTCACTGTCTAAATTATTACCTATTTTACACAATTTGCGCAGTTTTGCGTTAGGTCGCCAGCGCACGAGGTCGTCCACCAGTCGTTCGGCCAGCGCTCTGGCGTAGAAATTGACCAAAATGGCCGCCGTCGCACCCCAGATCCGGTGCCGCTGATACTGGATGACGTAGAATTCGCGGCGCCGGCCGAGAAAGTCGAGCCCGTCGCGCGCGTGGTTGGCCGGCTCGAATATGTGCTCCAGGGGTACCTCGAACACTTCCTCGACCTCGAATCGATCCGGGCGCAGATCGAAACCCGGGTGTACCAGCCCCACTACCGGCACGACCCGGTAGCCGGTCACCGTCAGACACTCGTCGAGCGCGCCGACGACGTGTATGTAGCCGGGCCGCAGGCCGATTTCCTCCTCGGTTTCGCGCAGGGCGGTCGCGACGTAGTCGCGGTCGTGTGTTTCGACGTGTCCGCCCGGAAAGCTGACCTGGCCGGCATGCTTGTCGAGGTGCTCGGTGCGCCGGGTCAGCAGCACCGACAGCCCCTGCGGGCGCAGGACGAGCGGAACGAGCACAGCGGCGGGAATGAGCGCGGCCCCGGCCGCGGGTGTGGCCTGGTCGGTGCCGTCGCTGATCGGATCCGTGCGCACGGTGGCGTCGAATCCGGCGATCTGAACGAGACAGCGCCGCGCCCGCACGCCCAGATCGAGGATGTGGGGTTCCAGGTTCACCTCGGCCATGTGCGCGGCCGGCGGCGTCACCGCGTCCAGGCGCCGCCGCCCGCAGCGGCTCCGGTCCGGCCCGACGGGCGCACGACGATCGTCGCCTGGCCGATGGCGCGTTCGAAGCTCTCGATCCGGTGGTCGCGGCAGTACTCGTCGATCTGGCCGAGGATGGTATCGATCCCGGCATCGCCCGTGACCGAGTAGGTTTGGGCAGTGATTGCATTGGCGGCGGTGAGGTAGCCCATCAGGAACGTCCGGTACTTGCCGGCGTCGCCGGCGTCGCGGGCACCGAGGTAGGCGTGACAGGAAGCCTGCCCCATGCCCCAGACGAGGTAGTTTCCCTGCGCATCGGCGGCGCGCGCGCCGGGTGTGATCCCGGCAACCACTACGAGCAGGATCGATATACCCGCGACGCCGACCGCCCGGCGGTGCACATTCATCCCTCGTCTCGTCGCTGCGGCGCCGGGCATCAACGTTTCATGGCCGGCGGGTGAGCAGCCAGGTCGACTCGGTGAGCGCGCTCAGTCCGCGCTCGCGAAAGCGTGGCTCACGTTCGATCACGTCCTCGCGCGCGAGTCGCTCGATCTCGAAACCCTCGTCGTAGTGCGCCCGCACCTCCACATCGCTGACGGCAAACGGCGGTCCGTCCATCTGCGCCTGGTCGTATTCGAAAGTGACCAGCAGAATGCGGGCGCCCGGGGACAGCAGCGAACACAGGTGGACGACGTAGCGCCGGCGCATGGGCTGCGGCAGAGCGACCAAAGAGGCGCGATCGTAGACGAACATCGGCGCGGGCAGCAGCGCGGGCGAGAGCGCGAAAAAGTCGCCGCACAGCAGCCGGTACGGTCCGGCGACATACTCCTCGAAGCCCGACTGGGTGCGTCGCTGCGGGGTCAGGCCGCGCTCGGCGAAGAACGCCTCGACCGCGCGCGGACTGAGCTCCACGCCGGTGACACCGACGCCCTGATCCGCGATCCAGACCATGTCGAGCGACTTTCCGCACAGGGGTACGAACACGGACGCGCCCGCGCCGGTGTGCAGGCGTCCGAAATGCGCGCGCAAAAACGGATTAACCTCGTCCTGATGAAAGGCAATCTGGTTGCTGTGCCAGCGTTCGTGCCAGAAATCAGGTTCCATGCGTGTCTCGCTCCCGGTCAGTGGGCGGCGATCGTGGTGGCCGGATGCAGACCGTCGAACACCTCGGCCTCGCGCGGGGCGGCGAACCACGCGTAGACGGTATCCTGCCAGGCTTGGAAATGCGGCGTACGCCGGTGGGCGGCAGCGGCCTCGGCCGAGGTGTAGGCTTCGTACAGCACAAAGCGGGTCGGCTCGTCCACGGCACGCAGCACGTCGAAGCGCAGGTTGCCCGGTTCGAGCACGGAGGCGGCGTGGTTGCGCTTCACGGCGGCGAGGAAGTCCCCGAGGTGTTCGCGCTTGATGCGCAGGGTGACGATACTCACGTACATGCCGGGGACACTGCGGGGCCGTTGCCGGCCTGCCCGAATCCTCGCCGCGCGACCGTGCGGCTACTGCAGGCTCAGCAGCCGCTGGCGGCTGTTGAACTGCGTTTTGAGAAAATCCATCTGGTCGGCGAGGATCCGGCGGTTGGTGAGCGCCAGAAACTCGGCCCAGTTCGGGACGTACGGTACTGCGAGCAGCGCCATGCCTGCCTCTTCCAGCATCCGGTTGCCCTTGCGGATGTTGCAGCCGCGACAGGCCGTCACGACATTGGACCAGCGATCGCGGCCGCCGCGCGACAGCGGCACGACGTGGTCGCGGGTGAGCATCTGCGGCGGATACTCGTGGCCGCAGTACATGCACAGATTGCCGTCGCGCTGGAACAGCTCCCAGTTACTGAGCGGCGGTACGCCGCGCCGGGTGCTCCTGCCGCGCATGGACCGCTTGACGGCGACGATGGAGTTGATCGTGACCTGCGAACGCAGCCCCGTGAGGCGGCAGGTGCCGCCGAAGAAGGTGAAATGCTCGATCCCCGCCGTCCACGCGACCATATCCTTGCTGTACAGACAGATCGCGTCCTGCCACGGGATCCAGGTGACCGGCGACCCGGTCTGGTCGAGCCTCAGTATCAACGGTGGCATAGTGACTTCTTTCCGCGCGCTGGCGCCAATGTTGTATGCGATTAGACCCGGAAGTTCAAGAGATTGCTCCCGCACGGCGGGCTACCCGGGGACCGGAGAACTCGTCGAATGAATGACCACGCAATGAACCGGCTGCTCGACATCATGGCGAGGTTGCGCGATCCCCGGGACGGCTGTCCGTGGGATCGCGAGCAGACCCTGCTCAGCATCGTCCCGCATACGCTCGAGGAGGCCTACGAGGTTGCCGACGCCATCGAGCGTGGCGATCACGCCGATCTCGTCGACGAGCTCGGCGACCTGCTGTTCCAGATCGTATTTTACGCGCGTATCGCCGAGGAACAGGGGCTGTTCGCTTTCGCCGACGTTGCGGCCGCAATCGCCGACAAGCTCGAGCGCCGCCACCCGCACGTGTTCGCGGACGCCCGCGTCGCGGACGCGGCCGCGCAGAGCGCTGCCTGGGAGGCGCACAAGCAACGCGAGCGCGAGGCCCGGGCCGGTAACGGCGCACCCGGTACGCTCGCCGGTATCGGTCGCGCCCTGCCGGCGCTCACGCGTGCCGTCAAGCTGCAGCGGCGGGCCGCGCGCGTCGGATTCGACTGGGCGCACATCGAGCCGGTGTGGTGCAAGGTCGAGGAAGAGCTCGCGGAGCTGCGTGCGGCCGCCGCGGATCCGGCGCGCGACCCCCGCCGCGTCGAGGACGAGATGGGTGACGTGCTGTTCGCGTGCGTGAACCTTGCCCGTCACGCCGGAGTCGATCCCGAGGGCGCGCTCAGGCGCACGAACACGAAGTTCGAGCAACGTTTCGGCTACATCGAGGCGCGTCTGCGCGACGCCGGCGTGCGCATCGAGGACGCCGGTGCCGAGCAGATGGAACTTCTGTGGGAGGAAGCCAAGCGCCGCGAGTGAGCGCCGCGTTGCGTCAGCGGCGCGCCCGGGTGCGTTCGAGCTTCGTGACGCGGCCGTTGCCGTCGAAATGGATGGTCGTGATCCATGCGCTCGAATAATGGCCGTCCGGAATGTAATACCAGATCTTCTTGTTGATGTAGTCGCGATCGTAGAACACGGTCTCGTGATCGCGAGGCCCGAGCCGGTACAGCACTTCCGCCTCGTTCATGCCTGCGCGCAAGAGGTTGTAGTCGTGCAGATCGACGCCTGCCGCCAGGCTTGCCGGCGCGGGTGTCGCCGCCGCCAGCACGGCAAGCAGGCCGACGATCCAGGAATCGTGCGGTCGGATGCTCATCGGTGCTGCCCGGTGCGCGGCCACGGCTGATTAGAATGCCTTGCCCGCGGCCGGTTCCGGCGATGAAGCAAAAAAATGGGGTGCCTCACGGCACCCCGAAGTCCAAAGGGGAGGAGCAAGTACAATCCACGGTAAGGATTGCAGGCGGGATATTGCAGCTTGCGTGCCAGCCGCGCAGAACCCGTGCGAAACAAGCACCTGGGCGGGCGTTGCATACTTGCCGCGGGTCGCCGCGCGCGATTCCGGGTCAGGGTCTTGCCGCCCGGGCGGCGATCATTGCCGCCGCGCCCGGCGCAGAGCGGCCGCGACGGGGTTGGTGTATCACGCCCGTGAGTGCCCGGGTGCCGCTCGGCGGGGGCGTTCGGGGGCAGGCGATTGGCGCCGTGATACGGCGCGCCCAGCCAAGAGTCGGCATGGCCCGCCGAAACGGTTTTCGCCAGGGACCGGACCCGGACCGGGACAGGCTGCTCGACCCTGCGGGTGCACGCAGGCGGGCGCCGCGCGCACGACGGAGCGGTACGCTCAGCGATCCCGGCGCACGATGTACGCGGCCAGCTCCCGCAGTGGTTCGCCGGCGGCTCCGAGAACGGCCACGCTGCCGACGGCGTCGTCGTACAGATCGCGCGCGACCTCCTTGGCGGCGGCGAGACCGAGCAGGTTCGGGTAAGTCGGTTTGTTGCGCGCCTCGTCCGAGCCCTGCGGCTTGCCGATGGTTTCGGTGGCACCCTCGACGTCGAGGATGTCGTCGTGGACCTGAAACGCGAGGCCGATGCACTTGGCGTAATGGTCGAGCCGCTCGGCCACGCGTTCGTCGAGTTGCGGTGCGGACAGGACGCCGAGCCGGACCGACGCGCGGATCAGCGCCCCGGTCTTGTGAATATGCATGTTCTCGAGCTCCGGCAGCGTCAGCTGGCGGCCGACGGCTGCGAGATCGAGCGCCTGACCGGCGCACATGCCGCGGGAACCCGCAGCCTGCGCCAGCGCGTCGACCATGGCGAGGCGCTGATCGGCACCCACGAGCATGTGGCGGTCGCTGGCCAGCACGTGGAACGCCAGCGCCTGCAGTGCGTCGGCGGCGATGATCGCGGTGGCCTCGTCGAAGGCCCGGTGACAGGTCGGGCGACCGCGGCGCAGATCGTCGTCATCCATCGCCGGCAGGTCGTCGTGGACCAGCGAGTAGGCGTGGATCAACTCGACCGCCGTCGCCGGCGCGTCCAGCGCCTGCGCCGGTACGCCGAGCGCGGTGCCCGTCAGGTATACGAGCAGCGGGCGCACGCGCTTGCCGCCACCGAGCACCGCATAGCGCATGGCCTCGTGCAGGTGCCCGGGGGCCACGGTTGCTTCCGGCAGCCAGCGCGCGAGCGCCGCCTCGCTGCGCGCCTGGAAGGCGCGCATCAGCTCGACGAGCGCGGCCGGTCCGCCGTCAGTCGGTGTCGCCAGCGTCGGGTTCGAAGGGATCGAGCTCATCGAGACCGTCCTTTTCCAGCAGGATCTTCACCTTTTGTTCCGCCTCAGACAGCGCTTTCTGGCAGGTGCGGGTCAGCTGCACGCCGCGTTCGAAGCGTCGCAGCGATTCCTCCAGGCTCAGCTCGCCGCTTTCCATGCTCGCGACCAGCTGCTCGAGCTCGGCGAGGGCTTGTTCGAAATCAGGGGCGGCGCCTTTTCCGGGCACGGCGTGGCCTCTGTGGCGTGGCGAATGCGACGGGGCGGGGCCCCCGTGCGCGGCCGGTACTGTAGCGGCGCCCTGCGCAGGAATCAAACCGCGCCGGCGCCGGCGCGAACGGCAGGTGGGAGGCCCTGCCGCCGGCTGCGCCGGCGCCGGCGTGTTGACAACGGCAGAGGTCAAACCTAGACTGATTTAGACTTAGTCTAAATGATGTCGATCGAGCAGTGGCTCGCGTAAACTTCAATCAAACTGCGTACGGGAGATTGCCATGGCAGCACTGAAAGGGTCCAAGACCGAAGAGAATCTGAAGGCGGCGTTCGCCGGCGAGTCGCAGGCCAACCGCCGGTACCTGTATTTCGCCCAGAAGGCGGACGTGGAGGGTTACAACGACGTGTCCGCGCTGTTCCGCTCCACGGCCGAGGGTGAGACCGGTCACGCGCACGGCCACCTCGAATACCTCGAAGAGGTCGGCGATCCAGCGACCGGAATGCCGATCGGCGGCACCGCCGACAACCTCAAGGCCGCCGTCGCCGGCGAGACGCACGAATACACCGACATGTACCCGGGCATGGCAAAAGCCGCGCGCGGTGAGGGTTTCGACGAAATTGCCGACTGGTTCGAGACCCTGGCCAAGGCCGAACGTTCGCACGCCAACCGCTTCAAGAAGGCGCTCGACTCCCTGAACTCCTGAGTCAGCCGTTCAGCATTGCCGACGAGGAAGCCGGGCAGGTACCCGGCTTCCTTTTTTAGCGAGGGCGTTCGCCATGACAGACACCACGCAGGACCGTCGCGAGGGCAGTCTCGACGCGCCGACGCGCCACCCGCTCGACTGGCAATCCCCCGGGTTCTATGACCGGGCCGCGCTCGAGCAGGAGCTCGAGCGAGTCTACGATATCTGTCACGGCTGCCGCCGCTGCGTGAGCTTGTGCAACGCCTTTCCGAAGCTGTTCGACCTCGTCGACGAGAGCGAGACGATGGAAATCGACGGCGTGCAGACCAGGGACTACTACAAAGTCGTCGAGCACTGCTACTTGTGCGATCTGTGTTACATGACCAAGTGCCCCTACGTGCCGCCGCACGAGTGGAACGTCGACTTCCCGCACCTGATGCTTCGTGCCAAGGCGGTGGAGTTCAAGGCCGGCCATACGCGTTTTCGCGACAAGCTGCTGACCTCCACCGATCTCGTCGGTTCGCTCGCCGGGATCCCGGTCGTCGCCGATATCGTCAACGCCGCCAACCGGTCCGGGCCCGCACGCGCGTTGCTCGAAACCGCGCTCGGTGTGCATCGCGATGCCATTTTGCCGCCCTATCACAGCGACAGCTTCCGCAAGCGCTACGCCCGCCGTACGCCCGGCGCGCTCGCGGCCGAGGCCGCCGGCGGCACGCGCGGCAAAGTCGCGCTGTTCGTCACCTGCTACGGCAATCGCAATGCGCCCGCGATGGTGGACGACCTCGTCGCCGTCCTCGAGCACAACGGCATCCCGGTCACGCTGGCGAGTCGGGAAAAGTGCTGCGGCATGCCCAAGCTCGAGCTCGGCGACCTCGATACCGTCGCCGCGCACAAGCAAGTCAACATCCCCGAGCTCGCGCGACTGGTGGATGAGGGCTGGGATCTCATGGCGCCGGTGCCGTCCTGCGTGCTCATGTACAAGCAGGAGCTGCCGCTGATGTTCCCGGACGATGCCGACGTTGCCAAAGTCCGCGATGCCTTTTTCGATCCGTTCGAGTACCTGATGCTGCGGCACAAAGCCGGCAAGCTCGACACCTCGTTCAGCAATCCGCTCGGCAAGGTGTCCTGGCACGTGCCCTGTCATCAGCGCGTGCAGAACATCGGCCCCAAGACGCGCGAGGTATTCGCCCTGGTGCCTGATACCACCATCGACACGATCGAGCGCTGTTCCGGTCACGACGGCACCTATGCCGTGAAACGGGAATACCACGAGATCTCGATGAAAATAGGCCGCCCGGTGGCGAACAAGGTGCGGGAAGCCGCCTGTGATCACTATATGAGCGACTGCCCCATGGCGGGCGACCAGATCCACAACGGTCTGGGCGGCGACAAGGCGCCGGAGAGCCCGTTCACGCTGCTCAGGCACGCCTACGGGATCTGAACCACGGCCGATGCCCGCACACACGAAGATCCAACCGGCGAGCACCGCAATGGACAAACTGAAACGCGAAGATCTGATGTCGCTCGAGACCTACGCCGAGCAACGTTCCGAGCTCCGTACCCGTGTCATGGTGCACAAGAAGAACCGCCACGTCGCAGTCGGTCCGAACGCGACCCTGCAGTTCGAGGACCGCCTGACCATGCAGTACCAGATTCAGGAGATGCTGCGCATCGAGCGCATCTTCGATCGCGCTGGCATCGAGGAGGAACTCGCTGCCTACAACCCGCTCATCCCCGACGGCACGAACTGGAAGGCGACGTTCATGGTCGAGTTCGACGACCCGCAAGAACGCAAACACGCGCTCGGGCGACTCATCGGGATCGAGGATGCGGTCTGGGTGCGGGTCGGTGACGGCGAGCGCGTCTACGCCGTCGCGGACGAGGACATGGAGCGCGAAACCGAGGAGAAGACCTCGGCGGTGCATTTCCTGCGCTTCGAGCTGCCGGCCCCGGCCTGCATCGCCGCAAGAAAGGGCGCAGCGATCGCCATGGGCATCGACCACCCTGAATATCACCATGAGATCGGCGCGGTCGCCGAAGCGGTACGCGCGGCACTGGCGGCCGATCTCGACTGAAAGCTTGAAAAATGATCACCGCGCCTGCTGCGACGGCTCCTGGATGCCCCTGGCCGCGTTGCGGGGACCCCCAAAATCGTTTCCGTAGGGCCCGCTACGCGCGATTTTGTGCACCCCCGCGCCTGGCCGGGATCGTCCGCGACCCGTCTCGCTACGGCGGGCGGATGTTGCACAAGCTCTGAGGACCGGTCGCGGGCAAGGCCCCGGACTGCGTCCCGGATTTCTCCGAACGGGGCTCGGGCGCGCGGCCGAAACCGCACCCGCGCCGTGGTGGCGCGGCCGTTCAGCGCTGCCGTACCGGGCCGCGGGCCACAATATCTGGCGGTGTGGCGCCGCCCTTGACCCTATCTCTGGGGTTGCACATACTCACGCCGCGGGCGCCTGAGCGCGTCTGCCGCGCGGTCCGAAACATTCCATGAATCAAGCAGGTAAGGCGTTGAGCGCCCGTTACGAAGCCGCCGACATCGAGGTTCTCACCGGCCTGGAACCGGTGCGCAAGCGGCCGGGCATGTACACCGACACCTCCCGGCCCAACCATCTGATTCAAGAGGTCGTCGACAACAGCGTCGACGAGGCCGTCGCCGGCTACGCGAAGAAAATCGAGGTCACCCTGCACGCGGACGGTTCGGTCACCGTCACCGACGACGGCCGCGGTATGCCCGTGGATCGGCACCCCGAGCTGAAGCTGCCGGGCGTGGAGGTCATCCTCACGCGGCTGCACGCGGGCGGCAAGTTTTCGCGCAAGAACTACCGGTTCGCCGGTGGGCTGCACGGCGTCGGCGTGTCGGTGGTGAACGCGCTGTCGAAACAGCTCGAAGTCCGGGTCCGCCGCGGCGGGATCGAGTACGGCATGTCATTTCGCGGCGGTGAAACGGCGAGCGCGCTCGAGCAGCTCGGGCGGGTCGGCACGCGCAACACCGGTACCACCGTGCGCTTCTGGCCGGATCCGCAGTATTTCGACACCGTCAAGTTCCACCTGCCGCGCCTCAGGCATCTGCTGCGCGCCAAAGCCGTGCTGTGCCCGGGCCTGCGCCTGCGCCTCGAAGAGGAAGCCACGGGCGAGCGCGAGGAATGGTGTTTCGAGGATGGCCTGCGCAGCTATCTCGGCGAGGCGCTGGCGGGCGCCGAGCTGCTGCCGTCCGAGCCTTTCCGCGGCACCATGGAGGGGAATGACGAGGCCGTGGACTGGGCCGTGCACTGGCGCGCAGACGAGGGCGAGCTGGTCACCGAAAGCTACGTCAACGTCGTGCCGACGGTGCAGGGGGGCACGCACGTCAACGGCCTGCGCCAGGGCCTGCTCGAGGCCTTGCGCGGGTTCTGCGAGAACCGCAACCTGCTTCCGCGCGGCGTGCGGCTCGCCGCCGAGGACGTGTGGGAGCGCTGCTGCTACGTGCTCTCGGTCAAGCTCGACGAACCACAGTTCTCCGGTCAGACCAAGGAACGGCTGTCGTCGCGCGAATGTGCCACCTTCGTCGCCGGCGTGGTCGGCGACGCGCTCAGTCTGTGGCTGCACCAGCACGTGGAGACCGGCGAGCGTATCGCCGAACTCGTCATCGAGCGCGCCCAGCGCCGTCTGCAGGCGGCTAGAAAAGTGGTCCGCAAGAAGGTGACCGGTACCGGACCGCAGCTGCCGGGCAAGCTCGCCGACTGCGTCAGCGACGACGCGCGCGTCACGGAGCTGTTCCTGGTCGAGGGTGACTCGGCCGGCGGTTCGGCCAAGCAGGCGCGTGATCGGGAGTTCCAGGCGGTGATGCCGCTGCGGGGCAAGATCCTCAACACCTGGGAGGTCGATCCGGCCCAGGTACTGGCGTCGCAGGAAGTGCACGACATCGCCGTGGCCGTTGGCGTCGATCCGGGCTCGGCGCGGCTCGAGGGCTTGCGCTATGACAAGATCTGCATTCTCGCCGACGCCGATTCCGACGGTCTGCACATCGCCACGCTCCTGTGCGCGCTGTTCGTGAAGCACTTCCGCCCGCTGGTCGAGGCAGGCCACGTCTGTGTCGCCATGCCACCGCTGTATCGAATCGACGTCGGCAAAGACGTCTATTACGCGCTCGACGACGGCGAGAAGCAGGGCGTGCTCGATCGCATCGCCGCGGAGAAAAAGCGCGGCACGGTCAGCGTGCAGCGCTTCAAGGGCCTGGGCGAGATGAACCCGCTGCAGCTGCGCGAGACCACCATGGCACCCGACACGCGCCGGCTGGTGCGCCTCACGCTCGAGGATGCGGACAGGACCGACGCCATCCTGGACATGCTGCTCGCCAAGAAGCAGATCGTCGCCCGCAAGGCCTGGCTGGAGTCCAAGGGCGATCTCGCAACCGTCGCGTGAAGATGGATCGCATCATGGCCGGTTCACCCCGGCGAGCCGGTACCGTGGCGCCGGATCCGGTGATCCCGCGGTCGCGACTACGGTCGTCGGATCCGCACGCGCGGCGTGAAGTCAATCATGGCTGACAACCTGGAACTGATCTTCGACAACATCGAGCGACGCCCGCTCAGCGAGTTCACCGAGCGGGCCTACCTCGATTACTCGATGTACGTCATCCTCGACCGGGCGCTGCCGCACATCGGCGACGGCCTCAAGCCCGTGCAGCGGCGCATCATCTACGCGATGAGCGAGCTCGGCTTGCGCGCCGGAGCCAAGTACAAGAAGTCCGCGCGCACGATCGGTGACGTCATCGGCAAGTTCCACCCGCACGGGGATTCGGCCTGCTATGAGGCCATGGTGTTGATGGCGCAGCCGTTCTCCTATCGCTACCCGCTCATCGACGGGCAGGGCAACTGGGGCTCGCCCGACGATCCGAAGTCCTTCGCGGCCATGCGCTACACCGAGGCAAAGCTCACGCCCTATGCCGCGGTACTGCTCGAGGAGCTCGAACAGGGCACGGTCGAGTGGGCGCCGAATTTCGACGGTACGCTGGAGGAGCCGCGGGTGCTGCCGGCGCGGCTGCCGAACGTCCTGCTCAACGGCACGACCGGGATCGCCGTCGGCATGGCGACCGACATCCCGCCGCACAACCTGCGCGAGGTCGCGGCCGCCTGCGTGCACCTGCTCGAGAACCCGACGGCGAGCGTCGCCGAGCTGTGCGCGCACGTTCCGGCTCCCGATTTCCCGACCGGTGCCGAGATCATCAGCTCGCGCTCGGATCTGCTGCAGATATACGAGACCGGTACGGGCGGTGTGCGCATGCGTGCGCGCTGGGAGCGGGAGGAGGGCAACGTCGTCGTCACCGCGCTGCCCTACCAAGTCTCGCCCGCGCGGGTGCTCGAGCAGATTGCCCAGCAGATGAACGTGAAGAAGCTGCCGATGCTCGAGGATCTGCGCGACGAGTCCGACCACGAGACGCCGGTGCGCCTGGTGCTCGTGCCGCGCTCCAACCGCGTCGATCTCGACGCGCTCATGGGCCACCTGTTCGCGACGACCGATCTCGAGCGCAGCACTCGCGTGAACCTGAACATGATCGGCGTCGATGGCCGGCCGCAGGTCAAGAGCCTGCGGGGCATCCTCGCGGAGTGGCTGGAGTTTCGCACCGCTACCGTCCGCCGCCGGCTGCAGTTCCGCCTGGAGAGGGTGGCGCGGCGGCTGCACATACTCGAGGGTCTGCTCGTCGCCTTCCTGAACATCGACGAGGTGATTCGGATCATTCGCAGCGAGGACGAGCCCGGACCCGTGCTGATGCAGCGGTTCGAACTGTCCGAGGCGCAGGCCGAGGCTATCCTGGAGATCAAGCTGCGTCATCTCGCCCGTCTGGAAGAGATGAAGATCCGCACCGAGCAGGCCGAGCTCGGGCAGGAACGCACGACGCTGGAACAGATCCTCGGCTCGAAGGCGCGGCTGAAAACGCTCGTGCGCAAGGAGATCGAGGCGGATGCGCACGAGTACGGCGACGAGCGGCGCGCGCCGCTGGTCGAGCGCGCCGCGGCGCAGGCCCTGGCCGACTCGGATCTGGTGTCCGCCGAGCCGATTACCGTGGTGCTCTCGGAAAAGGGTTGGGTGCGCGCCGCCCGCGGGCACGAGGTGGATGCATGCGCGCTCGGCTATCGCGCCGGCGACGCCTTGATCGCGGTCGCCCTGGGGCGCTCCAACCAGCTCGCGGTGTTCCTCGACTCGACCGGGCGCTGCTACTCGCTGCCGGCGCACTCGCTGCCCTCGGCGCGGGGATTCGGTGAGCCGCTCGCCGGCCGCTTGACGCCGCCCGACGGTGCAGGTTTTCGCGGGGTCATGCTCGGAGCGCCGGACGCGTGCTACCTGCTCGCGTCGGACGCCGGGTACGGCTTCGTCGCGAAGCTCGAGGATCTCTACGCCAAGAACAAGGCCGGCAAGATCGTACTGTCGCTGCCCCGGGGCGCCGGTGTACTGGTGCCGGCGCCGGTGCACGACGCCCGGCGCGATCGGGTCGCGGCGGCCACCAACACCGGCCGCCTGCTCGTCGTGACGCTCGCCGATCTGCCCGCGCTCTCGCGTGGTAAGGGACTGAAGATCATGCACGTGCCGCCGGCGAAGGTTGCGAGCCGCGAGGAATTCGTGATCGCCGTGACCGTGCTGGCACCGGACGCGGGTCTGCGCGTGCTCGCCGGCGAGCGGCACATGACGCTCAGGCCCGCCGATCTGGAACACTACCGCGGCGAACGCGGCCAGCGTGGCGCGAAACTGCCGCGCGGCTACCAGAAAGTCGCCGGTCTCGCCGAACAGCCGCGCCAGCCCGCTTGAGGTGCCGGCGCGGCGAAGCCGGTAGCGTCGGATCGTGTGGTGCACCGGCCCGCCGCTGCGGGGAGCACCCGCACCGCTGGACCGCGGTCCGGCCGCGTGCGATGCATTGCCCGTTACGACGGTGTATGGTGACGAGGGTAACGGCCCGGACGGGATCGCTGCCGATGTGCGGCGGTCGTGCACCGCGCTGCAGCCGGCGGTCAGACGGCGCCCGCGGCGCACTGCGTGCGGCTCGCGGTGCGCCATGGCGACCGGGCTGTGCCACGGAGACCCTGACGATGCCTGCGATCACGCGAGTGCTCCGTTTCACCGCGACAGCTGCGCTGATCAACTCGCTCGCCAGCGCGCCGGTGCAGGCACTGGTCATCGATTTCGTGTTCGGTGCGGGCCTCGCCGGTAACCCGGTGGCCCAGGCGGCGCTGCAGCGCGGCGCGGCGCAGTGGACTTCCCGTCTGGTCGATCCGATGACCGTGACCGTGAACGTCGGCTTTTCCGACCTCGGTGCCCCGAACATCATCGGCGCGGCCTCCTCGGTGACGCTGACCACCACCAACGACGGCTTCGACCTGGTGCGCGATGCACTGGTCGCCGACGCCGCCGACGAGAGCGATGACGCGATCGTCGCGGCGCTGCCGGCGCTGGCGCAGTTCAGCGCGCATACGCCGCCGGGTATTGGTCTGAGCAGCGAGCTCGCCGGGACCAAGGCCAACTTCAAGGCCCTGGGGTTCGGCGGCCTCGACGCCGTGTTCGGCGCGAGCGACGGTACGATCACATTCAACACCCGCTTCGCATTCGATTTCGATCGCGGCGATGGTATCGGCGCGGGCTTGACGGATCTCGAAACCGTCGCCGCGCACGAAATCGGTCATATTCTCGGTTTCATCTCGGTCGTCGACGAGGTCGATTTCCTCGTCAATCACGGACTCGGCGGTACGGTGACCGTGAACCCGCTCGATCTGTTCCGCTTCCGCAGCGACGAAACGCCCGCTGACGCCGCTGCCTTTGCAGCGACCTCGCGCGACCTCGTGCCGGGTGATCCGGCCGTATTCGCCGACACCGCGTCGGCGCTGGCGCTGTCCACGGGCGTCGCCGCGGGCGACGGCCGGCAGGCGAGTCATTTCAAGGACGACGCCCTGCTGTTCTTTCACCTGGGCATCATGGACCCGACGCTCGCCGCCGGGATCGGGTTCGACGTCACCACGGCTGATCTGCGCGTACTCGATCTGATCGGCTACGAATTCACCGTCGTACCGGTGCCGGTCCCCGCGCTGCTGTTCCTGTCGGCGCTGTTCCCACTCCTCGGTTTCACCAGCCGCCCGCGCACTCACTGAGCGTTTTCGTACCCGCCGTCACGGCGCCCGCGCGTGCCCCGCGCGCGCACCGCTTCGTCGCACGCCGGCGCTTGCACTACCATGGTGCCGGGATGGCCGGCGCGGGACGCCGCCGACGACGATGAACTGGGGAGGCAGATGGACGATTCAACCCTCGAGGTACTGGAGCGGCTGCGCGGGGACCCGGACTATCACCGGCATGCACGGCGGCGCGCACTGTTTTCCTGGCTTTTGACCGGCGTGATGGCGCTCGCGGCGCTCGCGTTCCTGGCCGGACTCGTCTACGGGGCCGGCTGGTACGCCCGTCCGGTGCGGGCCGGTGGCGTCGTCACCGTCGGCATGCTCGCGGCGCTGGCGCTGGTGTTCGGATGCCTGGCCATGACCGTGATCTACGTGCAGGTATGCGGCCGGGTGATCGATCCGGCGGGCCGCGCGCTGCGCGAGCGTGCCCGCACGGCGAGCGGGCAGGCGCGATGAGCACGGCCGTGCGCCGGTGGGCGGCCGTCCTGGCGGTGTCGGGCGTCCCGATGTGCCGGGCAGCCGATGGCGATACCGGTGCGCCCGGCACCGTCGCCATCGCCTGTTTTCTCGGCATCGTTCTGATGACGCTCGGCATCACCGGCTGGGCCGCCCGTTCCACTCGTACGGCTCACGATTTCCTCGCCGCGGGCTCGCGCATCTCCGGCTGGCAGAACGGTCTCGCCATCGCCGGCGACTTCATGTCGGCCGCGACGTTTCTGGGTATTACGGGGCTGTACTTCACCGTCGGCTTCGACTCGGTGATTTACATCATCTGTCCGCTGGTGTCGTTTTCGGTGCTGCTCTACCTCATGGCCGATCGGCTGCGCAATCTCGGCCGCTTCACGTTCGCGGACGTATTGTGCACGCGCCTGGCGATGCGGCCGACGCGCATCTTCGCCGCCGCGGCGGGCCTCACTTCCGCGATCATGTACCTGGTGGCGCAGATCGTGGGCGCGGGAAGTCTCATCCAGGTGCTGTTCGGGATCGCATACGACTACGCGGTGCTGCTCGTCGGCGTGCTGATGGTGCTGTACGTCGCGTTCGGCGGGATGCTGGCGACGACCTGGGTGCAGATCACCAAGGCGGTGCTGCTCATGCTCGGTGTCGTCTACCTCGCCGTCGCGGTGCTCGGTCATTTCGATTTCGATCTGCACGCCCTGTATACGCAGGCGACGGCGAACCACGTTCAGGGCCGGATGCTCTCCGCGCCCGGCGGCATGAAGCTCGGTTTCACCGCGGCGCTGTCGCTGGCGCTCGGGCTGAGCTTCGGCATCGTCGGTTCGCCGCACATTCTGATGCGTTTTTTCACCGTCCCGGACGCCCGTGCCGCCCGCCAGTCCGCGTTCATCTCTCTGCTCGCGGTCAGCCTCGTGTTCGTGCTCATTTTCTACGTGGTGGCGCCGGGCGCGGTGGCGCTGGTGACCGGCAACCCGGCTTTCCTCAACGCCGAGGGCCGCATCATCGGTGGCACCAACATGGTGGCCATACATCTCGCCGGCGTCGTCGGCGGGGAGGCGTTCCTGGGCGCCATTTCGGCCGTGGCCTTCGCCACCATCCTCGCCGTGGTCGCCGGCCTGACGCTCGCCAGCGCCTCGGCCGTGTCCCACGATTTGTACGCGAATGTCGTGCGCGGCGGTCGCGACGGCGTCGACGTCGTCGGCGCCTCCCGCCTCGCCACGGTGGCGATCGGGGCAATCGCGATCGGGCTCGGCATCGCCTTCAAGGGCCAGAACATCGCCTATCTGGTCGCACTCGCGCTCACTATCGCCGCCAGCGCGAATTTTCCGGTGCTGATGCTGTCCATGTACTGGCCGGGTCTGACCACGCGCGGCGCCGTCGCAGGTGGTGGCGCCGGTCTCGCTGCTGCCGTCGGCGGCGTCGTGTTCGGCCCCGTCGTGTGGACGCAGATCCTCGGCTTCGAGCGGCCGCTGTTTCCCTCCGCCTACCCTGCGCTGGGAGCGATGGGGATCGCGTTCGCCACCGCGTGGCTGGTTTCGGTGACCGATCGCTCCAGCCGCGCGACGGTGGACCGGGATGGATACGCCATGCAGGCGCTGCGGGGCGACGTCGGTTCCTGATCCCGCCGCGGCCCCTCGGGAGGGCGCCGCGCGGACAAAAAAGAGCCGGGCAAGCCCGGCTCGAATACAAGGACAGACGTTGGGAGGGGGAGGGGAATCCGTCCTTGCTGTACGCAGCTTAGCGACCGCCGGCGCCGGAACTTTAGCTCCCGCCGCCGGCATTGAAACTCGCCCGTACCGCCACCATCTAATTCTGCGGGTAATCGAACCCGCCAGGAGAGGATCCGCGAACCATGACCCGAGTTCTGCTGTTCGTCGCGACCAACGTCGCGGTGATGTTCGTGCTCGCCATCGTGATGCGCGTGCTCGGCCTGGAGGGTGTGCTGGCGCAAAATGGCGTCGATTTGAACCTGAATGCGCTGCTGGTCATGTCGGCGGTGGTCGGTATGAGCGGGTCGCTGATCTCGTTGCTGGCGTCCAAGTTCATCGCGAAAAAGACCACCGGCGCCCGGGTCATCGCCCGGCCGCGCGATGCCGGTGAAGCGTGGCTCGTGGAAACCGTGGCCCGCCAGGCGCAGGCGGCCGGTATCGGCATGCCGGAGGTCGCGGTCTACGACGCGCCGGACATGAACGCGTTCGCGACCGGTATGAACCGCAACCACGCCCTGGTCGCGGTCAGCACGGGCCTGCTGCGCAGCATGCGTCGCGACGAGCTGGAAGCGGTACTCGCGCACGAGGTTTCACACGTCGCGAACGGCGATATGGTGACCCTCGCCCTCATTCAGGGTGTGGTCAACACCTTCGTGTTCTTCCTGTCACGCGTGATCGGTTTCTTCGTCGATCGCGTCGTGTTCCGCACCGAGCGTGGCATCGGTCCGGGTTACTGGGTCACCGCCATGGTGATGCAACTCGTGCTCGGGGTCCTCGCGAGCATGATCGTCGCCTGGTTCAGCCGCTGGCGCGAGCTGCGGGCGGACGCCGGCGGTGCGCACCTCGCCGGTCGCGAGCGCATGATCGCGGCGCTGGAGCGCCTGCGGGCCGGCCACGGCGAATCGACCCTGCCCGATCACATGCAGGCGTTCGGCATTGCCGGTGGCGGCGGGTTCGCACGGCTGTTCGCGAGCCACCCGCCGCTCGCGCAGCGTATCGACGCGCTGCGATCGGTACGCTGAGGCCGGGCGTCACGGCATTGCCACACACAGCGGCACGTACATTTCCGCGGTGCTCGTGCCGCCGTGGACGCCGGCGAGCCGGAACGGACGTTCGCCGGCGACACAGTCGCGGATAATCCAGTCCTCGCGCAGCAGCAGGGTGTATTCGCCGATCCGCGTGCCCAGCTCGGGATGCGCGGGGCCCTGACCGAACCAGCCGTGTGCGAGCAGGTCCGCGCTCGGCACGCATTCCAGCCGGTCGCCCAGCACGTCGGTCACGGTGCGCTCGAACGCGCTCGCGCAGCCGGGACGCAGGTAGCAATAGGCTGTGCGCGGTTCGCCGCAAAGTGGCAGCAGCAGCATGTCGGCGAGCTGAGGGTGCGCGCCGATGTCGATGCAGCGCTCGGGCGGCGTGTCGACGAAGCCGTGGTCGGCGGTGGCGAGCACCAGGGTACCGCTGCCGCGCAGATCTTCGAGAAAGGTCGCAAAGGCGGCGTCGACCGTCCGCAAGTGCCTGGCGACCTCGGGAGCGGAAGGGCCGTGCTGGTGGGCCAGCCGATCGAGCTCGCTCCAGTACGCGTATACGAACGTCGGTGCGGCTGCCGCGCGCAGGATCTGCGTGACGCGGTCGAACAGCTCGGCGGGCGAGCCGCAGCCGTGGCGTACCGCCGGACCACACACGTGCCGGCTGAAGTCGGAATCGGCGATGTAGGCCGGCAGGACGACGTGACAGGGTGCGCGCAGCCGCGCGTAGATTCCGGGTGTGTCGATGATCGCGGCCGGCGAGACGCCCGCGCTCGAATAGGGAGCACCGCCCCAGCGGGGTACGAACGGCAGCACCGCACTGACCGATCCCAGCTCGCGCAGGTACATGAACCACCCGGTCAGGCCATGCTGCTGGGGGGCGACACCGGTCATGAAGGTGGTCACGGCACTGGCGGTCGTCGGCGGGAACACGCTGGTCATGCGCTGCTCGCGGTGTGCGAGCAGCGTGCTGGCGCTGCCGATGCGTGCCAGCAACTCGTCCCCGAGTCCGTCGATGACCAGCAGTACGACGTGACGCGCCGCCGCCAGGCGTTGCACCGGCAGGTCCGCCAGCGTCGGGTACGCCGAGGACGGATCGCCGAACCGTGCCCGCAGCGAGCTCATCAGGTTGACGATGGAGCCGCCTTCGTAATGCGGCGGCAGGTGCGCGCGCTCGGTCATAACGGCAGCTTGAAATCGTGTCCGGCAATCTCGCGCACCAGCGTGGGCACCAGATAACCGGGCAGGCGCGCGCGTACGGCCGTGGCGAGCGCGCGCGCGATGTCGTCGCCGACGGCGAAATGTGCCGCGCCGCGGACCGGATCGAGGGCATGCAGGTAGTACGGCAGGACGCCGCTCTCGAACAGTGTTTCCGACAATTGCACCAGGGCGTCGACCGAGTCGTTCACCCCGCGCAGCAGCACCGCCTGATTGAGCAGCGGCACGCCCAGATCGCGCAGGCGTGCGAGCGCCGCGTCCACGCTCGCGTCGATTTCCTGCGCATGATTGGCGTGCAGGACCACGACGGGTCTGAGGCGCGTGCGCCCGAGCCAGGCGAGCAGCGCCGCATCGACTCGCTCGGGCAGCACGACCGGCACGCGCGTATGGATCCGCAGGCGGCGCAGGTGCGGTACACGTTCGAGATCCGCAACGAGCGCGGCGAGGCGCACGTCGCTGAGCAGCAGGGGATCGCCGCCGCTGAGGATGATCTCGGTGACGTCGGTGGCAGCCGCGAGCGCCGCCAGGATTGACGCCCGGTTGTCGTTCGTCAGGCTGTGCGCGGCGTAGGGGAAATGCCGGCGGAAGCAATAACGGCAGTGGATGGCGCAGGCGCCAGTGGCGACCAGCAGGGCACGACCGGCGTATTTGCGCAGCAGCGCCGGGCCGCTCGCGGCGGCCAGATCTCCGACCGGGTCGAGCGCGTCACCGGGAGTGCGGAACTGTTCGGCGGTCGCCGGCAGCACCTGGCGCAGCAACGGATCGTGCGGATCCCCGCGGCGCATCCGGGCCACGAATCCGCGCGGCACCCGCAGGCGGAAATCGGCATCGGAACGTGCCGACACGGGCACCTGCGCCGCGCTGAGGCCGAGCAGCTCGAGCAGGTCCCCGACGCGGGTCACGGCGTTGCGCAATGCCGCCTGCCAGCCGGGTTGCTCCATTACGTGCAGCGGTTCCGCTATCATATGCGGCCTTCTCGCACCCGAAACGGCGTTTCCATGACCACCTACAGCACCAATCAGTTCAAGTCCGGGCTCAAGATCATACTGGACGGGGACCCCTATACCATCGTCGAGAACGAGTTCGTCAAACCCGGCAAGGGCCAGGCCTTCAACCGCGTCAGGATCAGGAATCTCAAGACCGGGCGTGTCGTGGAGCGCACCTTCAAGTCCGGAGATTCGGTCGAGGGTGCCGACGTCGTGGAGCTCGATCTGCAGTACCTGTACAACGACGGCGACATCTGGCATTTCATGAATACCGAGACTTACGAGCAGATCGGCGCGAGCGCCGCGGTGGTCGAAGACGCCACGCAGTGGCTGAAAGGGCAGGAAATGTGCACGGTGATGCTCTGGAACGGCGTTCCGCTCAACATCGAAGCGCCGAATTTCGTCGAGCTCGAGATCGTCGAGACCGATCCCGGCATGCGCGGGGACACGGCCACGGGTGGTACCAAGCCGGCCACGCTGGAGACCGGTGCGGTGGTGAAAGTGCCGCTGTTCGTGGAACGTGGCGAGCGCATCAAGGTAGACACCCGGACCGGGGCCTACGTCGCGCGCGCTTGAGCACCTGCGAGGTCCGGCGGTGGACCGTGCAGCGGTCGGGAAGTCGCGGATGATCGGTTCGTGCGACCTCCGCGAGTGCGTTGACCGCTGATTTCGCGCGTGCTGTTCAGCTCTCAGGTATTCATCCTGCTGTTCCTGCCGGCGACGCTGGCGCTGTTCTACGCGGCCGCCGGCTCACCACTGTGGCGTGTGCGGATCCTGCTCGCCGCGTCGCTGTTGTTCTACGGTTATTGGGATCCGCGCTTCGTGCCGCTGCTGGCGGGCTCGATCCTGGTGAACTGGATGCTCGCCCGCGTGGCGGGATCCGTGCGCACCGGCTGGGTGGCCGCAGCAGGGGTCGCGCTGAATCTTGCGCTGCTCGGCGCGTTCAAGTACGCGGATTTCTTCGCCGCGAACGCGCTCGCGCTGCTCGGGCGCGCGCACGAGCCCTGGGATCTGGTGCTGCCGCTGGGCATCAGCTTTTTCACCTTTCAGCAGATCTCCTACCTCGTGGACCTGCGCCGGGGCCGTGCGCCGGTATACGGCCTGGAACGCTATGCGGCCTACGTGACGTATTTCCCGCAGCTCATCGCCGGTCCGATCGTGCGCCACGACGAGCTCATCCCGCAGTTCGAGGCCGATCCCCGCCGCGACGGCCTGGCCGAGCGCTGCGGGCGGGGCCTGGTGCTGTTCACGCTGGGCCTGGTGAAAAAGGTGTTCTTCGCCGACGGCTACGCCGGTGACGTCGATCGTCTGTTCGCTGCCGCCGCCGATGGCAGCGTGCTCGCCGCCGGTGACGCCTGGTACGCCGCGCTTGCCTATTCCCTGCAGCTGTATTTCGATTTCTCGGCCTACTCCGACATGGCGATCGGGCTGGGGCTGCTGTTCGGCTACCAGTTGCCGCTGAACTTCGACAAACCCTACCAGTCGCTGACCATCCGCGAGTTCTGGCGGCGCTGGCACATGACGCTGTCCTCATTCCTGCGCGATTACGTGTATATCCCGCTCGGTGGCAGCAGGCAGGGCGAGGCCGGCGTCGCCGGCGCGGTCATGGTCACCATGCTGCTGTGCGGCCTGTGGCATGGTGCCGGCTGGACCTTCGTCGTCTGGGGCGCCGCTCACGGGGCCGCCATCGTCGCGAGCCGATTGTGGCGCAACGGCGGCCTGCGCATGCCTGCGCCGTTCGCCTGGGCCCTGACGATGTCGTTTGTGATCGCCGGGTGGGTGCTGTTCCGGGCGGCCGATTTCCGGGCCGCCTGGCACATGCTCGCCAGCATGGGCGGCCTGAGCGGCTGGGGCGGAAACGTCGGGCTGGACGATCTGCGTTTTCTGCTCGTCGGTCTGGGTCTGAGTCTGCTCGGCCCGTCGAACGTCGAGATCGCCGGGCGGTCCTGGCTCGCGCAGCGGGCCGTCGCGGTGCTGGCCGGGATCGCGCTGGTGGCCGTCGTCATGCGGGTCGGCCATGGACGCAGCATCGACTTCATCTACTTCCAGTTCTGACGTGCGCCGCTCGATCACCACCGCTGGGCGACACGGATCTGCCGGACCTGCGATCGGCAAACGGACCCGCTGGTCCGCGTTCGTCCGCACCGTCCTGTGGACGGCATTGTCGTTCGGTGCCGCCTGCTATGTCTTCATTCTGGTGCTCGATCCTTACCAGAACGTGCCATTCTCGCCGCCACTGGGGCGTGCACCCGTGGACACCAACCAGCGCTTCGCCTACCCGCCGCTCGCGCGTCGGCAGGCATTCGACAGCGCCGTGCTCGGCACGTCGACCTCGCGGCTGCTCGACCCCGGGCATCTCGACCCGATGTTCCACGCGCGCTTCGTCAACCTCGCCATGAACGGCGCCACCGCCTGGGAGCAGACGCAGATGGGCGAGCTGTTCCTGCGCCATCATCCGCAAGCCCGCTATCTGCTCATCGGCGTCGACCTCGTCTGGTGCGAAACCGGCAAGGACTACGAGCGCTACACGTTTCGCCTCTTTCCGGCCTGGATGTACGACGAAAACCGCTGGAACGATCTGCTCTACCTGTTCAACGACAAAGCGCTGGAGCAGGCGGTACGTGAGCTCGAATACCTGCTCGGACGGCGCGAGAGCAAGTATCGTCGTGACGGTTACCGCTACTTCCTCCCGGACGAGAAAGCCTACGATCTCGCCAAGGCACGCAGGAAGATCTACGGCCGGGAGGATTTCAACGTGACGACGGCGCCGCCCGTACCCACGGTGGAGCCGGCGTTGACCCGCTCGAACTGGGTCTTCCCGACGCACACGCTGATGCGCGAGTTGCTCGCCGCCGCGCCGGCGGCGACGCAGAAGGTGCTGTTTTTCGTGCCCTACCACGAGCACGTGCTGCGCCGCCAGGGCAAGGTCTACGCGCAATGCAAGGGCCGGCTCATCGACATTGCCGCCGCCTTCCCCAACACTCACGTCGTGGATTACATGCGGCCATCGGTGCTGACGCGCGAGGATCGCAACTACTGGGACGCGCTGCATTACGGCTCGACGGTCGCGCGCGCGGTGGAGGCCGGCCTGGCGGCCGCGATCCGCGAGCGGCGTGGGGCCAGCGGTTACTACCGGTACCTGACACCGGCCGATGTGGACCGGGCCCCGACCGCGGCCCGGGGGCGCCCGCGTCCGGGCGTCGCGGGCGCAACGGCTCCCTAACCGCGCCGGCTCTGTGCCGAACTGCCGATGCCGACCGACGCGCAGCAGCAATGGCGACCGGTGGCGACGCTCGATCACCTGCGCCGGCGAGCGCGCCTGCTGGCCGAGGCGCGTGACTATTTCGCGGCCACCGGCGCGCTGGAGGTGGACACGCCGCTGTTGTCGCGGGCCGGAAATCCCGATCCGAACATCGAGTCTTTTCGCGTGCTGCGCGCGGGCGCGGACGAACCATGGTGGCTCGGGACCTCGCCGGAGTTTCACATGAAGCGCCTGCTCGCCGCCGGCAGCGGTGCCATCTACCAGATCACGCACGCTTTCCGCGACGCCGAGCGCGGACGCCTGCACAACCCCGAGTTCACTTTGCTCGAATGGTACCGGCCCGGCCTCGATCATCATGGCCTCATGGACGACGTCGACGCGCTGGTGACCCGGCTGACCGGCTGGCCGGCGGCACGGCGATCGAGCTACGCGCAGGTGTTCCGGCAGCGGGCGGGATTCGATCCCCACACGATCGACGATGCCGGGCTGCGACGCGTCGTGCGCGAGCGCATCGGTCCGGGATTCGGGAGCGAGCCGCGGGCCGTGCTGCTCGATCTCGCGATGGGACACCTGGTCGCGCCCGGACTGGGCGCGGGCACGCCGGTGTTCGTATACGACTTTCCCGCCGAACAGGCCGCACTGGCGCGTATCCGCCCGGGCACGCCGGCGCTCGCGGAGCGTTTCGAGCTGTTCGTGGAAGGCGTCGAGCTCGCCAACGGCTTTCACGAACTGCGCGCTGCGGACGAGCAGCGCGCGCGCTTCGAGCGCGATTGCGCGCAACGCGACGAAGCCGGATGCCCGGGGCCGCCGATCGACGAACATCTGCTCGCGGCGCTGGCTGCCGGCCTGCCCGCGTGCGCCGGCGTGGCGCTGGGCTTCGATCGGCTGGTCATGCTCGCCGGTGGCGTCTCGCGACTCGAGGAGATCCTGGCCTTCCCCTGCGATCGAGCCTGACGCGCGTGTAGCCCCGCGGCAGCGGCCTATTTAGAATGGCCGCTGGATCGTGGTTGAGACGCCGATGGCGGTCTATTCGATCGACAGGCTGATGGCCGAAGCGCGCCGGCTGGCCGCCGAGTACCGCCGCACGACCGGCAAGACCCTGCCGGTCAGCGGCGAGATCGCCGTGTATGACGCCATCCGACTGCTCGGACTCGAGCCGGCTCCGGCCGGCACCGCCGGCTACGACGCGGTGCGCGTGCAGCAGGGGCAGCGGCAGCGAGTGCAGGTCAAGGGCCGGGTCGTGTTCGACGACAGCAAGGGCGGGCACCGGATCGGCCAGTTGCGCGCAGGACAGCAATGGGACCTGGTCGTGCTGGTGCTCATGGACGATCGCTATGAAGCCATGGAAATCCACGCAGCGACGCGTGCGGCGGTGCTCGGGGTGCTCGAACAGGGCGCCGGTCGGGGGCGCGCGCACAAGGGGGCCCTGTCGGTGGCGCGCTTCAGGAACATCGGCCGGCTCGTGTGGAGTCGCGAGCTCGGAACCGAGGATGATGGCTACTGGAGTAATGCCCCGTCCTGAGCGCCGGCGCCACCCGCCGGCGTATTCGATCCCGTCCCACCCGTGATGCAGTCCGTGAGCGAGTTGCTGTCCGCGCACGGACCGCTGGCGCAATGTATCGACAACTTCCGGCCCCGTGCCGAGCAGCAGGCGATGGCCGAGGCGATCGCAGGCGTGCTCGAACACGGCGGCATGTTGATCTGCGAGGCGGGCACCGGCACCGGCAAAACCTTCGCCTACCTCGTGCCGGCGCTCGCCTCGGGGGCGCGGGTCATCGTCTCGACCGGGACGCGTACCCTGCAGGATCAGCTCTTCCACCGCGATCTGCCGCTGGTCCGGCGCGCGCTCGCGAGCGGCGGCAGCATGGCGCTGCTCAAGGGGCGCGCGAATTACCTGTGCCTGCAGCGTCTCGCGGACGCCGTCGCGCAGGGGACGCTGTTGGCGGACGGGCAGCGCGATCTGCTCGCGGTCGAGCAGTGGTCCGGACGCACACGCAGCGGTGACATCGCCGAGCTCGGTGAGCTTGCCGAGGGATCGCCGGTGTGGCCGGCGGTCACCTCGACGGCGGAAAACTGCCTCGGTCAGGAGTGCCGGTACTACGACGAGTGTTTCGTCGTGCGGGCGCGGCGTACCGCTGCCGCCGCCGACGTGGTCGTCGTCAACCACCACCTGTTCCTGGCGGACATGTCGTTGCGGGAGGACGGTTTCGGCGAAATCGTGCCGAGCGCGGACCTCATCATCTTCGACGAAGCGCACCAGTTGCCCGATCTCGTCGCGCAGTTCTTCGGCACGTCCGTGTCCGGCAGGCAGTTGCTCGAGCTCGCTCGTGACAGCGTTGCCGCGCAGGCCGTGGAGGCGGGCGAACAGCCGGAGGTGGCGGGCATGTGCGGCGGGCTCGAGAACGCGGTGGCCGATCTGCGGGCATCTTTCGGCGGGCCCGATCGGCGCATCGACTGGGCGGATGTCACCGAGGACTGCGTAGCGCAGGCCGTGCTCGGCGACGTACGTGATCGGCTCGGTGCACTGGCCGAGGCGCTGGCGGCAATGGCCGAGCGCGGCACACGGCTGGCGAACGTCGCCCGTCGGGCCGCGGTTCTGCGCGAGCGCCTCGCGATCTTCACCGCCGCCGCCGCCGGGGACGTGCGCTGGGTGGAGCTGCACCGGCGCAGCTTCGTACTGCACCGTACGCCCATCGACGTGGCAACGAGTTTTCGTGCGCGCTTGCGCCAGTACCCCTGCGCCTGGGTGTTTACGTCCGCAACGCTGGCCGTGGGTGAGGATTTCTCCTTTTTTGCCGGCCGGCTCGGACTCGAGGACGCGGAAACGCGCCGCTGGGACAGCCCGTATGATTACCAGACCCAGGCGCTGCTCTACGTGCCGCTGCTCGACGGTGTTCCGGGCGAGCCGGGTTACACCGCGGCAGTCTGTGCAGCGGCTGTGCCCGTACTCGACGCGAGCGCAGGGCGCGCATTCGTGCTGTTCACCAGTCATCGCGCGTTGCGCGAGGCCGCGGCGATCCTCGCCGCGCGAATTCCTTATCCGCTGCTGGTGCAGGGCGAGGCGCCGCGTGCCGAGCTGCTCGCCCGCTTTCGCACCACGCCCCAGGCCGTGTTGCTCGGTACGGCGAGCTTCTGGGAGGGCGTCGACGTGCGCGGTGAAGCGTTGTCGTGCGTGATCATCGACAAGCTGCCCTTTGCCGCGCCGGATGATCCGGTCGTGCGGGCGCGTGCGGCCCTGCTGCGCGAGGAGGGTCGCAATGCCTTTCGCGAATTCCAGCTGCCGGAAGCGGTGATTGCGCTCAAACAGGGTGTCGGACGCCTGATCCGCGATGAAACCGATCGGGGTGTCCTGGTGCTGTGCGATCCGCGTCTGTTCACGCGTGCCTACGGCCGCGTGTTTCGCGCCGGTCTGCCGGCCATGACCGTGACCCGCGAGATCGCCGATGTGCGGGCCTTCTTCGCGGCCGC
Source organism: Gammaproteobacteria bacterium (assembly GCA_020850735.1). Classification (GTDB taxonomy): domain Bacteria; phylum Pseudomonadota; class Gammaproteobacteria; order JADZEE01; family JADZEE01; genus JADZEE01. Next base: position 166,292 of record JADZEE010000091.1, on the reverse strand, counting down.
GGGCGGCGCTGCCGGCAGCCGCTGAGCGCAGCGCCGGCCACCGCCGGCGCTCGGATCTGTGACGCCGTTCCGACTCCGGGCGGGTCGTGCCTGGATCCGCGCAGCGTGCATAAACGGTGGCTTTCCCGATAGTTGCGCGTGTTTCCGGACGTTGGGTATTTTATGTCGTTTATCCGGTTCCGATGCTAACGAATGCCAGTGGCTAGGTTTCCTCCACACGGGTTCCACGTGACAGCGCGGTAGCTATACTGCACGTAAAAAATTGTGTCAGTGCCCAACGCAGTCAACCGAGGAGGTCTTGAGACCATGTTCAGGAAGAAACAGCAGGAGGAGCCGCACGCCGATGTGCCCGAAGTGGTCACCGACCACGAGGCCATCACGGAAACGAAGGTACCGGTCGTGGCGGCCCGCAGCCGTGAGCGCGCGAGTATCGGCGCGTCGATCCGTATCCGCGGCGACGTCGAGGGCGAAGAGGACGTGCTCGTGCGCGGGCACGTGGAAGGCACGGTCAGTCTGCGTAACCACCGCTTGACCGTCGGTGAGGAAGGCGACGTCAGTGCCACGATCACCGCTGGCGTGGTCGACGTCGAAGGCCGCGTCGAGGGTGATGTCAACGCCGCCGATCAGGTCGTCGTCAGAGCGAGCGGCAAAGTCATCGGCACCATCCGTTCGCCGCGTGTCACGCTCGAGGACGGTTGCCGCTTCAAGGGCACGATCGACATGGACGTCGAACCGGCCGCCCGCGCCGTGGGTGGCGCCAAGGTCGCGGATTTCAAGCCGCTCAGCGCCCGCAGCGACGACGAAAGCGGTCAGCAGGCGCGTTAGCGGGCGGGTCAGACCCGTCGGCCGGTCTGCGGCCGGCGCACCGGATGTACCGGCCTCGACGCGGGTTGAGCGCCGGCGCAGCCGCCGCGCGGCTCGTCGAACAGCGCCATGGCCCCGGCTTCGTGCCGGGGTTTTTTTTCCGGGCCGGCGATCGGTCCCGCACGCCGCGGGCGGCCCGCCGGATCTACTTCCGTCAGCCCAGGGGCGCAGGACCGCGCAGGGCCGCCGTCAGGCACCCGGGGGAACGACGACGCCCGCGCGCACGATGCAGCGCTTGCGCAGCGCCCGGCTGACCAGGTAGCCGGTGCCGCCTTCACTGACGATCTGCAGCAGCCGGGCAGGATCGTCGACCTCCAGTCCGGCCAGCACGTGCACCCCGCGCGCGAAGAACGGCGCCGGCCATGCCGGTGTGCTCGGTCCCGCGAGCACGACGCGCCGGGCCCCCGCGCCCGCGGCAAGCAGGGCATCGATGCCGCCCTCGACGAGGGCCGATGCCGAGATGATGACCACGTCCGCCTCCCCGAGCACGGCGGCGGCCTGTTCAGGGGGGCGCCACACGGCCGATTCATCCGGCTGCAGCGCCTGCGGGTGTTTGTCGATGACCGTGAGCCGCGCCACGCGCCCCTGGAGCGCTTTGATGAAGGGCGCGAACGCGCCCACGATCGCCACGCGATCATCCGGTCCCGCGTCTGCAGCGACCAGCGCGTCCAGGCCCTCCACGAGGTGTGCGTCCCCGATCCCGTGACGGCGCGCGGCCTGCGCCGACAGGGCATTGAGCACCGCAATGCCGATCGCCCGTTGCAGCGCTGATGCCGCGCCGGCCCAGCCGCTCAACGCCCAGGCATCCGTGCCTGCCACCGCACCGGCCGCGGGCGCCTCGGCCGCCGCGCGCGGGCAGCGCGGGGAATCGGTGAGCGCGCGCGGGGTGTAGGCTAGACCGGCTTCGCCACCAGCCAGGCGCACCGCCGTGAAGAACACCCCGACGCGCACGTCCTCGACCGGGCGCGGCCGCGCACCGAGCGCAGCGCGAAGATCCTGTTGCCAGGCCGGCAGCAGATCCAAGCGTTCGCTTTCCGGTCAGGCACCGCGGATCGCGGCGAGCACCTGCTCGGGGTGCGTCTCGGCTTTGGCGACCTTTTTCCAGTGCTTTCTTATCTTGCCGTCCGGACCAATCCACACCGTCGAGCGGATGACGCCGGTGGTCTTGCGGCCGTACATCATCTTCTCGCCCCAGGCGCCGTACTTCGTCATCATCGTCTTGTCCGGATCGCTGAGCAGGGTGAACGGCAGCTTGTACTTGGTGGCGAACCTGCGGTGGGACGCACCGTCGTCCGGGGACACGCCGAGCACGGCGACGCCGATCGCGTGCAATTGCTGCCACAAATCGCGGAAGCCGCAGGCCTCCTTGGTGCAGCCCGGCGTGTCGTCCTTCGGGTAGAAGTACACGACGACATCCCTGCCCTTGAGATCCTTCAGCGACACCTTCCCGCCATCGGCGTCCGGCAGCGTGAACGCCGGCGCGGCCTTGCCTTCCTCGATAGCCATGCAGAGTTCCTCCGGGGATCTTGCGGCACCGCCATTGTGCCCGCCCGCGCGGTGGCCGCATAGCGGGGCGGGCCGCACCCCGCCCCGGAGCGCGATGGCTTCAGCCGGCCGCGGCCTCGAGCGTCGCGAGCGGCTGCGGCCGGGCGATACCGTAGCCCTGGCCGTAATCCACCCCGAGCGTACGCAATTGCGTGAGCACGTCCGCGTCTTCGACGAACTCCGCGACCGTGATCTTGCCCATGACGTGGCCGATTTCGTTGATGGATCGGACCATGGCGAGATCGATGGGATCGCTGGCGATGGTGCGGACGAAAGAACCGTCGATCTTCAGCAGATCGACCGGTAGTGTCTTGAGGTAGGCGAAGGACGACAGCCCGCTGCCGAAGTCATCGAGTGCGAAACGGCAGCCGAACTGCTGCAGCGAATTGATGAACTGCAATGCGGTGGCGAAGTTGGCGATGGCTGCCGTCTCGGTAATCTCGAAGCAGAAGCAGGATGCGAGGTCGGGGCGGCGTTCGAAGAAAGTGAGGATGTAATCGTGCAGCGGCGGATCCCCCAGGGAGAGCGCCGACAGGTTGATGCTCAGGAAATCGAGCCGCGCCTGCAACGTGGGGCGTGCCGCCAGCCACTCGAATGCCGTCCGCACCACCCACAGGTCGAGTCGCGGCGAGATCCCGAAGCGTTCCGCGGCCGGCAGGAACGCACCGGGACCGATGACCGTTCCGCTTTCGTCCCGCATGCGCACCAGCAGCTCTCCGCACAGGCGCGCGCCGTCGGTGACGGCCGCCAGCGGCGCGATGCGCTGCCAGGCGAGCTGCAGCCGGTTCTCCGCGAGTGCACTGTTGATCCGCGCGACCCACAGCATCTCGCCGTGCCTGCGGGCGAGCTCCTGGTCGGATTCGTGATACACGTGCACGCGGCTGCGGCCCAGGTCCTTGGCCGCATAACAGGCTTCGTCGGCCATCGCCAGCAACCGCTCCACGGCCGTGCTCGCGCTCGTGATGGCCACCAGGCCGATGCTCGCGGCCACGTGAAAGGTCTTGTCCTGCCAGGCGAAACGGAACTCACGGATGCTGTCGAGCAACTGCTCGGCGACCTGGGTCGCGTGTGAGATGGTGCAATTCTCCATGAGCACGCCGAACTCGTCACCACCCAGGCGCGCGAGCGTGTCACGGCCCCGCACGCGCCTTTGCAGCAGCTGAGTGAGCTGACGCAGCAGCTCGTCGCCGGCCACGTGACCGCAGGTGTCGTTCACGACCTTGAACTGGTCGAGATCGATGTAGCACAGCGCGTGCTCGACGAGCTCGGTCGCCGCCGTGTTGAGCGCGTCGTGCACGCGGTGCTCGAACTCGCGGCGGTTCGTGAGGCCGGTCAGGGGATCGTGCGTCGCCTGGTAGGAGAGCTGTTCCGACAGTTCGCGCGCGTCGGTGATGTCCTCGCAGACCATGAGTACGCGGATGCCGTCAGGCGTATCTATCGCGCGCACTGTCTCGCGATTCCAGCGCAGCTCGCCGTCGCTGCGACGCTTACGCAGCTCCGCTTGCTGGAGTTCGCCGCGTCGTTCCAGTGCGGCGGTGATCACCCGGCGCGCCGATTCCCGGTCGTCGCCGTGGATGATCTCGTAGACCGACCGGGTGGTCAGAGCGTCGACGTCATAGCCGAGCTGTTCAGCGCCGAAACGGTTGATGGAAACGATGGTGCCGTCGGCCGCAATCGTGATGTAGGTGGTGGGATTGTCGTCGTACAGTGCGCGCATCTGCGCGGCGCTGCGGGCCTGCGCGGCGGTCAGCCGTACGATCTGCAGACCGTAGGCGATGTCCTTGGCCATCTCGCCCAGCACCGCCTGTTCCTCGCCGTCGAAGGCGTCGGGATCCTCGGCGTAGATGTTGAGCACGCCGCGCTGCCCGGCGTCAGCTTCGAACGGCAGGGCGATGGAGGCGCCGAAGCCGTGGGTACGCGCCGCTTCGCGCCAGGGTTCGAACTCGGGCGTGGTCGGGATCCCGCGGGCGACGGTGATGCGCCCGCTTCGCACTGCGCTGCCGCTCGGGCCGCGACCGTGAACGGAGCTCCCGTCCCAGGACACGGTGATCGCATCGACGTACGCGCGTGCCGGGCCCGCGCACGCCACCGGTTCGATACTGCGCCGCGCATCGGTGCGTGCCAGTCCGACCCATGCGAGGCGGTAGCGCCCGGCCGCGACGATGCCCTCGCACACGCTCGCGTACAGCTCGGTCTCGGTACGGGCGCGGATCAGCCGGTGATTGCCTTCGCCGAGCGTGGCGAGTGCGCGCGATTTGCGTTCCAGGGCGAGCTCGGCCAGTTTGTGGTCGGTGACGTCGACGATCAGGCCTATCAGTGCCTGCACGCCGCCCGCCGGGTCCCGGACCCGCACGGTACGCTCGTCGACCCAGCGGGTGTGGCCGCCGCGCGTGCGGACCCGGTAAATACCGGTGAACTCCTCGACGTCGGTGCGCAGCCAGGCCTCGAAGTCCCGGTCGATCATGTCGAGGTCGGCTGCTTCCATGATGTCGGCGTAGGTCAGGCCGCCGGTGATGAACTCCTGCGGCTCGTAACCGAGCTGGCGGACGTTGTCCGAAACGAACAGGACCTTCCAGGGTCTGTGCGGAAGCCAGTGAAACAGCATCACGCCGCTGCGCTCGACCGCGCGACGGTAGTCTTCGGCCGCCTGCCGGGTCTGCTCCAGCGCCTGCGCCTGGGCACGCTCCACGGTGACGTCGCGGACCGTGAGCACGACCACCGGCGAGCGCTGCGCGGCGTAGCGGACGGCATGCCCGGTGGCCACCGCGACGCGCGTCGTGCCGTCGGCATGCCGGCCCGTGAACTCGACGCGCTGGCTCACGCCGGGCTCGGCAAACAGGGTCTCCAGGGCCGCGCTGATGCGGTCGCTTCCCGGCGGCGCGACGAACTCGATCACCGGCCGCCCGACCAGCTCGACAGGGTCGTAGCCGAACACCGCCGTGACCGAGGGGCTGACGTGCATGAGCCTGCCGGCGCGATCGACGACGGCGATGACGTCGGAAATGTGGTCGTACAGCCCGCACAGTTCGGCGTCGCTGATGCGCAGCCGTGCCGGCCTGGCAGAGGTCGGGGAAGCGGTGCGGACAGGTGCGATGGTACGGCGTTCGACGAAGTCCATGAACCGTTAGCGGCAGCCGCCGGCCACCGCTGTAGCGAGAACGCTTCGAAGTATCGCACGCCGCCCGGCAGGGCGGGGCGCGGGGACGGGAGATCCGGGACGAGCGACGGGCGGGATCATGGCGCGAACCGGGGCAGCGCTTCCGGCGGCGCAGCCGCGGCCGGTGCCGCACCCCGCGCCTGTGTGCTCGAACCCTGAGACGGGGACCTGCGCTGGGTGGTGCTGGCGGACGGCGGCACCCTGAGAGCGTAAGCTAGGGCAACGCGAACAACGAGGGGGCTCGGCCATGGCAGCTGCAATCGTCAAGGAATCGTATTTCGGTGGTTGTCCGCATGACTGTCCGGACACGTGCGGGATGCTCTACGAGGTCGAGAACGGGGCGCTGGTCAACGTGCGCGGCAACCCCGATCACCCCTATACACGCGTGACCCTTTGCACCAAGCTCAAGGATTTCGCCGCCCACCATCAGAACCCCGAACGGGTCCTGTATCCGCTGCGCCGCACCGGGGCGCGCGGCTCGCGGCAGTACGAACGCATCGGCTGGGACGCGGCCATCGCGGAGATCCACGCGCGCTGGACGGGGATCATCGATGCCTGGGGGCCGCAGGCCATCATTCCCTACAGCTATCTCGGCAACCAGGGCATCGTCCAGGGTCTCAATGTCGGCGACCCGTTCTTCAACCGGCTCGGCGCGACGGTGTGCGAACGCACGTTTTGCGGCGAAGCGTCGGCGACGGCCTACCTGCTGACCTACGGTCCGACCGGCGGCGTGGACCCGGAGAGCTTCGCGTACTCTAAGTACATCGTCATCTGGGCCTGCAATACGGTCAGCACCAACCTGCATCACTGGCCGTTCGTGCTCGCGGCGCGCAAGCAGGGCGCCAAAGTGGTCGTCATCGACAGCTATCGCTCGCGCACTGCCAAACAGGCGGATTGGCACATCATGCCGCGGCCCGGCACCGACGGTGCGCTGGCGATGGCGCTCGTTCACAGCATCATCGCGCAGGGTCTCGTCGATCGCGACTACGTCGACCGCCATACCGAGGGTTACGAGGCGCTGGCCGCCCGTGCGGCCGGGCGCACGCCGGAATGGGCCGAGGCGATCACCGGCGTCGCGGCCGGCGACATCCGGCGGCTCGCGCGCGAGTACGCGACCACGCAGCCGGCGGCCATCCGGGTCGGCGTCGCGCTCGAGCGTCACTACGGCGGCGGTCAGACGATCCGGGCCGTATGCTGCCTGCCCGCGCTGACCGGCGCCTGGCGACACGTCGGCGGCGGCCTGCTGCAGATGCCGATCTGGGAGATGCCCGTCCGGCTCGATCGGGTCGCGCGCCCGGACTGGATCCCGCCGGGCACGCGCGTCGTCAACGCGCTGCAGATCGGCCGTGCCCTGAACGGCGAGATGCCGCTGGATCCGCCGATCAAGTCGATCATGGTCTACAACGCCAATCCGGTGACCCAGGCCCCGGAGTGCGACAAGACGGTTGCCGGCCTGATGCGTGAGGATCTGTTCGTCGTCGCGGCAGAGCACTTCATCTCCGACACCGCCGCCTACGCCGACATCATCCTGCCCTGCACCATGGCCGGTGAGATGGATGACATGGTGCTGTCCTGGGGACATTTTTACCTGACGCTGAATCAGAAGGCGGTTGCGGCGCCGGGTGAGGCCGTGCCCAACACGGAAGTTTTCCGCCGCCTGGCCGCCGCCTTCGGATTCGACGATCCGCAATTCACGCGCACTGACCTGGAAATGATCGAACACTACGTGGATTGGGACTCTCCCAGACTCGCTGGTATCGACATGGCGTATTTCCGCCGCCAGGGCTACGCGCACCTGCGCGTCGGAGAACCGCACGAGCGTGCACCGCATCGCGAAGGCAACTTCCCCACGCCGGACGGCAAGGCGCAATTGCGGGTCGCCGGGGCGAAGAATTTCGTCGCCCCCGTGTTCCGCCAGATGTACGAGGATCAGCAACCGGGCGAGGCCCTCGACGAGGTGCCTGATTACGTCCCCTCACGCGAGTCGCCGCAGACCAACCCGGCGCTGGCGAAGAAGTATCCGCTCAACATCATCTCGCCCAAGAGTCACGGTTTCCTCAACTCCTGCTACGCCAACGAGGCGCACAAGATCCGGGCCCAGGGCGAGCAGTTCGTGATCATCCACCCGCGCGACGCTGCCGATCGCAACATCGGCGACGGCACCCCGGTACGCGTGTTCAACGATCGCGGTGCTTTCAGGGCAGATGCCCAGGTCAGCGAAGACGCGCCGCCGGGGGTCGTGGTGGCCACGCTCGGCTACTGGCGCAGCCGGAACGCGGGCACAGTCAACGTCATCAGCTCGGCGGAGCTCGTCAACATGGGGCAGGCGCCGACGTTCTCGGACAATCTCGTCCAGGTCGAGCCGATCGGCTGATGGCCCCGGTCCTGCCCGCCGGCGCCTGACGCCTGCTGCACGCCCCGGCCGGCGCCGTGCGTCCGATGCGTGACTCCAGGCGACCACGAACTGCGCGGCCGGTGCCAGTACGCCCGGGCGGCGTTCGCCAGGCGCAGGCAGCTGCGCCGGTGAGCCTCGCGCGGGCGCTGTCCAAACTCGGTGTGTGTTCGCGTTCGGTCGCCGCGCAACTGATCGCAGCCGGGCGCGTACAGGTCGACGGCCGGATCGTCCGGGCACCCGCCCGGCGCGTGCGGCTCGGTGCTGCGCGACTGCGCGTGAACGGCTTGGAGATCGGGGCGTGCGAGCGCGTGTACGTGCTGCTGAACAAACCGCGCGGCCTGGTGACCTCGGCGGCCGACGAGCAGGGCCGGGACACGGTCTACAGCTGTTTTGCCGGCAGTACCCTGCCCTGGATCACGCCGGTCGGGCGCCTGGACCGTGCCAGTGAGGGCCTGCTCCTGTTCAGCAACGACACGCGCTGGGCGGCGCGCCTGCTCGATCCGGCGGCGCGGGTGCCTCGTACCTACCACGTCCGCATCGACCGGACTCCCGAACCGGCCCTGCTCGCCGCCATCGGCGCGGGTATCGTAACGGCATCCGGTGAGCGCCTCGCGGTGCGGCAGGTGCGCTGCCTGCGCCAGGGCAGCCGCAATGCCTGGCTGGAGATCGGTCTGGAGGAGGGCCGCAACCGACACATCCGGCGCCTGCTCACGACTCTCGATCTGGAGGTCCTGCGGCTGGTGCGCGTAGCGTTCGGACCGCTGGCGCTCGGCACGCTTGCCAAGGGTTCGTTTCGCTCGCTCACGGCCGCGGAGGTGGCCGCGCTGGCCAGCGCCGCGGGCGGGTCTCAGAGCTCGTGAAACCTTCGCCCGCCGTAGTGAGACGGATCCCGGGCGTTCCCGCTCAGGCGCGCGGGGGCCCGAAATCGCGCGCGTGACGGGCCTGCGAAAACGATTCTGGGGGTCCCCGCCACGCCGCCAGGGGCGTCCAGGGGCCGTTGCAGCAGGCGCGGTGACTGTTCTACAGGCTCTCACGGGACGGGAGCGGCCTGAGCATCGATGCGGGCGCGCAATGCGCGCCAGTTCGCATTGCCGGGTTCGAGCCGGATGAGGCGCTCGAGCGCCGCGCGCGCCGTACGGCTGTCACCGTCGGCCAGTGCGTACGCGACGCGGGACTGGAGGCTGGCGGCGTCCCACGGGTGGCGCTGCAGCACTTCGTCGAGCGCGGCCACGGCTTCCGTGTGCAGGCCCTGTTCGTACAGCGCGACGGCGTACACGAATCCGTAACGGGGGATGTCGCTGCCGTGCCGAGCTGCCCGGCGCAGGGCTTGCGTCGCTTCGTCGAGGCGCTGCGCGCGTACCAGCAGCAGGCCCAGGGCGTGCTCCAGTCCGGCATGAGCGGGATTCGCCCGCAGCGTTGCGCGCAGCAGCCGCTCGCCGTCGGTGTCGCGACGGAGCTCGCGATACAAATCGGCCAGGTTCACGGCTGCGGGCGCGAAGCCGGGCGCCAGCCGCAACGCTTCGCGGTAAGCCTGTTCGGCGCCGGCAGTGTCGCCTTGCGCGGCACGCAGGCGGCCGAGCGCGTCGTACGCCTCGGGTCGATCGGCGTCCAGGCGCAGGCGCCGCTCGAGCTCGGCCGTCGCCTGTGCCAGCGCCGGGCGCTGCCCGGCCGGTATTTCCCCGACCCGCACGCCGGCGAGGGCAGCGGCGGCAGCGATGCGAACGTCCAGCACGGGATCGGCGCTCAGCGCCGCGAGCCAGGCCCGGCGCATGGCGGGGGGCAGATCGGCATGCGCATCGACGGCCGCCCGTCGCACCAGCGGACTCGGATCACCGAGGGCGGTCTGGATCAGCGCGAGCGCGGGCCGGTTGCGCAGGTTCGCTGCGCGGGCCACCGCGCTGGCCCGTACCAGCGCCGACTGGCCGGGCTCGGCGAACACCGCCTGCAGCCGCAGCGCGGCGTCGGGCGCGCCCAGCGCCGCAGCGGCGAACGCTTCGGCCATGATCGCGGCGGGTGGCGGCGTGCCGGGGTGGCGTGCGGCGAGGATCCGTGCCGCCCAGGCCGGTGATCGATCCGCGTGACAGTCCGTGCACGCATCGCGCGTGTCCAGGCGCGGGCTCAGATCCGGACGCGGAATGCGGAAGGCGTGTTCGCGCCGCGCATCCACGCCCATGAAGGTGGTGGCCGGCATGTGGCAGTCCACGCACGCGCTGCCCGGGGTACCGGCAGGATGGAAATGATGGCCGTAGGCCTCGTAACGGTCCGGTTCGTGGCAGCGCGTGCACAGCGCGTTGCCGGGCGCACGCAGCGTCAATGCGTGGGGGTCGTGGCAGTCGGCGCAGGTGACACCGGCGCGATACATGCGGCTCTGGGCGAACGAGCCGTACACGAACACCTCGTCGGCGACCTGGCCGTCGGCGCGATACAGCGGCGGCACGAGCAGCGCCACGCGCAACTGCTCACCCGGCGGACCGGCGCCGGCATCGCCGTCGGCGATACGTTCGCGGCGTGCATGGCAGCGGGCACAGATCCCGATCTCCGTCTCGCTCGTGCGCGGCTCGCTGCGCTGCGGCAGCGCCGACACCGGATCGGTGCGCCAGGACACCCCGTCACGTTCGTGAAAACCGAAGTCGAAGCCGCGGCCGGCGCGGCTCGTGTCCGGGCCGGATCCGGTGCGTGCCCAGTCCAGATGCCGGGCGGCCGGCCCGTGGCAGGCTTCGCAACCGACACCGAGCTCGGCGTAGCGGCTGTCGTAGCGGCGTGTACCGACATCGTAACGTTTGCGAAAGCCGGTCGTATGGCAATCGGCGCACTGGTGATTCCAGTTATAGCCGGGTCCGGCCCAGTGCAGCAGGCCGCCGGGTTCGGGATCGACACCGGGCTGCAGATCGAACCAGCGCTGACCCCCGGCCGTCGCGGGGCGCGTGTCCCAGGCAATCGTGAACGCCTGCAGGCGGCCGCCGTCGAGCGGCAGCAGGTACTGTTGCAACGGCTCCACGCCGATGACGAAGGCGGGACGCCGCTCGTCAGCGTTCGCAGCGAACGGCCGCGTGAAAATCCGGACCACGGGATCCCCGGCCGCGCGCGTGAACTCCACGGCGAGTCCGGGGCGCTCGTAGCGGGCACCGTTGAAGTCCCCCTGCACGCTGCCTGCGGCGACCGCTTGCATCGCGAGCGCATGCTGCGTGCCGGCCCAGGCGGCGTGCTCGCCGGCGTGGCAGGCGGCACAGGCGGCGCTGCCGACATAGGTGCCGGGTGTGACCGGTTGCGCCCGGCCGGGCACGGCGCTCACCAGCAGCAGCGCGGCAAGCAGCGCGTGGCCGTGCCGACGCGCTACTATCTGCGGCGCGGCGGCGATCCGGCTCGCGTCCGGGGTGGCGCAATCCGGACTGCTGCGGGCGCGCATGGCGGTCAGAATGCCAGCTCGGGCGCCGGGCGCAAGCCCCGCAGCGGGCTGCGGATCCGGTCGGACCGCCGCCCGGACGATCACGGATTTCACAGCGGGGCGGCCCGCCACGGATGGAGCGTCATGAGCACCGAAGCAAAGATCAGGTTGTCCTATTTCTCCGACGTCCTGTGCGTGTGGGCCTACGTGTCGCAGGTGCGTCTCGACGAGCTCGAACGTCATTTCGCAGATCGAATCGAGGTGAGCTACCACTTCATCCCCGTGTTCGGGACAACGGCACGCCGCATCGGCGACGGTTGGGCGCAGCGCGGCAGTTACGACGGTTTCTGCGCGCACGTGCTCGACATCTGCCGGGAATTTCCGCACACCACGGTGCACCCCGATCTCTGGCGTACGACGCGCCCGCGCAGCTCGGCCATGGCTCACCTCGTCCTCAAGGCGGTACAGACACTCGAGAGCCAGGGTCGCCTCGTCGACGGCGATGGCGCCCGGGCCACCGAAACGTTGGCGTGGGCGGTGCGGCTGGCGTTCTTCCGCGACAATCGCGACGTCTCGTCACTGCCCTGCCTGCTCGATATCGTGGCGCAGCAAAACCTGCCGGTGGCGCGGGTGCGGGCCGCCATCGAGGACGGCACCGCCATGGCGGCACTGTGCCGCGACGTGGAGCTGCGCGACGAACACCGCGTCGAAGGCAGTCCGACCTACCTGCTCAACGACGGCCGGCAGAAACTGTACGGCAACATCGGTTATCGTATTCTCGAGGCCAACGTGCGCGAAGTGCTGGAGCGGCCGAGCAACCGCGCGAGCTGGTGCTGAGCGGCGCCCGGTCGGGGGTAGTACTACCATTTTGGACGCTAATGCGGCAATAATCCCCGAGCGCACCGCCAGCCAGGCACGCGCAGTCAGGGCCCGATGTTCGTGCTGTTGCGCGGGCACTGGTTTGTTGGGGATGCAATGGCACGCGCGCCTATCGAGTGCTCATTCATGAATATCTATGTCGGCAACCTGCCTTACCGCATTTCTGAAGACGAGCTGCGTAGCAGTTTCGAAGCCTACGGTACGGTGTCATCGGCGAAGATCGTCATTGACCGCGAGACCGGCAAGTCCAAGGGTTTCGGCTTCATCGAAATGCCGACCCAGTCCGAAGCGGAAGAAGCGATCAAGAAGCTCGACGGTACCGACCTCAACGGACGCAACATCCGGGTCAACGAAGCGCGGCCGAGGCCGCAGGCACCGATGCGCCGGCCCCGTCCCGCCTGACGACTGTGCCGGCACCCGCGAGTCGCGCCGTGACCGGCCGGTTACGAAGCGACGCCGGCGTGCCGTGAGCAGGACCTTCCATCCTGGTCGCGCTCGCGACCAGGGCTAGGCGCGCGTGCATCCGAAAGCGGCTGAGCTGGCGGATGCGATCGCAGCCACGGGTTGGGGCTGCGTGGACACTTTCCTGGTCGACGCGGAGCTCGAGCCGCTCGTTCACAGCGCCCGCGCCCTGCAATCCACGAGCCGTTTCCGGCCGGCCGGGATCGGTCGCGGCCCCCGCCGGCAGGTCGTCCCCGGGTTGCGCGGCGACAGCATCTGCTGGCTCGATGCCGATCGTCAGGGCGGTGCGATCGCGACGGTTTTCGCCCGCATGGACGCGCTGCGCCTGCTGCTCAACGAGCGATTGTATCTGGGCTTGTTCGATTACGAGGCCCATTTCGCCATCTATCCGCCCGGAGCGCGTTACGCGCGTCATCTCGACCAGCATCGCGGCGAATCGGCCCGGGTGCTGAGCGCCGTGCTCTATCTGAATACGGGTTGGCAGCCGGACGATGGCGGCGCGCTGAGGCTGTATGTGGATGCGGACCGGCGCGTGGATCTCGCGCCCGAGGGTGGGCGGCTCGTGGTGTTTCTGTCCGAACGTTTCGAGCACGAAGTGCTGCCCGCCGCACGCGAGCGGCTGGCGCTGACCGGCTGGTTCCGGCACCGCGGCTGATCAGGCCGGATCAGCGGCCGCGTTTGAGCGCCTCCAGCGGCGGCAGGTACGTGAGCTTCAGGTCGCGGGCCACCGCGGGGTGGGTGAGGTAACCGCGGTGGACGTTGAGTCCGTCGCGCAGGTGTTCGTCGTGCAGTATGGCCTGGGGATAGCCCTGGTCGGCCAGCTTGATGACGAAGGGCAGGGTCGCGTTGGTCAGGGCGAAGGTCGCCGTACGCGCCACCGCCCCCGGCATATTGGCGACGCAGTAGTGAACCACGCCTTCCTCGCGGTAGACGGCATCGTGGTGCGTGGTCGGGCGGCTGGTCTCGAAGCAACCGCCCTGATCGATGGCGACGTCGACCACCACTGCGCCGTCCTTCATGCCGGCGAGCAGCCTGCGGGTCACCAGCCGCGGGGCCGCGGCACCCGGGACCAGCACGGCGCCGATGACGAGATCCGCGCCCGTCACGTAATCCTCGATCGTGTCTTCCATGGAGTAGACCGTGGTCAGTCGCGGCCCGTACCGATTGTCCAGCTCGGTGAGGCGTTCGACACTGCGGTCGAGCACGACCACGTTGGCGCCGATGCCGAGGGCGACGCGGGCCGCGTTGCTGCCGACGACGCCGCCGCCGAGGACGACGACGTTGCCGGGGGCGACACCGGGCACGCCACCGAGCAGTGTGCCGTTGCCGCCCTGCGTGATCTCCAGACAATGCGCGCCCGCCTGAATCGCCATGCGTCCGGCGATCTCGCTCATCGGTGCGAGTAGCGGCAGGCGCCCGCGCGCATCGGTCACGGTCTCGTAGGCGATGCCGATGCTGCCCGACTCGAGCAGCCGCCGGGTCAATTCCGGCGCCGGCGCGAGGTGCAGGTAGGTGAACAGGATCTGGTTCTCGCGCAGGGCCTCGCATTCGCGCGGCTGGGGTTCCTTCACCTTCACCACGAGGTCGGCAGCGGCCCAGATTTCGGCCGGATCGGCGACGACCCGCGCGCCGGCGGTCTGGTAGTCACGGTCGTACAGCGACAGCTTCGCGCCCGCGTCATGCTCGACGAGCACCTGGTGGCCGCGGCGCGCGAGCGTGCGCACGCCGGCCGGAGTCATGCCGACGCGGTATTCGTCCGCTTTGACCTCTTTCGGTACGCCAACGATCATCGCCGATCCACCCGTGTGATTGCGGTCGGCCGGGTATTGTGGCGGAACGCAGCGGCGGATGACACGTACGAGGCGCCGGGTGTGCGCGTGGCGCGATGCCCGCCGGCGTTTACTCAGGGCTCGTGAAACACTCGCCCGCCGTAGCGAGACGGTTCCCGGGCGTTCCCGGCCAGGCGCGGGGGCGCACGAAATCGCGCGCACAGCGGGCCTTGCGCAAACGATTTTGCGCGTCCCCGCAACGCGGCCAGGGGCGTCCAGGGGACGTCGCAGCAGACGCGGTGAGGGTTCACGAGATCTCAGGACCGATCGAGAAATCGCGACGTGATGCCGCCGTAAGCGTCGATGCGACGATCGCGCAGAAACGGCCAGCCGTGACGCTGGGTGGTAATGGCTCCGAGATCGAGCTGCGCGACCAGCACCGTCTCGGCGTCGCTCGGCGCCTGGCACAGGATAGCGCCGTCCGGACCGGCCACGAAGCTCGATCCCCAGAACTCGATGCCGCCGCCGTCGGCTGCGCCGGGAGCGGGCTCGAAACCATAGCGGTTGACGGCCACGACGAAGCAGCCGTTGGCGATCGCATGCGCGCGCTGCATGGTCACCCAGGCGTCGCGCTGGCACTCGCCGTGGCTGAGCTTCTCCTCGGGATGCCAGCCGATCGCCGTGGGATAAACCAGGATCTCCGCGCCCAGGAGCGCGGTCATGCGCGCCGCTTCCGGGTACCACTGATCCCAGCACACGAGTGTGCCGATGTTGCACCGTGCGGTGGCGAAGGCTTTGAAACCGAGATCCCCTGGGGTGAAGTAGTACTTTTCGTAGTAGCGAGGATCGTCGGGAATGTGCATCTTGCGGTACACACCCGTCAGACCCCTGGCGCCATCGATCAGGGCGATGGTGTTGTGGTAAAGGCCCGGTGCGCGCCGCTCGAACACGCTGACGACGACGGTCACGTCGAGTTCGGCGGCGAGCCGCGCAAAGGCGTCCGAGGTCGGTCCGGGGACGGGTTCGGCGAGCTCGAAGCAGGCGGGATCCTCGCGCTGGCAGAAGTATCGCGAGCAAAACAGCTCCGGCAGGCACACGACTCGCGCGCCCTGCGCGACCGCCGCGCGGGTGAGCGAGATCGCCTTGTCGACGTTGAGCTGCGAGTCGGTGCCGCACTGCATCTGCACCAGGCCCACCGCGACCTTGCGGTCCATGTCAGTCATTGGCGTCGTAATAGGTCGTCGCCCCGAAAGCGCGCATGTACTGCTCGAGCAGTTCCACTCCGGCCTTGGGGCGGATGACCCCGGCCTCGATTTTCTGGCGGATGATCTCGTTCATGCGCCGGTGCAGGTCGTTGGGGAAGTACTGCACGGTGGCGAGCATGTCCTGCACCGTCGTGCCCGCAATGATCTTCTCGATGTAATAACCGTCGGGCTCGGCGGCGTCCGCGTACACGTGTGCCTCGGCGACGCGGCCGAACAGGTTGTGCGAGTCGCCCATGATGTCCTGATAGGCGCCCATGAGGAAAAAGCCCAGATAATACGGTTGGCCGTCGCTGATCCGGTGCACCGGCAGGAAGCGCTTGTCGGGGTTGGAGGAAACGTAATGACTCACCTTGCCGTCCGAGTCGCAGGTGAGATCCACCAGCATCGCGCGCCGCAGGGGCGGTTCGTCCAGGCGCTCGAGCGGCATGATCGGGAATCCCTGGCCGATGGACCAGTGATCGAGTATCGACTGGAAGATGGAGAAATCGCACAGGTACTGGTCGACGAGATGCTCGTCGAGCGCCTGCAGCTCGCCCGGGATCGGCTCGTGGAACTCGAACTGCACCACCAGCGTGCGGATCCGCGCGCACACCGACCAGTACAGCCGCTCGGCCGTGGCCTTGTCCTCGAGGGTCAGATAGCCGTAGCTGAACAGGGTGTCGGCCTCCTCCCGCTTTTCGACCGCGTCATGGTAGGCCTCGAGCAGCTCGTACATGCGCGGCGGCCCCTTGGGACCGGGCAGGGACTGGAGGTGCGCGAGCGTCTTGTACAGGGCGCGGATGACGGCATGATCCTTGCGCCCGGCCTTGAAGCGCGGATCGATGCGATCCTTGCGATAGGCGCCGAGCACGGGCACGACCAGCACCGAGTGGTGCGCGGTAATGCCGCGCCCGCTCTCCGAGACGATCGTCGGGACCGCGACTTCCTCGGCTTCGCACACCTCCTTGATGGTGTAAACGATGGCGTTGGCGTATTCCTGCAACGTGTAATTGATGCCGACGTCGGCGCCGGAGTAGCCGGCGCCGTAGTTCACACCGAGCCCGCCGCCGACGTCGAGGTAGCGGATGCCGAGCCCGCGCTTGGCGAGCTGGGCGTAGATATGGGTGATCTCCTTGACCGCCTGCTTGACGATCTGGATGTCGGCGATCTGGCTGCCGAGGTGAAAATGCAGCAGAGCGAGGCCATCGGGCATGCCGGCCGCGGTCATTTTCTCCACCAGCAGCATGAGCTCGGGCACGGAAATACCGAACTTGGACAGGTCGCCGCCCGAGTCGGCCCACTTGCCCGAGCCGCTGGTGCCGAGCCGGATGCGCGCGCCGAAACGCGGCGACACGTTCACCTCGCGGCCGAGCGCCTGGATCTTGTCGAACTCATGGTATTTCTCCACCACCGGGATCACGTTCTTGCCGATCTGCTGTGCGGCGAGCATCAGGCGCAGCATCATGGCGTCCTTGACGCCGTTGCAGATGAGCAGCGCCTCGTCGTCTTCCATGTGCGGCAGAGCGGCGATGAGCTCGGCCTTGGAGCCGCACTCCAGTCCCAGCCCGTAGGGCTTGC
This sequence comes from Gammaproteobacteria bacterium, assembly GCA_020850735.1. GTDB lineage: Bacteria > Pseudomonadota > Gammaproteobacteria > JADZEE01 > JADZEE01 > JADZEE01. The sequence continues at coordinate 149,014 of JADZEE010000091.1, read as the reverse complement.
CCGCCTCGAGCACTTCCTCGACGACCTCGTGCAGCTGGTTGACCTTGATCGGGTAGACGCCCCGGTAGCGGTTGGCGTAGCCGGCCTCGGCGATCGCGTCGGCGAACGCCACGTTCATACGCACGACGCGCGCCCGCAGTACGTCCTGGAAGCGGATGAGTACGGGAAACGCGATGTTGCGCTCGCGCAGATCCTCGACCACGTCGGCGATGACGATTGCCGGTTCGTTCGGGTTGGTCTGCACCGCGACCTTGCCGTCGGGATTGACGAAGAAAAAATCGTCGCCCCAGCCACGGATCCGGTAGAGCTCGGCCGCGGAGTCGATGGACCATTCGATCTCGTCCGCGTGGGCAGGCGCGATGTCCACGAGCGCCAGTGCGCCGGCGTCACGCTGCTCGGCCATGGGTATATCCTCCGCGTACGGCCTACTGGCCGAGAATGCAGGCGAACATGAGTGGGGCGACGATGGTCGCGTCGGATTCGATGACGAAGCGGGGCGTATCCACCCCGAGCTTGCCCCAGGTGATCTTTTCGTTCGGTACCGCGCCCGAATAGGAGCCATAGCTCGTCGTCGAGTCGGAGATCTGACAGAAATAGGCCCACAGCGGCACGTGATTCAGGCGCAGATCCTGATGCATCATCGGCACGACGCAGATGGGAAAGTCGCCGGCGATACCGCCGCCGATCTGGAAGAAGCCGACGGGCGCCGTCGCGGTGGTTTTCTGGTACCAGTCGGTGAGCGCCATCATGTACTCGATTCCTGTGCGGACCGTGTGGACGTTGGTCACGTCCCCTTCGATGCAGTGGGCGGCGAAAATGTTGCCGGTCGTCGAGTCCTCCCAGCCCGGCACGAACATGGGCAGGTTCTTCGCGCAGGCGGCCACGAGCCAGGAGTCCCGCGAGTCGATCTGGTAGTGCTGCTCGAGATCGCCGCTGCGGATGACCCGGTACATGAACTCGTGCGGAAAGTAACGTGTGCCCGCGGCTTCGGCCTCCTGCCACTGGCGCAGTATCGCCTTTTCCAGGCGCCGAAAGGCTTTGTCCTCAGGGATGCAGGTGTCGGTCACCCGGTTCATGCCGCGGTCGAGCAGGGCTTGCTCCTGCGCAGGCGTCAGATCGCGCCAGTTCGGGATGCGTTCGTAATGATCGTGCGCGACGAGGTTGAAAAGATCCTCCTCGAGGTTGGCGCCGGTGCAGCAGATCGCGTGTACCTTGTCCTGTCGGATCATCTGCGCCAGCGACAGGCCGAGCTCAGCCGTGCTCATCGCCCCGGCCAGGGTCATGAACATGCGTCCGCCGCGGTCGAGTAACGCGATGTAGGCGTCGGCCGCGTCAATGAGGGCGGCGCTGTTGAAATGCCGGTAGTGGTGACGGATGAACCGGCTGACCGGGGCGGTGATCATCGGGCAGGATCCCCCTTCGTAAGGTCGGGTGCGAAAAGGAGTCGTGCACGCCAGCGGGGCAGGCGTCGTGAGGCGCGAAGAGTAGGGGAATCGACCGGGGGTCGCAAGGAGTTTAGGGCGGGCGCGGCCAGGGTCGCTGCGTCCGCGGGGGCGTCGTCCGGCGCGGGGTGACAGCGTGCGGGTGCGCGGCCCTGTCACCGGGTCGCGATCCCCTTTAGGATGCAGCGGACTCCCCGAAGCTGCGGTCCGGACAGCATGAGCGAACGCGATCGCAGCGGCGGTACGCCGGCGACCGTCGATGCGGGGACCCGCCCGCCGACCGGGCGCGGACGGATGCCGGCCCTGCAGTGGTTGCTGACACCGCTGCTGGCCCGTCACGTCGCGCGGGAACTGGTGCGGGAGCATCCGCTCGAGAGCGTCGAGCAGATCGGTGCGCGCATGCGCGCGGATCTCGGTGCGCACCCCGATCCCGCCGGGCTGCGCCTGGTCGAGGCCGTGATACGGCGCCTGCCGGCGGCCCGCGCCGTGGCCACGCCGCACCCCGTCGTCACGAGCCCTGCGCGCGGCTGGCGCTCGCCCACGGCGCTGGCGCTGATTGCGGCCAACCTCCTGCCGCTGTACGGCGTACTCGCGCTCGGCTGGGACGTGTTTGCATTGGTACTGCTGTTCTGGCTCGAGAACGTCGTGATCGGCGTGTTCAACGTCGCGCGGATGCTGTGTGCCGATCCGACGGACGTTGCGCTGTGGCTGTTCAAGCTCTTCCTCGTGCCGTTTTTCTGCGTGCACTACGGGATGTTTACCGCCATCCACGGTGTATTCGTGTTCTCGCTGTTCGGTAGCGGACGCTTCGAATCGGTCACCGGCGGCCTGTGGATGCTGGACGCGGTCGTGCGGGCGGTACGTGAGCTCGATCTCGGACCGGCATGCGTCGCGCTGGCCGCGAGCCACGCATTCTCGTTCGGGTGGAATTACCTGCGCGGCGGTGAGTTTCGCGTCGCGTCGCTGCAGCAGCTCATGGGCCAACCCTACGGTCGCGTCGTCGTGCTGCATCTGGCCATCATTGGCGGCGGCTTCGCCGTCATTGCGCTCGGCTCTCCCGTGTGGGCGCTGGTGGTGCTGCTGGTCCTGAAAATCGCGTTCGATCTGAAGGCACATCTGCGCGAGCACCGGCCGCTGCGGCCATGACCCGTTACCGCTGGCACGAGCGCTCTCACCGTATTCCTGCGCCGGGACGCCGGCTGCGCACGCGCATGACCTAAGTCAATGCCCGATCGTCACGCGGCGGGCTAAGATCCGGCGCAAGTCAGCTGTCGCGAGGTAGTGCGCTCGTGAATGGCGGTACACGCAGGGATTTTCTCGGCGGTCGCTTCACCCGCAAGCGCCGCGCGCCGCCGGTGCGCCCGCCCTGGGCGCTGCCCGAGGAGACTTTTACCGCCCGCTGCACGCGCTGCGCGGCCTGTCGCGAGGCCTGCCCGGAGGAAATCCTGATCCGCGGCCGTAACGGCTTCCCAGAGGTCGATTTCCGGCGCGGCGAGTGCACATTCTGCGGTGATTGCGCGCGCGCCTGCGAGGCGGGCGTCCTGCGCGCGCCGGATACGGCACCCTGGGCCGTCAAGGCGCAGCTCACCGATTCCTGCCTGGCGCTCGGTGGCGTGGTGTGTCAGTCCTGCGCCGACGTGTGCGAAGCGCAGGCCATCGCCTTTGGCGCCCGCGCCGGCGGTGTGAGCCGGCCCGCCATTGACAGCGCCGCCTGCCGCGGTTGCGGCGCCTGCGTTTCACAGTGTCCGGTGGCCGCCATCGTGGTCGGCTGAAAGGAGGCTCGCGTGCACATTGCCGGGGTGGCGCTACGGGCGCGTCGGGAGCAGATCGACACGGTGTGCGCGCGCATGAACGGGCTGCCCGGCGTGGAGGTGCACGGTTGCGGCGCCGACGGCCGGCTGGTGGTCGTGATCGATCGCGATTCCGACACCGAAGCGGCATCGACCCTGCTCGCGTTACAGGACATCAAAGGCGTGCTGTCGGCATGCCTGGTCTACCAGTATTCGGATTGAGCCCGGAGGACCTGCCATGAGCATCTCGAGGCGTGATTTCATCAAGGCCAATGCGCTGGCCGCGACGGCTGCCGCCGCCGGTGTGGCGGTCGAGCCCGCGTCCGGGGCCCAGGCCCGGGCAGATGACGGCATACGCTGGGACAAGGCCGTGTGTCGTTTCTGCGGTACCGGCTGCGGCGTCCTGGTCGGCACCCGGGACGGGCGGGTGGTGGCGACTCAGGGCGATCCCGAAGCTCCTGTCAATCGCGGCCTGAACTGCATCAAGGGCTACTTCCTCACCAAGATCATGTACGGCAAGGACCGCCTCACCACGCCGCTGTTGCGCATGACCGGCGGCAAGTTCGACAAGGAGGGCGAGTTTACCCCGATCAGCTGGGATCAGGCCTTCGACATCATGGCCGAGAAGTGGAAAGCGGTACTCAAGGACAAGGGACCGACCGCTATTGGCATGTTCGGCTCCGGGCAGTGGACCCTCTGGGAAGGCTACGCGGGGGTCAAACTGATGAAGGCGGGGTTTCGCTCCAACAACATCGACCCCAACGCCCGCCACTGCATGGCCTCGGCCGTCGCGGCCTTCATCCGTACCTTTGGCATCGACGAGCCGATGGGCAGCTACGACGATCTCGAGCACGCCGATGCCTTCGTGCTGTGGGGCTCGAACATGGCCGAGATGCATCCCATCCTTTGGAGCCGGCTGACCGATCGGCGCCTGACCGCGGACCATGTCCGTGTTGCAGTGCTGTCGACGTTCAAGCACCGTTCGTTCGATCTCGCCGACGTCGAGGTGCTATTCCGGCCGCAAACCGATCTGGCGATCGCCAACTACATCGCCAACTACATCATCCAGCAGGGCGCGGTGAACACCGATTTCGTCAATAAGAACGTCAATTTCCGCCGCTCGGAAACGGACATCGGCTACGGTCTGCGGCCGAACGATCCGCGCCAGAAGGATGCCAAGTTTCAGGACGACGCCGGCAAGTGGTACCCGATGAGCTTCGATGAGTACAAGACCTTCGTCGCCGAGTACACCGTGGAGAAGGCGAGCGAAATCTCCGGTGTGCCCGCTGAGACGCTCATCGCGCTGGCGCAGCTGTATGCCGATCCCGAGCGCAAGGTGACCTCCTACTGGACGATGGGCTTCAACCAGCACCAGCGCGGTGTCTGGGCGAACCACCTCGTCTACAACATCCACCTGTTGACCGGGAAGATCTCGGAGCCCGGCAACGGTCCGTTCTCGCTCACCGGGCAACCGTCGGCGTGCGGTACCGCGCGCGAGGTCGGTACCTTCGCGCACCGCCTGCCCGCGGACCTGGTGGTCACGAATCCCGAACACCGCGCCAAGGCCGAGTCCTTGTGGAAGCTACCCGAGGGCACCATCCCGGACAAGCCCGGTTTCCACGCCGTACTGCAGAACCGCATGCTCAAGGACGGCAAGCTCAATGCCTACTGGGTGTTGTGCACCAACAATCTGCAGGCGGCGCCGAACATGAACGAAGAGGGTTGGCCGGGCTATCGCAACCCGGACAACTTCATCGTCGTTTCGGATCCCTATCCCACGGTGACAGCCATGGCCGCGGACCTCATTCTGCCGACCGCCATGTGGACGGAAAAAGAAGGTGCCTACGGCAACGCCGAGCGGCGCACGCAGTTCTGGCGCCAGCAGGTCAGGGCACCGGGCGAGGCTCGCTCGGACCTGTGGCAGCTCGTCGAGTTCTCCAAGCGATTCACCGTCGAGGAGGTATGGCCGGCGGAACTGATCGCGAAAAAGCCCGAGTACCGCGGCAAGACCCTGTACCAGGTGCTGTTCGAGAACGGCGCGGTCGACAAGTATCCGCTCGCGCAGATCCAGGCGGGCTTTGACAACGACGAGGCCAAGCACTTCGGCTACTACCTGCAGAAGGGCCTGTTCGAGGAGTACGCCGCTTTCGGTCGCGGCCACGGTCACGATCTGGCTGATTTCGACCTTTATCACCAGTCGCGCGGCCTGCGCTGGCCGGTCGTGGACGGCCAGGAGACCGTCTGGCGCTTCCGCGAGGGTTACGACCCCTACGTCGAGGCCGGGGCAGGATTGAAGTTCTACGGCAACGCCGACGGCAAGGCCAACATCTATGCCTGCCCGTACCAGGATCCGGTCGAGAAACCGGACAGTGAATTCGACCTGTGGCTGGTGACGGGGCGCGTCCTCGAACACTGGCACACCGGCAGCATGACCATGCGCGTGCCGGAGCTGTATCGAGCGGTGCCGAACGCGGTAGTGTTCATGCACCCGCAGGACGCGCAGCGTCGCAAGCTCAAACGCGGCATGACCGTGAAGTTGCAGACGCGGCGCGGCGAGGTAATCACCCGCGTCGAGACTCGCGGTCGCAACCGCCCGCCCGAAGGCGTGGTGTTCATCGCGTTCTTCGACGAGCGCCAGCTCGTCAACAAGCTCACGCTGGACGCGACCGATCCGATTTCGAAGGAAACCGACTTCAAGAAGTGCGCTTGCCGCGTGCTGCGGGCGTAAGAGGTCCGTGGACCAGGATCTGCAGTGATGTCGATGCCGGCGAGTGGGGGCAGCGTCGCCAGGATCCATGGCGACCGCCGCCGCTTCCTCGCGGCCGCGGCACGCAGTGCCTGCGCGGCCGGCATCGGCGGCCTGGCTCTGAGCCTGTATGCGCGACAGGCCCGATCGCTGCCGGCGAACGCGCTGCGTCCACCCGGGGCCGGACCGCAGGACGAATTCCTCGGTGCCTGCGTGCGCTGCGGCTTGTGCGTGCGCGCCTGTCCCTACGACACGCTGCGACTGGCCCGGCCCGGAGACGGTGTCGCCACCGGTACGCCGTACTTCGTGGCGCGTGAAGTGCCCTGCGAGATGTGTGATGACGTGCCGTGCGTAGCCGCCTGTCCCACGGGCGCGCTCGACCCGCAGCTCACGGACATCACCGCGGCCAGAATGGGGACCGCGGTGCTGGTCGATCAGAACGAGTGTCTGAACCTGCGCGGCCTTCGTTGTGACGTCTGCTACCGCGTCTGCCCGCTGGTCGACGAAGCCATCAGGCTCGAAACGCGCCACAACGAACGTACCGGCAAGCACGCCGTGTTTGTGCCTGAAGTCCAGGCCGAGCGCTGTACCGGTTGCGGTAAATGCGAGGCGTCCTGCGTCCTGCCCGAGGCGGCCATCAAGGTGCTGCCCTTAGCCCTGGCCCATGGCGCGGCTGCCAAGCATTACCGGCTGGGCTGGAAAGAGCAGGAGAAGGCCGGGGCGCCGCTGGTGCGCGACCTCATCGATCTGCCGGACCGTATGCCGGAGTCCGCGCCGTGACCGCGATCGCTGCGCAAGGACCACGGCGGGGCTGGCTGCGCAGCCACCGCTGGCTCATGGCCCGGCGACTGTCTCAGTTCGGGATCCTCGCCCTGTTTCTCGCCGGTCCCTGGTTCGGTGTTTGGCTCGTCGCCGGCAACCTCAGCTCGAGCCGCACCCTGGGAGTCCTGGAACTCACCGATCCCTACGTGTTCGTGCAGTCGCTCGCGGCCGGTCACCTGCCCGCGGCCGGCGCCGTCGTGGGCGCTGCCATTGTTCTTGGGTTCTATGTGCTCGTGGGCGGGCGCAGCTACTGCGCCTGGGTGTGCCCCGTGAACGTGGTCACCGACACCGCGGGCTGGCTGCGCCGGCGCCTGCGGCTGCCCGCAGGGGCACGTCTTGCGCGCGCCACGCGTTACTGGCTGCTGGCCATGACCCTGAGCGTCGCCGCGCTCACGGGCACGCTCGCGTGGGAGCTGATCAATCCGGTATCCCTGCTGCACCGGGGTCTCATCTTCGGCATGGGCTGGGCTTGGGCGGTCGTTGCGTCGGTATTTCTGTTCGACCTCGCGGTCAGCGACCGTGGCTGGTGCGCGCATCTGTGCCCGATGGGGGCCTTCTACGGCCTGGTCGGCGCGGTTGCGCTGGTGCGGGTGCGCGCCGAGCATCGCGCGCGCTGCGACGATTGCGGTGATTGTTATGTCGCGTGCCCGGAGCCGCAGGTGATTGCCCCGGCCCTCAAGGGTGGCCCCAGGGGTGTCGGCCCGGTCATCCGCGCAGGTGCGTGCAGCAACTGCGCCCGCTGCATCGACGTGTGCAGCAAGGATGTCTTTAGCTTCGGAACGCGTTTCAACAACGTCGCATCCGGTTCCCGTAAAGGCCGGCATGACGAACCGGATCCCGCGGCGCGGGCTGCGGTCACGACGGCTGCGCGATGATCCCACTGGCTGGCAAGGAGAACGATTCGTGAACAAGCGTGTGATCCCGGCGGTCGTGCTGGCCGCCTGCACCATCGCCGCCGTGACGGCGTCCGGCGCCGACGCGGTCAAATCCTTGCGCGGCGACGTCTCACCGACGGTCACGAACTCACCGCCGCCGCTGCCGCCGCAGCAGATCCAGGAGGGTTCGTTTGCGCGTGCGTGGAAGGAGCAGCCGCCGCTGATCCCTCACCGGATGGAGAAGTACGAGATCGACCTGAAGGTGAACCAGTGCCTGCGCTGTCACGATCGACCGTTCTATCAGGAAGCCAAGGCGACCAAGATCGGCGACAGCCACTACAAGGACCGTGACGGCAAGCAACTGGACCAGGTATCACGGTCGCGCTGGTTCTGCACGCAATGCCACGTGCCGCAATCGGATCTGGCGCCGCAGATGCAGAACACGTTCCGGGGCGGCGGTGAATGACACGACCGCCCGGCGCAGGCAGACAGGGTAGGAACCCGCAGAGGAAAGGAACCTGACGATGGCGAACATCTTAACGTGCACGTGGCGCGCGCTGCGTACCCCCAGCGCACGCTGGTCCGTCGGCGCACTGGTAGTGCTTGGTGCAATCGCCGGTATCGTGTTCTGGGGTGGTTTCAACTGGGCGATGGAACTCACGAACACCGAGACGTTCTGCATCTCGTGTCACGAGATGCGCGACAATGTGTTCGTGGAGTATCAGGACACCATCCACTACAACAATCGTACCGGGGTGCGCGCCACCTGCCCGGATTGTCACGTGCCCAGGGAATGGGTGCACAAGGTGGCGCGCAAGATCCGCGCGACCAACGAGCTGTTCCACTGGATGCTCGGCAGCATCAACACCCGCGAGAAGTTCGAAGCGCACCGGCTCGAGCTCGCCACCCACGTGTGGAAGGGGATGGCCGCGACCGATTCGCGCGAGTGTCGCAATTGTCACAGCTTCGATTACATGGATCTCACCGCCCAGGAGTTTCGTGCCCGCGACAAGCACGAGGAAGCCGAGCGTGAGGGGAAGACCTGTATCGACTGTCACAAGGGCGTTGCGCACGAGCTGCCGCAGGGCGCGTTCGAAGCCGACACGGATAGCGGCCAGCGCTGAGCCGCCGGCGGGCGCCGGGTCGCAGCTTGCGCAGGAGCGCGGAGGCGCGCCGGACCGTCACGACCGGTCACCCGGACGGCCTCTGGAATACACTTGGGGATCCTCAAACCCCGTGTGGACGTTGCCGTACCGCCGTCACGTTCGACCGTGTTTGCCGGCGTTCCAGCCCTGCGTCGCGATGCTGCGCTCGGCCACCCGCGCCGGCAGGGCTTCGAGCTCCGTCGCCATGGTGTCGTTCCAGCGGTTGAGATAGCCGAACAGCGCGATCGTGGCGACGATCTCCACGATCTGACCCTCGTCGAAATGCTGCGACAGGGCGTCGAAGTCCTCCTGCGAGGCTTCGTTCGGCACCAGGGCCGCCCGGTAGGCGAGGCGCAGCGCCGCCCGTTCGCCGTCGCTGAACAGCGCGCTGGTCTCGAATTCCCATACCGCGGCGATCCGCGCGTCCGAGGCCTTGTAGATGCTGGCCAGGTTCGCCATGTGCGCCTGGCAATAGCGGCAGCCGGACGCCTGGCTGGTGATGAGGCTGACCAGCATCTTCAGCTCCTCGGAGACCGTGCCCTCGTACAGCACCGCTTTGTTCAGGGCCATGAAGGCCCGGGCGATGGCCGGCCGGCGTGACATGGTGAGGATGCTGTTGGGGACGAATCCGCGGGTACTGGCGTAATGGTCGTACAGATCCCGGAACTCCGGTACGGCATCGCGGGAAAGCGGTTGCATGTGCGGCATGTCGGCCCTCCTGTTGGTATTCGCATTTTTCGTGCGTCCGGCGCGGTCGTCATCAGGCGTCCGTTCGCCGTTTACGCGTGCGCCCGGTTCAGGAGCACGCCGGGATCTCGGGGGCGCCGGCGATGGCGCGCGCCGGTGGACGGTTTCACCCGGGATCCAGCAGGCCCTTCAGGGCAGTGTAGGTGTGATCGCTCAGCGCGATCTCGCGCGGGATCAGCATGTCCGGATTCGGCTTCACTCCCATGCCCTCGACGACGCGGTTCATGAAGTTGAACAAGGCGCACACGATCACGGCATCGTGCAGTGCGGCCTCGTCCCAGCCGGCATCGAAGACCCTGTGGGCATCGGCGTCGACCATCCGCGCGGGCGTCAGTGTCAGCTTGCGCACGTAATCGAGTATCGGCCGCAGCCGGTGGTCGATACCGGCGTGATCGGGATCTCGCAGGAGCTGCTCGGCGAGTTCGGTGTCGATGTTGAATTCCCGGGCCACCTCGAGATGGGTATCGTGGCAATAGTGGCATTTGTTGAGCCCCGATACATACGCGGCGATGAGCTCGCGCTCGCCGGGGCTCAGGGGCGAGGGTCCGCGCAGCATGGCATCGTGATACTCCAGCAGCTGCGTGACACCCCTGGGGAAGCGCCTGAAGACATCGAGCAGCTCGGTCGGTTCCGGCAACGAGGCAAAGCGGGGCATCGCTAATCCTCCCGTTGGTGGCGATGGTTATTGTAGCAATCCCCGCGGGATCCTGGCGGCGGTGCGATCAAGCGTGAGTGGTCGCACGCAAATCAGTCCGCTCCCGGCGAAAAGATCGTCGCCGGGAGCGTACGCGGTGAACGTGCCGTGCAGCCACTCGCGTGGCGGAACTTCCGGCAACCGGATCCCGGCGGGAAACGTCCGGTATCGATCCGCGTGCTGGTCGCGTGCCGGCCGACGAATCGCGTTAGCGCTAGGGCAGATAGCGTGCGGCCAGCGTCACGATGTGATCGATCTGCGCGCGCTGCCAGGCGCTGTCCCGGCCGAGCTCCGCGGCGATGACGGCCGCCACCGCCGGTGCGGCTTCGGCGGCGGCGCGGGCATCGACGAACAACAGGCGCGTACGCCGCGCGAGCACGTCCTCGAGGGTGCGCGCCATTTCGTGCCGCGCCGCCCAGGCACAGGCCGCCAGGGGCAGTGTGAAGCGGGTGTGCATGGGCGCGGCCAGCGCGGTTCGCTCGCGTGCGAGCGCTGCGAGCGCCCCGGCGTGAATGCCCCAGGCGCCCAAGGGATCAGCGGGCGCCGGCCGCGCCGGCGCCGCGGACAGGCGCAGATCGGCGCTGCGCGAGAGGCCGGCATCGAGACCGTGCACACGCGCCGCCACGTCGACGCATTGCTCGGCCATCAGCCGGCAGGTCGTCCATTTGCCGCCGGTGATGGTCACCAGACCCGAGTCGGTCACGTCGATGCGGTGCTCACGCGAGATCCGCGCGCTGCGGACCTGCCGGGGCGGGCGGGCGAGCGGGCGGATGCCGGCGAAGGTGCTCAGGATGTCCGCACGGCCGGGTGCGCGGGCGAGATAACGCGCGGCCGTGTCGAGAATGAGGTCGATCTCCGCGGCGAGCGGCAGCGGCTCGGCCACGATTGCGCCGACGGCTGTGTCCGTGGTGCCGATGAGGACATGCTGCTGCCAGGGGATGGCGAACATCACCCGCCCGTCGGGGGTCCGCGGCATGAGCAGCGCGTCCTCGCCGGGCAGGAACTCGCGGGCGACGACCACGTGCGCGCCCTGGCTCGGCGTGACGCCCGGGACGGCGTTCGCGTCGTCCATGCGCAGCAACGTGTCCGCGTCCGCGCCGGCGGCCGCGACCACGGTGCGCGCGGCTATCTCGTGCACCTGGCCGGATTCCGCATCTTCGATGACCACGCCGCCGACCCGGCCGCGCCCGTCTTTGCGCAGGGCCACGACCGGTGCGTAGTTGATTGCGACCGCGCCGTGCGCGATCGCGGTCTCGACGATGTTCCACAACAGGCGCGCGTCATCGAAGCAGGCATCGAAGTAGCGTACGCCGTGCCGCGCACCGGCGCTGAGCGTCGGCAGCCGCGCGCGCAGTGCAGTCGCGTCCAGGGTTGCCGTCGCGCCGATGCCGAGATCGCCGGCGAGGCGATCGTACAGGCCGAGGCCCGCGCGCAGCCTCAGCCAGTCGAATGCGCCGTCGCAGGGTGCAACGAACGCCTGCCGGTGGACCACGTGCGGGGCGTTGGCCAGCAGGCGGGCGCGTTCGCGCAGCGACTCGCGCACCAGCGCGATCCGGCCCTGGGCGAGGTAGCGTACGCCGCCGTGGATGAGCTTGGAGCTGCGGCTCGAGGTACCCTGACCGAAATCACCGCGCTCGAACAGCGCAGTGGTGAGGCCGCGGCTCGCCGCTTCCAGCGCGATCGCGGCGCCGGTCGCGCCGGCGCCGATGACCACGAGATCGAACGGGTCGGTCCGGGCCGCGAGCGCGGCGAATGCGGTGTCGCGGCGAGTCGCGACGGCGGCTGCGTCCACGGCCTGGGGTCAGGACTGGCGTGCCCACCCGAGCGTACGGGTGACGGCATCGCGCCAGCGCCGCTGCAGGGTCTCGCTGTCCCGCGGTGAAGCTGTCGGCGCGTGCCGCGAGTTCTCGCGCCACAAGCCGGCGAGCGTCGCGCGATCCGGCCACAGGCCGACGGCCAGACCCGCGAGCGATGCCGCGCCGAGCGCGGTGCATTCGAGCTGCGCCGGCCGGATCAGGGTCGTTTGCAGCAGGTTGGCCTGGAAGTCGAGCAGCAGGCGGGTGGTGGCGGCGGCGCCGTCGACGCGCAACTCGCGCAGGGCGAGACCGGAGTCGGCGCGCATGGCTTCGATGACGTCGGCGACCTGGAATGCGATCCCTTCCAGCGCGGCCCGGGCCACGTGTGCGCGGGTCGTGCCGCGGCTCATGCCAAACAGCCCCGCGCGGGCATCCGGATCCCAGTGCGGCGCGCCGAGCCCGGCGAACGCCGGTACCAGTATCACGCCGCCACTGTCGGGCACGCTCGCCGCCAGCGCTTCGACCTGCGCCGAGGCGTCGATGATGCCGAGCCCGTCGCGCAGCCACTGAACCACGGCGCCGCCCATGAACACGCTGCCCTCGATGGCGTATTCGCGCCGGCCGTCGATGGACCAGGCGACGGTGGTGAGCAGGCGCGAGCGCGAACGCGGCGACTGCGTGCCGGTGTTCAGCAGGATGAAGCAGCCGGTGCCGTAGGTGCATTTGGCCATGCCGGGCTCGAAGCAGGCCTGGCCGAACAGCGCGGCCTGCTGATCACCGGCGATGCCGGTGATGGGCACACCGGCCAGCTCCGCGATGGTGCATTCGGCGATTGCACCGCTGGAGTCCACGACTTCGGGCAGCAGCTCCGGCGCAATGTCCCAGGCCGCGAGCAGCTCCGCGTCCCAGGTGCCGGCGTCGATGTCGTAGAGCATGGTGCGGGCGGCATTGCTCGCGTCGGTGACGTGCCGCGCGCCACCGGTGAGCTGCCAGACGAGGTAGCTGTCGACCGTGCCGAAGGCGAGCTCGCCGTTTGCGGCGGCGGCCCGGGCACCGTCGCAGTGATCGAGCAGCCAGCGGATCTTGCTTGCGCAGAAGTAGGGGTCGATGACCAGACCGGTGCGCGCCGTGACGCGCGCCTCGTGGCCCTGCGCGCGCAGCCGCTCGCACAGATCGACGCCGCGCCGATCCTGCCAGACGATGGCCTTGTACAGCGGCTCGCCGCTGCGCCGGTTCCACAGCAGCGTGGTTTCGCGCTGGTTGGTGATGCCGATCGCGGCGATGTCGCGCCGCGTCATGCCGGCGACGGCGAGCGCCTCGCGGGCGGTCTCGATCTGCCCGGTCCACAGCTCCTGCGGATCGTGCTCGACCCAGCCCGCGCGCGGATAATGCTGGCGCAGCTCGCGCTGGGCGACGGCGCGCGGCTGCTGCCGCTCGTCGAACACGATGGCACGCGAGCTGGTCGTGCCCTGGTCGAGCGCGAGGATGCAGCTCATTCCGCGACCGCGCTGCCGTTCGCGTACGCCGCCCGGATTGCGATCGCCCTGCCGGGGTGGTCGGTGTAAATGCCGTCGATCCCGAGCGCGAGGCAGCGTTCGACGGCAGCCGGCTCGTTGACCGTGTATGCGAATACGCGCAGCCCCGCCGCGTGCGCGGCGCCGACCAGCGTTGCGTCGACCTGCCGCAGCGGCGGGTGCAGTGAATATGCCTGCACGCCGGCCGCGATGGCGACCGGATCACGCGCATCGTCGAGGTAGAGCACGCCCAGCAGCCAGCCGTCGCGCGCGCGGGCACCCAGCGCCGCAGTGACGTCGGGCATGAACGAAGACAGCAGCACGCGACCGTGCCAGGCCGGGCGGGACGCGAGGCGCGCCGCCACCAGCGCGAGTACCGGATCGAGCGCCAGCGCGTTCTTGATTTCGATGTTCAGGCCCGCGCGGGCGTCGATGAGATCCATCACTTCGGCCAGCAGGGGTATGCGTTCACCGCCGCCGGCGTCCAGCGCGCGCAGCGCCTCGAGTGACTTGTCCGTCAGGGCACCGCGCCCGTCGGTGGTCCGATCGAGTGTGTCGTCGTGGATTACCAGCAGCTCACCGGCGGCGGCGTAGACGTCGACCTCGATCCAATCGGCACCGGCCGCCAGCGCGGCGCCCACGGACGCGAGCGTGTTCTCCGGATGCGTGCCGGCCGATCCCCTGTGTCCGATGATCCACATGGCGTGTTCCCTGCGACGCTGCGGGGTTACTGTGAAACCGGAGGGCACCCGGGATCAAGCGTCGCCGGCGGCCCGCGCGCGATGACGATCACGGGGTGTGCCGGCCGGACGCGTCGATGTGCGGCGTGCCACGGGATAACGATCAGGTTTGCGGGATCTGCTGCGTCAGACAGTGCACCGCGCCCAGTCCCCAGACCAGATCCAGACAGAACACCGGTTCGATGCGCCGGTCCGGGAAGCAGCGTGCGAGTACCCGTTCGGCTTCCCGGTCCATCGGATCGCCGAACACGGGCAGCAGCACCGCACCGTTGGCAATGAGGAAGTTGGCGTAGCTCGCCGGCAGGCGCTGGCCGTCGTGGTACCTGGGCGCCGGCATCGGCAGCTCGATGACTTCCAGCGCGGCACCGTCGGCGGTGCTCATCCCCGCCAGGCGCTCGCGGTTGGCGCGCAGCGGCGCGTAGTTCGCGTCGTCGGGATCGGTCTCGACGACCGTGACCACGGTATCGTGCGCGACGAAGCGGGTCAGATCGTCCACGTGGCCGTCGGTGTCGTCGCCGGCGATGCCCTCACCCAGCCACAGGATCTTGGCGGCGCAGAACAGGCCGCGCAGTCGCGCCTCGATCTGCGCGCGCGAGAGCTCGGGATTGCGGTTCGGATGGAGCAGGCACTGCTCGGTGGTCAGCAGCGTACCGGCGCCATTGACGTCGATCGAGCCGCCTTCGAGCACCATGCCGCCACGGTAACGGGGAATGCCCAGGAATTCGGCCATGCGGCGCGGGATCCCGGCGTCGAGGTCGAACGGCGGGTATTTGCCACCCCAGGCATTGTAATCGCAGTCGATCGCGGCCAGCGGATCGCCGAGCTCGGGCGCGCGCGTGACGAAAATCGCACCGTGGTCACGGCACCAGGCGTCGTTGGTCGCGAAGCGGTGGAAGATGATCCTGCCGGACACGCCGTGCGCCTCAAGCACCGCGCCGACGTGGCGCTCGTGGCCGGCGTCGAGCACGTTCACGTGCACCGTCTCGCAAGCGGCCAGGATGCGTACCATCTCGGCGTAAGCCGGTTCGACGGCGTCGAACCGGCCGGGCCAGGTATCGCGGTTGTGCGGCCAGGACAGCCATGTGCCGGCGTGCGGTTCCCACTCTGCGGGCATGCGGTAGCCGGCGCGTGCGGGCGCGGTCCAGTCGCTGTGCTCGTTCATGCGGCCGGCATTGTACCGGCAGTGCCGGCGGGCTGCAGATCAAAGCGTCGCCCGGGCCGGGCGCGGCGCGCGGATGGGCCGGCCGGCGCGGGACCGTGACTCCGGCCATTCGGGCCGGCCACGCGGCAGCGGCGACGAACGTGCGCAGGATCGCGCGCGCAGCGGCGTTTGACGCCGGCCGGGTGGCACCGTATATCCTTGCGGGGCGCCCGGTTGCCGGCCACCCACCGACCCGTGGACACGGAGAATTCGATGACTGCAACGGACGGTGAGCTGGACCGACTCACGCGCAAGACCGCGACCATGCTCGCGCTCCAGGACGAGATGAACCGGCGCGTGGACGCTGACTGGCTCGATCGCGGCCGCGAGTGGTACCGGGCGATCTGGATCGAATGCGCCGAGCTGATGGATCACTACGGCGGCTGGAAGTGGTGGAAGCATTCCGGGCCGGCGGATGTGGAGCAGGTGCTGCTGGAAATCGTCGACATCTGGCACTTCGGTCTGAGTCTGCGCATCCGCAAGGGCGAGTCGCTCGACGTGCCTGCGGGCGCCATCGCCCGCGCGTGGCTCGCGCCCTGGCCGAGCCGCGGCTTCCTGCGCGACGTCGAGGAGCTCGCCCGGGCGGCGTTGCACGAACAGGCATTCGCGGTGTCGGTCGTGCCGACCCTGCTCGCGGGCATCGGTCGCGACTTCGACGACCTCTACCGCGCCTACGTCGGCAAGAACGTCCTCAACGTCTTTCGC
Source organism: Gammaproteobacteria bacterium (assembly GCA_020850735.1). Classification (GTDB taxonomy): domain Bacteria; phylum Pseudomonadota; class Gammaproteobacteria; order JADZEE01; family JADZEE01; genus JADZEE01. The sequence goes on along the minus strand of JADZEE010000091.1, from coordinate 132,797 downwards.
CAGGACCACGGTTACCGCGAAGGCCATTACCGCAAACTCTGGCAGGGTCGCGAGGACAATGCGCACCTGGCTGAGATCCTCGGTTCGCTCGACGTCGACAGCGCGCACCTGCGTGACGATGTCTACGCCGCGCTGCAGGCGCGCTACGGCGCGGCGTGAAGTGATCCGCGCCGCGCGCCACGGTGCGCTGGCCGGGGCGGTTCCGTGGCCGACTGGCACCGCGTATGCTGGCGCGACGGCCGTAAGAACAGGATGAAACCGGAAATTTACCTGGCGGATATCGATAGTCTCGCGGCCATGGTGCCGGACGGGGCGAAGCTCGCCGTGCCGAAGAACAGCAACGGCGTGCCCTGCGCGCTGGTGCGAGCGATAGTGCGCCGGCGGGTGCGGGACCTGCACGTGGTCTGCGTGCCCACCGGCGGTTATGCCACCGATCTGCTCATCGGCGCGGGCTGTGTCGCCACCGTCGAGACGTCGGCGGTGACCCTGGATGAGACCGGGCTCGCACCCTGTTTCGGGGCGGCGGTGCGCGCCGGGAGCATCCGCATCCTGGACTCGACCTGCCCGGCGGTCTATTCCGGTCTGCGGGCGGGTGAGAAGGGGATCCCCTTCATTCCCATCCGTGGCCTCATCGGCAGCGATTTGTTGTCCTGCCGCCCGGATTACCGGGTCATCGACAACCCCTACGCGGACCACGATCCGATCGTGCTCGTGCCGGCCATCGTGCCGGACCTCGCCCTCATCCACGTCGAGATGGCGGACACGGCGGGCAACGTCTACGTCGGTTGCGACCGCGATCTCGCGCTGATGGCGCACGCCGCGCGCCGGACCCTCGTGACGGCGGAGCGTTGTCATCGCGGCAGTTTGCTGGACGATGCGCGACTCGCCGCGGGGACGATGTCCTCGATCTACGTCGGCGCCATCGTGCTGGCCGCGCGCGGCGCCTGGCCGCAGGGTCTGGAGGGTCACTACGACGAGGACCTCGCCCACATGGGCGAGTACCGCCGCCTGGCCGCGGACCGTGACGGCTTCAACAGCTACTTGCGGCAGTATGTCGGCGTCGACTGACGGCGAGCGGCAAGGCGCGCGCTGCCGCCCGCAGGAGGCCCTCATCTACGCCATTGCCGGCCTGCTCGCCGGCGTGGAGCACGTGACGACCGGCATGGCGTCGCCGATTCCGGCCTGCGCGGCACTGTTGCGCCGCGAACTCGACGGTGCCGGGCGCACGCGCGTGTCGATCCTCAAGAGCCGGCGCCTGCACGCGTTCACCGACGGCGGTGCGGAGATCTTCGACCTCGCCGCCCAGGGTCGCATCGGCGCGTTTTTCCTCAGCGGCGGTCAGATCGACGGTGCCGGCAACATCAATCTCATCGGCGTGAGCGAATACCCGTGCATGGACGTGCGCTGGTCCGGCGCCTTCGGCTCGGCCTATCTGTACTACCTGGTGCCGCGAGTCATACTGTTTCGCTTCGAGCACACGCCGCGCACGCTGGTCGAGCGCGTGGACTTCGTGGCGGCGCCCGGCCGTACGCCTGCCAACGTCTACCGTCGCGGCGGGCCGTATGCCCTCATCACCGATCGCTGCCTGTTCATGTTCGACCGTCCGCGGGGCCGGTTCCGGCTCGAGTCCGTGCACCCCGGTCACAACGTGGCGGAGATCCACGCCAACACCGGCTTCGCCTTCGATGTGCCGGCCGAGGTCCCGGTGACGGGTACGCCGTCCGCCGAAGTCCTGGAGATCATCCGCACGCGGGTCGCCGCGCAGATCGCCGATCCCTATCCGCGCTTCGCGGCCGAAGTGTTCGCGAGCTGACGCGTCCGGCCGCGTGCGCGCGCTCAGGCGGCGAAGGCGGCGATCATCGACTCGTGATTGGCGATCGTCTGCGCGCGGTCCAGGCCGAAGCTCGGCGCGAACATCATCACGAAGTCGAGCAGGCCGTCGTAGCGCGCGACTTTGCGGCGCACCTCGTCCGGCGTGCCGCTGAGCGTGAACGTCTCGACCATGTCGTCGCTGATCGCCTCGATGGCGGCCGCGGTGTCGCCGGCGGCGAACAAGGTCCTGATCCGGGCGTAATCGGTGTCAAAGCCGTGTAGTTTCAGCACGGGTTCGAAGTACGGTGCGACGCCGAGGAAGTAGGCGACCTGGTGGCGGGCGAGCCGGAACGCCTCGGCACGCGTGCCGGCGACGGCGGTGATGAGCAGTACGCCGAGCGCCAGATCCTCCACCCGGCGGCCCGCGCTGCGCGCGCCGTCGGCCACGGCCGGAAGCAACACCTCGCGCAGCCAGGCGGTGGAGTGCACGGCGTTGAAGTTGACGCCGTCGGCGACCGCGCCGGCGACCCGCGCCATGCCCGACAGCGACGCGGCGACGTGCACGGGGGGCGGGTTCGGCATCGGCCCGTTGAAGCGCACGTAGTTGCGGACGCGGAAGATCTCGCCGTCGAAACCGACCGGGTTGTCCACGCCTGCGGTCCACAATACCCGCAGACCCTGGACGTATTCCCGCATGCGCCTGAGCGGCCGGTCGAAGGCGATGCCGTGCCAGTCCTCGTTCCATTCGCGCACGCCGGTGCCAAGGCCGAGCGTGAAACGCCCGCCGCAGATCTCCTGCAAATCGCCCGCGGCGATCTCCAGGTTGGGCAGCGTGCGTGTCCACTGGGTGATGTTGCTGCCGAGGCGGATGTCCCGCGTGATGCCGGCGATGGCCGCCAGCGACACCAGCGAGTCGTGAAAGGCTTCGGCGTGCCAGATGCAGCCCAGGCGCGCATGCTCGGCCAGCCGTGACAATCGCATGACTTCGCTGACCGGCAGACGATCGCCGGTGAAGTGGATGTCGACCCGTACGTGCCGGGTCATCCGACCGCCTTGATCATTGGTCAGAACTCCAGGTGTCTGGGCGTGCGCGGGAAGGGTATGACGTCGCGGATATTGCCCGCGCCCGTGAGGAACATCAGGAAACGCTCGAAGCCCAGGCCGAAGCCCGCGTGCGGGCAACCGCCGTAGCGGCGCGTGTCGAGGTACCACCAGTAGTCCTCGAGCCTGAAGCCGAAGGCCTCGATGCGTTCGGTGAGCACGTCGTAGCGCTCCTCGCGCTGGCTGCCGCCGATGAGCTCGCCGACGCCGGGTACGAGCAGATCCATGGCCGCCACCGTGCGTCCGTCATCGTTGCCACGCATGTAGAACGCCTTGAGCGCGCGCGGGTAGTCACGCAGGATCACCGGTTTTCCGAAGTGCTTCTCGGTCAGGTAGCGCTCGTGCTCGGACTGCAGATCGCAACCCCAGTCGACCGGAAACTCGAAGCGCTCGCCGGCGCGCTGCAGGATGTCCACCGCCTCCGTGTAGCTCAGCCGCTCGAAGGCGTGCGCAAGGATGTTGTCGAGGCGCGCCATCAGCCCCGGATCGACGAACTTCGCGAACAATTCCAGATCCTCAGCGCAGTCTTCCATCGCGAACGCGACCAGGTGCTTGACCATGGCCTCGGCGAGATCCATGTCGTCGTCCAGATCGGCGAAGGCCATCTCCGGCTCGATCATCCAGAACTCGGCCATGTGCCGGCTGGTGTTGGAGTTTTCGGCGCGAAAGGTGGGGCCGAAAGTGTACACGTCGCCGAGCGCCATGCAGCAGGTCTCGGCCGAGAGCTGCCCGGACACGGTCAGCTTGGCCTCGCGGCCGAAAAAGTCCTGCGACCAGTCGATCCCGCCGCCGGCCCGCGGAAGCTGCGCCGGATCCAGGGTCGTGACCCGGAACATCGCGCCGGCGCCCTCGCAGTCCGAGCCGGTCACGATAGGCGTGTGGATGCAGTGGAAGCCACGCTGCTGGAAGAAGTCGTGGATCGCCCATGACAGCCGCGAGCGCAGCCGCAGCATCGCACCGTACTTGTTCGTCCGCGGGCGCAGGTGCGCGATGGTGCGCAGGAACTCGTCGGAATGACGCTTTTTCTGCAGGGGGTATGCCGGCGTCGACGGGCCGATGATGCGCAGCGCGCGGGCCTGGAGCTCCCAGCGCTGCGCCGCCGCCGGCGACTCGGCCAGCGACCCGCGCACGCTGACGGCCGCGCCGGTGCCGGCCTGGTGGGCGAGGACGTCGAAATCGGGCAGATCGTGGCTCAGCACCACCTGCAGGCTGGTGCGGCACGAACCGTCGTTCAGCTCGAGGAAGGACACCCCCTTGGCGTCCCGGCGGGTGCGCACCCAGCCACGGATCTCGATGTCGTCCACCGGCTCGTCGCGGGCGAGCAGATGACGGATACGGTTGGAATTGCGCAAGGCCATGTTGTCACGGGAACGATTGAAGCCCGTGCCATGGTAGCAAAGCGGTCACGCACTGCCGACCGCCGCGTGTGGCGCCACTGTTCCGGTCCCGGGACGCCGGCGTTACTTGCGCGGCCGGGCAGGCGACAATGAGCGGCCGCCCGCGCTGGCGCGAGCGAGCCGTTACGATTGCAGTCGGCGGCCGGGGACCCGCTGTGCCCGTGTGGGGTGCGGCACCACCGCCGCACGACCAGGAGAGCGTGCATGAGCAAGGCCATGATGATTCACGAGTTCGGTGGCGCCGACACACTGTGCTGGCAGGACTTCGATCCGGGCATGCCCGGTCCGGGCGAGGTGCGCGTGCGCAGCACTGCGATCGGTTTGAATCTGATCGAGGTGGGCATGCGCTCGGGCCTGTACCCTTCGCCGCCGCTGCCGTTCGTCCCCGGGGTCGAGAGCGTGGGCGTGATCGAGGCGGTCGGCGCACAGGTCGGCGATCTGCACGTCGGCGCGCGGGTCGGCTGCATCGGCCCGAACGTGGGCAGCTATGCCGAGGTACGGGTGTTGCCCGCCGATCGGCTGTTCGCCATTCCCGCGTCCATCGACGACGAGCATGCCGCGGCCTGCATGGTCAAGGCCATGACGGCCGAGTATCTGCTCACGCGTACCTTCGCGGTCGGCCAGGGCACGCGCATGCTGATCCACGCCGCCGCCGGCGCCACGGGCCTGTTCTGCGTGCAGCTCGGCCGGCATCTGGGTGCGGAGGTATTCGGCACCGTCAGCACCCGCGAAAAAGCCGATCTCGTGCGCGGCTACGGCTGCGATCATCCGATCGTCTACACCGAGGAAAGCTTCGCCGACCGGGTGCTGGAGCTCACGCACGGCGAAGGCGTGGACGTCGTGTACGACTCCATCGGCGCCGACACCTTCGACGACTCGCTGCGTTGCCTGCACTACCTCGGCACTTTCGGTCTGTTCGGGATCGCCAGCGGCATGCCGCGTCCGCTCGAGCTCATGCGCCTGGATCTGCTGACCTCACAGAAATTTCTGCGGCCATCGCTGTATGCCTATACCCGCCGGCGCGCGGACCTGCTCAGCCTCGCCGGGGAGACTTTCACACACATCGAACAGGGCGTGCTGGAAATCAACATCCACGCCCGCTTTGCGCTCGCACGCGCGGCCGACGCGCACCGTGCGGTCGAATCACGGCGCACGACCGGCGCGCTCGTCCTGCTGCCCTGAGCCGTCGCCGGCGCGCCGGGTGCTTGCTCAGTCGGCCGCCGTGGCGCGACCGTCGACGGCGGCGAGCAGAGTCGCACCGGCGGCGAACAGGATCAGCAGCGACAGCATCGACGTGCGCGTGTCGCCGGTCAGGACTGCGACCCAGCCCATCAGCAGGGGGCCGAAGATGGCCGCGAACTTGCCGAGGAAGTTGTAGAACCCGAAGAACTCCGCCGCAGCGTCGGCCGGGATGAGGCGGGCGTAGAACGATCGGCTCAGACTCTGCACGCCGCCCTGCACCAGGCCGATGACGCCGGCGATGGCGTAGAACTCCCACACCGCTTCGAGGAAATAGCCCCACACCGTCACGCCGGCGTAGACGCCAAGGCCGATCAGGATGCCGGCTTTGGGGCCGATGCGGCTGCCCAGCCAGCCGAAGGCGAGCGCCGCGGGAAAGCCGACGAACTGCACCAGCAGCAGGGCCAGGATGAGACTTTCGGCGTCGAAACCGAGCGCCATGCCGTAATCGACCGCCATGCGGATGATGGTGTCGACGCCGTCGATGTACAGCCAGTAGGCCAGCAGGAACAGCCACACGGTACGGAATCGTCGCAGCTTGTGCACGGTGTCGAGGAGCTGGCGCAGCCCCCCCCGCAGCGCCTGGCCGAGCGCCGCGCCGGCACCGCGTTCATGCACGAAGGCCAGCAGCGGTAGCGTGAACAGCGCCCACCAGGCCGCCGTGAACAGGAAGCTCGTGCGTACGGCGGCGGCAGCGGAGTCTAGACCGAACCAGGCCGGCTTCACGGTGGCCAAGACACAGGCGGCAAAAAACAGGCCGCCGCCCAGATAACCGGCGGCGTAGCCGAGCCCGGAGACGAAATCGAGCCGTTCGCGTACGGTGACGTCGAGTATCAGTGCGTCGTAGAAAATCATGCTCCCGGCGAAACCGATGCCGGCGACGACGTACAGCAGCGCCGCGAGCTCCCAGCCGCCCTCGCCGACACCGTACAGACCGGCAGTGGCGGCGACGCCGAGTGCGGTGAATACCGCCAGGAAGCGCTTCTTCATGGCGCCACGGTCGGCGATCGCGCCGAGCATGGGCGCGAGCAGCAGTATCACCAGGCTGGCCGCGGAGTTGGCGACGCCCAGCCGGAAGGTGCTCACGGTGGTGTCGACACCGGCGCTCCAGTACTGCTTGAAGAACACCGGAAAGAAGCCGGCGATCACGGCCGTGGCGAAGGCCGAGTTGCCCCAGTCGTACAGGGCCCAGGCGATGACCTGGCGGCGGGAGGGTGAGGGTGCGGCTGCGGGCACGGGACGGACTCGGCGCGGGTAAGGCGCCAGTCAAACACCCGCCGCCGGGAGGACGCAAGCACGCCGGGAGGGGAACGAAGCCCGCCGGCCGGGGGTCGAACGAGTCAGTGGCGTTTCGCGACCGGCGCCACTGGCGCGCTGCAGCGCTTGCTATATACTGCGCGGCCGATTGGGGGCAGCTGGCGCCCCCGGGTGGCGCATGCCACGGGAGACTGAAGTGATGATCCTGCGACGATGGCCTTTGTTTTCGTTGCTGGCGGCGGTCCTTGTCGCCGTGTCGGCCGGTCGTGCGACGGCTGCGGCCGCCGGCAATCCTGAAGACGCCCAGATCCTGCTGCGCCAGGTCAGTACCGACATGCTGGGCGAGGTAAAAGCCCAGGCCGAACAGGCCGACGAAGCGCGGCTGCGCGCCATCGTCGAACGCCTGCTCATTCCGCACGTCGATTTCCAGCGTGTGTCTCAGCTCGTGCTCGCCAAGCACTGGCGCACCGCCAGTGACGCCCAGCGGGCGCAGTTCACTGGCGAGTTCCGCAACTTCGTCGTGCGCTTCTACACGGCCGCGCTCGCCGATTGGCTGCAGAGCAACGACGTGCCGGACGAACCCGTCACCTTCGGCGGCGTGCGGGTGCGGCCCGGCTCGAAGATCATCGAGATCCCGTCCAAGCTGCGGCGCCCCGACGGCAGCGATGTGGATATCGGCTACCGCATGTACTGGGAGGGTGGCCGCTGGCAGGTCATCGACGTCGCCGTCGCCGGTATCAGCATGGTGACCAGCTACCGATCGAGCTTCTCCTCCCAGATCCAGCAGCTCGGCGTCGACGGTCTCATTGCGCGCCTGGCGCAGAAAAACGTCGAGTTCGCGACCGCACCTTAGGTGCCGGCGCCGGCGGGCAGCCCGGCAACACGAGCCGCCAGCCGGCCGCGTGGATCCGGCCGCAGTATCGCCGTTGCCGCATCGATCGTTATCCGTCGGCGCTGGTCTCGTCGCGCCGGGGCGTGGTGTGGCGCCGCTCAGTCTCCGGTTTCGTAGCCCAGGCTCGGCGCCAGCCAGCGCTCCATGGTGCGCAGGTCCATGCCCTTGCGGCGGGCGTAGTCGCGCACCTGTTCCTCGTTGATCTTGCCCAGGCCGAAATAGCGCGCTTCGGGATGGGCGAAGTACCAGCCCGACACCGAGGCCGCCGGATACATGGCGTTACTGTCGGTCAGGCGCATGCCGATGCGCTTTTCGACGTCGAGCAGCGTCCACAGCAGCGGTTTTTCCTTGTGGTCGGGGCAGGCCGGGTAGCCGGGGGCCGGCCGGATGCCGCGGTAGCGCTCGTCGATGAGCGCCGCGTTGTCGAGTGACTCGCTGGCCGCGTAACCCCAGAGCTCCTGGCGCACGCGCTGGTGCAGGCGCTCGGCGAGGGCTTCGGCGAGCCGATCGGCGAGCGCCTTGGCCATGATGCTCGAGTAGTCGTCGTGATCGCGCTCGCAGCGCGCGATCACCTCCTCCATGCCGAATCCGGCCGTCACCGCGAACGCACCCAGGTAGTCGCCGACCCCCGATTCGCGCGGGGCCACGAAATCGGCCAGCGCGAAATTCGGCTGCCCGGGCGGTTTTCTCTGCTGCTGGCGCAGCGAGTGGATGACGAGCAGTGCACCGCGGCGGGATTCGTCCGCGTAAATCTCGATGTCGTCCTCGCCGACCGTGTTGGCCGCGAACAGCCCCGTCACCGCACGGGCCGTCAGCCAGCGTTCGGCGACGATGCGGTCGAGCAGGCGGCGCGCGTCGTCGTACAGGCGCCGCGCCTCGTTGCCGACGAGCGGGTCGTCGAGGATGCGGGGGAAGCGACCCGCCAGCTCCCAGGCGACGAAAAAAGGCGTCCAGTCGATGTAATCCACCAGCTCGGCGAGCGGGTAGTCCTCGAAGACCTGCACGCCCGGCCGGCGCGGCGCGACCGGCGCGTAGGCCGACCAGTCGAACGGCGGCTTGTTGGCGCGCGCTTCGGCGAGCGTCAGCCACTCGATGCGGGTCTGCTTGCCGGCGTGCCGCTCGCGCAGCGTCTGGTACTCCTGCGCGATGCCCGTGACGAAATCCTGCCGGCCCTCCCTGCTGAGCAGGCTCGAGACCACGGTGACCGCCCGCGAGGCATCCTTGACGTGCACGACGGGCTGCGCGTAGGCCGGATCGATTTTCACGGCGGTGTGCGCGCGCGAGGTGGTGGCGCCGCCGATGAGCAGCGGGACCTGGAACTGGCGCCGGGTCATCTCCTTCGCCACGTGCACCATTTCCTCGAGCGAGGGCGTGATGAGGCCGGACACGCCGACGATGTCGGCCTGCTCGTCCCGGGCGACATCGAGGATCGTTTCCGCGGAGACCATCACGCCGAGATCGATGACCTCGTAGTTGTTGCACTGGAGCACCACGCCGACGATGTTTTTGCCGATGTCGTGCACGTCGCCCTTGACGGTGGCGAGTACGATCCTGCCGTTGGAGCGCCTGGCGATGCCCGACGCCGCCTGCTCGGCTTCGATGAACGGAATGAGGTGCGCGACCGCCTTTTTCATCACGCGGGCGCTCTTGACCACCTGCGGCAGAAACATCTTGCCGGCACCGAACAAGTCGCCGACCACGTTCATGCCATCCATGAGCGGGCCCTCGATGACCTGCAGCGGGTGTTCGTAGAGCTGCCGGGCCTGCTCGACGTCGTCGATGATGTGCTCAGCGATGCCCTTGACCAGCGCATGGGTGAGCCGCTCGCCGACCGCTGCGCTGCGCCAGGCCAGGTCCTCGACCTTTTCCTTCGCCTCGCCCTTGAACGACTCGGCGTACTCGACCAGCCGCTCGGTCGCGTCCGCGCGCCGGTTCAGCAGCACGTCCTCGATCCGCCCGCGCAGATCCGCGGGGATCGCGTCGTAGATGCCGAGCTGCCCGGCGTTGACGATGGCCATGTCCAGACCCGCCTGGATGGCGTGGTACAGGAACGCGGCATGGATAGCCTCGCGCACGGGGTTGTTGCCGCGGAACGAGAACGACACGTTCGACAGTCCGCCCGAGACCAGCGCGTGCGGCAGATGATGTTTGATGAGGCGGGTCGCCTCCAGGAAGGCGAGGGCGTATTCGTCGTGCGCCTCGATGCCGGTCGCGACTGTGAGGATGTTCGGGTCGAATATGATGTCCTCGGGCGGAAAGCCGGCCGCGCGCGTCAGCAGCTCGTAGGCGCGCTTGCAGATGGCGAACTTGCGGGCCGTGGTATCGGCCTGCCCCTGCTCGTCGAAGGCCATGACCACCACCGCGGCGCCGTAGCGGCGGACCTTGCGTGCCTGCTCGAGGAACTTCTGCTCGCCTTCCTTGAGGCTGATCGAGTTGACCACGCCTTTACCCTGCAGGCACTTGAGGCCCGTCTCGATGACCGACCATTTCGACGAGTCGATCATGATCGGAACGCGGGCGATGTCCGGATCCACGGCGATGAGGTTCAGGAACTCGTGCATGAGGGCTTCGGAATCGAGCATGCCCTCGTCCATGTTGATGTCGATCATCTGCGCGCCGTTCTCGACCTGCTGGCGGGCGACGTCCAGGGCGGCCTCGATGTTGCCTTCCTTGATGAGGCGCTCGAAGCGCGGCGAGCCGGTCACGTTGGTGCGCTCGCCGACGTTGACGAAACCGGTCTCGGGCGTGAGATTGAGCGCTTCCAGACCCGACAGACGGCAATGGCGTCCGACCACCGGCACCCGCCGCGGCGGCAGACCGGCCACCTTTTGCGCGATGGCGGCCACGTGTCCGGGTGTGGTGCCGCAGCAGCCGCCGACGACGTTGACGAAGTTGCTGCGGGCGAAGTCCTCCAGGTGGCGCGCGGTGTCCGCGGGCAGCTCGTCGTATTCACCGAACGCGTTCGGCAGGCCGGCGTTGGGATACACCGCGACGTAGGTATCGGCGACGCGTGCGAGCTCCTCGACGAACGGTCGCATCTGCGCCGCGCCGAGCGCGCAGTTCAGCCCCACCGTGAGCGGGCGGGCATGGCGGATGGAGTTCCAGAACGCCTCCACCGTCTGGCCGGTGAGAGTGCGTCCGGACAGATCGGTGATGGTGCCCGAGATCATCAGCGGCAGCTCCTCGCCGCAGCGCTCGAAACTCTCGAACACGGCGTAAATGGCGGCCTTCGCGTTCAGGGTGTCGAATACCGTCTCGAGCAGGATGAGATCGGCACCACCGTCGATCAGCCCGCGCAGCGCCTCGGCGTAGGCCCCGACCAGCGTGTCGAAATCGACGTTGCGAAACGCCGGGCGATTGACGTCCGGCGAGATGGAGCAGGTTCGGTTGGTGGGTCCGAGCACCCCGGCGACATAGCGCGGCCGGCCGGGCTCGGCCGTCTCGAACTCGTCGGCGGCACGGCGCGCGAGGGCGGCGCCTTCGCGGTTGAGCTCGTAGACGATGGCCTCCAGGCCATAGTCCGACTGTGCGATCGCCGTCGAATTGAAGGTGTTCGTCTCGATGATGTCCGCGCCGGCGGCGAAGTTGGCGCGATGAATGTCGACTATGACGTCTGGACGCGTGAGCGTGACGAGATCGTTGTTGCCCTTCAAATCGCGGGCATGGCCGGCGAAACGTTCGCCGCGAAAGTCCGCCTCCTCGAGCTTGCGTTGCTGAATCATGGTGCCCATGGCGCTGTCGAGCACCAGGATGCGCTCGCCGAGCAGGGGCTCGAGACGCGCGCGCCGCGTGGCGCGGTCGAATGGGCGGGCGGCGGGATTCGGAACGGTCTGGGACATCGTCAGCGGCTGGGCCTGGTCCTGGAGTGGGGTAAAACCCGGTATCTTATAGGAGCGCGCAGGAGGCCGCCAAAGCGGGCGTCGGCGCGGCGCTCGGCCGGCCCGGCCAGCGCCGCCAGCGCTGCGGCAGGCTATAATCCGCGCGCGCCTTCTCGAGTCAAGCGGCTGCGAGGATGGGGGGCGCGGGCGGGGCCCCATCCCCGGCGCCCACGGGTGTCCCGCCGAACACCGGCGCGGCATGAATTCACCACCAGCGAAGCAGCACGCGGAGGCCGAGCGCAATGCACATACCCAGAGTCGTCGCCGAGATCGGGTGCAACCACAAGGGCGACATGGACATCGCGCGTCGCATGATCGAGGTCGCGGCGCGGTTCGCGGGCGCCGATTACGTCAAGTTCCAGAAGCGCTGCAACCGCGAACTGCTCACCGCCGAGGAGTACGACGCGCCGCATCCCAACCCCGCCAACAGCTACGGGCGCAGCTACGGCGAGCACCGCGAATTCCTGGAATTCTCGCCGGAGCAGCACCGCGAGCTCCTCGAGGTGTGCCGTACGCACGGGATCGGTTATTCGACTTCGGTCTGGGATCCGACGTCGGCGGCGCAGATGGCGGCGCTCGAACCGGATTACCTCAAGGTGCCGTCGGCGTGCAACCTGAACTTCGATCTGCTGGGGTTGCTCGCGCGCGAGTATCGCGGCGACATCCACATTTCCGTGGGCATGACGACGCCGGAGGAAGAGGAGGACATCGTCGCCTTCCTCGAGAATGCGGGTGCGGCCGGCCGGACCGTGCTGTACGCCTGCACCTCGGGCTACCCGGTGCCGTTCGAGCAGGTATGTCTGCTCGAGATCCGCAGGCTCACCGAGCGCTACGGCACGCGGGTGAAGGAAATCGCCTTTTCGGGCCATCACCTCGGCATCGCCGTGGACGTCGCCGCGGTCACGCTCGGAGCGACCTGGGTCGAGCGCCACTTCACACTGGACCGTACCTGGAAGGGCACCGATCACGCCGCGTCGCTCGAGCCCGACGGGCTGCGCAAGCTGGTGCGGGACGTACGCGCCGTCGCCAGCTCGCTCACCTACAAAGAGCACTCCATCCTGGCCATCGAGGAGCCGCAGCGGGCCAAGCTCAAGCGCATGCCGGGGGTGCACGTCCGATCATGCAGTGGCTGGCCCTGATGCCCCTGCGGGGCGGCTCCAGGTCGATCCCCGGCAAGAACATTCGCCCCATCGCCGGCCGCCCGCTGTTCGCGTGGAGCCTGGAGCAGGCGCTCGTTTCGCAGTGTTTCGACGCCTGTTACGTGGCGACCGACTCGGCCGGGATCGCGGCGGCCGTCGAACGCGAGTTCGGTAATGCGGTGACGGTCGTCGGCCGATCGGCCGAGACGGCGACCGATACGGCCAGCACCGAGTCGGTCATGCTCGAATTCCAGGCGCGCGTGCCGTTCGACGTGCTGGCGCTGATCCAGGCGACCTCACCCCTCACGCGCGCCGAGGATTATCGCGCCGCGCGGGCAAAGTTCATCGACGAGAACCTGGATTCGCTGCTCACCGGCGTGGAGTCGAAGCGATTTTTCTGGACGCGCGACGGCAAGCCGCTCAACTATGACCCGGCACGGCGACCGCGCCGCCAGGAATTCGACGGTATGCTGATGGAGAACGGCGCGTTCTACCTCACCCGCGCGCACGTGCTGCGCGAACACCGCTGCCGCCTCGGCGGGCGTGTCGGCGTGCACGCGATGGCCGCCGAAACCGCGATCGAAGTCGACGATCCGAAGGATTGGGACGAGGTCGAGCGCCTGCTCGGCGCGCGTGCGCGCGACCGGGATCCGGGCGGCAGGCCACGCCTGCGCGCGCTCGTGGTCGACGTCGACGGCACGCTCACCGACGGCGGCATGTATTACGGTGCTGGCGGCGAGGCCCTGAAGAAATTCGACACGCGCGATGCCAAGGGGCTGGCGCTGGTGCGCGCGCAGGGCGTGCGCGTGTGCGTGATCAGCGCCGAGGACAGCCCGGCGGTTGCGGCGCGGATGCGCAAGCTGGGCATCGCCGACTACCATCCCGGCGTCGCCGACAAGCTCGCGCTGCTGCGGCGCCTGGCCGTGGACTGGGGGCTCGGGCTCGAGGAGATCGGGTTCATCGGCGACGATCTGGGCGACCTCGACTGCCTCGCCGCCGTCGGTGCGGCCTTCTGTCCCGCCGACGCCGTAACCGAGGTACGCCGGCAGGCGCACTACGTGTGCCTGCACCGAGGCGGCCACGGCGCGGTGCGGGAAGTGTGCGATCTCGTCGCGGGCTGGCCGGCGCCGGATCCGCGCTGATCCGGGTGACGCCCGGTCGATCGGCGCAGGGCAGTGGTCTCCCGGACCGTGTCTCGGCTCAGCTCGACGCGCCGGCCGCGGCAAAGCGCAGCTCGACCAGCAAGCCGCCCAGAGTCGCGGTTCCCAGGCGGATCTCGGCACCTTCCAGTGCCGCGATCCGGCGCACGATCGACAGTCCCAGACCGCTGCCGGGCAGCTGGCGCGTGTGCCGGTAGAATCGGTCGAACACCCGCTCGCGCTCCTGCGCCGGCACACCCGGACCGCTGTCGGCCACGTGCAGCGTGACCAAGCCACCACCGGTACTGACACCGGTCTCGACGGTGCCGCCCTTGGGCGTGTAGCGCACCGCGTTGTCGAGGAGATTGCGCGACAGGATCGCCAGCGCGTTGCGGTCGGCGCGGATCCAGGCGCGCTCGCGCACGTCCATTTGCAGCGTGATTCCCTTCGCCTTCGCGAGCGGGCGCAGCTCCGCGACGATGGTCTGGAGCACGTCGCCCGGATCGATCTCCACGCTCTGCAATGGCGTGGAATCCGGATCGAAACGCGCCAGCGTCAGGAGTTGTTCGACCAGGCGTGTTGCGCGATCCACGCCGCGTTCTATCTGCGCCAGCGCGTGCTCGCGCGTGTGCGCATCGCGCGTGCGTGTGGCGAGCTGTGTCTGGGTCTTGATGCCGGCGAGCGGCGTGCGCAGCTCATGCGCCGCGTCGGCGGTGAAGTTGCGTTCGGCGTCGATGACCCGGCGCAGGCGATCGAACAAGCGGTTGATGTTGTCGACCAGGGGCCGGACCTCGACGGCGACCGACCGCACCGGCAGGGGATCGAGCCGCGCGGGATCGCGCTGCAGGATCGCGCGTGCGAGCCGGTTCAGCGGCTCCAGCGAGCGCGTCACGCCGAACCACACCAGCAGGCCGAGTACGGGCAGGCCCGCGGCGAGCGGCAGGACGAGCTCGCGCTGGATCTGGGCGACGACGGTCCCACGCACCCGCTGGCGTTCGCCGACGTGCACGATCAGTGGCGCGTCGCGGGCACGCAGGGTGAATACCCGCCAGGGCTCGCCGTCGACGATGCTGTCGCTGAAGCCTTCCTGCTCGCCGGCGAGTGGCATCGCCGGGGCGTTGTAAGAGGCGAATCGCAATTGCCGGCCCGCGACCGCGAACTGGTAGGCGATGCCGCTCTGGTAGGCGTTATCGGCGAGCTCCGCCTCGAGCTCCGTCTCGAGCGCATCCAGCGGCACCGACAGATCCTCGTCCGCGTCGATCGACAGCGTGTCGAGCTCCTCGGACAGCTCGTGGCTGACCAGTGACGCGAGCACCCGCGCGGCGGTGGAGAGATTGGCGTCGTAGACCGCCGCCACCCGATCCCGAACGACGTGCACGGTAGCCAGAAACACCACCGACCAGGTCCCCAGCGTCGTCGTGAGGAGCACGACGAGCAGTCGCCGGCGCAGGGATTTTCCGACCATGCTCAGTCGGCCACGTAGCCCGCCCCGCGCACGGTGCGGATGAAATCCGCGCCGAGCTTGCGACGCAGGTGGTGGATATGGACCTCCACGGCATTGCTGCCGGGCTCCTCGCCCCAGGCATACAGGTGGTTCTCGATGCGCTGGCGGCTGAACACCGTGCCGGCGTTCTCGACGAGCAATGCCAGCAGCGCGAACTCGCGCTGGGCGAGTTCCACCGGTGTGCCGTTGAGCGTGGCGGTGTGCGCGGCGAGATCGAGCACGACGCCGCCGTGCGCGAGCAGCGGGTGGGCGCGGCCGCCGCGCCGGCGCGCGAGCGCGCGCAGCCGTGCACAGAGCTCCTCGATGTCGAAGGGCTTGATGAGGTAATCGTCGGCTCCGGCGTCGAGACCTGCGACCCGGTCAATCAACGTATCCCGCGCGGTCAGCAGCAGTACGGGCACCGATTCGCCCTGGCGGCGCAGCTCGGTGAGCACGTCCAGCCCCGAACGTCGCGGCAGGTTGATGTCCAGTACGACCAGATCAAACGGTTCCGCGGCGAGCGCGGCGCTCGCGGCGACGCCGTCGCTCAGCCAGTCGACGGCGTAGCCGTCCTCGCGCAGCGCGGCGGCGAGGCCGTCGCCGAGGATGGGGTCGTCTTCCACCAGCAGCAGGCGCATCTGTCGACTATCCGCCCGGGCGCGATACCCGTGCGAGCGTGATGGTCCTGGCGGCACTGTAGGGGATCGTGGCCAGGGTTTCGATCTCGCCGAACGCGCGCAGCGCCGCCAGCTGCGTGTCGAAGGTGATCACCGCAACCGCGCGGTTCGGCGCGCGTGCGAGCGCGGCGCCGACTTCGAGCGGCGATCGCACGGGGGAGATGTGGCGGTTCGCGTAATACACGAACACGTTCGGATTCACGCTCCACGCGAGCACGGGCATCCGCGCCGGCAGCTGCGTGCCGATTTGCAGGCCTAGGGCGGCCTTGTCATAACGGTCACGGCTCCAGGGTACCGTCGTGTCGCCGAGCCCCGCCAGCAGCGCGGCGACCATCAGCGCCGTGATCCGCAGCGCGACGGGTCGTCGCCGGCGCGGGCCGCGCACTCTTCGCTGCCAGGCGTAGCCGGCCGCCAGCACGAGGACGGTGGCGAGGGCGAGGCGCAGTCCGTTCGAATCGGGCGCTCGTACCAGCGCGTACACAGCGGCCGCGAGCACGAGCAGCATGTGCGCCGGCCACAACCAGACCAGCCAATGACGGCCGCGCGCGGCCACGCACACCGCGTTCAGGTGCCGGGCGCCCAGCGCGAGCGCGATCGCCATGGGGGCGATGGCCGGCAGCAGGTAGAACCAGCGCTGCTGCGGGCCGAAACCGAGCGTGATCGCCGGGACCAGGTACAGCAGCGCGATCAGCGGCACCTCCACCCGCCGCCGCCCGCGGTACAGGGCGACGAGTGCGGCCGGCACCAGTGCCAGCCACGGCAGCAACAGCACGAGCGGACGATAGAGATAATAGGGATCGAGCGCATGCTGCCAGACGGGCTCGAGCAGGCTGCCGGCGAGCTGGCTGTGCGCGAGCGCGCCGGCCGGCAGTCGGGCGCGCATCGCCAGCCACCACGGCACGGTCATGGCGGCGAGCAGTACCAGCCCCTCGAGCGGGCGCAGGATCGCGATCATCCGCCGGACCGGGAGGCGCGCGACCAGCAGGCCGAGCACGCACGCCGCCAGCAGCATGGCCGGCAGCTGCGGACCCTTGGTCAGGGTGGCGAGCGCGAAAGCCAGCCACATCCCGAGCGCGGCCAGCCGGCGTCGGCCCGCATCATCGCTCTTCCACGCATGGACGTGGGCCGCCAGTCCCGCCGTGCACAGGCAGGCGTACAGCATGTCGGGGCGGGCGTCGTGGGTATAGGCGAAAAACGCCGAGCTGGCCGCCAGCAGCAGCGCGGCGTCGCGGCCCACGCTGGCCCCGAACAGGCGGCGACCGATGAGGAAAGTGCCGGCGAGCAGGCCCAGGCCGGCGAGGATCGAGGGCGTGCGCGCCTGCCACGGGCGCACCTGCGCGGTGCCGTCCCAGGCGCCGGCGACGGCGCCGGTCAGCCAGTAGCTGAGCGGCGGTTTGTTCAGGCGCGGCCGCTGGTTGAAGTAGGGCACGATCCAGTCGCCGCGGGCACGCATCTCATGCACGCTCTGGGCTACCAGAACCTCGTGGCCGTCGAGCGGCAGGCGCGCGCTGCCCGGCAGCGCCACGGCGGCCGCGACCGCCAGCACCACCACGAGCGCGAGGCCGTGATCGAGGCGGGACATCAGCACGGTGTCGCGTCCCGCGCCCGCGGGGCGCCGATCAGTCGGCGATGCCGCCGGCGCCGGCCTGTTCGCGACGGATGAACCACAGGTTGCGCAGGTAAACGACGAAGCCGAAAGCCTGGCCGACGATGAACACGGGATCGCGGCGGTGAATCGCGTAGGCCAGCAGGATCACGCTGCCGGCGAGGCTGAAGTACCAGAAGGTGATGGGTACGACGCTGCGCCTGAGTTTCTCGCTGGTCAGCCATTGCAACAGCATACGCAGGAAATACATCGACTGGCCGATGAAACCGATCACGATCCAGGCCATGGTGCTCATTCGGGTGATACCTCTTCGAATTCCGTGTGTCGATTTCGGCGACGCAACCAGGCGACACCGGCGAGATCCACCAGCCCGACCCAGAGCCGGTTGCCGATGCCGTACTTGGATTGACCGTGCCGGCGCGGCCGGTGGTTGACCGCAACGGATTCGCAGCGGCCACCGGCCCGCAGCACGAGGGCGGGCAGGAACCGGTGCATGTGATCGAAGTAGGGGAGCTCCATGAAAGTCGCCCGGCGGATGACTTTCAGACCGCAGCCGGTGTCCGGCGTCGCGTCGCCGAGAATGGCGCCGCGCACGGCGTTGGCGACGCGCGACGACAAACGCCGGATCCAGCTGTCGCGCCGCTCGGTGCGGTTGCCACACACCAGCGCCAGGTCCGGGTCGCCCGTGGCGATGCGTTCGTACAATCGCGCGATGTCCGCCGGGTCGTTCTGGCCGTCGCCGTCCAGGGTCGCGACGAAGGTTCCGCGCGCCAGCCGCACGCCGGTGCGTATGGCCGTACTCTGACCGGCGTTGTGGCCGTGGCGAACGATACGCGGCCGGCCGTCGCCGCTGGCCGCGTGCCGGCGCAGCCGCCCGACGGTGTCGTCCGAGCTGCCGTCGTCGACGACGATGATTTCGTACTCGATCCGGCCGCCGAGTGCGGCGTCCACTTCCGCGACCAGCGCGACGATGCTGTCCGCTTCGTTGAACACCGGGATGACCACCGACAGAGCCGGTGCCGGCGGCATCGATGCGGAGTGCGCGCAGTGGGGTTCGTTCACGGCGGAGGCGGTAACGGCGGCCAGGCGGTCCGGGACAGCACGATTGACGGTGCAGGGGGCGCCAATTCTATGCGATTGCGGCGGTGCAAGGCGAACGCCACCGGTCGGCGTGCGAGCCGGCTTAAGGGCAGCTTAAGGTTTTGGTCCAAGAATGCCGCCGGCGCAGGTGTGCGACGACGTCGGCAGGCGGTGTCCTGCCGGGCCAAGGAGCAGTGCGATGGCGGATCCTGACCGCGGCGACCGGAACCGGGCGAGTCCGTGCCGCCTGCTGCCCGACCGCCTGTTCAGCGATCCGGCCAGCGCCACGGCCGATTTTCGTTTCGACGGCCGGACGGCGTCCGTTTTCGACGACATGGTGAACCGCTCGGTACCGTTTTACAGCGAGATGCAGCGCATGAGCGCTGAGCTGGCAGGCGATTTCGCCGTCGCCGGAACCAATCTCGTGGATCTCGGCTGCGCGACCGGGACCACGCTGCTCGCGCTCGATGCCTGCATCGATCCCGGCGTGCGATTCGTCGGTGTCGACAACGCGCCCGACATGTTGGCGAAGGCGCGCCAGAAGCTCACCGGTCACGGGCTGGGGCGCTCCTGGGACCTCGTGCACGCGGACCTGCACGAAGATCGCGTAGTCCGGAACGCGTCGGTCGTGCTGATGATCCTGACCCTGCAGTTCGTCCGGCCGCTGTACCGCCAGCGCGTGGTGAGGGACATTTACGCTGGGCTCCGCCCGCAGGGCTGCGTCATCGTGTTCGAGAAGGTGACCCTGTCGGACAGTCTGTTCAACCGTCTGTTCATACGTTACTACTATGAGCTCAAGCGCCGCAACGGCTACTCGGACTCGGAGATCGCGCACAAACGCGAAGCGCTCGAGAACGTGCTCATTCCTTACCGCCCGGACGAGAACCGGGATCTGCTGCTCGGGGCCGGCTTCAGCCACGTGGAGGAGTTTTTCCGCTGGTACAACTTCTCCGGTGTCATCGCGGTGAAGTGAGCGGGTCACGCGTCCATCATCGCGCCCTGCCCGGGCGCTTCGCCATCGCCTGCGGCAACTGGCTGTTCCGCTACCGCAACGCCGCGTTCCCGGTCGTCCTGCTGGCGCTGCTGCTGGGCCTGCCGTCGGCGACGGGTGCCACCGACGGCGTGCTCGACGTTGCCGGTGTGCTTCTCGCCATGTCCGGACAGGCGTTGCGCGCCGCGGTGATCGGGTTCGCCTACATCAAACGCGGCGGTGTCAACAAGCGCATCCATGCGGACCGGCTCGTCAGCACGGGCTTGTTCGCGCACGCCCGTAATCCGCTGTACCTGGGTAATCTGCTCATTCTGACCGGTTTGTTCCTGGTGCAGGGCAACCCGTGGGGTATCGCGACCGGGACGGTGTTCTTTCTCGGCTGCTACGCGGTCATCGTCGCGGCCGAAGAGCACTTTCTGCGTGGGCGTTTTGGTGGCGATTACGCCGCGTACTGCGCGCGTGTACCGCGCTGGCTGCCACGGCTGCGGGGGCTCGGTGCGACCGTCGCCGGCATGCGGTTCAGCTGGCGGCGAGTCGTGCTGAAGGACTACGGCACTTGTTACTTCTGGTGCCTGGGCCTGATCGCGCTTTTCGCCCGCGAAGCGTACGTGCGCGGTGCGGGTAGCGCGGTGCTGGCTCCGGCGCTGGCGCAGGCCGCGGCGCTCACGTTGGGCGTGCTCACGATCCGGGTGCTGAAAAAGCGACGTCTGCTCGTCGAACGCTCCGCCTGAGCCCGGCCGACCCGCACGCGGCTTCGGACCGGCGGGGTTCGCGTGTAAACTGGCGCACCCGACCTGCCCGCACCGACACAACGGTGATCCTGCAACGCTATCTGCAACGCGAGACGCTACAGGCCTTCGGCGCCTCGTTACTGGTGCTGGTGCTCATCTACTCGAGCACGCGCACGGTCAGCTACCTCGGCGACGCGGCCTCCGGCAAGATCGCCAGTGACGTCATCGTCTCGCTGCTCGGTCTGAAGATCATCACCGCGATGCTGGTGGTGCTGCCGTTGTGCTTTTACCTCGGCGTGCTGCTCGCGCTCGGGCGCATGCAACAGGATCGGGAGCTCGTCGCCATGGCCGGCGCGGGCTGCGGCGCACGGTTTTTCCACACGCACGTCGGCCGGGCGGCGATTGCCTGCGCCGCACTGATGGCACTGCTGTCGTTCGTCACCGTGCCGTGGGCGGAACGCCGGGTGGAGACCCTGCAGGCGCGGGCCTCGGACGAAGCCAACGTCAGCGGTATCGTCCCGGGCCGGTTCAAGGAGTTCGAGGGCGGTGACCGGGTGCTGTTCGTCGAAAACGCGTCCGCGACCGGGGAGATCATGCGCAATGTATTTCTGCGGGTGCGCGAACACGAGCGCGAGGGGGTGCTCAAGGCCGACAGCGCGCGCCTGGACGACGACGCGAAGACCGGCGGGCGGTTCGTCGTATTCGGCGACGGCAGCCGTTACCTCGGTCTCCCCGGGCAGGCCGACTACCGCATCACTGATTTCGAGAAGTACGCAGTGCGCATCAGCGCGGGCAAGGTTGCCACGGCCGACCCCGCCATGGGCGCCACACCGACCCACGAGCTCTGGCTGCTCGGCACAGCGCACGCGGTGGCCGAGCTCAACTGGCGGCTGGCGATGCCGATAGCAGTGGTGCTGCTCGGCGCGCTGGCCGTCGCGCTGGTGCGCATGCGCACGTTCGCGGGCGCGCGCTCGATGCTGATCCTGGTCGGCATCATGATCTATTTCCTGTACAGCAACCTGCTCGGCATATTCCGCAGCCTGGTGAAGCGGGAGATCATCGACGGTCTGGTCGGTATGTGGCCGGTGCACGGGATGTTGGTGATCGTGATCCTGGGCATCGAGCTCGGGCCGCGACTGTGGCGCCGCCGGCAGCGCCCGGATGTGCAGCTGCTGCCGTCGCTTCCGCCGCGCGGCACTTGAGCACACCGGTACCGTGGCGTAACTTGCATGGGTGGAGGATGGTCCGCGCGACGTGCGGACCACGCTTGGCGCAAAGGAGCAACTCATGGATATCGGCACTATCGTATTCTGGATCGTCGTCGCAGTCCTCGTGTTCTACGTGGTGGGGATCTACAACGGCCTCGTTCGTGCCCGCAACGGCTTCAAGAACGCATTCGCCCAAATCGACGTTCAACTTCAGCGTCGTTACGATCTCATTCCCAATCTGGTCGAAACCGCCAAAGGCTATATCAAGCACGAGCGCGAGACCCTGGAGGCCGTCATCCAGGCGCGCAACCAGGCCCAGCAGGCGTCCCGCGGGGCGGCCGCGCACCCGGAGGACGGGGCCGCCATCGGTGCGCTGTCGGTGGCCGAGGGTGCGCTCGGGGCGACGCTCGGGCGGTTCTTCGCGCTGGCCGAGGCTTATCCGGATCTGAAGGCCAATCAGCCGATGCAGCAGCTGATGGAAGAACTCGCTTCCACCGAGAACCGGATCGCGTTCTCACGCCAGGCATTCAACGATTCGGTCATGTCCTACAACAACCAGCGCGAGCAGTTCCCGAACACCCTGATCGCCGGCCCGTTCGGATTCCAGGAAGCGCAGATGCTCGAGATCCCGGACAAGGCGCAGGCCCAGCAGAGTGTCAAGGTGAGCTTCACCTGAGCACGCGCCGGGGCGCCGCTCGCAGTGACACGGGACAGGCCGGTGTGCGCCGTGCCGTCCACCACCTCGCCGATGTGATGCCCGCCGCATGAATTTCTTCGAGCGCCAACACCAGGCGCGGCGCAGGACCGCGCTCCTGGTCGCCTATTTCGCGCTGGCCGTCGTGCTCATCGTCTTCGCGGTCAATGCCGTCGTCTACGCGCTGACCGCGGCCGGGGGCGGGCCGGTTTCCGACTGGCGCGCGTGGCTGGCGACACCGTACGGCCTGTGGACCAGCGCCGGCGTGATCGCCCTGATCACCGCGGGCAGCATGGTTTCGTTCCTGCGCCTTGCCGGCGGCGGGGAGTCCGTGGCGCGGATGGTCGGCGCCCGGCGAGTCGACATGGCGACGGTCGAGGCCACCGAAAAACGCCTCGTCAACGTCGTCGAGGAGATGGCGATTGCCTCGGGCACGCCGGTACCGCGCATTTACGTCATGGACGGTGAGCCGGCCATCAACGCCTTCGTGGCCGGCTACGGGGTCGACGAAGCGGTCTTGGTGGTGACGCGCGGCTTGCTCGACACATTGAGCCGCGACGAGCTCCAGGGTGTCGTCGGGCACGAATTCTCGCACGTGCTGAACGGCGACATGCGGCTCAACGTGCTGTTGCTCTCGACGCTGGCGGGGATCCTCGTCATCGGCCAGCTCGGCGGTTTTCTGCTGCGCTCGTTGCGCTACGCGGGGCGCGGGCGCGACCGCAATGGCGGGCAGATCGTCGCCGCGATGCTCGCGCTCGGACTCGCCCTGTTCGTGATGGGCTACGTGGGACTGTTCTTCGGCCGCCTGATCAAGGCGGCGGTGTCGCGGCAGCGCGAATTCCTCGCCGATGCCTCGTCGGTGCAGTTCACCCGCAACCCGGCCGGCATCGCCGGCGCGCTGTGGAAGATCAAGCGCAACAGCGAGGGCTCGCAGCTCGCCAACCGGTACGCCGAGGATATGAGCCACATGTGCTTCGGCCAGAGCCTGAGCTTCGCCTTTTCCGGCCTGTTCGCGACGCATCCGCCGATCGACGTCAGGATCCGGGCGATCGATCCGAGCTTTGCCGCCCGGCGCGCCGCCGAGGAGCGCACCCGCCCGGCACCGGCGCCGGGCGCGACGCCGGTCCCGGCGACGCCGCCCGCCGCCGGCGCGGCGCTCGGTTTCGCGGCCGGTGCGATTGCGGCGAGCCGCGAACAGCTCACCGCCAGCGTGGGCGAGCCCACGGCCCGCCACGTCGACTACGCGCGCGATCTGCACCAGGGGCTGGCACCCGAGCTGCTCGACGCGGCCCACGACAGCGCGGGCGCGCAGGCATTGCTGCAGGCGCTGGTGCTGGCCGACGCGGATGCCGGCGCCGCCGTGCCGGGGCCCGGGATCGAAGCACTGCTGGAGAAGGTGCGGGCGGCCGGCGTCGTCGCCCGCCTGCCGCTGGTGAACATCGCGCTGCCCACCTTGAAGAGCCTGCCCGCGCCGGCCCGGGCCGGCTTTGTGCAGCAGATGAACGCACTGGTGCAGGCGGACCGGCGGGTGACGCTGTTCGAGTTTGTGCTG
This sequence comes from Gammaproteobacteria bacterium, assembly GCA_020850735.1. GTDB lineage: Bacteria > Pseudomonadota > Gammaproteobacteria > JADZEE01 > JADZEE01 > JADZEE01. The sequence continues at coordinate 108,921 of JADZEE010000091.1, read as the reverse complement.
ATGGCGCTGCTCGAGAAGCAGTTGGGCGCGGCGAACGGCGCCTCCAGGCGGGTGCGCTATACGCGCTTCGAGCAGGTGCTGCCCGAGATCCGCGTGCTGCTCAGCCTGCTGGCGCGGCTCGGGGGGGACGAGTCGCAGGCGGCCGGGGCGTTCGCTCAGGTGATGCACTATTTCGACGGCGGTGAGGCGGCACTGCTGGCGCGCGCCGAATGCACGGTGGGGCGCCTGTCGCTCGCCCTGCGCAAGCTGGCCGGCCTGTCGCCGTTCCTGAAGCGCTCGCTGATCAACGCCTGCGCAGACTGCGTGTTGCACGACGGCAGAGTCGTGCCCGCCGAGGCGGAGCTGCTGCGGGCGACCGCCGAGGTGCTCGACTGCCCGATGCCGCCGCTGCTGCCCGGCTGAGGCGCCGGCGGTGGTCGTACTCCACGCCGGCCGCGGGCTGACCGTCCACGACGACGAGATCGAGTGGCGGTTCGTGCGCGCCCCCGGTCCCGGCGGACAGAACGTGAACAAGGTCGCTACCGCGGTCGAGCTGCGCTTCGATCTGCACGGTGCCCGCGGCCTGCCGGCGGCCGTGCGTTCGCGCCTGGCGGCGCTTGCCGGTCGGCGGTTGAGCAAGGCCGGCGTGCTGATCCTCGAGGCCCGGCGTTTCCGCACCCGGGAGCGCAATCGCGAGGATGCGTTGCGGCGCCTGCTGGCGCTGATCACCGCCGCGGCGGTCGCACCCAGGCGGCGCGTACCCACCCGTCCCAGCGCCGCCTCGAAACGCCAGCGACTCGATGACAAACGCCGCACGGGCCGCAGGAAGCTGACCCGCGCAGCACCGTCCGGCGACGATTGAGGTCGCGACCCGAGCGGTGCCGGCGATCAGTCGAGCACGTGCGAGAGCAGGCCGTCCGCGAGCTTGGGCTCGAACCAGGTGGACTTGGGCGGCATCACCTCGCCGGCGTCGGCGACCGCCATGAGATCCGCCATGCCGGTGGGATGCAGCGCGAAGGCGACCGCCATGTCGCCGCTGTCGACCCGGCGCTCCAGCTCCGCCAGGCCGCGGCTGCCGCCGACGAATTCGATGCGCGGATCGCGGCGCAGATCGCCGATACCGAGCACCGGCTCGAGCACCAGGTCCGTCAGCAGGCTGACGTCGAGACGGGCGACCGGATCGGCGGCGGGGACACGGTCCGGATGCACGTCGAGGCAGTACCAGTGGCCGTCGAGGTACATGCCGAACCGCTCTGGCCGCGCCGGCGCCACGGCGGCGTCGGCGGCGCGGACCGTGCAGCAGTGTTCGAGCGCGCGTACGAACGCCGCGGCATCGCGGCCGTTGAGATCGCGCACGACGCGGTTGTAGTCGAGGATCCGCATCTGCCGGTACGGAAACATGACCGCGAGGAAGCTCTGGTGGGCGCCCGGTCCGCCGCGCGTCGCGGCGACTGCGGCCGCCGCCGCGGAGCGGTGATGACCGTCGGCAATGTACAGCGCCGGCAAACGCTCGACGGTCCGGCTGATCCGGTCGATGAGCCCCTCGTCGGCAACCACCCACAGGGTGTGGCGGATGCCATCGTCGGCCGTGACATCGGCGGCGGCTTCGGCCAGCGTCACGCTGCGCACGATCTCGTCCAGCGCCGGGCTGTCGGGACAGGCGAGCAGCACGGGTCCGGTCTGCGCGCCGACGGCCTCGATCTGGCGCGCGCGGTCCCGAACCTTGGCCGGGAGCGTATGCTCGTGGCGGCGGATGCGGTTGGATTCATAGGCGGCGACCGACGCGCTGACCGCCAGGCCCGTCTGCACGTGCGGTCCCATCGCCAGACGGTAGACGTAGTAGCACGGCCGCGCATCGCGCACGAGTACGCCCGCGTCGCACAGCGCACGCAGGTTCGCCGCGGCGCGCGCATAGACTTCGTCGGCGTGCGTGTCGGTCGTCTCGGGCAGGTCGATTTCGGCTTTGGATACGTGCAGGAAGCTCCACGGCCGGCCGGCCGCGCGCGCCCGCGCCTCGGCGCTCGAGAGCACGTCGTACGGCGGGGCGATGACCTCGGCGGCGCGCCCCGGTGCGGGGCGCAGCGCCCGGAATGGCCTGACCAGGGGCTGTTCGGCGGTCACGGCTGACGCTGCGCTCGATTCCCGCCTCAGGCCGCCAGCGGTTTGTAGTGAATGCGGTGGGGCTGCTCCGCGGCCACGCCCAGGCGACGCTTGCGATCGGCTTCGTATTCCTGGTAGTTGCCGGCGAACCAGACCACCTGGCTGTCGCCTTCGAAGGCGAGCATGTGCGTGGCGATCCGGTCCAGGAACCAGCGGTCGTGGGAGATGACCAGCACGCAGCCGGGGAAGCTCAGCAGGGCTTCCTCGAGCGCGCGCAAGGTCTCGACGTCGAGGTCGTTGGTCGGTTCGTCCAGCAGCAGCACGTTGCCACCGGCGCGCAGGAGCTTGGCCAGATGCACGCGGTTGCGCTCGCCGCCCGAGAGCTCGCCGGTGCGTTTCTGCTGGTCGGCGCCGGCGAAGTTGAACCGGGCCACGTACGAGCGGGACTGGGTCTGGAAACTGCCGACCTGGAGGATGTCCTGGCCGTCCGAGATCTCTTCCCACACGGTCCTGGCCGGATCGAGCGCATCGCGCGTCTGATCGACGTAGGCGAACGAGACGCTGTCACCCGTGCGGATGGTGCCGGCGTCGGGCTGCTCCTGACCGACGAGCATGCGCAGCAGCGTCGACTTGCCGGCACCGTTCGCGCCGATGATGCCGACGATGGCCCCGGGCGGAACCTTGAACGACAGGTCGTCGAACAGCAGGTGGTCGCCGTAGGCCATGCGCAGGCCGTTCACTTCGATGACGAGATCGCCGAGCCGCGGCCCGGGTGGAATGTACAGCTCGCTGGTCTCGTTGCGCTGCTGGAACTCCTGCGACGCGAGCTCCTCGAAGCGGGCGAGGCGTGCCTTGCTCTTCGCCTGCCGGCCCTTGGGATTCTGTCGCACCCATTCGAGCTCCGCCTCGATGGTCTTGCGATGGGCGCTCTGCTGCCGCTCTTCCTGCTCGAGCCGCTTTTCCTTCTGCTCCAGCCATGAGGAATAGTTGCCCTCCCAGGGGATGCCGTGACCGCGATCGAGCTCCAGGATCCAGCCGCAGACGTTGTCGAGGAAATAACGGTCGTGGGTGACGGCGACGACGGTGCCCGGGAACTGCTCCAGAAAGCGCTCGAGCCAGGCGACCGACTCCGCGTCCAGGTGATTGGTCGGTTCGTCGAGCAGCAGCATGTCCGGGTTGGAGAGCAGCAGCCGGCACAGGGCGACGCGGCGGCGTTCGCCACCGGAAAGCTTGCGCACGTCCATGTCCCACGCCGGCAGGCGCAGGGCGTCGGCGGCGATCTCGAGCTTGCGTTCCAGCTCCCAGGCGCCGGCGGTGTCGATGGCGTCCTGCAGCCTGGCCTGTTCTTCGAGCAGAGCGTTCATCTGCTCGTCGTCCATCGGTTCGGCAAACAGATCCGAGATGGCATTGAAGCGATCCAGCAGGGCCTTGAGCGCGGCGATGCCGTCCTCGACGTTGCCGCGCACGTCCTTGTCCGGATCGAGCTGGGGTTCCTGCGGCAGGTAGCCGATGCGCAGGCCCTTCATCGGCGTCGCCTCACCTTCGATCTCCGTATCGATCCCGGCCATGATCCGCAGCAGGGTCGATTTGCCCGAACCGTTCAGTCCCAGCACGCCGATCTTGGCGCCCGGAAAAAAGCTGAGCGAGATGTCGCGCAGGATGTGCCGTTTGGGCGGCACGACCTTGCCGACACGTCGCATGGTGAACACGTACTGCGCCATCGAGGGATCTCACCGGTTGCCTGACAGGCGCGCCATTATCCTCACTGACGGATCGGACGCAACCCGGGTGGTGGACGTGGTCGCCGGGTGCCGGGACGTCGGCCGCCGCGTCATGTCCGGTGGTGCGCGGGTGTCGCTCGCGGGCTCCGTCGTCCGCGCGCGGTGCGCGGGAAACGGCGCAGCACCACGCGCGCTGCGCGGGCTGTCGATGACGGCGGCAAGCTCGCGCCGTCATAATGTGCAGCATTCCCCGAATCTGTCGGTGCAGGTCGATGGTCACGTGCTGGTGCCCGCCGCAGGCGAGGCTGTGCGATGAACCGGGGCGCGCGCCCGGCCGCGCGCTCTGCGCGCGCCATGCCCGCGCCGCGGGATTGCGATGCGCCGGTATGCCGGTCGCCGCGGGCCGTGGCACGCGGGCGGCGACGTCCCGGACCCGCGCTCGATCGGGTACGCGCCGGCGCCAGGCCGCGCGCTGATGCTGCCCGGCTGGTTGCGTCACTACCGGCGCGAGGCGCTCGCGCCCGATCTCGTCGCCGGGGCGGTGGTCGCGGTGATGCTCGTGCCGCAGTCGATGGCCTACGCCCTGCTGGCCGGCCTGCCGCCCGTGACCGGCCTGTACGCGAGCATGCTGCCGCTGGTCGCCTACGCGGCCCTCGGCACCAGCATGACCCTGGCGGTCGGACCGGCGGCGCTCGACTCGCTCATGGTCGCCGCGGCGCTCGCCGGCGTCGCCGCCGGCGGCGACCCGCTGGCGGCGGCCCGGCTCGCGCTGCTCACCGGCGCCATCCTGACACTGGTCGGTGTCCTGCGCTTCGGGGTACTCGCGAACTTTCTCAGCGTACCGGTGGTGTCCGGGTTCACCAGTGCCGCTGCGCTGGTGATCGCCTGCAGCCAGCTCGCCGCGCTGCTGGCGCTCGAGGTCCCGCGCGATCACGATTTCGCCAGCCAGCTGCTCGCCAGCCTGCAGGCGTTGCCCGACGCCGGTGCGGTCACCGCCGCCCTGGGCATCGGTGCCCTGGGGCTGCTCGCCGGTGCCCGGCTGCTCGCCGCACGCGACCGGCCCGGCCGGCTGCGCCTGATGCTGGCGCGCGCCGGGCCGTTACTCGTCGTCCTCGCCGGCGCCGCGCTGGTGTGGGGTTACGATCTCGATCGCACGGCCGGGGTGGCCGTCACCGGCGTCATCCCGTCGGCGGTGCCGCGCCTGGCGGTGCCGACGGGGAAACTGCACGCGTGGCTGGATCTGCTGCCGTCGGCGGCGCTGATTGCGCTGGTGTGCAGCCTCGAGAGCCTGTCGGTGGGGCGCACGCTGGCGAGCCGGCGGCGCGAGAAAATCACGGCCAATCGCGAGCTCGTCGCGCTCGGCGCGGCCAACTTCGCGGCCGCGGTGAGTGGTGGTTACAACGTCGCCGGCGGGCTCGGCCGCTCGCTGGTCAACTACAGCGCCGGGGCCCGTACGCCGCTCGCGTCGGTGGTTACCGCGGTGCTCGTGCTCACGTTCGCACTGCTGCTCGGGCCGCTGTTCGCCTATCTGCCCAAGACCGTGCTGGCCGCCATCGTGATCGCAGCAGTCGTGCCGCTCGTCGATGTCGCCAGCTTTGCCCGGACGTGGCGCTACAACCCCGCCGACGCGTTGTCGCTCGGTGCGACCTTCGTGACCGTGCTCGCGGCGGGCATCGAGCGCGGCATCATCGTCGGCGTCGCGCTGTCACTGGTCCTGCATCTGTGGCGCACGAGCCGGCCGCACATCGCCATCGTCGGCCGGGTGGGCGACACGGAGCACTTCCGCAACGTCCAGCGCCACGCGGTGCGGACCGTGCCCGAGGTGCTGGCGGTGCGGATCGACGAGAGTCTGTACTTCGCCAGCGCGCACGCGCTCGAGGACCGGGTGCTCGCCGAGATCGCCGAGCGGCCGCAGGTGCGCCACGTGGTGCTGGTCGCGAGCGCCGTGAACTTCATCGACGCCAGCGCGCTCGAGACGCTGGATGCGCTGGTGAACCGACTGCGCGACGCCGGCGTGACCTTCCACCTCGCCGAAATCAAGGGCCCGGTGATGGACCGCTTACAGCACAGCGACTTTCTCGCGCGCCTGCAGCCCGGGCAGGTGTTCCTGAGCACGCACGCGGCGATGCGCGCGCTCGGGGACGGCTAGCGTTGCGGGGACAGTAAACTTAACTCGGAGGTGTGCTTAGTCGCGCGAGCGCCGGCCGAGGGAGTGGAACCATGGCCAGCCGGGTCGTCGTTCCCAACGACGGGCATCGCGTCACCCGGCGTGACAACCGGCGCCAGCGGCTTTTTCACCCTTGCCGATTACGCCTGCCGGCTTGCGTTCATAGCGGCGTTTTCGGCGCTGAGACCGTCGCCCGGAATGCCGCGACCACTCGGGATAGCCGAGCTCAGCCGGGCGCGCGCGGGATAAGGCGCCACCGGAAACGATCCCCAGATTGTTGCAAACCGGCCAGCATATAGTCCTGTTCGCGCGCGAGGGTACGCAGCACGAAGAACTCCGCGTGGCGCGTATAGCCCAGCGTGACACTCGCGTGCCGCGCCCACAGCGGCTCGAGCACGTCGCGCCACAACGCGGAGACGTCGCCTTCGAAAGCGTGTCGTGCAGCGACATGCCTGTCATTGACGCCCGGCAGAACATGCGCCGGATCGAGAACGCGCCGATCGTAGACCAGGTGCAGGGGCAGCGCCGTCGCCGGCGTCGCGGCGCTGAGCACGGAACCCGGCACCCATGCCGCCGCGATCGTCGTACCCACCGCCTGCGCGAAGCGGCGGCGGCTGATAGCGCGATGCATCCCGTGCGCGGTCATGGTTGCGCCTCCTCGCGCGTGCTCAGGTAGGCCGCCAGCGCACCAAGTTCGTCATCGCTGATTTCAGTGCGCCGGAACGAGGGCATGCCCGCGCGGCCCTTGCGCACGATGTTTTCGACGTAGTCGGATGTGAGATCGTGGCGATTTTCGATCACTGCGCCCGCGTCACCGCGTGTCGCGCGTAGTGCCACCGTGCCGGGCGAAAACGGTGTATCGCTGTGACAGCCCGCACACCAGCGCGAGAAGACCGCAGCGCCGTCGCCCCCGCCTGTGGCATCGGTTGCGGTCATGAACGACAGGCAGCACAGCACTGCAAGCGGTGCCCGCAAACGGGTTGAACGTATCTTCATGCCCGGTACCCCCGCGGCCACACGCCTGATTTGCCGGGCGCAATGATGCCCTTGGGATCGATGGCGTTCTTGAGTCGTTCCTGGAAGCGGCGCATGGCGTGATCGTTGAAGTCATAGGTGCTCGCGACGGCGTCCATGTAGGCGAGATGGGTGCGGTACTCGCCGTAGCCGCCCTCGGCGAGGTCGGTGATCAGCAGACCGAACATGTCGCGCACGCGGGCAAGCTCAGCGGCATCATCCTTGCGGAATACGATGGTGTTGATGTAACGCATCACGCGCTTGTCGCAGTAGAAACCCGACAGATGGTCGAAACCGAAACCCTGTATTCTGCGCCGTGCGCGGTCGACCATAATGCGCGCGTGCTTGCCGGTTGCCGGCCCCACCGGCGAGAAATCGATGTGCCCTCCAGAGCCGTACCAGTTGGCGAGGCTGAACTCGGCGAGGTTGGGAATGCCGGCCTGGCTCTGGTCGCGTGGATGCACGATGGGATCGCCTGGGTGATAGCGCCGCTCGGCGAGTTCCACACCGTCTATCGAGCTGACGGCCTGCTTGATGCGCTGCCAGCTATCGTCGACTTTCCGTTCGCTGCCATAGAGCGCGAACGAGGCGTTCCAGCGTCCGAGCTTGAGTTTCTCCTGTATGGCATCGAGTACTGCGTCCGGCACCGGGCCGTTACCGTCGTACCAGTCACTGCGCACCGACAGGAACGAGGCGACCAGCAGAGCGTGCGTGATCACCACCGGATTGCGAATGGTTTCCTCGAGCTGAAATGGACGAAGGGTATCGATCAGGGCTTCGAGGCCGGCATCGTAGCGGCAGTTCACCTCGCAGCTCAGGTAGCTTTCGGGCTCGGGCAGTAGGAAGCGTGACATCTTGGTCACGACCCCGTAGTTGGACTGCGTAAACATGCCGTCCAGAGACGGCCCGTAACCATAGTTCAGTAACGGCCACGAGTTGCTGTTGGCCATCGCGCCCATGCCGAGCCGCAGCAGCTCACCGTCCGGCAGTACGACTTCGATTCCCGCCGAGGTGCCGAAATGATCGCTGTAGTAGCCGTAGCCGATACCGCGTTCCAGGCCGTTGCCGACGATGCTGCCCCAGCCGGGACCGGGCACGGACATCCACAACTTGATTCCGTTCTCGCGCAGGTGGCGGTGGAGGTCGAAGAAACTGACCCCGGGCTCGACGAAGGCGTAGGCGAGGTCCTCGTTGACCTCGAGAATGCGGTTCATGCGTTTCAGATCGAGCACCACGGTGCCCGGCACCAGTGGTGCAGCGCCGCCATAGGCGAGGTTCTTGCCGGCCGAGACCGGCCACAGCGGCACGCCGTAGCGGCCGGCCGCGCGCACGACAGCCTGGACTTCGGCGACGTCCGCCGGGGCCACGAAACCGCCGGAGACGAACTCCAGCGGGTCGCCGGCGTTGAAGGCGTCGTGATAGGTTTCGCGGTCTTCGCGCGATGACGAGGCCCAGCGGCTGCCGACGATGTCGGCGAACTCGTGCAAGGCCTTGTCGAAGCTCGCCCGGCTTACACCAGGTGGTAGCGGTGCGTCCATAATGTGCTCCTGGGGAGTTGCGGGGACAGTTTACTCAACTCGGCGGCGTGGTTGGTTTCAGGATCGCGAGCGCCAGCCCCAGGAGTGGAACCATGGCCAGGATGGCCCGGATCGTCGTCCCCGACTGCCCGCATCACGCCACCCGGCGTGGCAACCGGCGTCAGCGGACCTGCTTCACCATTTCCGGTCACACCTGCCTCCTTGCGTTCGTAGCGGCGTTTTCGGCGCCGAGTAGACTGTCGCGCGGACGTCACCCGGACTGCCGATGAAGGCAGGCCGCGGGCCCGCGACGCCTCTGCCCGTTCAGGGAAATGCTCCGGCTCCCTGGCGACTATTCGGCAGCGCACCATCGAACGCAGGCCCGACATACCCCAAATGGGTGACGCTTTATGGCCAGGACACGGCTACGCTTTGTCCCAGCGAGGCCGAGATCGCCCGGGCACGGCGAACCCTCACGCCGCCGCTGCACGCCGGTGTACCGGGAGTAGCCGTCAAACGCGCGATGGGGAGGTGACACTGCAATGATCACCCGATACCTGTGTTTGCTGATCGCTGGCGTGATTGCGCCCACCGTTTGTGCAAAGACGTCTTAGGTACACACCGACCATCTTGGAACGCCGCGGGCGCTGAGCGGCAGTACCGGCACAGCGGTGTGGCGGGCCGATTACGAGCCCTTCGGGCACGCCACGGTGGATCCGGCCTCGACAGTGGATTTCAATCTGCGTTTGCCAGGGCACTACTTCGACGCGGAGACGGGGTCGCATTACAGCTACTACCGGGACTACGACCCGACCACTGGCCGGTACATCCAGCCGGACCCGATCGGGCTGGCGGGGGGATGAATCCCAACGTCCACGCCAGTGCCAATCCGCTGCGCTTTGTCGATCCGCTTGGCCTGGAAGGTACGATTTTCTCGCGGTCGGCGGGCGTTGTGAACGTTGTTCGACCAGACGGGAATGTCGCATCGTTTCCGGCCGGCGCCGGACGCTTCGGCGACGGCGCACTTGCAAGCGCAGACTATCGGCCAACCATCGGGCGACCGGTCGACGTTCCGAGTTCCCATCCGAGTCAAGAATCGTACTGCGACCCAATATCCAACTGCTGGTGGTTTCCGATACGTCCGCTGTTTCCGACAACCAGATCCGGTTTCGGAATTCATCCGGACGGTGGCACACCTGGAACGGCTGGATGCATGGGTGTGATGGGCGAAACATCGAGTGCAATAGACGCACTAAGTGGAGCATGGTGGGATGTCATTGTTCACTAAGCTTCGTATCGCCTCTATTGGGATATTCTGGCTCGCAACCGGTGCATGCCCCGCAAGCAACGAGATAGATCGACGCAAATATGAAGAACTGATAGACGATTTCTTATCCTTGGTTCCAGCACCCGAGGCACCGCCCGCGATGAGCGTGCATGAGAGATTTGACGGCAAGGGGCTGGAGCGAGAGCTCTCTTACGCGGTAAAGACGTGCGATGAGACTGGGCTGCCTCACGCAGTGTGCGCCGACGACTACACGGCGGGCGGTTACAACGTGAACAGACCCTCGAGGTTCTACGAGTTCGTAAGGGCAAAGATCGGAGAAATGTCGAACGACGCCGCGGTGGAATCTATCGAGCCCGGCGACAAGCCTGGGTATCGTTACACTGTGATTCATGTTCGCCTGGGCGACGCGCACCTTTCTTGTTTCATCCAGAACAGGAATCGGTTGCCGATCAATTCGGCCAACTCAGCGTAATCTCGATCAACGGCGAGAAGCTTCCGTGAGGGGTGTCCCCGCAACTGCTCACTGCAGGTCGGCGAGCAGCTTCTCGGCTTCGGCACGTTCGCTGAACGGCGTGTCGTCGTCGAGCAGCGCCCCAAGGATTTTTTTTGCCCTCTCGTCCTGGCCGACCCGCGCGAGGCTGGCTGCGAGGTGGTATTGGATGTCCGGGTTGCCGGGCATCTGTTCGGCGGCTTTCTCCAGCAGCTGGGTCCCGCGTTCCACCTTCCCGTGGCGCACCAGGATCCAGCCGTAGGTGTCGGCGATCTCGGGGCTCTTGGGGGCGGTGCGGTAGGCACGCTCGGCAACTTCCACGGCGCGTTTGTCGCCCTTCTGATCGTAGAGCCAGGCCAGGTTGTTCAGCACGACCGGATTGTCGGGGGACTTCTGCAGCGTCGCCTCGTACTGTTCGATCGCCCGGGCGTCATCGCCGGACTGCTGATCACTCATCGCCAGCGCCATCTGCACGCCGATGTCGTCGGGGTGCGCCTGGACCCAGTCGGCCAGCGTGCTGCGGGCGCCGGCGCTGTCGCCGCTTTGCCGCTGCGCCTGCGAGCGCTTGATGACGACCAGCGGGTTGGCTGCCCGCGTGAGTGCCGCCTGGTAGGCTGCCGCCGCTTCCGTGTACTGGCCCTGGGCGCTGGCCAGATCACCGAGCGCGACGTCGGCATCGGCCCGCTCGGGCTGCTGCTCGCGCATCTGCCCGGCGAGCGCGCGGGCGGCATCGAAATCGCGCTTGCCCACCTCGAGCGCAAACAACCCCCACAGGGCCTCCAGCGTGCCGGGCGTTTGGTCGAGCACCTTGCGGTAGGCGCTGCGGGCTTCGTCGAGCTTGCCCGTGGCACGCGCCGCGTGCGCGAGCTTGAGGGTGACACCGACGGCGTCGGGCCGATCCTTCTGCAGCGCGCTGAACGTCTCATACGCGAGATCGGGCCGGTTGCTCGCGAGCTGCGCCTGACCGAGCAGGAAACGGGACTGTGGCGCCTTGGGCGCGATATCGCTCGCCTCCTGGGCCAGGACGAGCGCACGGGGGATGTCGCCGTTGCGCAGATAGGTCTGCGCCAGGATGAGCCGTGGCTCGACGGCCTTGGGATTGGACTTGGCGGCCTGCTCGACCCAGGCGATGGCGCCGGGCATGTCACCCTCGCGGTCGGCGATGCGTGCGAGGCCGAGCAGGGCGGCCGTGTTGCCATCGTTGATTTTCAGCACCGCCTGATAGCGTTGCCGGGCGGTATCGAGGTCCTTTTCCTGCAACGCGAGCGCGCCCTCGTTCAGGAGCGCCGGCGTGAATTTCGGGTCGAGGGCGAGGGCACGCTCGAACGCCGCGCGGGCTTCGTCGCCGTTGCCGGCCGTAGCGAGCGCGGCGCCGAGCAGATTGTGCGACAGGGCGTCGTCGGGATGCTGTTCCACCAGCGCGCGGGCAGCGTCGAGCGCCGCCTGGTGATCGCCGCGACGCAGGTGCGCGTAGGTGAGCAGCGTGCGTGCCTGGGCCAGCTCCGGTGCCGCTTCGGTGGCGGCTTGCAGTCCCGCGATGGCGGCATCGAGCTGGCCGCTGGCCAGATCGCCGACCGCGCGCTGGGTCTGCAGCAGGGCCGAATCCGGTGCCAGCGCCTGGGCCTTCTCGATGTATTCGCGACCCTTGGCGGCGTCGCCGGCCGCGTACTGGGCGTAGCTCATGAGCGCGAGATAACCCGCGTCCTGCTCGGCGCCGTTGTCTTCCAGGGACTCGAGCATGGCCACAGCCTCTTTCGGGCGGTCGAGTCGCAGCAGCACCGAGGCGAGCAGCTTCACCGCCTGCGGATGGTGCGGAAAGGCGGTATCGAAGCGGCGCAGCACTTCTTCGGCCTGCTGGTATTCACCACGCATGTAGGTGGCGTGGCCGAGCAGCAGCATGCTCTGGGCGTGACTGGGCATGACGTTCAGGACTTCCATGAACGCGTTCTTGGCCTGCTCCCAGTCCTCGTGCGAGTAGGCGAGCACACCTTGCAGGAAACGCGTCATCGGTGCGCCGGGTGCGGCCTTGGCGACCTGCGCGATGGTCGCGGCTGCGGCGTCGAGCTCCTGGCGGGCGAGCTGCGCCTGGGCGAGTCCGGCCAGTGCGCCCGGATTGCCCGGCGCCGATTCGAGCGCCGTGCGGAACGTCGTCGCGGCATCGTCGATGCGGCCGCGCGCCAGCGCCAGGTCGCCCTTGAGCAGCAGGGCGTCGAGATTGGCGGGATCGGCCGCCAGGGCGGCTTCGATCTCCTGCTCCGCGCCTTCCAGATCGCGCTGCGACAGGGCGAGGCGGGCGAGCCCGAGGCGGGCCTCGGCGGCCTCGGGATCCTCGTCGGCTGCGTTCTGCAGCAGGGCGCGCGCCTCGTCCGTGGCACCGAGCCCCATTTTCGCCTGGCCTTCGAGCGCCAGCACCTCGGCATTGCGTTCGCCGCGGTAACCGGCGAGATCCGCCAGCGCCTTGTCGAACTCGCCCTTGAGCAAGCGCGCGCGCACGAGCTCCAGCACGATCTGCGGTTGTTCCCGCGCGAGCGGCAGGGCGCGCTCGAGCTCTTTGACCGCCGGCGCGGACTGACCGAGCGCGAGATAGGTCTGGCCGAGGCGCCAGCGGGCCTCGGCATTGTCCGGCTGGGCCTGCAGCGCGTTCTTGTACTCGATCACCACCGCGTTCAGATCCCCGGCGGCGCGGAACCGTTCCGCCTTGGCCATGTGCGCCCGGGCCTCGGCGGCGGGATCGTCGCTGCAGCCGGTGAGCAGCAGGCAGGCGCTGAGCAGCGCGACGCCATACAGTGTGGTGCGGTTGCTTCGGGTCATTGCGGTGGTCCCTTCCTGGTCCTTCGGGTCGCCCCGTCTCGGGACACCATTTTGACACCCCGGCGGCGCAAGCAGTACAGTCCCGCGCCATATCGGTCCAGGTGCTCCGCCCGTCGTCACGGGCGGACGTGTACGGGAAACCGGTGCGCGGGCGCAGCTGCGCCGGCTCCGCCGCCATCGAGTCGGGGAGTCGGTACGCCGGGCGAACGCCATGCCGGTACTGCCCCCGCAACGGTAGGCGAGCGGGATCGGGTCGCAGACGAGCGATCCGGACCAAATGACTCGAGCTCGCGAGTCCGGAGACCGGCCTGGGTATCCGTCCATTTCGAGGCCGCGGCGGGCGGCCGGGAAAGATGTCTGTCGCCCAGGATCCCCTTGCCGCCGGACGTTCCGGCAGACCCTCACGGTGCGCGGCCGCCACAGCCGTGCTCGCCGCGTGTATCGCGTTCGCGGCAACGGCTACCGCCACGGCGGGCGCGCAGCGGATCGTCTCGCTCAACCTGTGTGCCGATTCGCTGTTGCTCGAGCTGGTGGAGCCCGCCCGGATCGCCTCGCTCACCTTCCTGTCCGGCGACGCGACACTGTCACCGTTTGCCGCCCGGGTGCGCCGGCTCGCCGCTGGCGGGCTCGCGCTCAATCACGGCCGAGTCGAGGAGATCCTGCCGCTCGGCCCGGATCTCGTGCTGGTCGGCAGCGAGGCCGCGGGCGGCGCGACAGCGCTGCTGCAAAAGCTCGGCTACCCGGTGCTGACGGTCGCTTCCGTGCGCCGCCTCGCCGACTTCCGCGCCCGGTTCCTGCACCTGGCCGGCGTGCTGGGTGAGGCGCAGCGCGCGCGCGCCCTGCTCGCGCGCATGGATCGCCGGCTCGCCGCGACGGTGCCCGCGCGTGCGCCGCGGCCGACCGCGCTCGCGCTCGGGCCGAACGGTTACACACTGGGCGCGGATTCGCTGCTCGATGAGCTGCTGGCACGCGCGGGATTCGAGAACCTGGCCCCCGCGCTCGGCTGGCGCCGCTCGGGCTTCATCGACCTCGAGACCGTTGTCGCCGCCGCGCCCGACCTGCTGGTGTGGATCGAGCGGGCGCCGGCGCAGCCGTCGCTGGCACATGCCTGGATGCGTCACCCGGCGCTCAGCGCCCTGGCGCGCGCCGGCGGCGGCGCGGCGGCCGAACGCGCCGTGGTCGTGTCGCAGACGCTGTGGTTGTGCGGCGGAACATACGCCGCCGATGCGGTGGAACAGTTGGGCGCCGCGCGCGCGGGTCTGGACCGGTGAGAGCGACCGGGCGCACGGCGCCGCTGGTCCTCGTCTACGGGCTGCTCGGCGGTCTTGCGCTGGCGCTGTTCATGGCCACGCTCTGGCTCGGGCCGCTGTCGCCACGAGTGCTGTGGACGAGCGCCGGCAGCGACGAGGCCGCCATCGCGCGCATTCTGATCGAGCAGGTCCGGCTGCCCCGGGCGATCCTCGCGCTCACTATCGGTGCCTCGCTGGGCATCGCCGGGGCCGCGCTGCAGGGGCTGCTGCGCAATCCGCTCGCCGAGCCCGGTCTGCTCGGTGTGTCGGGCTGCGCGGCGCTCGGTGCCGTCATCGCCTACTACAGCGGCTGGTCGGTGCTGGTGCCGATGGCGCTGCCGATCGCCGGCATGCTCGGGGCGACGCTGGCGGCGCTCGCCGTGGTGCTGCTCGCCGGTCGCGACGCCGGTGTGCTCACCCTGATCCTGGCCGGTGTGGCCGTGAATTCGCTGGCCGGGGCCCTGACCGCACTGGCCCTGAATCTGTCGCCGAATCCGTTCGCGGCGTACGAGATCGTCGTGTGGATGCTCGGCTCGGTCGCCGACCGCAGCTTCGAGCACGTCGCCATTGCGATGCCGTTCATGCTCGCCGGCTGGCTCGTACTGCTGCTGACCGGCCGTGCGCTGGATGTCCTGAGTCTGGGAGAGGACGGTGCCCGCAGTCTCGGCGTGGACGTGGCGCAGGTGCGCAACCGGGTGACGATCGGCGTGGCGCTGTGTGTCGGGGCGGCCGTGTCCGTCTCCGGTGTGATCGGCTTCGTCGGGCTCGTGGTCCCCCACCTGCTGCGGCCGCTGGTCGGACCGCGGCCTGCGCGGCTGCTGCCGGCGAGCGCCGTCGGTGGTGCCGCGCTGACGCTGGCCGCCGATGTCCTCGTGCGACTCGGCAGCGGGGGTGCGGAGCTCAAGCTCGGCGTGGTGACCGCCCTCGTCGGTGCGCCGTTCTTCTTCTGGCTCGTCGTACGCAGCCGGAACGCGTTGCCGTGACGCAGCTGTGCGCGACCCGCCTCGTGGCGGGCTTCAACGGTCACACCGTGCTGCGGGAGGTGTCCATGACCCTGCAGGCGGGCGAGGTCGTGGGGTTGATCGGTCCGAACGGCTCGGGCAAGACCACCTGCCTGCGCGTGCTTGCCGGCCTGCTGCGCCCGCAGGCCGGCCGCATCGAGCTCGACGGCCGCGCCCTCGGCAGTTTCGAGCCGCGCGCGCGTGCGCGTCTGATCGGCTACCTGCCCCAGGGAGCCGAAGTGCACTGGCCGCTCGTGGTCCGCGATCTGGTCGCGCTCGGGCGCCAGCCCCACGTCGGACCGTGGCAGCGTCCCGGTGCGCACGACCGCGCAGCCATCGCGGCCGCGTTGCGGGCGGCGGAGATGGACGGTCTGGCCGACCGTATCGTCACGCGCCTGTCGGGCGGCGAGCGCATGCTGGCGCACATCGCCCGGCTGCTCGCGGGCGAGCCGCGCATCGTGCTCGCGGACGAGCCGGTCGCCGCGCTCGATCCCGCGCACCAGTTGCGGGTGATGGCGCTGCTGCGCGCCATCGCCGGCGGCGGCGGCGCGGTGTTGCTCGTGCTGCACGACCTCACCCTCGCCGGTCGTTTCTGCGACCGGCTGGTGCTGCTCGACGCGGGCGTCGTGCAGGCCGCCGGCGCGCCGGCCGAAGTCCTCACACGCGCCAACCTCGCCCGCGTCTACGGCGTCGAGGTGGTGGACGGCGCGCACGCGGGGGAAAGGTTCATCGTGCCGTGGCGACCGGTGGCCGCGCCCGACAGCGATCTTTGACAGGTAGTTCGCCGCTGCCTATAGTCCCCCGCGATTCCACTACCAGGGTGCCCCGCCGGCTTTCCGCGGCGGGGAGAATCGGGAAGACCGGTGCGCCGTCCGACACGACTCGGCGGCAATTCCGGCGCTGCCCCCGCAACGGTAGGCGAGTTCGGGAACGACGTGCCGTCAGGCACGGCCGTATACCGCCGGATCGGACAACACGGCCACTGCGCACGGCGCGGGAAGGCAACCGATACGGAGTGACTCGCGAGCCCGGAGACCGGCCCTCGGTGGGAAGCACCATGTCGCGGCGGGCGGCAGGACGGGCGTTCGTGGCTGCCAGGGCGTCATCCTGACGACCGGGCTCGATCCTCCAGCACTGCGCGGCATTGCTATTGCACTGCAGTGGATCCGTCGCGCGCGGGGCGCGCCGACGGTCCGGAGGGAACATCATGTCCATACACCCACGCCGCCCGGCCGCGTGCCTGGTGGCACTCCTGGGCGCCACCAGCGCCGCCGCCACGACCACCCCCGATCTCGAGACCCTGATCGTCACGGCCAGTCGCGCGACGCTGCCGGCACCCGCCGTCGCGAGCTCGGTGACGGTGATCGATGCCGAGGCCATCGCCGCCGGCGAAAGCGCGTTTCTGGCCGATCTGCTGCGCGGGACGCCGGGCGTGAGCGTCAATCGCAGCGCCGGACCCGGCGGTCTCACCCAGCTTCGCGTGCGCGGCGCGGAAGCGGACCAGGTGCTGGTGCTGGTTGACGGTGTGGAAGCCAACGACATCGCCGTCGGCGGTCAATTCAACTTCACTCACCTGCTGGCGGTCGGCACCGAGCGGGTGGAGCTCGTGCGTGGCGCACAAAGCTCGATCTGGGGCGCGGATGCGCTCGCGGGAGTCATCAACGTGGTCACGGCCAAAGGTGAAGGTCCACCCGCGGCCACGGCCTTCTATTCGGCGGGCTCTTTCGCAACGCGCGATTTCGGCGGCAGCGCGGGCACCGGCGATGCGCGTTACAACGTCGCCGTGCACGGGCGCCGGCTCGACAGCGGCGGCACCAATTCCGCCCGCCGGGGAAGCGAGGATGACGGCTACGAGAACGGCACGGTCGCGCTGCGCGCCGGGCTGACGCCGCTGCCCGGGGTATCGCTCGACGTCGTATTGCGCCACATCGACGCCCGCTTCGAGTACGACCCGACCCCTTTCCCGGCGTTCATACCCGCCGACGGCGACCAGGCGACCGAAGTCGCGCAGACCTTCGCACGCGCGACCGCCGCGTTCGAGCTGTTCGACGGCGCCTGGAAACACGCGTGGACGGTGGCGCTCGCGCGCAGCGACAACGACAATTTCACGCGCGGGCGCGAGGAATCCTCGTCCGTCGGCGAGAAGCTCAAATTCGAGTACCTGAGCGACGTGACCTTCGTGACGCCGGCCATCGGCGCCGCGCACGGGCTCAGCTTCGTGCTGGAGCACGAGCAGGAAGACTTCACCCAGCGCGGCGCGGTCACGGCGTTCGGTAATCCCAACCAGGACCAGGACGCCGGCAACCGGGGCTACGCGCTCGAGTACCGGCTCGCCCTGCGCGAACGCCTGTACGTGTCCGCGGCGGTGCGCCGCGACGTCAACGAGCTGTTCGCCGACGCCACGACCTGGCGCGCCAACGCGTCCTGGCTGGCCAGCGCGACGACGCGCCTGCGTGCCAGCTACGGCACGGGCGCGAAGAATCCGACCTTCACGGAGCGCTTCGGCTTCACGCCGGACACCTTCTTCGGTAATCCGGCGCTCGAGCCGGAAACGTCCACGGCCTGGGAGTTCGGCGTCACGCAGACCCTGGCGCAGGAACGCATCGCGATTGGGGTGAGCTATTTCGACGAGCGTCTCCGCAACGAGATCAATGGCTTCGTGTTCGACCCGGCGCTCGGCGCTTTCGGCGGCTTTACGGCGGTCAACGTCGACGGCCACAGCGAGCGCAACGGCGTCGAGGCCACCGTGCGCGTCGAACCGATCGCGCCGCTGCGCCTGGCCGTGAGCTACACCTGGCTCGATGCGACCGAGCCGGACGCGACGGGCGGGCAGGCACGCGAGATCCGCCGCCCGCAGCACAGCGCCGGTATCAATCTCGATTACCGTTTCGCGGGCGACCGGGCCCGGGTGCATGCCGGCGTGCACTACAGCGGGGTCCAGGACGACTTTGATTTCGCGGCCTTTCCGGCGGCACGGGTGCGGCTGGACGACTACGTGCTCGTCAGTGCGGCGGCGCGCTACCGCCTGAGTCCGCGGCTGGCGCTGTTCGCGCGGGGCGAGAATCTGCTCGGCCAGGACTACGAGGAAGTGTTCGGATTCCCGGCCGCCGGGCGGGCCGGCTACCTCGGTGTGGAGGTGTCCCTCGGCGGCGGCGGGCAACGCTGATACGCTTCAATCACGCCCCCCGACCGGCGACAATAGCGGGCGGCGGGAACCGCGCGGACGGAAGAACATGGGCCATCGACTGTCGAAGATCTACACGCGGACCGGCGACGCGGGCATGACCGGGCTCGGCGACGGCTCGCGCACGGGCAAGGCGAGCGCTCGGATCGAGTCCATCGGCGAGATCGACGAGCTCAACAGCGTGCTGGGTCTGCTGCGCACCTGCGTCTTGCCCGCGGCGCTCGACGCGACGCTGCTGGACGTGCAGCACGACCTGTTCGACCTCGGCGGCGAGCTTGCCATTCCGGGCAGTACCCTGCTCGATCCGACCGGCAGCGAGCGCCTGGAGGCGGCCATCGATGCGCTCAATGGCGAGCTGCCGGCACTCAAGGAATTCATTCTCCCGGGTGGCAACCGCGCGGCGGCGGTGTGCCATCTCGCCCGCAGCGTGTGCCGTCGTGCGGAGCGCTCGCTCGTGCGCCTGAATGCGACTGAACCGCTGGCGCCCGCCGTCGCGGCCTACATCAACCGGCTTTCGGACTACCTGTTCGTGGCCGCGCGTACGCTGGCGCGCATGGACGGCGGGGCCGAGGTGCTCTGGGAGCGTTCGCGCCGGCCCGGCTCCGGCCGCTGAACCGGACGCACGCGCGCCGCAGCGGGACTGCCGATGGAGCCCAACCTCGCGCGCGTCTACGCGCACCTCGCGGCGCTGTACGAGCGTGGTACGGCGCTCGGTCCCGACGCCGACATCGGCGTGCGCCGGGCGCTGGTGGAGACTTATTTCGCCATCGATCCGGTCATCACCCGGATCGCCCCGGGGATGGAGATCCGCACGGTCGAGGTCGCGGGACGCGCGGCGGAGTGGATCTGGCCGGCCGGCGCCGACACTCGCACGCGACTGCTGTACCTGCACGGTGGCGGCTGGTCCGCGGGTAGCGCGGCTTCGCACCGGCCGTTCATCGCGCGCCTGGCGGCGGCGGCCGGCGCCGCCGTGCTGGTGCCCGAATACCGCCTCGCGCCCGAGCACCCGTTTCCGGCCGCGCTCGACGATGCCCTCGCCGCTGTGGCCTGGATGCGCGAGCACGGACCCGCAGGTGCCGCGCCGGCACGGCGGCTGTTCCTGGGCGGGGACTCCGCGGGCGGCAATCTCGCCTGCGCGAGCCTGCTGGCGCTGAAGGCGGCCGGCCGGCCGCTGCCCGACGCCGCGATCGCTCTGTCGGCGGCGCTCGACTTCGGCATGAGCGGGGAGTCCTACCGCAGCAACGCGCACATCGATCCGCTCATCAAGCCGCGCAGCTTCGACTTCTATCGTGCCGTCTATCTGCCGCCCGGCACGGACGTGCGCAATCCCCTGGTGTCGCCGCTGTACGGCGATCTCGCCGGCCTGCCGCCCATCCTGCTGCAGGTGGGTGACGCCGAGCTGCTGCGTGACGACAGTGTGCAGTTCGCCCGGCGCGCGCGTACCGCGGGCGTCGCGGCGAAACTGGAGCTGTGGCCCGGGATGCCGCACGTATTCATGGGGTTCGCGCCGCTGCTGCCGCAGGCCCAGGACGCGATCGCCGGTATCGGCGCATTCCTGCGCCGGTGCGCCGCCTGATGCCGCCGGTGGGGCCGGGCCGCGGTGACGACATGACTGCGGTCCGGCACGGCTCGCCACGGTGCTGATGCCGCGGCCCGATCCGGCGCTGCTCGCGCTGCGCCCGCAGCTCGCCGCCCGGCTCAGGGCCATCGTCGGCGACGCGCGCATCGTCACCGAGGCGGCGGCATTGCGTGCCTACGAGAACGACGGTCTGACCGCCTACAGCCAGGTGCCGATGCTGGTGGTGCTGCCGGAGACGACCGCCGAGGTGGCGGCGATCCTGGCGGTCTGTGCCGAGCTCGGGGTCAAGGTCGTGCCGCGCGGCGCGGGAACCTCGCTGTCGGGCGGCGCGCTGCCGCTCGCCGACGGCATCGTGCTCGGCATGGCCAGGTTCAACCGCATCCTCACGATCGATTACGACAACCGTTGCGTCGTCGCGCAGGCCGGCGTGACCAATCTCGCCATCACCGAGGCAGTCGCCGAGCGTGGCTATTATTACGCCCCGGATCCATCCAGCCAGATCGCCTGCAGCATCGGCGGCAACGTCGCCGAGAATTCCGGCGGCGTGCACTGCCTGAAGTACGGATTGACCACCAACAACGTTCTCGGCGTGGAGCTCGTGCTGATGAACGGGGAGGTGCTGCGTCTGGGTGGCCGCTACACGGACCCCGAGGGCTACGATCTGCTCGGCGTGGTCACCGGCTCCGAGGGTCTGCTCGGGGTGATTACCGAAGTCACGGTACGGATCCTGCCGCGCCCGCAGAGTGTGCGTGCCCTGCTGCTCGGGTTCCCGAGCTGCACCGAAGCGGGTACCTGCGTGGGCGACATCATCGCCACGGGTATCATTCCCGCCGGCATCGAGATGATGGACGCGCTGGCGATCCAGGCCGCCGAGGCGTTCTGTCACGCCGGCTATCCGCTGGACTGCGAGGCCCTGCTCATCGTCGAAGTCGACGGTCCCGGGATCGAGGTCGAGCGCTTGGTCGAGGAAATCGGCGCGATCGCGCGTGCGAACGGCGCACGCACCGTGCGTGCCAGCGCTAGCGACGCCGAACGCTTGCAGTTCTGGGCCGGACGCAAGGCCGCATTTCCGGCCGTCGGCCGCATCTCCCCGGACTACTACTGCATGGACGGCACCATCCCGCGCGGCCGCCTGCCGCAGGTGCTGGAGCGCATCACGCAGATGTCCGGAAGCTACGGTCTGCGCGTAGCGAACGTGTTTCACGCCGGCGACGGCAACCTGCATCCGCTCATACTGTACGACGCCAACGTGCCAGGGGAGCTCGAGCGCGCGGAAGCTTTCGGCGCGGACATCCTGCGCTTGTGCGTGGAGGTCGGTGGCGTGCTGACCGGCGAGCACGGCGTGGGCGTGGAGAAGCGCGACCTGATGGCCGAGGTGTTCTCGCCCGAGGACCTGGCGCAGCAGCAGCGCGTGAAATGCGCCTTTGACCCGCAAGGACGACTCAACCCCGGCAAGGTGTTTCCCGTCTTGCATCGCTGCGCGGAGCTCGGGCGCGTGCACGTGCACGCAGGCCGCCTGCGCTGCCCCGATCTGCCGCGATTCTAGCGCCGCTGGTGGCCACCCTGACGCCATCAGCCGAAGCCGAGGTGCTCGACGTCGTGCGCTGGGCGCTTGCGCACGACGAACCCCTGGCCCTGGAAGGTGGGGGCAGCCGGCGCGGTTTCGGTCATCCCGTGACGGCCACGCAGCGGCTGTCGCTGCACGCGCTCGCCGGTATCGAGTGCTACCAGCCGGCGGAGCTGGTCCTGCGTGTGCGTCCGGGGACGCCACTCGCGCAGGTCGAGGCCACGCTCGCTGCGCACCGCCAGCAGCTGGCGTTCGAGCCGCCGTACCCGCAGGCGCTGTACGGTGTCGATGGCGGCACGATCGGCGGCGTATTCGTCGGCAATCTCGCCGGCCCGCGGCGCTGGTGCGCCGGCAGTGCCCGCGACCACCTGCTCGGCCTGCGCGTGGTCACCGGGCGCGGCGATATCGTGAAATCCGGTGGCGCGGTGATCAAGAATGTGACCGGCTTCGATCTCGGCAAGCTCGTGTGCGGATCCTGGGGTACGCTCGCGGCGGTCACGGAGCTGACCTGCAAGGTGGTACCCGCTGCGGCGACCTGCGCCACGATCGTGCTGACCGATCTCGATCCGGCCGCGGGCATCGCCTGCATGAGCCGTATCGCCGCCAGTGCGCTCGATGCGAGCGCACTGGCTTACCTGCCGGCCGGCATAGGCGCGGGGCTCGACATATTCAACATGTTGCCCGCCGGTGCCGTCGTCACCGCTGCGCGTTTCGAGGGTTCGGCAATCAGCGTGCCGGCACGCCTGCGTCAGGCGCGCCAGCTCCTGCAGGCGGACGCGTCCGTCTGCACGCTGGACGCCGCCGCGAGCACCGCCTTATGGTCAGCGGTACGCGATGTCGAGCCGCTGCGGGGTGCCGCCGTCGTGGTACGGATCTCGCTCCCGGTGACGTTCGCAGCCGGGATCATCGCCTGGCTGGCCGCGACACCCGGCGTGCGTTGGATGCTCGATCACGGCGGCAGCCTGATCTGGGCGGCGCTGCCTGAAGCCGGGGCGGTGGCGGCGATCGCCGAGTTGCGCCGGCGTGTCGGCCCGGACGGCGCGGTGGTGCTGTACGTGGCGCCTGCGGCCGTGCAACGGGCGGCGGGCGTGCTCTCGCCACAGCCGCCGCCACTGGCCGCGCTGACGCGTCGCGTTCGAGAGGCGTTCGATCCGCGCGGCATACTCAACCCCGGGCGGCTGTCCTGATCGTATGCAGACGCGCTTCAGCGCCGAGCGGCTGCGCGAACCGGGCCTGACCGGGATCGACTCCATCCTGCGTCGCTGCGTCCATTGCGGTTTCTGCACCGCGACCTGCCCGACCTATCAGCTGCTCGGGGACGAGCTCGACGGCCCGCGCGGTCGCATCTACCTCATCAAGAACATGCTCGAGGACGATACCGAACCGAGCTCGGCGAGCGTGCGGCACGTGGATCGCTGTCTGTCGTGCCTCGCCTGCATGAGCACCTGCCCCGCGGGTGTGAACTACATGCACCTGGTGGATTACGCCCGCGCCTGGATCGAGCGGCGCCATCGGCGACCGCTGCCGCAGCGCATGCTGCGCGGGTTGTTGCGGTTGGTGCTGACGCGCCCCGCGTTGCTGCACGTGCTGCTCGCGTGCGCCCGCCCGCTGGCGCCGATCCTGCGACGCCTACCCGGGCCGATGCAGCAGCTAGCGGCTGTCGCGGCGGTGCCGCGCCGATCGCGGGGGGGACGTGCCGGCATCGCTGCGCCTGCGATCCGCGGCCGGGTGGCATTTCATGCCGGCTGCGTGCAGCAGGTCCTCGGAGCCGACGTCAACGCGGCCACGGTGCGGGTGCTCGAGCGCATCGGCTACGAAGTGCTGGTGCTGCCGGGAAACTGTTGCGGGGCCGTCGAGCATCATCTCGGCGCGGCCGCAGCCGCCCGGGCACGGGTGATCGCCAACGTCGACGCCTGGACCCGGGTCGCGGCGGCGCGGCCGTTCACGGCACTCATCAGCAATGCCTCGGGGTGTGGCACGATGCTCAAGGACTACGGTTACCTGCTGCGCGGGGGCGAGGCTGCCGAGCAGATGGCCCGGTGCACGCGCGACGTGATGGAGTTTCTGGCGGGTGTCGAACTGGACGGCCGCGCGCCCGAACCGCTGCGGGTCGCCTACCAGCCGGCCTGCTCCCTGCAGCACGGGCAGCGCGTCACGCTGGCGCCGGTACGGTTGCTGGAGCGGCTCGGTTACGAGCTCGTGCCGGTGACGGAGAGCCACCTGTGCTGTGGCGCGGCCGGTACCTACAACCTACTGCAGCCGGCACTCGCGGCCGGGCTCGGTCGGCGCAAGGCCGGGCACATCGCAGCTGCGGGCGCGATGGCGGTCGCAGTGGGCAATCTCGGCTGCATGCTGCAGATGGATCGTTATGTGTCACTGCCGGTGCTGCACCCCGTGCAGCTCGTGGACTGGGCGCTCGGCGGACCGCGACCCGCCCGCCTCGACGAATGCCGCTCGGCCCCTTGATGCACGGCGCGGTGCCACGGAGCGGTTGCTATCTATTTGCTGCGCAGCTCGAGCACACGGCCGTCGCGGGCCATGTCCAGGCGGCCGAGGAAGGAATTGCCGAGCAGCACTTCGTTCGGATAGTCGCCGTCGATGACCGCGGCCCTGATGTCGTGCAGCTCGATGTCGCCGATGCGGACCTTGTCGAGCTCGACGTAGTAGGCCCGTGTCACACCGGAGGCCGTCGTGGTGGTGCCTTCGCGGCCATCGAGCTTGTACTCGATACCGAGGCGCCGGGCCACGTTGCGATTCATGGCCACGAGGGTCGCGCCTGTATCGACGAGAAAGCGGGTCGGGAAACCGTTTATGCTGCCATCCACGACGTACATGCCGACGACGTCGGGCCAGATGCGTACGCGGGTTCCCGGACCGGGCGTGGTGTAGGTGCTGCTGATGTGGGTGCCGAGCGTGTAGGTCTTGCGCTCACCATCGACTTCGAGAACTGCGGACTGGCTGTCGGCCGAGATCAGCTCGATGCCTTCCGGCGTCGGTTTGCCGACCGTCAGCAGGTGCTGCTTGCCGCGCACGGTGATTATCGCGCGATCCTTGAACAGGCCGTGGACGACGATGTCACTCTGCGCGCGGGCGCTGATCGCCAGCAGCGCCGCACAGGCGCCGATGAACAGGCGGTTGACACGCATTGGCCGGGACATGCTGGTTCGAGAGTAGCCCATTCAGGCGGCGCCGCCAAAAGCGCCCGCCAGACTTGACACATTGAAACCAAAGCGGATACCAATACCTTGCCGTAGCGCACGAATCGCACAAGTACAGACCCGCAGCCCTGTGTCGGCCGCGGCAGCGGACCTCTTGAGGGTCCGTGCCCGGGCGCGGCGCAACCCGAGGCCGCGGAGCGATGTGTCCGCAGCCCCGTTCACGAGGAGGAGATCCCGATGTCCGACGTCACCGTCTACCCGGTGCCTGCAAAAACCGCTGCTCATGCACACGTGGACGCAGCGCGCTACGCCGAGATGTACCGGCGCTCGCTCGCCGATAGTGATGGGTTCTGGGCCGAGCAGGCGGAGAACTTCGTGAGCTGGATCCGACCCTGGGACAAGGTGCAGGACTGGGACTTTCGCAGCGGGCAGATCCGCTGGTTCGAAGGCGCGACGCTCAATGTCGCCGCGAACTGCCTCGACCGGCATCTCGCAACGCGCGGGGATCAGACCGCGATCATCTGGGAGGGTGACGATCCGGCCGAGTCCAGGCACATCAGCTACCGCGAGCTGCACGCCGAGGTCTGTCGCTTCGCCAATGCCTTGAAGGCCCGCGGTGTGGCCCGGGGCGACCGTGTGTCCATCTACCTGCCGATGATCCCGCAGGCCGCGGTGGCCATGCTGGCGTGCGCACGTATCGGTGCGATCCATTCGGTCGTGTTCGGCGGGTTCTCGCCCGATGCGCTCAAGGACCGCATCGTCGATGCCGACTGCCGCGTGCTCATCACCGCCGATGAGGGTCTGCGAGGCGGCCGCAAGATTGCGCTCAAGGCCAACGCCGATCGGGCGCTGGCCGGTTGCCCGGACGTGCATACCGTGTTCGTGGTCCGTCGCACGGGCGGTGAGGTCGCCTGGAACGCGAGCCGGGACCTCTGGTACCACGAGGCACTCGACGCGGCGGCACCGCAGTGTCCGGCCGAGGCGATCGGCGCCGAGGACCCGCTGTTCATCCTCTACACGTCCGGATCCACGGGTAAGCCCAAGGGCGTGCTGCACACCAGCGGTGGCTATCTCGTCTTCGCGGCGACGACTCATCGCTACGTTTTCGACTACCACGACGGCGACGTGTACTGGTGTACCGCGGACGTCGGTTGGGTAACCGGCCACTCTTATATCGTCTACGGCCCGCTCGCCAACGGCGCGACCACACTGATGTTCGAGGGTGTGCCGACCTGGCCGGACGCCGGCCGCTTCTGGCAGGTCGTGGACAAGCACAAGGTGAACATCTTCTATACCGCCCCGACGGCACTGCGGTCGCTGATGGGGCTGGGCGACGAGAACGTCACCCGGCATTCGCGGGCTTCGCTGCGTATCCTCGGTTCGGTCGGCGAGCCGATCAATCCGGAGGCCTGGGAGTGGTATCACCGGGTCGTCGGTGCAGGGCGCTGCCCTATCGTCGACACCTGGTGGCAGACAGAGACCGGCGGCATTCTCATTACGCCGCTGCCGGGCGCGACCGCGCTCAAGCCGGGCTCGGCGACGCTGCCGTTTTTCGGTATCGAGCCGGCGCTGGTGGACGACCAGGGCAGGGAACTCGAGGGCGCGACCAGCGGCGCACTCGTGCTCAAGCGATCCTGGCCCGGTCAGATGCGCACCGTCTACGGCGATCACGACCGCTGCGTGGAGACTTATTTCAGGATGTACCCGGGCCGCTACTTCACCGGTGACGGCGCGCGTCGCGACGCCGACGGCTACTACTGGATCACGGGACGCGTGGACGACGTCATCAACGTGTCCGGGCACCGTCTGGGCACGGCTGAGGTGGAAAGCGCGCTGGTCCTGCACGCGGCGGTCGCCGAGGCGGCGGTGGTCGGTTATCCGCACGCGATCAAGGGTCAGGGCATCTATGCTTACGTCACGCTGATGGCGGGGATCGAGCCGAGCGAGGCCCTGCGCAAGGATCTGGTCAGGCACGTGCGCGAGGAGATCGGCCCGATTGCGACACCCGACGTCATCCAGTGGGCGCCGGGGTTGCCGAAAACGCGCTCCGGCAAGATCATGCGCCGCATCCTGCGCAAGGTGGCCGCCAACGAGCTCGACAACCTCGGCGACACCAGCACGCTCGCGGATCCGACCGTCGTCGACGATCTGGTCGACAACCGTGCCAACAAGTGAGCACAGGCATCGAACCGGGTCGAAACCGGGGTCCAAAACCGGGGTCAGAGTCGAATTTCCGTCCCGACGCGAAACCGGGGTCAGAGTCGAATTTCGGTTGCGACGTGCTTGAGATGAAGCAAGAGCGGAAATTCGACTCTGACCCCGGTTTTGCCGGGCGTGTGGGATAATCGCGTCTTGCCCGCGACTGACTTCGAGCATTCGAGATGATCGTCATATTGCATCCGGACACCGACAAGGCCGAAGCGGCCTATCGCAAGCTGGTCGCCTACATCGACGAGCTCGCCAACGTTACCTATCGCGTTCACGATGTCGTTGGTGCCAGCCACACCGTGACCGAGTTGTACCTGATCGGCAACACGGCGGCACTCGATCAGCGCGAGATCGAGAGCTTCGAGGTCGTCGAGCGGGTAGTGCGGGTGTCGCAGGAGTACCGCGTGCTCGGTCGCCACAAGGGCGATCCGCGTGCGAGCGGATTCACCTACAACGGCGTCGAGTTCTCGCAGGACGAACTGCACGTGTTCGCCGGATTGTGCGCAGTCAGCACCCGCGAGCACGTCGAGGCGATGATGCGTGCGCTCGCCGCAGCGGGCCAGGTGTGCACGCGCATGGGCGCGTACAAACCACGCACCAGTCCGTACTCGTTCCAGGGACACGGCCGTGCCTGTCTGCCCTGGGTGTTCGAACTCGCAGGCAAGCACGGTCTGCGGGTAATCGCCATGGAAATCACCCACGAATCGCACGTTGACGAGATCCACGCCGCACTCGAGCAGAGCGGCCGACCAACCGGGGTGATGGTGCAGATCGGCACCCGCAACACACAGAATTTCGAGCTGCTGAAATACGTCGGCCGGCAACGCGAATACCCGGTGTTGTTCAAACGCGGCTTCGGCATCACGCTGGAAGAGTCTCTGAATGCGGCCGAGTACCTCGCCAGCGAAGGTAATCGCAACGTGATCTTCTGTCTGCGCGGCATGAAGACCAATCTCGGGGATCCGCATCGCAACATGGTCGACTTCGCGCACATCCCGGTGGTGAAACGACTCACGCGCATGCCGGTCGGTATCGATCCGTCGCACTCCGTGGGTTCGCGCGAGCGTTCTGCCGACGGCATACTCGACGTGATGCACGCTACTGCCCAGGGCGTAATCGCGGGCGCCAACCTGGTGCTCGTCGATTTCCACCCGGAGCCCGCCCGGGCGCTGGTGGACGGGCCGCAGACGCTGCGCGTCGAGGAGCTGGAATGGTTTCTCGAGGATGTGCGCATCGTCCGCGAAGCCTACCTCGCGCGGCGGGCGTGCATGGCGAGACTGGAGCCGCCGCAGACCTGATCCGGTCGTTACGGCGCCGTGTCAGGCGCGGAGCGCGGCGTTGTGTCGCGGAACCCGGCCGAGGCGCCAGGCCGCCACGGCCCAGGCAAGGAGCTCGGCCGGCGGCGCGCCCGCGAGCGTCGGCGGAGGTGCATGGCCGAGGAACGCGAGCGCCCGGGTGAGTTGCGCGCCGGCGTCGTCGGGTCGGATCGCCGGCGCGCGATTCTGCTTGCTCAGCTTGCGCCCGGCATGGTCGGTAGCGACGGGCAGGTGGGCATAGCGTGGCACCGGTAACCCGAGCGCGCGCTGCAGGTACAGCTGCGGTGCGGTCGCCTCGAGCAGATCGGCGCCGCGGACGACGTCCGTGATCCCTTGCCAGGCGTCGTCCAGGGTCACCGCCAGGTGGTAGGCGACGTAGCCGTCGGCGCGGCGGATGAGAAAGTCGCCGCAGGTCGTACGTAGATCGACGCGCTGCACGCCCTGGACCCGGTCCTCGAAAACCACCTCGCCGTCGTCGATGCGCAGGCGCAGTGAGCGTGCACGGCGTCCCGGCGTCAACCCCTCACGACAACGGCCCGGGTAGGGGCGACCGGCAACTTCCCGTCGGCTGCATCCGCAGACATACGCGCGCCGGTCGCGCTCGAGGCGTTCGAGGGTTTCGGCGTAGGCCCGTGTGCGCCGGCTCTGGTGCACGACCGCCTCGTCCCAGGTGAGGCCGAATGCTTCCAGGGTGCGCAGGATCCCGGCGGCCGCGCCCGCCTGCTCGCGCGGCGGATCGATATCCTCCACCCGTACCAGCCAGCTCCCGCCGCAGGCGCGTGCGTCCACGTAACTGCCGAGTGCGGCGACCAGGGAACCGAAGTGCAGCGGGCCGGTAGGCGAGGGGGCGAAGCGGCCCCGATAGGCCGGGCCGCCGGTCACGGCATGGGCGTGCAGCGCGTGGGTCGATCCGGGCGCCGTGGCCGGGCCGAATCGGGGCCGGGATCAGGCGCGCTGCTTCTCCCGGATCTCGTCGAGAGTCTTGCAGTCGATGCAAAGCGTCGCGGTCGGGCGCGCTTCGAGGCGTTCGACGCCGATCTCGACGCCGCACATCTCGCAGTAGCCATAATCGCCACCTTCCAGCGTCGCGAGTGACTCATTGATCTTCTTGATCAGCTTGCGTTCCCGATCGCGGGTCCGCAGCTCCAGAGCGAATTCCTCTTCCTGTGTGGCGCGATCGTTGGGATCCGGAAAGTTGCCGGCGTCGTCCTGCATGTGGTGAACGGTGCGGTCGACTTCCTCCATGAGCTGCTGGCGCCAGGACATGAGTATGTCCCGGAAGTGTTCGACCTGCGCCGGGCTCATGTACTCCTCGCCACGCTCGCGGCGGTACGGCTCGAAACCCTTGAAACCGTCGGCGGCCGGTCGTGCGGTCCGCAACGAGGCGGGGGATCGCACGCTACGGGTCGGCTTTTTCGCCGCGGTCTTGCGCGTGCCCCCGGCCGGCGTCTTGCCGGTCGCAACGGCCTTGCCGGGTGCGGATCTGGCTGCCGCCGCCTTGGCGGGTGCGGCCTTGGCCGTCACGGGTTTGCGGGGTGCCGCCCTGGCTGCCACCGGTTTACGGGCTGCGGCTTTTTTCGGTTTCGTCGTCGCGCGTGCCGTTTGCACCTTGCCCCTGGAGGTCTTGGTGGCGGTCTTGGTCCTGGGTGCGGCCGCGGCCGCGCCCTTCTTGCGCGCCGGAGCGCGTTTTGCGGCCGTGACCCGGGCTTTTTTGCGCGTGGTCACAGTCGGTTTCTTGCTGGCCTTTTTCTTCGCGGGCACGGCTTGTACTCCAAGGTGCTGCGCAACGAGGCGCGCATTTTTACCAGAATCGACCGGGACACGCAATCAAATCGGCGCCCGCCGCGCACCCGGCGCAGATCAGGGCGTGCGGGCGGCGTTCGCGGGACGCAGCACGCGGTGCCAGAGCACCGTGGCACCGGCCACGCCCACGGGCATGGCGACGAAGTTCAGCACCGGCACCATGGTCATGACGGTGATGGCCGCGCCGAATCCGAGCGCCACCCCGCGCGCGTTTCTCAACATCTCGCGCTGGCGGACGAAGGGGTGGCCGTGATTGCCGAGCGGATAGTCGGCGTACTCGATGGTGAGCGCCCAGGCGGAAAACACCAGCCAGCCGATGGCCGCGACCGGTGGCAGAATGAACGACAGTACGAGCAGCGGAAGCGCCCACAGCGCGAAATAGGCGAGCTTGCGCAGCTCCGACAGCAGCGCCGCGAACGCCTCCCGCAGCAGCGCGGCCCAGCCGGCCGGCATCTGCGGCACGTCGCCGCCGAGCTCGCGCTCGACCGCCTCGGCGAGCCAGGCGTTGAACGGCGCGCCGATCAGGTTGGCGAGGAACGTGAAGCCGAAGAAGATCACCAGCAGCGCCAGCAGCGCGAAAACGGGCCACAGAAGCCACTTGAGAAAATCCAGCCAGGCGGGCAGCCAGTGGTCCAGGATGGCGCCGACGTAATGCGCCGCCACGGCGATTGCAATCGCGAACAGTGTGACGTTGAGCGCGAACGGAATGATCACGTAGCGGCGCACACGCGGGCGGGTGATGAGGCGCGCCCCGGCGAGCGCGCAGCGCACGCCGCCGAGCACGCCGGTCGTCGCGCGCTCGGCACTCATGCGACGCCCGGCCGGTCGCTCATGGCAGCACGACCGGCGACGCCGGCGACCAGCCGGGGGCACGGTGTTCGACGACGACGGTCGGGTAGGTGCCGCCGCGCACGTTGAAGCGGGCGGTAAGGCGGGCAAATCGCGGCGCGCACACGCGCACCACGTCGTCCAGGATACGGTTGGCGACCGCTTCGTGGAAGGCGCCCTGGTCGCGGAACGAGCCGATGTACAGCTTGAGGGACTTGAGCTCGACGCAGGCCGCCTCCGGGACGTACTCGAGCGCCAGGGTGGCGAAGTCGGGTTGTCCGGTCTTCGGGCACAGGCAGGTGAACTCCGGGATCTCGATACGGATGGTGTAGTCGCGCTCCGGGGCTGGATTGGCGAAGGTGTCCAGGGTGCGGGCGGGGGTGCCAGGCATGCCGTTCGAATCTCGTGGCTGCGTGTGGGACGGGGCCGGAACGATATCACAACGCCACCCGGCGAGGCGCGGCGGCGCGCCGCAGCCGCAATGCGTCCGCGCGGAATAAATTAGTTCAATCAAATAGATAGTGGCGTTCCCGCGGGTGCGCCCGAATGCTGTACCGGGATCCCCCAATCCGGTATCCTTGCCGCGCATGCGGCTTTCCAAGATCAAGATTTCCGGTTTCAAATCCTTCGTCGATCCGACCACCCTGCTGCTTCCCGGCAACCTCACCGGGATCGTCGGGCCGAACGGCTGCGGCAAGTCGAACATCATCGACGCCATCAACTGGGTGATGGGGGAATCGTCCGCGAAGCACCTGCGCGGCGATTCGCTCGCGGATGTCATATTCAACGGCTCGAACAGCCGCAAGCCGATCGGCCAGGCGACGGTCGAGATCCTGTTCGACAACAGCGACGGGCAGATCGGCGGGCAATACGCCGCGTATGCGGAAATATCGATCAAGCGCGTCCTGAGCCGCGATGGAGTGTCGACCTACCTGCTCAACGGCACACGGTGCAGGCGCAGGGACATCACCGATCTGTTTCTCGGTACGGGTGTCGGCTCACGCAGCTACTCGGTGATCGAGCAGGGCATGATCAGCCGTGTCGTCGAAGCCAAGCCGGACGAGCTGCGCACGTTTCTCGAAGAAGCGGCGGGTATCTCCAAGTACAAGGAACGGCGCCGCGAAACCGAGAACCGCATGCGGCACACGCGCGAGAATCTCGAGCGGCTGAACGACATCCGTGACGAACTCGCCCGCCAGCTCACGCACCTGGAACGCCAGTCGAAAGCGGCGGAGAAGTACAAGGAGCTCAAAGTCGAGGAACGGCGCCTGAAGTCCTCCCTGCTGGCGGTGCGCTGGCGGGATCTGGCGGTTGAGGCCGACAGCCATGGCCGGTCACTGCAGCACAAGGAAACCGACGTCGAGCATGCGACCGCGCAAGTGCGCGCCATCGAGGCGGCGATCACGAAGTTGCGCGAGGAGCAGGTTGCGGCGACCGAGGATTTCAACCGCGTCCAGGCCGCCTTCTACGGCGTCGGCGCGGAGATATCGCGTCTCGAGCAATCGATTCGTCACGCCGAAGAACGCCGCGAGCAGCTCCAGCGCGATCTCGCGCAAGCGCGCGTCGATGCGGACGAAACGCAGTCGCACCTGGTGAACGACGAGCAGAGTATTCGCGACATCGGCGCGCGCATCGACGCGGTGCAGCCGGACGTGGTGCAGGCCGAGACGGACGAACGCGAAGCCTATGAGGCGTTCGAGTCCTGCGAGCAGTCCATGCAGGGCTGGCAGCAGATCTGGGACCAGTTCAATTCGAGTGCCGGTGAGGCGATGCGTGCGCAGCGCGTGCAGGAAGCGCGTATCGAGCACCTGCAGCACACGGAACGGGACGCGACCGTGCGGGTACAGACACTTCGCGGAGAGCTCGAGCGCCTGCAGCCACAGACGCTGGTGGACGAGATCACGCGAATCGAGCGGGAGCTCGGCAGCGCGGTTGCCGCGTTCGAGCAGCTGACCCGCCGCGAGGAGCACCGGCAGCAGCAGGAGCGGGAATTTCGCGCGCGCATCGACTCACTCGGCGCCGATCTCGACGACACGCGCGAGCAACGCCAGGAGCTGGGAACGCGCATCGCGTCGCTCGATGCCTTGCAGAAAGCGGCGATGACCGGCGATCTGGCGTCACTCGGCGCCTGGCTCGAGGAGCGCGGTCTCGCCGGGGCGGACCGGCTGGCGCAGCGCATCGAGGTGCAGCCCGGTTGGGAAATGGCGCTCGAGGCGGCGATCCGCGTGCCCCTGGACACCCTGTGTGTGAGCACGCTCGACGGCGTCATTGACGCGCCGCGGCCGCGGGGTCGGATCACGCTGCTGGACACCCGCGCCGCGCCGGTTGCCGCTGCGCAATGGACACCGGTGGCGGGGCGGGCATTGCAGGAACTCGTGCGATCGCCCTGGCCGCTGGGCGAGTTGCTGGCCGGTGTCTACGTCGCCGAGGACGCGGCGGCGGCGGCGCTCGTGCGCGGGGATCTGCGCGACGGCGAATGCGTGGTGACTCGCGACGGGGGTGTTTACGGCCGCGGGTGGGTTCGCCTGCCGTCGTCGACGGCAGGCGAACAGAGCGTGCTCGCGCGCGAGCGCGAGCTGCAGCAGTGCAAGGGACAAGCGCGCGCGCTGGACGACCGGATTAGCGAGCTCGTGGCCGCCATCACGGCGCTGCGCGAGCAGGTCCAGGCGTTGCAGGCGGACGCCGGTCACGGCGGCATTCGCGAGGCCCAGGAACGGGTGGTCGGACTGCGTGCGGCGCTGGCCGGCAAGCGCGCCCAGCACGAGCACGTGACCGGGCGTATCGCGCACATCGAGGCGGATCTGGCCGACCTGGAAGACCAGATAGCGCTCGACGCCGAACAGCTCGACGCGGCGCGTCGACAGCTCACCGGCACGCGTGGCACCACCAGCACGCTGGAACAGGAACGCGCGCAGCTCGAAGCGCAGCGCGAAGCCCTGCGCGCCGAGCTGCAGCGTGCGCGCGAGCACTGGCGCGCTGCGCGCGATCGCATGCACTCGGTTTCGGTGCAGATGGAATCCATGAAGTCGCAGACGGGCGCCCTGGACCACGCCCTGGATCGCCATCGCAGCGTGTTGCAGCAGTTGCGCGCGCGCTGCGAGGAGCTAGAACGCGGACTCACCGCCGCCGCCGAGCCCCTCGCGCAGCTACGGCGCGATCTGGAGGTGAGGCTCGGGGAACGGGTGCGCGTGGAAGGACGTCTCGGCGACGCGCGCCATGCTCTCGAGCGTACCGAAGGCGCGCTGCGCGAGCGCGAGCAGGGCAGGCTCAAGCTCGACGAAGCGCTGCAGGAGCAACGCGAGCTGCTCGAACGGCTGCGCGTCGAAGCCCGCGGTCTGCAGGTCAGGATGCAGGATCTGGCCGAGCAGCTCGGCGCGAACGGCTTCGAACCCGAGGCGCTCGCCGCCGAGCTTCCCGAGGGTCTGTCCGAGCAGAGCTGCCGGGCGGACATCGAGACGATCGACAAACGCATCGCGCGCCTCGGCCCCATAAACCTCGCGGCGATCGACGAGTTCGCCGAGCTGAACGAGCGCAAGAGCTACCTCGACAACCAGCACGCGGACCTCACCGAGGCGCTGGCAACGCTGGAGGACGCGATTCGCAGGATCGATCGCGAGACACGTACCCGCTTCAAGGAAACCTTCGACAAGGTCAACAGCGGTCTGCAGCAGATCTTCCCCGTCCTGTTCGGTGGCGGGCACGCCTATCTCGAGCTGACCGGCACCGACCTGCTGGAAACCGGTGTGGCGGTCATGGCGCGTCCGCCCGGCAAACGCAACAGCACGATTCACCTGCTCTCCGGTGGCGAAAAGGCGCTCACCGCGCTCGCACTCGTGATGTCGATATTCGAGCTCAACCCTGCACCTTTCTGCCTGCTCGACGAGGTCGACGCACCGCTCGATGACGCCAATGTCTACCGGTATTGCGACCTGCTCAAGTCAATGGCCGGACGGGTGCAGTTCATCTTTGTGACGCACAACAAGATCACCATGGAGATCGCCGAGCTTCTCATCGGTGTCACCATGCACGAACCGGGCGTGTCACGGCTCGTGGCGGTGAACATGGACGAAGCCGTGCAGATGGCGGCGTCGGCATGACGGCGCTCCGTGCGGATGTCATCCGGCGGGCCGGTGACCGGGCCAGCACCGGTATGAGCTGATCCCGTCCGGGGGTCGGGTCGTTCCACGATGCTCGCCTTTGCCATCATCGCTGTCGTCCTCGCGGGTCTCGCCGGCATGGGCGTGTGGCGCATGCGCCGTCGCCGCAATCGATACCGCGCCCTGACTGAGCGGGGTGAGGCCGCGTTGCGTGAACGTGGCACGCGCCGCACGTCCGAGCGTGCGCTCGATCATCTGGACGCAGCCGAGTCGCTGTCCGTCGACGTGGACGTCGACGTGACTGGCGACGCCTATCCGCAAACCGGACACGGCCACGGTTCGTCGAGCGCGGCCGGGTCGCGCCGCCACCGTGACCAGCTCGAGCTCGGATTCGGTGCCACGGCGAAGGCTGGACACGGCGCCGATGATCCGGGTGATTCCGGGCGGGAGCCGGCCTGCGCGAGCGACGAGCTGGCGGGTGAACCGGTGCGCGCCGGCGCGACAACGGAGCGCGTCATCGTGCTGCATATCGAGGTCGAGCCGCACCGGCGCATCACCGGCCCGGATGTGCTCGACGCCATGGGCACGGTCGGTATGCGCCACGGCGACCTGCAGATCTTCCACCACTTCGGTATCGGCCGGATGCGGGCAGCCGAGCCGCTGTTCAGCGCCGCGAACATGTTCGAACCGGGCTGCTTCGATCTGGAGCACATGGACGCGCTGGAGACACGCGGGCTCGCGTTGTTCATGAAGTTGCCCGGGCCGATCGAGGCGAACATCGCGTTCGAGCTCATGCTGAACACCGCACAGCGGCTGGCGGACATACTCGGCGCGCAGGTGTGTGACTCTCGCCATCGTCCGCTCGACGCCGGCGCTATCGCGGCGCTGCGCGAATCGATCACGGCGCCCGAATGAGCGCTCCGGCGCCGGTTCGGCGGCGCCTCGAGGAGTTGCGCCGCAGGATCAACGATTATAACCATCAGTATTTCGTTCTCGACGAACCCACCGTCACCGATGCGCAATACGACCGCGAGCTGCGCGAGCTGCGCGCGCTCGAGACGCAGTATCCCGAGCTCGTCACCGGTGATTCGCCGACCCGCCGCGTGGGCGCCCCGCCCGCGTCCGGGTTCACCGAGGTCGTGCACGAGACGCCGATGCTGTCGCTCGAAAATGCCTTCGACGAACAGGAGTTGCGCGCATTCGATCGGCGGGTGCGCGAGCGCTTGAACGTCGATGCGGCCGAGTACGCGGCCGAGGCGAAGCTGGACGGACTCGCCGTGAGCCTCGTGTACCTGGATGGAATGTTAACCCGCGCGGCGACGCGAGGCGACGGAAGTCGCGGCGAGGACGTCACCGCGAACGTGCGCACGATCCGCGCCGTGCCGCTGCGGTTGCGCGGGGCCGCGCCGGCGCTGCTCGAGGTGCGCGGCGAGATCTACATGACCCACGCGGGTTTTGCGCGTCTGAATGCCGACCAGGCAGCCGCGGGAGCCAAGACCTTCGTCAATCCGCGCAATGCGGCCGCCGGCAGCCTGCGCCAGCTCGATCCGGCGATGACGGCGCGCCGGCCCTTGACGATGTTCTGTTACGCGCTCGCGCGCATCGAAGGCGCCCCTGCACCGGCGCGGCACAGCGAGGCCCTGGCATTGCTGGCCACGCTCGGGCTGCGCGTGTCCAGCGACGTCGAGGTTCTGATTGGTGTCGACGCGTGTCTCGAGTACTACCGGCGGATGGCCGCGCGCCGCGCCGCGCTCGGGTATGACATCGACGGCGTCGTGTTCAAGGTCAACGCCATCGACGCCCAGGAACGGCTCGGCACGGTTTCGCGTGCGCCGCGCTGGGCGGTGGCCTGCAAGTTTCCGCCGCAGGAAGAGTCGACGCGCGTACGCGCAATCGAGATTCAGGTCGGACGGACCGGGGCCCTGACGCCCGTGGCCCGGCTCGAGCCGGTATTCGTCGGCGGTGTCACGGTCTCTAACGCCACGCTGCACAACGCGGCGGAGGTCGGGCGCAAGGACGTGCGCGCGGGAGATACGGTGGTGGTGCGCCGTGCGGGGGACGTGATCCCCGAGATCGTCGCGGTGCGCACGGAGCTGCGGCCGGCGGGCACGAAACCGTTCCGGATGCCGGCGAGTTGTCCCCAGTGCGGGAGCGCCGTCGAGCAGGTCGAAGGTGAGGCCGTATACCGCTGCAGTGGCGGACTGGTCTGCCCGGCGCAACGGATCCAGGCGCTCATCCACTTCGCCTCGCGGCGGGCGCTCGACATCGACGGTCTCGGCGAGAAGATCATCGAACAGCTCGTCGAGCGCGGCGACGTGCGCGATGTCGCCGGCCTGTACTCGCTGACCCGGGACCAGCTGGTCGGCCTGGAGCGCATGGGTGAGAAGTCCGCCGCGAACCTGTTCGCGGCAATCGAGCGGAGCAAGAGCACGACCCTGGCGAGATTTCTATACGCGCTCGGTATCCGCGACGTCGGCGAAGCGACGGCGCGCTCGCTCGCGCGCTACTTCGGCACGCTGGAGGCGATCGCCGCAGCGGACGAGCAGAGCCTGCAGGCAGTGCCCGACGTCGGCCCGGTGGTCGCCGCGCACGTGGCGAGATTCTTCGCCAACGCCGAGAACCGTGAGGTATTGCGCCGGGTGCGTGCCGCCGGCGTGCGCTGGCCCGCGCAAGAGCCCGTGCAGCCACAGGCGCTGCCGCTCGTCGGGCGCAGTTTCGTGCTGACCGGTACGCTGGCACGGATGACGCGCGAGCAGGCAAGCGAACGGCTGCGGGCGCTCGGCGCCCGTGTCAGCAGCTCGGTGTCGAAGAAAACCGACGCCGTCATCGCCGGCGCCGATCCCGGCAGCAAGGTCGACAAAGCCAGGACGCTCGGAGTCGCTGTGCTCGACGAGGACGGATTCGCGCGCCTGCTCGAACGGCCCGGTGACGCCAATCCGTGACGATCAGGCGGCGAACTCGACGACCCGGTTGCGGCCGAGATCCTTGGCGCGATACAGGGCGCGATCGGCTTTGTCGATGAGATCGAACGGTTCGTCGT
Organism: Gammaproteobacteria bacterium; assembly: GCA_020850735.1. Classification (GTDB taxonomy): domain Bacteria; phylum Pseudomonadota; class Gammaproteobacteria; order JADZEE01; family JADZEE01; genus JADZEE01. The sequence continues at coordinate 70,764 of JADZEE010000091.1, read as the reverse complement.
CCTCGTCCAGCGCGCTCACGCCGACGCTGACGGTCACCGGAACCCGCTGACCGCCGACGCCGAAACTGCGGTGCTCCACGGCCCCGCGAATACGCTGCGCCAGCAGCATCGCGCCGCCGATGTCGGTGCTGGAGAGCAGCGCCACGAATTCCTCGCCGCCGTAGCGGAACAGGATGTCCGAGCGGCGGATGCATTCGGCGATACAGCGTGCCACTTCGCACAGCACGTCGTCACCGAACAGGTGCCCGTGCACGTCGTTGATCTGCTTGAAGTGGTCCACATCGACCATGACGAACGACAGCGGTATCCCGTGCCGGTGTGCGAGCTCGACTTCGCGTTGCAGTGTCGCATTCATGGCGGCACGGTTGCTGATGCCTGTCATCGGATCGGTCAGCGCGGTCTCCAGCGCGCGTTTGTAGAGCATGGCGTTGCGCAGCGGGTAGGTGAGGGCGCACAGCAATGCCTCCAGTACCGCCATTTCAGCATCTGTGAACGGATGATCGCGCCGGAGTATGACGCGGCCGATGGAGGTCGTCCCGAGCGTGAGCTCATAGTCACAGGTGTGTGTACCGCCCTCACCGCGGATCATGCCGATGCCGTCGCTGAGGAATTCGAGGCCGGTGTGCGCAACCAGGGGCATGAGCCCGGCGCCGAACAGATCGAGGATCTTTTCGATCTCGAGCGAGCTTTGCAGCGTATTCGCAAGCTCGAGCGTCTTGCGCTCCAGGTCAATGCTGCTCAGTTCCACGGGCGCAATCCTGCTGGCGGCGGCACGCGGATCAGCGTGCGCGCCTCGGGACTCGTTGATCAGTCGGGGCGTAGCATTCATTGCCGGCAGCCTGCCTGTCCATGCGTTCAGGCGTCTATGAATGCAAAATGTAAGCCATAAGTCGGTCCAGCGACCTGGGGACGGGTCGGGATAACTACCGCAAGTGTCTGATTTTGATATGCTAACAGAAATGTGTTGCAGTCCACAATCGGCCCCGGCCAGGCAGTGCGCGGTGCCGGCGACCGCCACGATTCCGGCGCTGCGAGGCAAGCTTCTGCCACCGTCCGGATCTCAGGCGTCCGTCCCGGCACGCGGCGCCAGGATCGTGCCATGGCAGGTCCGGCTGTCCGGGCCGAGCAGATAGACGAACGCCGGCCCGAGCCGCTCGGGTGCGGGCAGGCGGGCCGGATCCTCGGCCGGGAAAGCTTGCCGGCGCAGCAGCGTCGCGGTGGGTCCGGGATCGATGGCCGTCACCCGCAGACGCGGGTGGTGCTCCAGCTCCTGCATGCAGGTCCGGGCGAGGGTCGCCAGGGCGCTCTTGCTCACGCCGTACGGACCCCAATAGGCGCGACCGCCCTGCACGTGGCCGTCGAGCGTGAACACCAGGCGGCCGTCGGCGGCGGACTCGAGCAGCGGCAGCAGATTCTGTACGAGCATGAAGCTCGCATGGAGATTAATCTGCAGCACCCGCGCCCACATGACCGGATCGAGACGGGCGAGCGGTCCCAGCTCACCCAGCCGGGCGGCGCACAGCAGCAGCCCGTCCAGGCCGCCGAGCTCGCGCCGGATCTGCTCGGCGAGTTGCTCGTAATCCGGGTAGGCGGCCCCTTCCAGGTCGAGCGGGTAGATCGCGGGTTCGGGTCCGCCGCGGTCCGCGATGGTGTCGTAGACCCGTTCCAGCGCCGTCACGGTGCGGCCGAGCAATACGACGGTGGCACCACGATCGGCCAGCGCCAGCGCCGCCGCCCGGCCCAGGCCGGCGCCAGCGCCGGTGACCAGCACCACCCGGCCTGCCAGGCATCGGGGTGCCGGGCGATAGGCGTCGAGGTCGAAATGCTCGGGCGCGGAGCCGCTGTCCGCCGCCGGCCCGTCGTCCGCGATCAGCTCTGCCACTGGAGCACGGTGTCGCACGGTGGCACCGAGGTGTCCGGCTGCGGGTAATCCAGGGTGTAATGCAGGCCGCGGCTCTCCTTGCGCGCCAGTGCGCAGCGGATGATGAGCTCCGCCACCAGCACCAGGTTGCGCAGCTCGATGAGATCGTTGCTGACGCGGAAATTGCCGTAATACTCGGCGATCTCGGCCTTCAGCAGCTCGATACGCCGGCTGGCACGCAGCAGCCGCTTGGTCGTGCGCACGATGCCGACGTAGTCCCACATGAACCGCCTGAGCTCGTCCCAGTTGTGGGCGACGACCACTTCCTCGTCCGAGTCCGTCACCTGGCTCTCGTCCCAGGGTGGCAGCGCGGGCGGCGGGGCGATCGCGCCCAGGCGGGCGCGGATGTCGGCGGCCGCGGACTCGGCGATGACCAGGCATTCGAGCAGCGAATTGCTCGCCATCCGGTTGGCGCCGTGCAGGCCGGTGCAAGCGACCTCGCCGACGGCGTACAGGGCATCGGTCGAGGTGCGTCCGCGCAGATCCGTGAGCACGCCACCGCACAGATAATGAGCGGCCGGCACGACCGGGATCGCACTGGTGGTGATGTCCAGGCCGAAATCCAGGCAGCGGCCGTAGACCGTCGGAAAGTGCTCGCGGATGAACTCCGGCGACCGATGGCTGACGTCGAGATAGACGCAGTCGGCACCGAGACGCTTCATCTCGTGGTCGATGGCGCGGGCGACGATGTCGCGCGGTGCGAGCTCACCGCGCGGATCGAATCGCTGCATGAACGGGCTGCCGTCGGGCAGCAGCAGCCGGCCACCTTCACCGCGGATCGCCTCGGTGATCAGAAACGACTTCGCCTGCGGGTGGTACAGACAGGTCGGGTGAAACTGGATGAACTCCAGGTTCCCGACACGGGCACCGGCGCGCCAGGCCATGGCGATACCGTCGCCGGTGGCGACGTCCGGATTGCTGGTGTACAGGTAGACCTTGCCGGCGCCGCCGGTGGCGAGCACCACGACGCGGGCCGCGAAGCTGTGGACCTGCTGGCGCTCGCGATCGTAGACATAGGCGCCGAAACAGCGGCCGGGCTCGCGCCCCAGGTGGCGGCCGGTGACGACGTCGATGGCGATGTGGTGCTCGAACAACGCGATCGACGGATCGGCGCGCACGCGCTGTTCCAGGGTCGTCTGCACGGCACGCCCGGTCGCGTCCGCGGCGTGTATGACGCGCCGGTGGCTGTGGCCGCCTTCGCGGGTCAGGTGGTAGTGCGTGTCGCCGCCCGGGCCGGGCGCGCGCGTGAATGGCACACCCTGTTCAATCAGCCACTGTATCCGGTCGCGGCCGCGTTCGACGATGAACCGGGCGACGTCGGGCCGGCACAGCTGCGCACCCGCGGCGAGCGTATCGGCGACGTGCGATTCGACCGAATCCGCGGCGTCGAGCACGGCGGAGATCCCGCCCTGGGCATACAGCGTCGCACCCTCGTCGAGCGTCCCCTTGCTGAGCACGGCGAGGCGGCAGCAAGGGGCCAGCTCGAGGGCGAGACTGAGCCCGGCGGCACCGCTGCCGATGATGAGGACGTCGAATTCGTGCTGAATGGGCATGGGCGGCAGATTGCTATAATGCCCGCGCCGCGCCGGCGGCCGCGAGATCTCAGCGAACTAAAACAGCGCCTTATGGTCTGATCACGCAGGCAGACGGACGGCGCCGCGCGAATGATACAAGGAGATTGGCCGAATGGGCGACAACGGCGCCGATAAAGTCCTGGTAGAGAGGGTTCAGCAAGGTGACAAGTCGGCGTTCGATGTTCTGGTTCTCAAGTACCAGCACCGCATCATCAAGCTCGTGGCGCGCTACGTCCGTGATCCACATGACGCCATGGACGTCGCCCAGGAGGCTTTCCTCAAGGCCTATCGCGCCTTACCCAACTTTCGCGGCGACAGTGCGTTTTATACGTGGCTCTACCGGATCGCGATCAATACTGCCAAGAATTATCTGGTCACACTGTCCCGACGACCGAACGAGGTCGACACGGGCGGTGACGACAATGATTTCGACCTCGAGGAACAGCAGCACGACACCGCCACGCCCGAGCACCTGCTGCTGACCGAGGAGATAAAGAGCACCATACTCGCGGCAATCGAGGATTTGCCCGAGGATCTGCGAACTGCGATCAACCTCCGCGAAGTTGAGGGGCTGAGCTACGAGGAGATCGCACAGGCGATGGAATGCCCGATCGGGACCGTCAGGTCCCGGATATTCCGGGCACGGGATGCCATCGACCGCCGCTTGCGGCCACTGCTGGAGTGAGGCGAGAGCATGAACGAGCAAAATGCAGAACGACTGTCGGCTTTTCTGGATGGTGATCCCGAGGCGACCAATCGTCCCGAGGTGCTGGCGCTGCTGTTGCAGGACGACGACACGCGGCAGACCTGGTCGCGTTACCATCTCATCGGCGACGCCCTGCGCCAGATGCTGCCCGACCGGGTCGATCCGGGGCTGGCACGGCGGATATCCGGGTGCCTCGTGCACGAACCGACCGTGCTGGCGCGGCGGCGGCGGTTACCGCCGATCGGACGCCCGCTGGCCGGGCTCGCCATCGCGGCGTCGGTCGCGGCGATGGGCATATTCGTGATGGATCGCGGCCAAGGCGGCGCCGGCCAGACGCCGGGCCAGCCCCAGGTCGCCGGGTTCGCTCCGGTGACGGCGCCGGCCGCGCTCGATGCTCCGGTGGCGGCCGTGCGCTGGGCGCCGGCGGATCAGGCGGCGTCGTCGCGTCTGAACACCTACCTGCTGAACTACAGCGAGCAAAGGGCTGCTACGGTGCTGCCGGGTATGGTGCCGGCCTACGTGCGGCTCGTCGGCCATGAGGATCGCTGAGCCGGGCGTGAAGTCCCGTCGCGTCCGGGCATGGGTCAACGCCGTCGTGCTGTGCGCGGTGAGCGTGCCGGGGTGGGCAGCGGCTGCCGGGGGATCGGCGCAGGAGTTGCTGATGCGCATGTCGCAGGCCGTCGAGGCGCGCAACTTCGATGGCGTGTTCGTCTATCAGCGCGGCGGCCTGACCGACAGCATGCGGATCATCCACCGGCGCGACGCCACGGGTTCCCAGGAACGGCTCGTGGCGCTGTCCGGCAGTCCGCGCGAGATCATCCGCAACGGCGAGAAAGTTGTTTGCATCTTCCCGGATGACAAGTCCGTCATGGTGGAGAAAAGCAGGCCCAGGGAGCTGTTCCGGACCACTTTCACCGAGCCGCTGGATCGCATGGCCGCGTATTACCGCTTCAGCGTGGCCGGCCCGGATCGCGTCGCCGGGCGCACGGCGCAGATCGTCGCCATCGAACCGCTGCGCAAGGACCGCTACGGTTACCGGCTCTGGATCGACGACGACTCGAGCCTGCTGCTCAAGTCGGAGATCGTCGATACCAACGGCGCTGTCCTCGAGCAGATCACGTTCACCCAGATTTCGCTGCCGGAGACCATCCCGGATGATCTGCTCGAGCCCGACATCTCCGGCGAGGGCTACACCTGGATCGCCGGCGACGAGCAAGCGGCGCACCCGACCGCGTCCACGGTGCAGTGGGATGTCGGCTGGCTGCCGACCGGCTTCGCGTTGAGCGATCGGGCGGTGCAGCCGCTCGCGGCGAGCCCCATGCCGGTAGAGCACCTGGTGTTTTCGGACGGCCTCGCCATGGTGTCGATATTCGTGGAGCAACTCGAGCAGGACAAAACCCGGCTCGAAGGCTTCTCGTCCATGGGCGCCGTCAACGCCTTCAGCACGATGACTTCCGACCACCAGGTCACGGTGGTCGGTGAGCTGCCGCGGGGGGCCGTGCGCCAGATTGCGCAATCGGTGGCGCGCCGTGACAATAATTGAATACGGCGGCACAATGACGGGGTCGTCGCCCGGCGTTCCCGCGCGCGGCGGTTCCGCTTAAGCCTGGCCCGCTCCCGTCATCGCTGTTGGAGAGTACATGTCCGTGCGTCCGTTCGTGTTCAGTGCCGTCGTACTGTGCCTGCTGGCCGCTGCGCCGGCGCGCGCCCGTGACCTGCCCGATTTCGCCGATCTGGCCGAGCGCGCCAGCCCGGCGGTGGTGAACATCGGCACCACCCTCAAGCGCGGCACGCAGCCGCCGGGTCTGCCGCCGGGCATGCAGATCCCCGACCTGCCGGAAGACAGTCCCCTGTACGAGTTCTTCCGGCGTTTCTTCGGCGAGGGCGGTGATCCCGGCAACTTCGAACCGCGTTCCTCGCTGGGATCGGGTTTCATCATTTCCGCCGACGGTTACATCATCAGCAATTATCACGTCGTCAAGGACGCGGACGAAATCGTGGTGCGCCTGTCCGACCGTCGGGAGTTCGTCGCGCAGCTGATCGGCTCCGACGAGCGCAGCGATCTCGCGGTGCTCAAAGTCGAGGCGGCGGATCTGCCGACGGTGAAGATCGGTGATTCGAGCAAGCTGCGCGTAGGTGAATGGGTGCTCGCGATCGGCTCGCCGTTCGGTTTCGAGTATTCGGTCACGGCCGGCATCGTCAGCGCCAAGGGCAGGAGCCTGCCGAACGAGAATTACGTGCCGTTCATCCAAACCGACGTGGCCATCAATCCGGGCAACTCGGGCGGACCGTTGTTCAACCTCGCGGGAGAGGTCGTAGGGGTCAACTCGCAGATATTCAGCCGTACGGGTGGCTTCATGGGACTGTCGTTCGCGATCCCGATGGAAGTGGCCTACAACGTCTACGAGCAGCTGCGCGAGAGCGGCACCGTGACTCGCGGCTGGCTGGGCGTACTGATCCAGGACGTGACGCGCGATCTGGCGGAGTCCTTTGGCATGGCCAAACCGCACGGCGCACTGGTGTCCAAGGTCGTGCCGGACAGTCCGGCCGACAAAGCCGGACTTCAGGCCGGCGACATCGTCATCGCCTTCGCGGACACGACGATCGAAACGTCCGCGGATCTGCCACCGCTGGTCGGAAACACCCGCATCGGCAACGATATATCCATCAAGGTCATACGCGAAGGTAAACAACGCACCGTGCGCGTGAAAATCGGCGAGCTGCCGCCTAACGAGGAATTGCAGCTGGCCACCTCGGGTCGCGACGACCAGATGAGCATCAAGCGCCTCGACATCACCGTGCGTGAAATCAGTAAGCCGCAACGCGAAGAGCTGGATCTGGACGATGGGGGTGTCCTGGTGGAGTCGGTGCAGGACGGGCCGGCGAAAAAGGCCGGTGTACGTGCCGGTGACGTGCTGCTGCTGCTCGACAACGAGAAGGTCCGCGACATCGGCCATCTGCGTGAGCTTGCGGCACGCCTGCCGGCAGGCAAGTCGGTACCGATCCTCGTGCAGCGCCGGGGCGGGCCGCTGTTCCTCGCGATGAAGGTGCCGGACACCGAGAAGTGACGCAGGTCCTGACGCTGCTGGGCAGGCGGGACTGTCCTCTGTGTGAGGAGATGCAGCACGGGCTCGCCGACCTGGTCGCATCGGGCCGCATCGCACTGCGGGTGATCGACGTGGACGAGGATCCGGTGCTGCTCGCGCGCCACGGCCTCGACGTTCCCGTACTGATGTGCGCCGCGCGGGTGCTGTGCATGCACCGACTGGACCGTGAGGCGCTGCTGGCGTGTTTGAACAGCCAATGATGTGGGCTAGAATCGCCCGCCGTGGCGTGCGCCAGCTTCGGGATCGCCCGGCAGGACCCGGTGCTCGGCAGGGGCACGCGGTACGCACCGTCGCGTTCGATCCTGCTCACGCCCGGGCGTCAGATCCGGGGCAGGTCCCGTAACGAGCACCCCTCATGACCGCACAGGAGAACATCCGCAATTTCTCCATCATTGCGCACATCGATCACGGCAAGTCGACGCTCGCCGACCGCTTCATTCAGATCTGCGGCGGTCTGGCGGCTCGCGAGATGGAAGAGCAGGTGCTCGACTCGATGGATCTCGAACGCGAGCGCGGGATCACGATCAAGGCGCAGTGCGTCACGCTCGATTTCAAAGCCGATGACGGGCGGACTTACCAGTTGAATTTCATCGACACGCCCGGGCACGTCGACTTCTCCTACGAGGTTTCGCGCTCTCTTGCCGCCTGCGAAGGTGCGCTGCTGGTGGTCGATGCGGCCCAGGGGGTGGAGGCCCAGTCGGTGGCCAACTGCCACACCGCCGTCGAACAGGGACTGGAGGTCATCCCGGTGCTCAACAAGATCGATCTGCCGGCGTCGGATCCCGAGCGGGTCGCGCGCGAGATCGAGGACATCATCGGCATCGAGGCGACCAGCGCGATCAGGGTGAGCGCCAAGACCGGCGCGGGCGTGCCCGAGCTGCTGAATGCGCTCGTGCGCCAGGTCCCCGCGCCCCGCGGCATGCCGGACGGTCCGCTCAAGGCGCTGATCATCGATTCCTGGTTCGACAACTATCTCGGCGTGGTGTCGCTGGTGCGTATCGTCGACGGGAGCCTGCCGGGGGGCGGGCGGATCCGTGTCATGTCGACGGGGCGCGACTACAGTGTCGACGCAGTGGGAGTGTTTTCGCCCAAGCGCGTACCTCGCGACCGGCTCGATGCGGGAGAGGTCGGTTTCGTCGTGGCCGGCATCAAGGAGGTCGACGGCGCACCGGTCGGTGACACGCTCACCGGCGCGGCGCGCCCGGCTGCGCAGCCATTGCCAGGATTCAAGAAGGTGAAACCGAACGTGTTCGCCGGCCTGTACCCGGTCGACACCAGCGACTACGAGGGCTTTCGCGAGGCGCTGCAAAAACTGTCGCTGAACGATGCTGCCCTGCACTTCGAGCCGGAAACGTCCGAGGCGCTGGGATTCGGGTTCCGCTGCGGTTTTCTCGGCATGCTGCACATGGAAATCATCCAGGAGCGTCTCGAGCGCGAGTACGGACTCAACCTCATCACCACGGCGCCCACCGTCGTCTACGAGGTACTGCAAACGAGCGGGGACATCACCTACGTGGACAATCCGGCCCGACTGCCGCCCGACATCCGTATCGCCGAGATCCGCGAACCGATCGTTCAGGTCGATATCCTGGTTCCCCAGGAGCACGTCGGCGCCGTCATCACCCTGTGTGTGGAAAAGCGCGGCGTGCAGAAGCGGCTACACTACACGGGGCGACAGGTCGCAATCAGCTACGAGCTGCCGATGAGTGAGATGGTTTTCGACTTTTTCGACCGGCTGAAGTCCGCGACCCGCGGCTATGCCTCGCTCGATTACACTTTCCTGCGCTACCAGCAGGGGGATCTGGTCAAGCTCGATCTGATGGTCAACGGTGAACGAGTGGATGCGCTATCTACGATTGTGCATCGCGCGCAGGCCCAGCGGCGCGGTCGCGAGCTCGCGGAACGCATGCGTGCGCTCATTCCGAGGCAGATGTTCGAGATTGCAATCCAGGCGGCCATCGGCGCGCACGTGATCGCCCGCGAATCGGTCAAGGCACTGCGCAAGAACGTGCTCGCCAAGTGCTACGGTGGCGACATCACGCGCAAGCGCAAGTTGCTGGAGAAACAGAAGGAGGGCAAGAAGCGCATGAAGCAGGTAGGGGCGGTGGAGATCCCGCAGGAAGCCTTCATGGCTGTTCTCACGGTGACGAAAACCCGATGATTCTGGATTTTTCGGCGATCCTCGTCATCCTCGTCGCGGTGAGCGGCGCAATCTGGGGCTTCGACGCCGTGCTGCTCGCACCGCGCCGCGGCGCGGCCGCGGCGGCGCTCGGACCGGACGCGGACCCGCTGGCGATCGAGCAGGCACAGCGACCGTCCTTACCGGTGGATTACGCACGCTCGTTTTTCCCGATCTTCGTCATCGTGCTGGTGCTGAGATCGTTCCTCGTGGAGCCGTTTCGCATTCCGAGCGGCTCGATGATGCCGACCCTGCTGGTCGGGGATTTCATCCTCGTCAACAAGTACAACTACGGCATCCGGCTGCCGGCCATTAATCGGAAAATCATCGACATAGGCTCCCCGGCCCGCGGTGACGTAGTCGTATTTCGCTACCCGGAGGATCCCTCCACGCCCTACATCAAGCGCGTCATAGGCGTGCCGGGCGATCATATCGAGTACCGCGACAAGACCGTTTACGTGAACGGCGAACGGGTCGCGCAGCAGGACGCCGGTGTGTATATCGGTGTCGGCGCGGGCGCGGGTCACACGGGTGCGTCATTGCGCCGCGAGGAGCTGCCGGGCGCGCCGCACGACATCCTGGTCGTGCCGGATCGGCCGTCGTTCGACGTGGAGATCACGGTGCCGCCGGCGCACTATTTCGTCCTCGGGGACAATCGTGATAATAGTAGGGACAGCCGTTACTGGGGTTTCGTGCCCGACGAGAACCTCATCGGCCACGCATTCCTCATCTGGATGAACTGGGACAGCAAGAACGGCGGTGTGGACTGGCACCGCATCGGGCGGTCGGTCGAGTGAACCGGGCCGGGCAAAAGTGGAGGGTCGATCTATGCGCAGCTTGAAACGTCAGCACGGTGTAACGCTTTCGGGTCTCATCATGGCGGCGGCGCTGCTGTTTGCCGTACTGCTGACGGGAATGAAGCTGTTTCCACTGTACAACGAGATGTTCAAGGTGAAGGCAGCCATGAAATCCGTGGCGGGCCAGCCGGGCATCGCCAGCAAGTCGGCGCTGGACGTGTACAAGCTGCTGATGCGAAATTTCGAGGTCAGCGACGTCGAGACGTTCACCGACGCGAGCATCAAGAACTACGCCAAGGTGCAGCGAATCAAGAACAGCCCGAACCGGATACTCACGATGAAATACGAAAAGCGCGGGCCGCTGTTCGGGCCGCTCGACGTCGTGCTCAAGATCGACGAGCAGATCGAGCTGCCGGGTCCGGGCACCTGACCGCGCCGCTCGAGGCGGCCGCGAAGCGGAGTACCGCTGCTGCCGTGGCGGCACCGGTACGTGCGGAATATGACCGCTGATACGAGTATTGCCGGCCCCGCCGTGAACGCTGCCGGGAGCGAAGTCGAACGAAGCATCGGATACCGCTTTCGTGATCCGGCGCTGCTCGCCACGGCGCTCACCCACCGCAGCGCCGGACGACCGCACAATGAGCGCCTCGAGTTCCTCGGCGATTCACTCCTCGGGCTGATCGTCGCAGAGGCGCTGTTCCGGCGTTTTCCCCGCGCAGATGAAGGTCAGCTCACGCGCTCACGGGCGACGCTCGTGCGTCGCGAAACCCTGGCGAGCGTTGCGCGCGATCTCGATTTGGGCGAATCCCTGCACCTCGGCGAAGGTGAGCGCAAGAGCGGCGGATGGCGGCGCGATTCCACGCTTGCGAATGCGCTCGAAGCCATCGTCGGGGCCGTCTACCTCGACGGTGGACTCGAACGCTGCCGCGAGGTGGTGCTGGACATGCTCGGTGACAGGCTGATGGAAACCTCGCCCGAGGGCCCCGCCAAGGACGCAAAGACCCGGCTGCAGGAATACCTGCAGGCCCGCGGCCTGCCGCCGCCGAGTTATGACACCGTGGCGGTCGAGGGCGAGCCGCATGCACAGCAGTTCACGGTGAGTTGTCATGCGCCCGACATCGACCTGCCGCCGGTGCTGGCCCGCGGATCGAGCCGCCGGCGCGCCGAGCAGGCTGCGGCCGCGCGGCTGCTCGAGCAACTCGGCGAAGGCGGTTCCGAAACGTGAACGAGACGCCCGCGGCTGAGTCGACGCGCGCGGGCATGGTTGCCATCGTCGGCCGGCCGAACGTGGGCAAGTCCACGCTGCTGAACGAAATTCTCGGTCAAAAACTGAGCATCACCTCGCGTCGGCCGCAGACCACGCGTCATCGACTGCTCGGCGTGAAGACGCGTGGCACCGCCCAGGCGGTCTATATCGATACTCCCGGGTTGCAGACGCGCCCGCGTCGCGGTCTGAACCGTTCCATGAACAGGGAGGTGGCACGGGCGCTTGCCGATGTCGACGTGGCCTTGTTCGTGATCGAGGCGCCGTCGTGGACGCCAGCCGATACCTTCGTGGCCCGCCAGCTCGCGGGCATGCGCGCGCCGGTCGTGCTGGTCGCGAACAAGATCGACCGCGTCGCCGACAAGCGCCGCCTGCTGCCATTTCTGAAGGACGTTTCGGAGCACGGCGATTTCGCCGAGATCTTTCCGGTCTCGGCGCTGCGCGCGGTCAACGTCGAGGAGCTCGAGCGGACCATCGAGCGTTTTCTGCCGGCGGGTCCGTGGCTGTTTGCGGACGACGTGCTCACCGATCGCAGCGAGCGTTTCCTGGTTGCGGAACTGGTGCGCGAGAAGCTGATCCGGCTGCTGGGAGAAGAGCTTCCGTACAGCGTCAGCGTGATAACCGACGAGTTCGCCGAGCACGACGACGGCGTACGCATCGCGGTCACGATCTGGGTGGAGAAGCGCTCGCAGCGCGGTATCGTCGTAGGTGGCGGCGGCGCAATGCTCAAGCGGGTCGGGACGGAAGCGAGACGGGACATCGAGGCGCTGCTCGGACACCACGTTTACCTGGCAACCTGGGTCAAGGTAAAGGAAAACTGGGCAGACGACGCGACCGCGCTCGCGCGGCTGGGCTACGATCTCTGAGGTCGTCTGCGTGCGGGTCGAACTGCATCCGGCGTTCGTGCTGCACCGCCGGCCCTACCGCGAGACGAGCGCGCTGCTCGAAGTGTTCTCGCAGCGCCACGGTCGCGTCGGCCTGGTTGCCCGCGGCGTGCGGCGACCGCGCTCGGCGTGGCACGAGGCACTGCAGCCGTTTCGCCCCCTGCAGATCGCCTGGAGCGGGCGCGGCGAGCTCGGCAGCGTGACCGCTGCCGAGAGCGACGCCCCGGCGCCCGGTCTCAGCGGCCGGCCGCTGATCAGCGGTTTCTACATGAATGAGCTGCTCGTCAGGCTGCTGCCGCGACATGACCCGTGCCGGCCGTTGTTCCAGCGCTATCTCGTATCGATAGAAGCCCTGGGGCGTGGCCAGCCCGAGGAACCGTTGCTGCGCCTGTTCGAAAGGGATCTGCTCGATACCCTCGGGTACGGGTTGCAGCTCGAGCGCGATGCGCGCAGCGGAGCGCCGCTGGTGGCCGGGGAAAACTACCTTTACCAGGCCGAGAGCGGGCCGACACGGTCCCCGGTTGACGGTGTGCAGGCGGTGCCGGTGAGCGGGCGCACACTCATGGGACTGTCCGCCGGACGGTTCGAGGACGGCGGGACGCTGGCCGAGGCCAAACGGCTGCTGCGCTTTCTGCTCGAACCGCACCTCGGCCCGCGGCCGTTGGTCAGCCGCGATCTGATCCGCCCGCGGGCACGCGCTCCGGTGGCCGTCGTCCCAGGGCTGCGCACCGCCGACGACGACCAGGGCTGAGCAGGCGCTCGGTGCCTGTCGTGGTGGCGGCGCTGCCGCTACAATAGCGCCCCCTTCGCGCCCCGGATCCGCAGTCGTGCCATGAGCAACAGGTCATCGCCCCCACTCCTGGGAATCAACGTCGACCATGTCGCGACCCTGCGCCAGGCGCGCGGAACGCGCTACCCCGATCCCATCCACGCTGCGCTGCGAGCGGAACAGGCGGGCGCCGATGGCATCACCGCCCATTTGCGCGAAGACCGGCGCCACATCCAGCTGCGGGACATCGAGCTGCTGCAGCAGCTGGTACAGACCAAGCTCAACCTCGAGATGGCCCTGACCGACGAGATGCTCGCCATTGCCGAACGCGTCGGTCCGCGTGACTGCTGCATCGTTCCGGAACGTCGCGAGGAGCTCACCACCGAGGGCGGGCTCGACGTGCGCGGCCAGGTGGCGCGCGTGAGAGCCGGCTGCGAGCGGCTGGCCGCGGCCGGTGTGCGCGTCTCGCTGTTCATCGATCCGGAGCGAGATCAGGTCGATGCGGCACTCGAGGCTGGTGCTCCGGCGGTGGAGCTGCACACCGGGCGCTACGCCGATGCCACCAGCGAACCACAACGCAGCCGGGCGCTGGCGTCCGTAGCGCAGGCCGCGCGCCACGCGGCCGCGGCGGGGCTGCTGGTCAACGCCGGGCACGGCCTGCATTACCACAACGTCGGTGCGATCGCCGCCCTGGCCGAGCTGCACGAGCTCAACATCGGCCACGCCGTGATCGCCCGCGCGGTGCTCGACGGTATCGAACCGGCGGTGCGCGAGATGAAACGCCTCATGCTGGAGGCGCGTGGATGATCTTCGGTGTCGGCGTGGATATCGTCGAAATCGCGCGTCTGCGCCGCAGTCTCGACCGCTACGGTGAACGCCTCGCACGCCGCATCCTGACCACGGACGAACTCGTCGAGCTCGCACGGGCGCGGCGGCCAGAGCGTTTCCTGGCCATGCGCTTTGCCGCCAAGGAGGCGGTTTCCAAGGCATTCGGCACCGGTTTTCGCGAAGGTGTCGCACCGCGCTGCATCGGCGTTCACCACGATCAACGGGGCAAGCCCACGCTGGTGTTCCGCGGCGCTGTTGCAGAGCGCGCGCGCGAATGCGGCATCTCGGCGAGCCACGTCAGTCTCGCGGACGAGAACGAGTATGCGATCGCGTGGGTAGTGCTGGAAACGGCGATCGCATCCGACGCACTTCCCCGTCATGACTGATTCCACACACGAAATCGGCCGGCGACGTACGTTTGCCATCATCTCGCATCCGGACGCCGGCAAGACCACGTTGACCGAAAAGCTGCTGTTGCTCGCCGGCGCGATTCAGTTCGCCGGCACCGTGAAAGCACGCAAGAGCTCCCGCCATGCGCATTCGGACTGGATGGAGATCGAAAAACAGCGCGGCATTTCGGTGACCTCGTCGGTAATGCAGTTCGAGTACCTGGGCCGGGTAGTGAACCTGCTGGATACACCGGGCCACGGCGACTTTTCGGAGGATACCTATCGCACGTTGACGGCGGTGGATTCGGCGCTCATGGTCATTGATGCGGCCAAGGGCGTGGAAGAGCGTACGATCAAACTCATGGAGGTCTGCCGCCTGCGCGACACGCCGATCGTCACCTTCATCAACAAGCTCGACCGTGACTCGCGCGACCCGGTCGACATCATGGACGAGATCGAACGCGTGCTCGGTATCGTCTGCGCCCCGGTGACCTGGCCCATCGGTTCGGGCGCGCGCTTTCGCGGCATCATCGACAGACGGGACCGGCGCGTGCGCCTGTACCGTTCACGGGCCGACGCACGGGATTCGGGTGGCGAAATCCATGCCGGACTCGAAGCGGAGGAGGTGGGTGCAGCCCTGGGCGGGCAGCTCGAGGAAGTCCGTACCGAGCTCGAGCTGGTCGACGGCGCCGGTCACGCGCCCGATACCGCGCAATTCCTGGCCGGGCGTCAGACGCCGCTGTTCTTCGGTTCGGCCCTGAACACCTTCGGCGTGCGCGAGCTTCTCGATTACTTCGTCGAACATGCGCCCGGTCCCGCGCCCCGCCTGGCCGTCCAGCGCAGTGTCGATCCCTTCGAGCCGCGCTTCAGCGGCTTCGTGTTCAAGATCCAGGCCAACATGGATCCGGCGCATCACGACCGCATCGCGTTCCTGCGGGTGTGCTCCGGTCAATACCGGCGCGGGATGCGCGCGCGGCACGTGCGTATCGGACGCGACGTGCCGTTGGCGAGCGCGCTGTCGTTCATGGCGGCGGATCGCGAGCATACCGACACCGCATGGGCCGGTGACATCATCGGCCTGCACAATCACGGGACGATCCAGATCGGCGACACGTTCACCGAGGGCGAGGCGCTGAAATTCACGGGTATCCCGCATTTTGCGCCGGAGTTGTTCCGGCGCGTGGTGCTGCGCGATCCGCTCAAGGCCAAGGCACTCAACAAAGGTCTCGTCCAGCTGAGCGAGGAGGGCGCAACGCAGGTGTTCCGGCCGCTGCGCAACAACGATCTGATCCTGGGTGCCGTCGGCATGCTGCAGTTCGACGTGGTCGCGTGGCGGTTGAAGAACGAGTACGGCGTCGACTGCGCGTTCGCTCCCGTCGATCTCCACTGCGTGCGCTGGATAGACGGCTCGGAGAAGGAAATCGAGCGTTTCCGCGCCCGCAACCAGGACCATCTCGCCCTCGACGGCACTGGCAACCTGGCTTACCTGGCCCCGACCCGGGTAAACCTGAACCTGACCGTCGAACGCTGGCCGGACATCGGTTTCCACGCCGCCCGCGAGCACTGAAGTCGCGCCCCGGCGGGGCGGATGATCAGTCGCGGCGTTGCGTCCCTTCGTCCGCTGCCGCGTTGTCGTCGCGCGGGCCGGCGGCGCTGGTCACCGTGTCCGCCAGGCGCGGATTGATCGCGGTAATGTCCTCGTCCCGGTCGCCGTCCCGCCGTTCGCCGTCCGGCTCCCGATGATCCCCGTCGCGTTCAACGCCGCCGGCCAGGCGTTCGGGCATCGGGACGGGTTCCGGGGTGTACAGCGCTTTGCCGGCGGCCGCAGCTCCGACGTCCGCATCACCACCCGCGCGGGACGTGTCCCAGCGCTGCGGATTGACCTCGGTGACCGCCTCGTGATCGAGGTCGCTGCCGTCGCCATCGATCTGCGCATGCGCCAGCGCCCGTGCTTCCTCGACCTCCGCGGCCTCGGTTGCGGACGCGTCCGGGTCACCGCGCCCGCGGCGCCCGCGGCGCCTGCCGCCGCGCGAGCCGCGCCGGGTACCGTCATGGCGGTCGTTGCTCTGCGCCTCGACGCTGTCGCCCGCCGTGGCGGTTTCAGTCTCCTGTGGCGTCTCGCGTTCCTCGTCCTCGGGCAGGGTGCGCGGGGGACGCGGATCGGTTCGGGCGTTGGCGGGGGGGCGGCGCGCGCCCGGGCGTTGTTGACCGCGTGCCCCCTCGGTTCCGCGTCCGGTCGTTCCCTGGCCGCTGCGCCGGCGCCGCTGCGGCTGCTGCTGCGGACCGCGCCGCGTGTCCCGGCTCTCCCGGTCCGGCGCCGGGCTCGCAGTGGGCTCGATCGGTTCCGGTTGCGGTGCCGTTGTCGGCGCGGCGGACCCGAACAGCGACCCGAACAGGCGCCGGAGAATGCCCGGCGATCGGGTGTCGATGATGTCGCCGTTCGGTGCCGGTCGATGCGGAACGATGTCCTTGACCGCCGGTTCCTCGGTACGCCGGCGTACCACGCTGCCCACGGTGCTGGGTTCGGGCACTTCGGGTTCCTCGACGAGCGTGTAGCTCGCCGCGCGGGCTTCGCCACCGTCCTGTTCACGCACCCGTTGCACGTCGTAGTGCGGTGTCTCCATGTTGGGGTTCGGTACGACGGTGACCAGAACCTCGTTGCGTTCCTCGATGCTGCGAACGTCCTTGCGTTTTTCATTGAGCAGGAAGCTCGCCGCGTCGACCGGTAAATGGGCGACGATCCGCAAGGTCGAATCCTTCATGCCCTCTTCTTCGATGAGGCGCAGCACGGCCAGCGCCAGCGACTCCACGCTGCGGATCGAGCCCTGACCGTCGCAGCGCGGGCAAGTGATGTGGCTGAATTCGGCCAGTGACGGGCGCAGCCGCTGGCGCGACATCTCGAGCAGGCCGAAACGCGAGATACGGCCGATCTGGACACGTGCGCGATCGAGCTTCAGCTCGTCGCGCAGCCTGTTCTCCACCGCGCGCTGGCTGCGCTGGCTGACCATGTCGATGAAGTCGATGACGATGAGCCCGCCGAGATCACGCAGGCGCAATTGACGCGCGACCTCCGCCGCCGCCTCGAGATTGGTCGTCAGCGCCGTCTCTTCGATGTCTCCACCCTTGGTCGCGCGCGCGGAGTTGATATCGATGGTGGTTAGCGCCTCGGTGGGTTCGACCACAATCGATCCGCCGGAGGGCAGGTTGACGGCGCGGGCGAACGCGCTTTCGATCTGGCTCTCGATCTGGTAGCGGCTGAACAAGGGCACGCTGTCGTTGTAGCACTTGAGCTTGCGCAGGTTCTGCGGCATCACCTGCTTCACGAAGTCGCAGGCCTGGTCGTAGAGATCTCTGTCGTCGATCAGGATCTCGCCGATGTCGTTGCGCATGTAGTCGCGGATCGCGCGGATGATGACGTTACCGTCCTGATAAATGAGGAACGGTGCGCCCCTGCTCTCGGCGGCCTCGTCGATGGCGGACCACAGCTGGACCAGATAGTCGAGGTCCCATTGCAGTTCGTCGATCGACTTGCCGACGCCCGCGGTACGCAGGATGAGTCCCATGCCCTCCGGAATGTCGAGCTGACTGAGGGCGTCACGGGCTTCGTCGCGGTCGGCGCCTTCGATCTGGCGCGAGACGCCGCCCGCGCGCGGGTTGTTCGGCATCGCGACCAGGTAACGCCCGGGCAGGCTGATGAAGGTCGTCAGCGCAGCGCCCTTGTTGCCACGCTCTTCCTTCTCGACCTGGACGATGAGCTCCTGGCCTTCGTCGAGAACCTCGCGGATGTTTACCTTGCCGTCGTTCGCCGGCGGCCGGCGGAACAGCGAGCGGGCGACTTCCTTCAGCGGCAGGAAGCCGTGGCGGTCGGCACCGTAGTCCACGAAAGCCGCTTCGAGGCTCGGCTCGATGCGTACGATACGGCTCTTGTAGATGTTGGATTTCTTTTGCTCACGGCCGGTCGTCTCGATATCGAGATCGTAGAGACGCTGTCCGTCCACGAGCGCCACCCGCAACTCCTCGGGTTGAGTTGCGTTGATGAGCATTCGTTTCATGTTCGCAGACCCTGTCGTGCCCCGGGCACGCCCGCAAGCGCTCTGTCGCAGCGCGACGGCAGCATTGCGTGCCCACGGGGGCGTTCCGCGCGTTCCGACGCGAGGAGCTGGTTATCACCGGGGGTGTCCGTCGGCCGCCTTGGCGCGGGGCACGGGAGACCCGTCGTTCGCTCGGTGCCGGGGTCGGGAGCAAGCGTACCGCACCCCGGGCGGTCGTCATCATGCACTGCGGGATCCGGCGCACAGCCACAGGTATGCGTGCTTGCGGCCCGGCGCTGCTAGAATGTACCTGGCCGCGCAGGCCACCGGAGGCCCGACCTGAACCAGCTCCGGCCAAAGCACGCGGCTCAACCTCGAGCGCGCACCGACACGCTTGGCCACCGATCCCAGCTCGGGCATTCAAGCCTTTGAAATCTAGCACAAACTTCGTGCCGGCCCCAGCGTCGGTGCGCCGCCGTAACGACGACTCCCAAAACGGCGCAACTATAGCAACGTTGCATGGGGCCGACAATGCGTGTTGACGATCCGGGTGCGTCCGGGGCTGGTGTGCGGCACGTTCGCGTGGACGGTGAACATGCCGGCCGGCGCGTGGACAACTTCGTCAACACCATGCTCGGCGGAGTGCCACGCGGGCGGCTGTACCGGATGCTGCGCCGCGGCGAGGTGCGTGTGAACGGCCATCGCGTGGGTCCGGACCATCGCCTCGACGCCGGCGACGAGGTGCGCCTGCCGCCGTTCGCGCCCGGGCGGGCGGGCGTGCCGGCGCGGGCGCCGTCGGCACAGCTTGTACGACGGCTGCAGGCGGCCGTGGTGTACGAGGACGAAAGTCTGATCGTCCTGGACAAGCCGGCGGGGCTCGCCGTGCACGGTGGCTCAGGTCTGGCGCTCGGCCTGATCGAGGCCATGCAGGCGATCTGGCCGGATGGCAAGCGCCTCGCTCTGGTCCACCGGCTCGACCGCGATACCTCCGGCTGCCTGGCCCTCGCCCGCACGCCGAGCCGCCTGCGGGCCCTGCACGGGGCGCTGCGCAGCGGTGGGATCGACAAGCGCTACCTGGCACTCGTCGCCGGGCAGTGGCCGGACGCCGCCCGTACCGTGAACAGCCGCCTGCAGCGCCAGCGTGGTCCGGGCGGCATTGGCCGGGTGACGAGCAGCGTGGACGGCAAGCTCGCGCAGTCGACGTTCCGGGTGCTCGAGCGCTACCGTGATGCGACCCTGGTCGAGGTCACTATCGCGACCGGCAGAACCCACCAGATCCGTGTGCACGCGGCCGAGGCCGGTCACCCGATCGCCGGTGACGAGAAATACGGCAGCCCCGAGCTCAATCGCGGTCTACGCGCGCTCGGTCTGGAGCGTCTGTTCCTGCATGCCTCGATGCTGCGACTGCCCGGCGCGGTGCCGGGTACTGAGGTTCTCGCCCATGCGGGGCTGCCCGCGGACCTGCGCGCCGTGCTCGATGCCATGACGCCGCTCGCCGCGCAGTGACCAGGGCGCGGTGGGGTTCCGAGCTGTTAAGATCCGAACTTCCATGTAAGCGGAGCTGCAGCCGCTGCGGGGCCCGGCGACCATGACCAGCGACGACGACACACGCCAGACGGAGGCGACCGCCCACAACGCCGAAGCCATCTTCATGCGCGAGTTCGCGCGCGCAGCGCTCGATGAGCAGCGGCGAACGCGGCGCTGGGGCATTTTTTTCAAATCGCTGTTTTTCCTGTATCTGGTCGCCCTGCTGATCGCGTCCGCACCGTCGGACTGGCTGCGCATCAGCGTCGGGCAGAAGCGCACCGCGCTCATCGAAATCACCGGCCTCATCGCCGACGATGCGCAGGCGAGTGCGGACAACGTCGTCACCGGCCTGCGTGCCGCGTTCGAGGACGATCGCACCAAGGGCGTCATCGTACGTATCAACAGCCCGGGCGGCAGCCCGGTCCAGGCCGGTTACATCAATGACGAGATATTCCGCCTGCGCGAGGAGCACCCGGATATCCCGGTCTACGCGGTGATTACCGATATTTGTGCCTCCGGCGGCTACTACGTCGCCGCTGCGGCCAACGAGATCTATGCGGACAAGGCGAGTATCGTCGGCTCGATCGGCGTGCGTATGGACGGATTCGGATTTGTCGAGGCCATCGACAAACTCGGTATCGAGCGCCGGCTGCTCACTGCCGGCGAGCACAAGGGTTTCCTCGATCCCTTTGAGCCGCTCAAACCGGACGAGGTCGAGCACGTGCGCGGTGTACTGGAGGAGATCCACCGCCAGTTCATCAACACCGTGCTGCGCGGGCGCCGCGACCGCCTGCTCGACGACGAGAAGCTCTTCAGCGGTTTCGTGTGGACCGGCGAGCAGGGCCTGCGTCTCGGCCTGGTGGACGCTCTCGGCAGCGCCAGTTTCGTGGCCCGTGAAATCATCGGTGCCGAGGACATCGTCGACTACACGGTGCGCGAGGACTACCTGGCGCGGATCGGCCGCTCGCTAGGCGCGGCGCTGGCGCAGGCGCTGAGCCCGCGACTCGAGCTGCGCTGACGGGCCGCGCGGACGGGGGCTGCCTTCACGGCGCGTCGGTCTGCGCCAGCACATCGACGCCGGCCTCGCGCAGCAGCCGCGCGACCGCGATGAGCGGCAGGCCGACGAGCGTCCCCGGATCGTCACCCTCGACGCGTTCGAACAGCACCGGCCCGAGCGCCTCGGCCCGGAAGCTCCCGGCACAGTCAAAAGGTCGATCGAGCGCCACATAGCGGCGAATGCCGGCCTCGTCGAGCGCGCGGAAGTGCACGACGGTGCGGGCGAGAGCGTCGCGCTCACGCCCGCTGCCGGCATCGATCAGGCACACGGCGGTGAAAAATTCGACCGCGCGCCCCGCGGCGTGCCGCAACTGCGCGACCGCGGCCTCGAAGCCGCCGGGTTTGCCGAGCACCCGATCGTCGCTCACGGCGATCTGGTCGGCACCGATGACCAGGCCGTGCGCTATCGTCGCGGCCACGGCCCGGGCCTTGGCGCGGGCGAGGGCCGTCGCCAGCGCGGCCGGGCTGGCGGCACGGACGGCGGCCTCGTCCAGCCCCGGGGCGACGGTCTCGAAGGGTAGCCGCAACCGTTCCAGCAACTCGCGCTTGTAGGGCGAGGTGGACGCCAGCAGCAGGCGGGGGAGGGCCAAGGGCGGGCAATCTCCGGGTTGGCGGGGGCACCGGGCGATGTCCGGCTATCCTATGAAAAACAATCAGTTTTTTGCTGCCGACAACTGCCATATAATACGCGCCCTGCGATGAAGGGCACACTGCCGGATTATATTGAGCCCGCGGTTCTGGCAGAATCCGCGGCCCGACTGCGTGGTGTGGTCGCACTGGCGGCGTGCGAACGTCTCCAGGCCGACCACGGCGAGCAGCGCGGCGACGTGCAGGTCGATCTGCAGTTCGGGATCGACGCGGAAGGTACGCGCTACGTGCGCGGCCGGCTGGCGGCGACGGTGACCCTGACGTGCAACCGCTGCATGGGGCGCTACCCGGTCGCGATCGAGGCCGCGCCGCAGCTCGGTATCGTTGCGGACGACGACGCCGGCAATGCGCTGGCACCGGGGTACGAGCCGCTGCTCGCGGGTCCGGCGCCGCTGCGGCTGGTGGAGCTCGTCGAGGACGAGCTACTGCTCGCCATACCACTCGTGCCGCGGCACGAGCCGGAGGATTGTCAGGCCGCCGTGGTGACGGACGACGCTGCGCCGCCGGAACGAACCCGCAAGCCGTTCGCGGCGCTCGCGGCGTTGCGCGCGCAGATGCGGCGCAAGTGAAGTTGCTGCGAATTCAATGAAACTGTGAGCTCTGGAGACGCAAGAAAATGGCTGTACAGCAGAATCGCAAGACGCCGTCCAAGCGTGACATGCGCCGCTCCCATGATTCGCTCGAGGCGGCGGCACTGTCGATCGAGCCGACCACCGGGGTCGTGCATCGCCGCCACCACGTGAGCCCTGACGGGTACTACCGCGGCCGCAAGGTTCTTGCCCGCGACGAAACCTGACCGCAGCCGCGGCGATCCGTGGCCGCGGCTCATCCCCAGCCCCGCCAGCGCACAATACCGCACCGTGCCGACGCGCCCGGGGACAGCCTTGCATCCGATCGTGGCACTCGACGCCATGGGCGGCGACCATGGCCCGTCGGTCACGGTGCCGGCCGCGCTGCGCGTGATGAGCCGGCATCCCGATCTCGGGCTGATCCTGGTCGGCGACCGCGACGTGGTCACGCGTGCCCTGCGCGACGCCGGTGGCGTCGAGAGTGAGCGCTTGACCGTGCAGCACGCCTCGCAGCAGGTGGCGATGGATGAGCGCCCGTCCATCGCGTTGCGCAACAAACGGGATTCCTCGATGCGGGTGGCGATCAACCTGGTCAAGGAGGGCGTGGCCGGCGCCTGCGTGAGCGCTGGAAATACCGGCGCACTGATGGCGACGGCGCGGTTCGTTCTGAAGACCCTGCCGGGCATCGACCGGCCCGCGATCTGCGCGACCCTGCCCGGTGTACGCGGTCACTCCCACGTGCTCGACCTCGGCGCCAACGTCGATTCGAGCTCGGAAGAACTGTTCCAGTTCGCAGTGATGGGAGCCGTGCTCGCCAGCGCAATTGAGGACAAGGAAAGCCCGAGCGTCGCGTTGCTCAACGTCGGCGAGGAAGAGATCAAGGGTAACGATCGGGTCAAGCAGACGGCCGCACTGCTCGCCGCGAGCAATCTCAACTACGTAGGTTACGTCGAGGGCAATGATCTTTACGGTGGCAGCGTCGATGTCATCGTCTGCGACGGCTTCGTCGGCAACGTCGCGCTCAAGGCAAGCGAGGGAGTCGCGCACATGATTACCCATTTCGTCCGCGAGGAGTTTTCGCGTCACCTGTATGCGCGCATGGCGAGCGTGGTCGCGATGCCGGTCCTCAAAGCGCTGCGACGGCGAACCGATCCGCGCCGTTACAACGGCGCGAGCCTGCTCGGCCTGCGTGGAATCGTGGTCAAGAGCCACGGCGGTGCCGACGAGACCTCCTTTGCGCATGCGATCGAGGAGGCGCTTCTGGAGGTCGAGAAATCGGTCCCTGATCGGATCAGCTGCCGGCTCGAATCGATCCTGACCACGAGGCAGGCGGTTTGATCTATTCGCGCATCGCGGGTACCGGCAGCTACCTGCCGGACAAGGTGGTCACGAACGCGGACCTGGAGAAAATCGTCGACACCACCGACGAGTGGATCCGCGAAAGAAGCGGTATTCACCAGCGCCACGTAGCCGCCGACGACGAGACCACCTGCGATCTCGCTGAACACGCGGCGCGACGTGCCATCGAGGCGGCGGGCGTGGAAGCCGGCTCGATCGACCTAATCGTGCTGGCGACCACGACGCCGGATCTCGTGTTTCCGAGCACCGCCTGCCTGCTGCAGGAACGCCTCGGAATCCACGACTGCGCAGCGTTCGACATTCAGGCGGTGTGCACCGGTTTCGTCTACGCGCTCAGCGTGGCCGACAAGTTCGTGCGCACTGGCGCCGCCCGCTGTGCACTGGTGGTCGGCGCCGAGACGTTCACACGTATCATCGACTGGAGCGACCGCAAGACCTGTGTGCTGTTTGGGGATGGTGCGGGCGCCGTCATCGTGGAGGCGGCCGATGCACCGGGCGTGCTCAGCACTCACCTGCACGCCGATGGTCGTTACGCCGACCTGCTGCTCGTGCCGGCGGGTGTTTCCAAGGACTACCAGAAGTTGCGCGGCCACGGTGCGTTCGTGCGCATGGAGGGCAACCAGTTGTTCAAAGTCGCGGTCAATACGCTCAGTGGTATCGTCGAGGAGGCGCTCACGGCCAACGGCATCGGCATCGATGCAGTCGACTGGTTGATCCCGCACCAGGCCAACAAGCGCATCATTGCAGCCACGGCGCGCAAGCTCGGGTTGTCGGACGAACGCATCATCGTCACCGTCGCCGAACACGGCAACACGTCAGCGGCCTCGATTCCGCTCGCCCTCGACGTCGCCGTGCGCGACGGTCGCGTCAAGCGCGGCCAGCTGCTGCTCCTGGAGGCGTTCGGCGGCGGCCTGACGTGGGGAGCGGCACTGGTCCGCTACTGATTCCGCATACGCTTACGTCGTTCGAGAGTAGTCATGTCGCTCGCCATCGTATTCCCGGGGCAGGGATCACAGTCTGTCGGTATGCTGGCCGCGCTCGCCGAGAGCGAACCGGCGGTTCGCGAGACGTTTCGTGAGGCGTCGCAGGCGCTCGGCTACGACCTTTGGAAGCTCGTACAGATCGGTCCGGAAGACAAACTCGCACAAACCGAAAGGACTCAGCCGGTGATGCTCACGGCCGGCGTGGCCGTCTGGCGCGCCTGGCGCAACATGGGTGGCAGTGATCCGCTGCTGTTCGCGGGCCACAGTCTGGGCGAGTACACGGCCCTGGTATGCGCGGGCTCGCTCAAGTTTGCCGACGCGGTGCGTCTGGTCGCCGCCCGCGGTCGTTTCATGCAGGAAGCGGTACCGATCGGCAGCGGTGCGATGGCGGCGATCATGGGGCTCGACGACGCGAGCGTGGAGAGGCTGTGTGCGGCGAGCGCGAGCGCCGAAGAGATCGTCACCTGCGCGAACTACAATGCGCCCGGGCAGGTGGTCATAGCCGGTCACGTGGCAGCCGTCGATCGCGCGATCTCGGCGGCGGGTGGCGCGGGTGCCAAGCGCGCCGTGCGACTGCCGGTGAGCGCGCCCTTTCACTGCAGCCTGATGCAGCCGGCCGCCGCACGCCTCGCCGAGGCGCTGGCCGGCGTTCAGGTGACGTCGCCGCGGGTGGCGGTGGTCCACAACGTCGACGCCCGCACGCGCAGTGAACCTGACCAGATCCGTGCGGCGCTGGTGGAGCAGGCCTGGAAACCGGTCCGCTGGGTGCAGTGTGTGCGCAACATCTTCGACGAGGGTGTGACCCGGGTGTACGAGTTCGGACCCGGCAAGGTGCTGGCGGGCCTGTGCAAGCGCATCGAGCGCGGCCTGGACTCCGTCGCGGTCTACGACGCCGACACGCTCACCCGTGCGTGCGACGAGGGATGAACGCCGCCATGCCGCTCCATGGTCAAACGGCGCTGGTGACGGGTGCCAGTCGCGGCATCGGGCGCGGAATTGCCCTTGCGATCGGTCGCCGCGGCGCGCGTGTCATCGGTACGGCGACGGGTAGCGCGGGCCTTCAGGCCATTTGCGCGATGTTCGAACGGGAAGGAATCGATGGCCGAGCGGAGCTGCTGGATGTTGCCGATCCGCAAGCCGCGGGTGCACTCGTCGGACGACTCGATGAGCAGGGCCTGAGTCCTTCCATACTCGTCAACAACGCCGGCATCACCCGCGACAATCTGTTGCTGCGCATGAAGGACGAGGAGTGGCAGTCGATCATCGACACCAATCTCACGTCGGTCTATCGGCTTTGCAAGAGCGTCCTGCGAGCGATGATGAAGGCGCGCTACGGGCGTATCGTCAATATCACTTCCGTCGTCGGCCAGAGCGGCAACGCCGGACAGACGAACTATGCAGCGGCGAAGGCCGGCGTCATCGGTTTCACCAAGTCGCTGGCGCGAGAAATCGGTTCGCGCGGGGTCACGGTCAACGCGGTCGCGCCCGGGTTCATTGACACCGACATGACGCGCGCACTGAGCGATGCGCAACGCGACGCACTGCTCGCGCAGATACCGCTCGGACGGCTCGGGGCAATCGAAGAAGTCGCTGCGGCGGTGACATTTCTCGCATCGCCGGATGCCGGTTACATCACGGGCGAGACCTTGTCCGTGAACGGTGGCATGTACATGGCGTGAAGGTGTCTTCACGCCACTGAAAAACGCGCACTTTCCAGTCTAGGCTACTGTTTCATAAGCTATTAATTGCTAAGCAAAGTTTAGGTTGCAAGAAAGGGCGATTTCACTAAACTAAGCAGGCGCCGCGGCCCCGGCGGCACGGATTGTGGGAGGAAAAACAAAGTATGAGCAGCATCGAGGAACGCGTTAGAAAGATCGTCGTCGAGCAACTGGGCGTCAAGGAAGATGAGGTCACCAAGGAGGCTTCTTTCGTCGACGATCTCGGTGCCGATTCACTCGATACGGTGGAGCTGGTGATGGCACTCGAGGAAGAGTTCAAGACCGAGATTCCGGATGAGGAGGCAGAGAAAATCACGACGGTGCAACAGGCGATCGACTACATCACTGCGCACCTGGACTGACGCCGATACAGGACGCCGCTACAGAATGCCGGACGAGGCCGCGCATCCCAGTCGGGCGCGGCCTTTTCTTTTTATCGGGGTGACGTAATCGTGAGCAAGCGAAGGGTTGTGGTAACTGGACTGGGGATCGTTTGCCCGGTGGGCAATACGATCGCGGCCGCATGGGCGAACATCTGCGCGGGCGTCAGCGGCATACGACCGATCACGCATTTCGACGTCGGCAATTTCTCCACCCGCTTCGGTGGCACGATAGTGGACTTCGACGTCAATCGCTACATCAGCGCGAAAGACGTCAAGAAGATGGACCCGTTCATTCATTACGGGATAGGGGCCGGAGTCCAGGCGGTCGAGGATGCGGGGATCGATATGGACCGCGAAGATCCGGAGCGTATCGGCGTGTGCATCGGCTCCGGCATCGGCGGTTTGCCGGGTATAGAGGCTGGATATGGCGCCTTCCTCAGCGGCGGGCCGCGCAAGATCTCCCCGTTCTTCGTGCCGAGCAACATCATCAACATGGTCTCGGGCAACCTTTCCATCCGCTACGGATTGAAGGGGCCGAACTACGCGATCGTAAGCGCCTGTGCTACCGGGACGCACTGCGTCGGCGAGGCCGCGAAATTCGTGGCCTATGGTGACGCGGACGTGATGCTCGCGGGTGGCGCCGAGATGGCGACCTCGCCGACCGGGCTCGGCGGATTCTGCGCGGCACGGGCGCTGTCCACGCGCAACGACAGTCCCGCGACGGCGAGCCGGCCATGGGACAGGGAGCGGGACGGTTTCGTCCTGAGCGACGGTGCGGGTGTGGTCGTGCTCGAGGAGTACGAGCGCGCACGCCGCCGCGGCGCGAACATCTACGCCGAGGTGGCAGGCTACGGCATGAACAGCGACGCCTTCCACATGACCGCGCCTTCCCCGGGTGGCGAGGGAGCTGCCGCGTGCATGCGCCTGGCGCTCGCGAGCGCGCGCCTGGTGGCGCAGGACATCGATTACATCAACGCGCACGGCACGTCCACGCCGGCCGGCGACAAGGCTGAAACCGATGCGGTCAAGCTCGTGTGCGCCGAACATGCGCGCTCGGTGGCGATCAGCTCGACCAAGTCCATGGTCGGACACATGCTCGGCGCGGCCGGTGGCGCGGAGGCGGTATTCTCGATACTCGCGCTGCGCGACCAGGTGGCGCCGCCGACCATCAACCTCACTACGCCCGATCCGGAATGCGATCTCGACTACGTTCCAAACGAGGCGCGGCCAATGAAGATCGACGTCGCCGTATCGAACTCCTTCGGGTTCGGCGGCACGAACGGCACGCTGGTGTTCAGGCGACTCGGCTGAACGGGGCGGGGCGGTCGTGAGTACCGCCCGCTGCCTCGTCGACGGCCGGATCGCGGATACCGTAGCCGCGACCGATCGCGGTTTCGCTTACGGTGACGGTCTGTTCGAGACGATCGCCTGCCGTGACGGTCGCCCGCTGCTCCTCGACCATCACTTTGCGCGCCTCGCGCGCGGTTGCGCGCGGCTCGGTCTGCCTGTGCCCGATCCGGCCATGCTCGAGAACGAGATCCTCGCTCTGGCTACTGCCGAGGCCCGGTGTGTGGTCAAGCTCGTGCTCAGCCGCGGCGCGGGCGGGCGCGGCTACCGGCCGGCGGACGAGGTGCGGCCGACGCGCGTGATCGTTCGCCATGAATGGCCCGACCACCCGCACACGCACGCCAGCCGCGGCATCAGTTCGATCCTCTGCGCGACGCGGCTCGGGACGAACGCGCGCCTCGCCGG
The DNA here is from genome assembly GCA_020850735.1 of Gammaproteobacteria bacterium. GTDB lineage: Bacteria > Pseudomonadota > Gammaproteobacteria > JADZEE01 > JADZEE01 > JADZEE01. The sequence continues at coordinate 42,320 of JADZEE010000091.1, read as the reverse complement.
CATCAAGCACCTGAACCGCCTCGAGCAGGTGCTGGCGAGCATGGAGCTCGGACCCGATGCGCAGGAGGGCCTCATGCTCGATACGCACGGGCACGTGATCGAGGGGACCCGCTGTAATCTTTTCCTGGTCATCGCCGCGCGTCTGGTCACCCCTGCGCTGACGGACTGCGGCGTGGCGGGCGTGATGCGGGCGGTGATTCTCGAACACGCGGCGCGGCTTGGTATGCCCGCGGACGTGCGCGCAGTCGCTGCGCACGAGCTCGAGCGTGCCGAGGAACTGTTCCTGTGCAACGCGATTATCGGGATCTGGCCGGTCCGTCGCCTGGTCGGCCTGTGTGAGCACCTGCGCGCGCCCGGGCCGATCACCGCGACACTGGCACGCAGCCTGCGGGACGCCGGCGACTGGCCAGGTGGGGTCACGTGAGACGTATCCTGGCGATTGCATTCGTGAGCGGCGTAATACTCGCCGGGATCGCCGGCTACCTGCTGTGGCGGGACTTCGAGCGGGTGCTTGCCGCACCGCTGTCCGTCGGCGCACGACCCTATCGCCTGGTCGTCGATCGCGGCGTGCCATTCCGGCAAATTGCCGACCGGCTCGCCGGCGACGGCGTCATCGCGAACGCGCTGTACCTGCGATTCGCCGCGCGCGCGCGCGGACTGCAGCGGCGCATCCAGGCGGGCGAGTACGACGTCCGCCCCGGGATGAGCAGCCACGAGCTGTTCGACATGCTGGTCAACGGGCGGGTAGTACAACACGCGTTTACCATCGTCGAGGGCTGGCGCTTCGCGGACTTGCGTCGGGCGCTTGCCGATGCGCCCGCGCTCGAACACACTCCCGGGGACTGGTCCGACGACGAAATCATGGCGGCGCTCGGTCGACCGGGTGTGCCGGCGGAAGGGCGCTTCATGCCTGATACCTACCACTACCTACTCGGCACCCGCGATCTGGACCTGCTCGAGCGCGCCGCGCGTGCGCTCGATGCGACCCTGGCGCACCTGTGGGACGAGCGCGATCCGGGCCTGCCGCTGAACAGCCCGGACGAGGTCCTCGTGCTCGCCTCGATAGTGGAGAAAGAGACCGCGGTTGCCGCCGAACGCGCGCAGATCGCCGGAGTATTCGTGCGACGCCTGCAACGGGGTATGCGTCTGCAAACCGATCCCACCGTCATTTACGGGCTTGGCGAACGTTTCGACGGCAATCTGCGCCGCGTCGATCTGGCGCAGTACACGCCCTACAACACGTATCAGCGCGAGGGTCTGCCGCCGACGCCGATCGCGCTGCCGGGCGCAGCGGCGATCGAGGCGGTCGTTCACCCGGCCGGGGGGGAGGCGCTGTATTTCGTCGCACGCGGCGACGGCAGCCACCATTTCTCGGCGACGCTCACGGATCACAACCGCGCCGTTTCCCGTTTTCAGCTCGGCGCAGGCGCTGACCGATGATCGACACGGGAACGGAACGGTCCGCGCTGTTCGTCACTCTCGAAGGGATCGAGGGGGTCGGCAAGAGCACGCATCTCGCCGCCGTGGCTGCGTACCTGCGCGAACACGGCCACGACGTCGTGGTTACGCGCGAACCGGGCGGCGCACCGGTGGCGGAGGCCATACGCGATCTGCTGCTCGGCGCGCGAGGCGCCGCGATGAGCCATGACGCCGAGCTGCTGCTGATGTTCGCGGCGCGTGCCGAGCATCTCGACAAGCTCGTGCGTCCCGCGCTCGTCGCCGGCCGTACGGTCGTGTGCGACCGTTTTACGGACGCCACCTACGCCTACCAGGGCGGTGGTCGCGGCATCGACCTCGCCCGTATCGCGGTGCTCGAGGATCTCATCCAGGCCGGCTTGCAACCCGATCTGACCCTGCTGCTCGACGCACCGGTCGAGGTGGCGCTGGCGCGCGCCCGGGCCCGTGGCGGTGCGGATCGCTTCGAGCTCGAGCGCAGCGCTTTTTTCGAGCGGGTCCGCGCCGTCTATCTCAAACGCGCCATGGCGGCGCCGCACAGAACCCGCATCGTCGATGCGAGCGGGACGCCGGAGACGGTTGCCGCGTTGCTGATCGCCGCGCTGGCGGAACTTGCCAGGCGATGATCTATCCCTGGCAGGCACGACAGTGGCAGCGCCTGGCGGACGCGCGCCGTCACAATCGCCTGCCGCATGCGCTGCTGTTCTCGGGACCGCCCGGCATCGGCAAGCGTCATCTCGCCGACACGCTGGCGCAGTCGTTGCTCTGCGCGCTGCCGGCGGCCGCCGACCTGCCCTGCGGCGAATGCAAGCCCTGTTGCCTGTTCCTGGCCGGATCGCACCCGGATCGCCTGCTGGTCGAGCCGCTGGAGCCGGGCAAGGCGATCAGAATCGATCAGATCCGGGATCTGGTGGGATTCATGGCGCTGAGCCGCCAGTACGGCCGCTGGAAAATCGTCACCCTGGATCCGGCCGACTGCATGAACCGCAGCGCCGCCAACAGCCTTTTGAAAGTGCTCGAAGAGCCGCCGGCGGGCGCGTTGTTCCTGCTCGTCACTGACCGGCCGCACGGCCTGCCGGCGACCGTGCGCAGCCGCTGCCAGCGGGTCGACGTTGCGCTGCCCGCGGCGGCCGAGGCGGGGCAGTGGCTGGCCGCTGAACTCGGCAGCAGTGCCGACGTGCCCGCCTTGCTCGCGCTCGCCCGCGGCGCGCCGCTCGCCGCGCGGCGGCTGGCGCAAGGCGATGCGCTGACGGCGCGTGCGAGCGCGGCTGCGGATCTGCGCGCCCTGGTCAGCGGCCAGCAGTCGCCGGTCGAGCTCGCCGATCGCTGGTCGGCGGGCGATGTCGAGCGCCTGCTGGACATGCTGCAGTCCTTCGTGCGTGATGCCGTCATCTGGCGCATGACCGCGGACGCGGGGCACATGCACAACGCCGACCTGGCGCCACATATGCAGGCAATCGCAAACGCGCTAGACTTACGCCGCCTGATCGAGTTCGACGCGCGCGCGCGCGAAGGAGCCCGGATGCTCCGGATCGCGAGCGGCCTGCGCGAGCAGGCACTGCTGGACGATCTGCTACTTTTTCTGGTTCCGACGCACGACGAGCGGGGGCGCAAAGGATCATGAGCGCAGGCGGCAAGAATCCGCGACAGGGTATCCTCTCCCTGACCATCCGCGACAAGAGTTCGCTGTACGCCGCCTATATGCCGTTCATCAAGAACGGCGGCCTGTTCATCCCGACGAACAAACCCTACAAGCTCGGTGACGAGGTGTTCATGCTGCTGACCCTCACTGACAGCAAGGAAAAGTTGCCGGTGGCGGGCCGCATCGTCTGGATTACGCCGCGCGGCGCGCAGGGCAACCGCACGGCCGGCATCGGCGTGCAGTTCAGCGAGCTCGACAATGGCGCCACCCGGAACAAGATCGAGACCCAGCTTGCCGGTGCGCTGAAGTCCGATCGCCAGACGCATACGATGTAAGCGCCCCGGCGCCACCCGCGCGCCGTGCCACTTCGTCGCCGTCCATGCCCTGATGCAGGCTCTCGTCGATTCCCATTGCCACCTGCCGCTGCTCGAGGACTTCGACGGCGGTGTCGACGCCGCGACCGCCCTCGCCCGGGCCCGTGATGCCGGTGTCGCGGCCTGTCTGTGCGTGAGCGTAGACCTGGAGGGCCACAGGCGCCTGCTCGAGCTCACGCGCACGCACGCGCAAGTGTGGTGCACCGCCGGCGTACACCCGAACAGCCAGGGCGGTGAAGAGCCCGATGTCGCCAGGCTGGTGGCGCTGGCGGCGGATCCACGGGTCGTGGCCATTGGCGAAACGGGCCTCGACTACTTCCGCAGCCGTGGTGATCTCGGCTGGCAGCACCGGCGTTTCCGCACCCACGTACGCGCCGCCGTGGCGCTCGGCAAGCCGCTCGTCGTCCACAGTCGCGATGCCCGTGATGATGTCATTGCCATCCTGCGCGAGGAACGCGCCGCGGCAGTCGGCGGCGTCATGCACTGCTTCGTCGACGACTGGGAAACGGCCAGCGCGGCCCTCGACCTGGGTTTCTACATCTCGTTCTCCGGAATCGTCACCTTTCGCAGTGCGGCCGCCTTGCAGGACGTCGCCCGGCGGGTGCCGCTCGAGCGGTTGCTGGTCGAGACGGATTCCCCCTATCTTGCACCCGTACCCCACCGTGGCCGCGTCAACGAGCCCGCCTACGTGCGCCTGGTCGCCGACCACGTCGCCGGGCTGCGCGGCCTGGCGACCGATACTGTGGCGCGTGCGACCAGCGACAACTTTTATCGTCTCTTTAACGCAACAAGTACCTGAGCACGCGCCGGTGCTGGTTCGATAGCCGCGCCGCCGGCGCTGCGGGCGGGCGGGCAGTGGACGGGCGCGTGTTATTGCGCTGCGGAATCATACCCGCTGTCGCGGGTCCAAATAGTCTTAACTTCATTGCAATATTTCCAGAAACTATTAAAATAACGCCGTTTTTTTCGGAAACACTGTTATGGGCCTGGCAGCACGCAGAGAAAGAGAACGTTACGAGATCCGCGAGAAGATCCTTGATGCGGCGCGCAAACTCATGGCCGAACGTGGCTATGACGGTGTTACGATGCGCGAGATCGCGCGCCGGATCGAGTACTCGCCGACCGTCATCTATTCTCATTTCCGCGACAAGCAGGCGCTCATCGACGAACTGGTCGACGAGGACTACCGTACGGTCGGTAAACGGCTGCGGGACCTCAGCAGCATTCGCGATCCAATCCGGCGGCTGCGCTTTATCGGCGAGAAGATAACTGAATTTGCACTGGCCAACTCCAACCACTATCGCGCCATCGCGATGGCGGCGAGCCCCGAAGTGCCCGAGCGCTCCGCGTCCCAGAACGCGCGCGGCGACGTGCGCGCGGACGCGCACGCGCTGGTGCTGCAGACGGTGCAGGAAGCGGTCGACCAGCACCGCCTGCGCGAGGATCTGCGCGATGCCGAGCTGGTGACCCAGACTTTTCTCGGTGGCATTCACGGCATCATGTCGATGCATCTGACGATGGGGAACGACAACTGGGTGCAATGGCGATCAGTGCAGGCGCGCTCGCGGCTGATGATCGAAGCGATGCTGCGCGGATTCATGTGCTCGAAAGAGTGCTGCGATTGAAGCGCTGGAACTCAAACCGGTAAGGAAGAACCGACTCGATGAACGAACACGCGCAAACCGCGGCGGGGCTGAATCTGCTCAAGACCGATGCCGTGGCTCCCGAGTTCCTGCGGGAAGCCGCGGTGCATCCGCTGCGTTCCGCGGTCTCCGAGCTCACTGCCACGATCAACCGGGCCGGCGACGCGTTGTTGCTGCGCCAGGACGCGACCGGGTACTGGCGTTTCGACCTGGAAGCCGACACCACCATTCCGGCCGAGTACATTCTGTTCCAGCACTTCATCGGCACGGTGAATCACGGCCGGCACCTGCGCATGGCCGAATACATCCGCGGGCGCCAGCTGCCGAGCGGCGCATGGCCCCTGTACGAAGCCGGTCCGGGTAACGTCAGCGCCACGGTCAAAGCCTATTTCGCGCTGAAGGTTACCGGTGACCCGCCGTCGGCGCCCCACATGCAGTGTGCGCGCGAGTGGATCCTGAGAAACGGCGGCGCCGAGGCGAGCAACGTGTTCACCCGCATCCTGCTCGCCACCTTCGGCCAGGTTCCATGGCACACGGTGCCGGCCATGCCCGTGGAGATGATGCTGCTGCCAAGCCGTTTTTATTTCAACCTCAGCAAGGTCTCCTACTGGTCGCGCTGCGTCATCGTGCCGTTGCTGGTTCTGTTTGCGCACCGGCCGGTGCATCGCTTTCCGGCCGCGCTCGGGATCAGCGAGCTGTTCCACAGCGATCCGGCAGCGCTCAAGCACATCGACACCTTCGCGCGCGGCTGGTCGAAAAAGAGCCGGATCAAGAATTTCTTCATCGCCATCGATCGCACACTGAAGTTCGCTGAACCGCTGACGCCGGCATTCGTGCGCCGCTACGCGCTCGCCAAGGCCGTGGCCTGGATGCGCTCGCACATGCGCGGCGAAGGTGGGATCGGCGCCATCTATCCGGCCATGGCGAACGCGGTGATGGCGCTTAAAGTCATCGGCGCCGAGGCGGACGACGCCGACTATGTGCGCGGCGTACAGGCCATCGAGGACCTCGTCCTGGAGCAGGGCGAGCAGGCCTATTGCCAGCCGTGCGTGTCGCCGATCTGGGATACGTGTTTGTCCATCAACGCGCTCACCGAAGCGGGGCTCGCGCCGTCCGATGCGCGCATCCGCTCGGCGGTGCAATGGTTGTTCGACAAGCAGATATTCGTCCGCGGCGACTGGACGGACAAGGCCCCCGATCTCGACAGCGGCGGCTGGGCGTTCCAGTTCGAGAACGATTTCTATCCGGATGTCGACGACACCAGCATGGTGCTCATGGCCCTGCTGCGCGCACGTGCGCACGAGGATCCCGATCACCGGCACCGCATCGCGATGGCGGTGAACTGGGTGCTCGGCATGCAGAACCGCGACGGCGGCTGGGGTGCGTTCGATATCGACAATTCGAACGAGTACCTGAATAACATACCGTTCGCGGACCACGGTGCGCTGGTCGATCCGAGCACCTCGGATCTCACCGCCCGTTGCATCGAAGTGCTGGCGATGCTCGGCTACGACAAGTCCTTTCCGCCGATCGCCCGGGCGCTCGAGTTTCTGCGCAGGGAACAGGAGCCGAGCGGCGCGTGGTATGGTCGCTGGGGCGTGAACTACATCTACGGTACCTGGAGCGTGCTGTGCGCGCTCGGCGCGCTCGGTGAGGAACCGAGCGAGCCCTACATACGCAAGGCGGTGCAGTGGGTTCGCGACCGGCAGAATCCCGATGGTGGCTGGGGCGAGAGCTGCAACACCTACGACGACCGCTCACTCGAAGGGCGCGGTGTCAGCACCGCGTCGCAGACCGCGTGGGCGCTGCTTGGCCTGCTGGCGGTCGACGAAGTGGGCTCCGAGACGGTCGAACGGGGCGTGCAGTACCTGCTGCGCACGCGCAACCACGAGGGCACCTGGAACGAGCCGGAGTTCACCGGTACGGGTTTCCCGCGCGTGTTCTACCTGCGCTATCACGGCTACTGCCACTACTTCCCGCTCTGGGCGCTCGGCGCCTACCGGCGGATCCGCCACGGCCTGCCCACGGCCCAGTCCGCCATGCGCGCTGCCGGGCCGGTGAACCTCGGGCCGCTGCCGGCAATGCACAAGTACCGCTACGCCTGAGAGCCATGTAAAACGATCACCGCGCCTGCTGCGACGGCTCCTGGACGCCCCTGGCCGCGTTGCGGGGACCCCCGGATCGTTTCCGTCGGGCCCGCACCGCGCGCGATTTTGTGCACCCCCGCGCCTGGCCAGGAACGCCCAGGATCCGTCTCGCTACGGCGGGCGAATGTTTCACGAGCGCTGAGCGCGCGCGAACAGGGCGGTCCGCAGTACGCGTCCTGCCGGGCGCGGTCCGGTGCCCGGATGGCGCCGGCGCGTGAGATTCCTTCTATGAGACCCGAGGCGGCGCGGCGCCGAGCAGGGCGCTGATCTCGCGCAGCCAGATCGCGCACTCGGCGGTCTGGTCGAAGGAAAATACCGGCGTCATGTCGGCGAGCCAGCGGCCATCGCCCGCCTGCATGCGCACGAGATGGTCGCACACGCCGGCGGCGAACTGCGCGTAGCGCTCCTCGCCGGTGATGGCGTACAGCAGGCCGGCGCCCCAGCCCACCTTGTGGCTGAAGAAAAACTCCTGCACGCCCGTGCAGCCGGCGGCGAAATCGAAGTAGCCGCGTGCGGCCGTGAGCAGCTCCGGGTCGCCGGTGGCGCGATGGAGCAGCGCCAGCACGGCGAGCGGGTACCCCACCATGAAGTACCACTGCTCCGGACGGCGCGCGTCGAGCAGGTAGTAGGGCGCGAGCTCGGCCGGATAGTCGTCGATGAGCTCGCCGTCGGGGCGCATGCGCAGCAGGAAGCCGCCGGCCGGGTCCGGTTGCCGTTCCAGGAAGCGCCGCAGGACGCGCGCGCACGCGCGGCTCTGGTCGAGATCGCCGAAGTACAGGCCGAGCAGGGTCATCGCCGAGGTCGCGATGAGGTCCACCGCGGTGCCCGCCGGTCCGTCCGCGCGCCCGCCGCGAAAGCCACCGGTCGCCGTGTCGCGGTAACCGCGCAGGTGCTGGCAGGCAGGCTGCGCGATTTCGAAGCGCCCCGTCTTCTGCGCCGCCAGCGCCACCCAGGTGTTGGGATACATGGTGTAAAAGTCGTAGGCATCGTTGCCGCTCTTGAGCGCCGGCGAACTGCGCAGGTCCCCGTCGGTGCCGAGGAATTGCCTGCCGATGTACGACAACAGGTGGTGGCACTCCTCCAGCTCGCCCGCGATCAGGTACAGGTAGGGCGATTTGTAATAACTGGCCAGATCCGTGATCTGCGGACCGTAGGAGCCGTCGGCCTGCAGGTGGCCGCGCAGGTAGGCGAGAGCGCGCGCGGCGGCGGATCGGTAGCGCGTCATGGACACTTCGGGGTCACTCATGCAGGGATGATCCTCGGTGGGACAGGTGTGGGCCCGCACGTTGACCGCGAGCCCGGTGGCCACACAGGCGGCACGATGCGGCAGGTGGCGGCGGGTGAGCACTTCGCGCCGGCGGTGGCGCCGCAGTCAGGATTTTGCCGCCACGCCGACGACGATCGCCGTGGAACAGTGGTAGACGTTGGTGGTCGTGCCCTGGCACCAGTTGATGTCGTTGCTCTTGGCCGGATAGTACAGCGCCTTGTCGCCCTCGTTGCGGCTGCACAGGCACCGCCCGCAGCTCGACTTGCCGCAGCAGTCGTTGTAGGAAACGATGTAATCGCGGTCATCGACGGGGTTGCGGCAGGAGCCCACCCAGGTGATGGGTGACATCTCGGTGCCCGGCGGGCAGCTCGTATGCGAACCGCCGCAGCAGCCGCACAGGTAACCGTCCATGCCGCAGTAACGCCAGTACTCGCAGCTGTTCGGATCGCCCTCGGTCGGGGTCGCGCCGCTGTCCGCGGCTGCGGCGCGTGCGACCGGCAGCAGTGGCAGTGCGGCAGTGCCGACCAGCACGGCGCCCATGCGGCCGAGGAAGCCGCGTCGTGACGTGCTGCGCGCGATCGTGCGCGCCCTCGATTCGATCCAGTCGTCCAGCCAGCGCATGGTGAGCTCCGTCGTGGTCGCGCCCGCTCAGGGGCGCCAGGGCGCCTGCATGCCCGTCGGCGTGTAGCCGACCTCGTCGATGCGGCGCAGGAAGCTGCCGCCGCGGGGGTCGTAGACATTGATCGCGTTGACGGGGACGTCGGCGGTGAACATCAGCGGTGCGTCGTCCCGAGTCACGACGACCAGGCCGGCGGGCTCGTTCAGCTCGATGATCTGCACCCGTTCGCGCGTTGCCAGGTCGTAGACCCATACCTGCGTGCCGGGATCCTTGCGCGTGTACGGACCGCCCTGGTGCATGATCGAGTACAGTCGCCCGCTCGCTTCGTGCACGGCCAGGTGCTGGGTGCCGCCCATGCGCCAGGATCCGGCCCGCTCGGCGGCGCTGACGAGCGACCACTTCGGCGCAAACGCCGGTTCGGCACCGCCGACGTCTACCGCGTGGACGTAGCTGTCGAAAGACGCGAACAGCCAGGTATTGCCGTAACGTACGCCTTTCTCGCTGATCGGATCCCGGTCCGGGTCGAAGAACGGCTCGCTGCGCCGCTTCGACGTGGCGTGGCCCGAGTCGTCCAGATCGACCATCAGCAGGCCGCCGTCCTGGCACAGCATGAAGAACCGCCGCGGGCCGGCCGGGTAGATGAGGCTGCAGCCGGGTGCTTCGACCTCCTCGACGAAACGACGCTCGCGAACGTCGACGACGCTCACCGAGGTAGCCGGGGTGATGTTGAACACCAGCAGGAAACGGTCGTCGTCCGTGAGCACGACGTTGTGCAAGGTCGGGATGGTCGACCCGCGCTTGGGTGGAATCGCGATTTCCGCGATCGGCGCCAGGGTGCGCGGATCGTAAACGGCGACGATGTCCGTGCGCGCGCCACGCGCGGTACGCGAGTAATGCGTCTCCGCCGAGTAGATTTCGTGATAGTCGCGCGGCAGCGTGAGCTGGGTGAACGAGTAGCCCGTGCTCAGCATGCCCAGGAACCGCCCGCTGTCACCGTCGAGCAGTGAGGCGCGGCCGTCGGCCATGTAGTCATAGAGCATGTCGTAGACCCACACCCAGTGCGGTCCCGGTGTCTGCGCCAGCATTTCGATCGTGCCGGTGCGTTCCGCCGGCATCTCGGCTTCGCTGCCGAGGCACGCGCCGAGCAGGATCGCGGCCACCAACTGTCTGGTCGTCATCTTCAGGACACCTCTGCCGTCAGAAGGCGCATCCATCGGCCACCCTCAGCCGGGTGCGATGATCGACTTACGCCGTCTCAGTCCCACTGGTAGCTCATGGTCACCCCGAACCAGCGCGGCCGTCCGTACATATTCTGCGTGAAACCCAGGCTGGTCACCGGGATCACGTAGCTACGATACTCCGTGTCGGCGAGATTCTTCACCCACAGCGCGGCCTGCCAGCGCTGGTCGCCGCTCGTATACGCCAGACGCGCGTTGCCTACGACGTAGGAACTCTCGGTGGCGATCGGATTGTTGGCAATATCGAAGAACTGTTCGCCAACATAGTGGAAGTCCCCCTGGACCGCCATCATGCCACCGAACAGCGGCCATTCGTAGCGCCCCAGGCCGTTGAGCTCCAGGTCCGGTGCCAGCACCATTTCGCGGTCGCGGGTGGTCGGCACACCCGTGAAAAAGCTGACGCTGGTGATGTCCTGCACCGTGGTATCGAGGGCGCTCACGCCGAACAGGAATTCCCACCCCTGCCACGGGCTGGTCGTGAACTCGGCCTCGAAACCGAGCACTTCGGCGTCCTTGTTGGAGACCACGTTGGTGATGCCTTCAAAGCTGAAGGCCTGGAAGTCCGCGTAGTCGTAATAGAACACGGCGGCGTTCAGTCGGGAGCTGCCACCGAACAGATCTGCCTTGAAGCCGAGTTCCCAGGCGGTCAGCGTCTCCTCGCCGAACGGGATCTGGCCGACGGTGCTAGAATCGGCGATGGCACCGCGAGCGGTAGTTGGTAGTTGCGGCGAGAACTGCACCCTCGACCTGGCGGTGCGGATCGGCGGCTTCAAGGCCTCCGGCATCGGTCATGAGCTCGGCGAGGAAGCGATCCGCCACCACACCCGCCTCAAGGCGGCGTGGATCGGGCTGTGAAAGAAAGTCTCACCTGGACCAATGGCGCCATCCACGACGGCGACACCCGCTACCTGATCTTGCGGGCCGACTCGCTGGCGGGCCTGTTCCGGCGCCTCGCGCCCGCGGCGCGTGCCGAGGCACTGCAGGCGTTTGCCGCCGCGGTCGAGGAGGCCGGGGGCCGCTCCGCCGCCCGCTACCTGCAGGACTCCGGCGACCTGATCGCGCTGCTGCAGACCATCGAGACCCGTGCGGCCGCGCTCGGTTGGGGACGCTGGAGCTTCCAGCGCGAAGGCGATGACGTGCTCGAGCTGAGTGTGGACGACAGTCCGTTCGCGAGCGCCTACGGCGCCGCCGACGCGCCCGTGTGCGCCGCCATCACCGGGATGTTCACCGCGCTCGCGGAGCTGGTCTTCGGCCAGCCCGCGCGCGTACACGAAACCGCCTGCGTCGCCTGCGGCGCCGCGCGCTGCCGCTTCCACGCCACCCCGGCCTGAGAGCTCGCGAAACCATCACCGCGCCTGTTGCGACGGCGCCTGGACGCCCCTGGCCGCGTTGCGGGGACCCCCAGGATCGTTTCCGCAGGCCCGCTGTGCGCGCGATCTTGTGCACCCCCGCGCCTGGTCAGGAACGCCCGGGAACCGTTTCGCTGCGGCGGGCGAATGTTTCACAAGCTCTGAGCGACCGTGAACCGCTGAGCACGCCGGCTGCGACCGCCTCGGATCGCGCCGGGCAGATCAGCGCCGGGCTCAGCGCACTGCCGCGCTACGGCGCGCCGTCAGCGCCAGGTAGACCCCGCCCATCACCAGCAGGCCGCCGGCGTAGTGATACGCGTGCAGCCCCTCGCCGAGCAGCGGGATCGCCAGTGTGATGACAAACAGCGGGTGCAGGTAATTGCTGAGCGCCGCGTCGTTCGGTCCGAGCACGGCGACGCCGTGGTTCCACAGCAGGAACGACAGGATCGACGGCCCGATGGCGACGTACAGCACGGTGCCGACGTTGCCGGGCGTGAGCGCGAAGCCACCTTGTTGCGCGAATTCCCACAGGTAGAGCGGCAGCAGCATCGGGATCGCCAGGGTGATGGTCGCGGTGATCAGGGCGACCGGGTGCACGGCGAGCGCGAAGCGCTTGAGCAGCACCGAATAGACCGCCCAGCTCAACACCGCCATCACCATGAGCAGATCGCCGGGGGCGGCCCGGGCGTGTCGCAGCACCTCCCAGGAGGCGTGCGTGACGATCAGCAGCGTGCCGCACAGCCCGAGCGTGATGCCGGCGAGTTGACGCCCCACCGGGCGATGCCGCAGCACCAGCCAGGCGATGGGCAGCGTCGCAATCGGCAGGCTCTGGTTGATCAGGGTGATGTTGATGGCGGTGGTCGTGTGCGCGGCCAGGTACATGAGCGTGTTGAACGTGGCCACCGCAGTCGCCGACAGGGCCAGCAGTGCGCCGGCATGCCGGCGCAGCAGCGGCCATTCACGCCGCACGTAGGGCAGGCCAAAGGGCAGCAGCACTGCGCAGGCGATTGCCCAGCGCCAGAACGAGAGCGCGATGGGCGGGATCTCGCCGACCGAGCTGCGGGCGAGGATGTTGTTGCCGGCCCACACGAGCTGGCACAGCGCGAGCCCGGCGAGGGCCCAGCGGCGCCGCCGCACGGTCGGACTCACGCCGGTACCCCGGGATGGTCGACTGGCATGGGCGCGCAGGATACCGGATGGCATGCCCGTCCGCGACGCGCCGGTCGCGCAGCCGTTCCCGCGTGTGGCCCGCACCGGTAAGATCCGGTGCCACCATGAACGACAGCTATTCACCGCGAGATTATCAGCGTTGCTATCGCATCGCCGATCTGCGCGCGGTCGCGCGCCAGCGCATCCCGCGGCCCATGTTCGACTACCTGGACGGGGGCGCCGACGACGAAGTCGCGCTGGCGCGCAATTCGAGCGCGTTCGGGCGCTGGCAGCTTCTGCACCGCACCCTGGTCGACGTCGCCGAGGTCGACATGAGCACGACCGTGATGGGCGAGCGTATCGCCTGGCCGGTGGTGTTGGCGCCGACCGGCATGACCCGCCTGTTCCATCACGAGGGCGAACTCGCGGTCGCGCGCGCGGCCGCCGCCGCGGGCACCGTGTACACGCTGTCGTCGATGTCCACGTTCCCGATCGAAGTCGTCGGCGCGCACACGCCCGGACCGAAGTGGTTCCAGATCTACGTCTGGCGCGATCGCAGCATCCTCAGGGATCTCATCGCCCGCTGCAAGGCGGCCGGCTACCGGGGTCTGATGCTCACGGTCGACGTGCCGACCTTCGGCAAGCGCGAGCGCGACAATCGCAACGGCATGACCGTGCCGCCGCGGCTGACGCCCGCGTCGGTGCTCGACATCGTCCGCCACCCGTATTGGTTGTGGCACCACCTCACCTCGCCCGAGCTCACGCTGGCGAACGTGGAGGGCAGGGCGCCGCAGCACACCGGCGCGCTCAGTACCCTGACGACGTACGTCAACTCGCTGTTCGATCCGTCCGTGACCTGGGAGGATCTCGCCTGGATGATCGAGGAGTGGGGCGGGCCGTTCGCGGTCAAGGGCATCATTCACCCCGACGACGCGGCCCGCGCCGCCGCGCTAGGCGTCAGCGCCGTGATCGTGTCCAATCACGGTGGCCGCCAGCTCGACCACGCAGCCTCGCCCATCGAGATGCTGCCCGAGATCGTCGCCGCGGTCGAAGGCCGCGCCGAGGTCGTTCTCGACGGCGGCGTGCGCCGCGGCACCGACGTGCTCAAGGCGCTCGCCCTGGGCGCGCGCGCCTGCATGATCGGGCGCGCCTACCTCTACGGTGTCGCCGCCGGCGGTGAGCCGGGCGTGCGCCGCGCCCTCGATATCCTGCAGGACGAAGTGAAGCGCGGCATGCAGCTCGTCGGTTGCCGCAGCCTTGCGGAGATCGGACCGCACTGCCTGCGCCGTGCGGACTGACGCCACATGCACCGGAGCACCGATTCCATGACTGCTGCACCATCGACACCCCCGGCGCGCTGGCTCCGCGACCCGGATCTGCTGCGCGCCCTGGCCTATGTCGACGGCCGCTGGACGGGCGCCGCCGACGGCCGCATTTTCCCGGTCGTCAACCCGGCCGACGGCGCCACGATCGCCGCGGTTGCCGACGTGGGTGTCGTCGAGACCCGCCAGGCCATCGAGGCCGCCGGGCGGGCGCTGCCCGCCTGGCGGGCGCGTACGGCCAGGGAGCGTGCCGCGATCCTGCACGCGTGGTACCGGCTCATGCTCGAGCACCAGGAGGATCTCGCCCGGCTCATGACCGCCGAGCAGGGCAAGCCCCTTGCCGAGTCGCGCGGCGAGGTGCTGTACGGCGCGTCGTTCGTGCAATGGTTCGCCGAGGAGGGCCGGCGGGTGTACGGCGACGTCATTCCCGCGCACGGTCCGGACAAACGCCTGTTCGCGCTCAAGCAGCCGATCGGCGTGGTCGCCGCGATTACGCCGTGGAACTTCCCCAACGCCATGATCACCCGCAAAGTTTCACCGGCGCTCGCGGCCGGCTGCACGGTGGTGGTCAAGCCCGCCGAGGACACACCGCTGTCGGCGCTCGCTCTCGCCGAGCTGGCGCATCGCGCGGGTATTCCGCCCGGCGTGTTCAACGTCGTCACCACCAGCGACGCCCCGGCCGTCGGCGGCGAGCTGAGCACCAACCCGATCGTGCGCAAGCTCTCGTTCACCGGCTCCACCGAGGTCGGCAAGATCCTCATGCGCCAGTGTGCCGGTACGGTGAAGAAGGTGAGCCTGGAGCTCGGTGGCAATGCGCCGTTCATCGTCTTCGACGACGCCCGGATCGAGGCCGCGGTGAGCGGAGCGATGGCCTCCAAGTACCGCAATGCGGGCCAGACCTGTGTGTGCGCGAACCGGATCCTGGTCCAGGACGGCATCTATGACCGCTTCGTCGAGGCCTTCGTCGCCGCCGCCGGCCAACTCGTCGTCGGCCCGGGCACCGAAGCGGACGTCGCCATCGGCCCGCTCATCAACGCCGCCGGTCTCGCCAAGGTCGAGCGCCTGGTCGGTGGCGCCGTGCACCTCGGTGCGCGCGTCGCCCTCGGCGGTCGGCGGCACGCGCGGGGCGGGCTTTTCTACGAGCCTACGGTGCTGACCGGGGTCACCCCCGACATGCCGATTGCGGACGAGGAGATATTCGGGCCGGTGGCGCCGCTGTACCGCTTCGGCACCGAGGAGGAAGCCATCCGCCTCGCCAACGACACGCCCTGCGGCCTCGCCGCGTACTTCTATGCCCGCGATGTCGGTCGGATCTGGCGCGTCGCCGAGGCCCTGGACTATGGCATCGTCGGCATCAACGAGGGCATCATCTCGACCGAGGTCGCGCCCTTCGGCGGCATGAAGGAATCCGGCATCGGCCGCGAAGGCTCCAAGTACGGCATCGAGGACTATCTCGAGATCAAGTACCTGTGCCTCGGCGGCATCGAGCCGTGAAAACCGGGGTCAGAGTCGCATTTCCCCCGCTCCGACCGCGAGCGCCCGCGCCATGCCACGTTTGTCCTATCTGAACGCCGAGCGGATGGATGCGCTGGACGATGAGGCGTTTCGCGCCGCGTACCCCTACCCGTGGATCAATCCCGCCGGCTTTCTGACCGACACCGGCTACCAGCGCCTGGTGGCGACGCTGCCGGACGTGTCGTTATTCAATAAGACCTTCGGTTACCGGCGCAAGTACGGCCAGCAGGGCCACGATCGCTACAGCCTCGATTACGATCCGGCACTGCCCGTGGCCGCACCATGGCACGAGTTCGTGCGCGAACTGCTCGGCGAGCACTACCAGCGCTTTCTCGTGCGCATGCTCGGGCGGCGTCACTACCGCCTGCAACTGCACTGGCACTACACGCCGAACGGCTGCTCGGTTTCGCCGCACTGCGATGCCAAGCGCAAGATCGGTTCGCAGCTCTTTTACTTCAACACCGCTGACGACTGGCGCGAGGAATGGGGCGGGCAGACGCTCATACTCGACGATCACGGCCGCTGCGACAGCGACTCGGCACCGGACTTCGACGCCCTGGACACCATTGCCAGCGCCCGCTCAATCGGCAATTGCAGCCTGCTGTTCGGCCGCAAGGGCAACTCCTGGCACGGCGTGCGCCCGATCGAATGTCCGGGGGACGCACTGCGCAAGGTATTCATCGTCGTGATCGAGGACTGGCGCCTGCCGTACCAGCTCGTGAGCCTGGTGCGCGGCCGCTACGGTCGCGGCTTCCGGCCCGGGCAGTCGCTGACTCAGCCGGCGACCGGCTGAGCGGCCGCGGTCAGAACCTGCCGCGCCGCCAGCGTCTGGCGGTGAGCTTCTCGAGGCGTTCGAAGTACGCGCGGTTGGCCGGCGGATCCGCGGTTTCGTGGTGTATCAGCTCGTGCAGATGGGCGACGAGCACGCTGCCGACGGCGTGGATCGCCTCGTGCCGATCCAGGCCCTCGTGCATGAGCCTGCTCAGCGTGTGTGCGACGGGCAACTCCGCGAGGGCGAGCTGGTTTTCAACCATGACGTGTACCGCCGCGTGCATCGTTTCATTGGCCAGGTGCTCGCCGGCCCGACGATGCCAGGCAACGACGATATTGACGCGTGTGCTCTCGTCCAGCGCCTGCCACTGCGCCGCGTCGGGCTTGTGCAAGGGATCGTACGTGTCCATGGTGCCACGATTGCCGGCGCGCCGGCTCAAGCGCGCGTCATCGCTTCGATGGCCTGGCGGTGCGCGTCGATCAGTCCGGCGATCCTGCCCGGATCGGTGCGGCCCCAGCCGCATTCGGAGCTGATCCCGAAGCACGGCCAGACGGCCCTGGCGGCGCCGATGCGTGCCATGTCGCCGGCGTGGTCGTCGAAGTGGATGAGGCCGAGGTACAGCGTCGTCGTCGGCGCCAGGCGCAGTGCCTGCAGCGGCGCGAAATAGGCGGCGTCGCTGCGATCCCTGGGCACCGGCAAGTGGATGAAATCGAGCCGCCGCGACAGTGCCCCGAGCAGCGCCTGGGTCAATTCCACGAGCACGCCCATGTCTTCGGGCATCACCAGGTGTTCGTCCCTGGGCGTGCCGTAGCACAGGTGGTAGCCGAGCTCGACGGTGTCCGGTACCGCGTCGCCCAGCCGGCCGAGCTCGGCCTGGATCTGCGCCTTGTAGTCGCGCGGCCGGTACGGGAAGTAATTCTCGAACACCAGCACTTCCTGGCACACGTCCCACTGGATGGACAGGTCTTCGTGCGGAATGCCGGCGAGGATGGCGGCGAGCGCGCCGGTGAGCGCGCGCTCGTAGGCCGGCAGGTAGTCCGCCAGCGAGGCCGGTGCGATATACATATAGCCGGAAGCCATGGGCGTCGGCAGGCACACCTGAAAGCGCACGCCGGCCGGGATCCGACCTGCGTCGCGCAGGCGCTCGAATACTTTCCAGGAAGCCAGCGCCGCCTCGGCGTAGCCGGTCGCGAACCGGACCCGTGCCGGATCGACGCCGGGCCGGAAGCGCAGCAGCTCGGTGTGGCGGATGAGCGTGCCGTCCCATTGCGTGAGTCGCAAAGGCGTCGCGTCCGGGTCGATCTCCAGGTCCGGATGGCGCAGCAGCATCTCGCGCTGCCAGTAGATCCAGCGGTGTCGCTCGCCGGTCTCACCGTCAGGGATGCGTGCGAGCCAGGGTCCGAGCGCCGTGGCCAGGGCGAGAAAAACCTCTTCGGCACTGTCCATCGCGACGCTGCCGATGAGGTGGATCCCGGGTTGATCATGCATGCGTCGGGTCTCCTGTACGTCGCGGCGCATCAGCCTGCGGCGCGCTTGCGGTCCACGAAGATGTCGTCGACCGGAATGATGGCACGAGCGGCGCGAAACACGACGCCTTGGGTCGCCGGTGATTGGCGCAGCAGCGCCCGGGCGACGACGACGTTGCGGATCCCGCGGATCGGGATCGGCGTCGCGCCGAGGACGCGCAGGCTGCACAGGGCGAGGCAGATCCTGCCGACGGTGCGCATGGTTTCTGGTGCTTCGACGGCGTGTGATCGTGGCGCTGCATTCAGTATGCGCAGTGACATTCGCAGCCGCCAACTTTGCCGGCGGATCGGCCGGCGCGCGAGCCGGTGTCGGCGACCACCTGCGCAACCTCGCGGTCGGGGTAGTGGATGGCTGCGCGGACCGTGTGGCGGCACGCAGGCTCGACCGTGTCGGACCCCCGGCGGGGTCGCGCCCGCTGCCGGGCGTGTCCGGCACCTGTCAACGCAATTTACAGTAGCGTTGTGTACCGATGACGGGAAAATCGTAACTTATTGAAGTGACTGCAAAACATGATTTTGGCATTGCTCTTGCCTTAAGAACAATGAAGGGCCGGCGCCGCGATACCCGGGCATCGACCTGGCAGGTGCAAGATACCGAACATGCGAGGAGTGCCATGATGATTTCCAAGCTGCTTCGAGGCTGGGCCGCAGCCGCGGCGATGGTACTGGCGAGCGCCTCCGCGCACGCCATCCCTTTTCATTACCTGACCGGTGCCGGCGACGCGGATCCGACCGCGCCGATCACGGCGGCCGGCCATACCCCGGTAGGACTCGCCGATCTGACGGCGGGCGATCTCGCCGGCGTCAGTGTGCTGTGGATCACCAACGGCGATAATGGTGGTTTGCCGGCGGCGTTCGTCGGCAACGCGGCGGCCGTCGCGGCCTGGGTGAGCGCCGGCGGCGTGCTGTCGTTCCACGATCGCTACGTCAGTGATGGCAGCGACGATCTCGCGTCGCTGCTGCCGGGCGCGGCCGGCGCGGTATTCGTGCGTGACTTCGCCAACGACGCCGATATCGATATTCTCGCCCCGCTGCACCCGGTCGTCGCCGGTCTGGACGACACGTCGCTGGACGGCGGGACCTCGTCCAGTCATGGCTACGTCGAGCTCGCGACACTGCCGGCGGGCGCCACGGCGGTGCTGAATCGTGGCGGAGCCATTGACGAGATCGTCGATTTCTACTATGCCTTCGGCGCGGGCTGGGTGTATTACTCCACCATGCCCCTGGACTACTACCTGGGCGGGTCGGGCGGCAACCCGCCGCAAGACAACTACACGGACATCTACGCCGTGAACGAGGCGGCGTTCCAGGCATCGCTCGCGGGCGGGAGCGTGCCCGAACCGGCAACCACCGCGCTGCTCGCCCTCGGTCTTGCAGCATTCGGTCTGCGTCGCCGCGCGCGCCGAGTGTGAACCCGGCCTGACGTCTGCCGGCGCACCGGTATTCCTGTGTGACCACGCCCCGGCCTGTGCCGGGGTTTTTTTTTCAACCGGGGTCAGAGTCGAATTTTTGAAGAAAATTCGACTCTGACCCCCACCCCTATCGGGTACCATCGCCGGGAGCCGGCGCCGGATCGTTCGTGGCCGTGCGTTCGTGCAGGCAGGGTGATGCTTGCGCGCAGGGGCCGAGCGTCGGGACGGTCCGGGGAGCGATCAGCATGGGCAGGGTCTTCATCGACAACGATGCCGCGGCGACGGGTAACCGCGGCTGCATCGCGATCCGCGCTCCCCGGCGCTGAGTCCGGCAACATGTTCGAGAACCTTCCGGTCGAGCGCTGGTTCGAGGATTACGTCACCGGCGCGGTGCACGAGCTCGGCAGCGTCGAGGTGACCGAGGCCGAATGTATCGCCTTCGCGAATCGTTACGATCCGCAGCCCATTCACGTCGATCCGATCGGCGCGGCGCAATCGCAGTTCGGCGGCATCATCGCCAGCGGCTGGATGACCGGGGGGTTGTTCATGCGCATGTACGTCGAGCAATACCTGTCGCGCGTCACGAGCATCGCGTCGCCCGGCATCGACGAAGTGCGGTGGCCGCGACCGGTACGCCCGGGCGACACCTTGCGCGCGCGCGTCACCGTCCTCGGGACGCGCCGGTCGACATCCAAACCCGATCGCGGCGTGGTGCACTCCGGGATCGAGGTACTGAACCAGCATGGTGACGTGGTGATGAGCTTCAAGGCGGTGAATCTGGTCTATTGCAGGGAGCGGCGCTGACGGCGGCGATGTCGGCCGCTGCGCGGGTGTCGCCGGCCGGTCTGTTCTCGTCACCGTGCGGGTCAAGTATCCTTGCAGCCCGGTGTCATCCGCCATGGCGCGCATGGAACCGATCGGGCGGTGAACGAACGCGGGAGACGCGACTTGGCCTCGAGCACGTATTACACGCAGGAGCTCCACGGCCCCTACGAGCTGCTCGAGCTGGGAGATTTCGCCCTGGAGGAAGGCGGCACGCTGCGCGGCTGTCAGCTCGCCTGCGCGACCTTCGGCCGGCTCAACGCGGCCAGGGACAATGCCATCCTGTTCCCGACCTGGTACTCGGGCACGAGCAAGATCCTCGAGCAGGTCTATCTCGGCCCGGGGCGCGCGCTGGATCCCGACAAGTACTTCATCGTGCTCGTCAACCAGCTCGGCAACGGCCTGTCGAGCTCGCCGCATGCCACCGCCGCGCCTTTCAACGGTCCGCGCTTTCCGAGAGTGCGCATCGGCGACGATGTGCGTGCCCAGCACCGCTTGATTACGGGGACTCTCGGCATCGATCGGCTCGCGATCCCGGCCTGAGCGCGGATGCGCGAAGTCAATCGCCAGTGGCGGCTCGCCGCCTACCCGAAGGGCCTGCCCCGGGAGTCCGACTGGACACTGACCGAAGCGCCGGTACCGGTACCCGGCGCCGGGCAGATGCTCGTGCGGGCCTCGTACCTGGACGTCGCGCCGTACATGCGCGGTCGCATCAGTCCGCAAACAAACTATGCCGCCGGCGTCGCCGTGGGCGAGGTGATGGTCGGCGGCGCGGTCGGCGAGGTGCTGGCGTCGAACTGCCCGCAGTTCGACGCCGGCGATCTGGTCGTAACGGAGTTCGATTTCGGCTGGCAGGACTATGCCCTGCTCACGCCCGCGCAGGTGCGGCGGGTCGACACCGCCCTCGCCCCGGCGCATTGCTGGCTCGACCTGCTCGGACTGAACGGGGTGACCGCGTACTTCGGCCTGGCGCAGGCCGAGATGCGTCCGGGTGACTCCGTCGTGATCTCCGCCGCCGCCGGTTCCGTGGGCCAGCTCGCCGGACAGATCGCGAAAATCGGCGGCTGCCGCGTCATCGCCATCACCAGCTCCGAGGCCAAGCTGGCCCGCTGCCGCGAGCTCGGCTACGACGACGGCATCGCCTACCGGATCGAGCCCGATCTGGCCGCCGCCGTCAAACGCGTCTGTCCGCGTGGTGTCGACGTGTTTTTCGACAACACCGCCGGCCCGATCCACGATGCGGTGGTGCAGAACCTCGCGCTCAACGCCCGCGTCACGCTCTGCGGAACCGTGAGCCTCGCCGCCCGTTTCGGGGAAGCCGACATTGGACCGCGGTTCCTGCGCCAGATCATGATCGCGCGTGCGCGGGTGCAGGGATTCCTGGTGTTCGACTATGCGCCCCGCTATGACGAGGCCCGGGCGCGTCTCGCGGCGTGGTATGGCGACGGCCGGATCCGGCTGCATTACGACATCGCCGACGGTCTGGCGAGCCAGCCCAGGGCTTTCCTGCGCCTGCTCGGCAGCGAGAATCTGGGCAAACAGCTGGTGCGCAACGACGCGCCGGCCGGCGCGTGACCGGCACGCGCCACGGGCCATTTGAAAATCAGCGCAGCACGAGGAGCACGAAACATGGATCTGGGACTTGCGGGCAAGAACGTGGTGGTGACCGGCGGCAGTCGCGGTATCGGCCGGGCGGCGGCGCTGGAATTCGCGCGCGAAGGTGCGAACGTCGCCATCTGTGCGCGCGGCGAGGAAGCGCTGGCCGCCACCCGGGCGGAGATCGAGGCGCTCGGCGGGAAGACCTACGCCGCACGTTGTGACGTCGCCGATGCCGGCTCGCTGGAGCGCTTTCTCACCGACGCCCGCGACGTGCTCGATGGCGTCGACGTGCTGGTGAACAACCCGTCGGGCTTCGGCCTGAGCGACGACGAGGCCGGCTGGGGCGCGAGCCTGAACGTCGACGTGATGGCCACGGTGCGCGCGACCTGGTGCGTGGTGCCGTGGATGGCAGCGCGGGGTGGTGGTGCCATCGTGAACGTGTCCTCGATCGCCGCGCTCGAGGCGAGCCCCATCGGTTCGCCCGCGTACGCGGCGGCCAAGGCGGCCGTGCTCACGCACGCCAAGTCGATGGCGCTGCAGCTCGCGCCGCAGCGGATCCGTATCAACGCGGTCGTACCCGGTTCCATCGAGTTTGCGGGCGGTGTGTGGGCGCAGGTGCGCGAGCACGACCGCCCCATGTACGACAGCGTGCTGGCGACGATTCCGTACGGCCGCATGGGGACGGCCGAGGAAGTCGCGGCGGCGATCGTGTTTCTCGCTTCCGCACGCGCGAGCTGGATCTCGGGTGCGATGCTCGCCGTGGACGGAGTTCAGCACAAGGGGTTGTTCTGAGCGGCGCTGCGGCAGTCATCGCAGCGGTCGCGACCGCTGCGCGGGACGTGCGGTGGCCTGCCGGTCGTGGCGGGTGACGTGATGAGCGGTCATGGTGCCTGGAGCGCCCTGCAGCCGCCGCCGGCTATCGCGCTCGAGGGTCCGCACGCGGATCTGTGCGCAGGGGGTGTGGCCGAACTGGCGGCGCGGCTGCGGCGCGGGGAGCTGTCGGTACGTGAGGTAACCAGCGCGTATCTCGAGCGCATCGCGGCGCTCGACCAGCCCGATCGCCTGAACGCCTGGATCACCGTGTGCGGGGATCGCGCGCTGGCCGAGGCGGATCGGCTCGACACGCTGCGCGCGCGCGGTGCACCGCCCGGCCCGCTGCACGGCGTGCCGCTGGCGATCAAGGACGCCATCGACACGGCCGGCGTGCGGACCACGGGCGGTACGCGTGTGCTCACCGACTGGATCCCGCCGGCCGACGCCACCGTGGTGCGCCTGCTGCGCGCCGCCGGCGCGGTCGTGCTCGGCAAGACCAACCTGCACGAATGGTCGTTCGGCATCACCTCGGCAAACCCGCATTACGGCGCGGTCCGCAATCCCTATGCCCGTGAATGCATACCGGGCGGGTCGAGCGGCGGTACCGCGGCGGCCGTCAGCGCGCGGCTCGCACCGGCCGGCCTGGGAACCGACACGGGCGGCTCGGTGCGCATACCCGCGGCGCTGTGCGGCGTGGTGGGCGTCAAACCGACCCTCGGCCGCGTCAGTCGCGCCGGTCTGATGGGATTGTCGACGACCTGCGACGTCGTCGGGCCGATGGCACGCGACGTCGCCGACGTGACGTTGCTCATGCGCGTGCTGTGCAGCGCGGCCGATCCCGACGACGCGGCGACCGCGACCGTGCCGGCAACGGCGGTAGTGCCCGATCCGGCGCTGCTGCCGGCCGATCCCGCGCTGCTGCGCGGGCTGCGTATCGGCGTCCCCGGCGGTTACTTCGCCGAGGATCTGCATCCACAGCTTGCCCGTGTGTTCGCCGCGGCGGTGGCGAAATTCGCGGCCGCGGGCGCGGAGGTGATCGAGCTCGAGATCGCCGACGCGGCCCTGGCCACGACGGCCGGATTCCTGGTGGTGGTGCCGGAAACCATCGCGCTCGCCGAGCGCTACTGGCGTCGGGTCGACCCGGCGCTGCGCATCGATGACTGTCTCGATGCCTTCGGCCCGGATGTACGCCGGGTGTTCGCGGGCGAGAAGGGGCCCGACGCCCGACCGGTGCCGGCGCACCAGTACCTCGCCGCCCTGACCGACGGCCGCGGGCGTGTGCGCCGCGGCTTCGACGCCGCGCTGGCCCGGGTCGACTGTCTGCTCACCCCGGCAACGCCGGCGCCGGCGGTGGCGCTGGGCGAGTGCGAGACGATGCTGCTGAACGGCCACAGCGTCGACACCTTCCTCACCTTTACCCGCTTCACGTTCTGCATCAGCTTTGCCGGTCTGCCGGCAGTGTGCGTGCCGGCGGGCATGTCCGCCGATGGCCTGCCGATCGGTATCCAGATCGTCGGTCCGGCCTGGAGCGAGCAGCGCCTGCTCGGTATCGCCGCCGCCTGGCAGCATCTCGCCGGCGGCTGAGCACCGCCACCCCGACGGGCCGCGCGCGGATCGGTGGCGGCGGCGTATCATGGGGTCGGCGACGTCACGTTGCCGCGGCCTGGAGTACCCGTATGAACCGCCTGGTCGTGCGTGCTGTCGCGCTGGGGTTGCTGCTGTCGTTCGCGGGCACGGCGCCCGCCGCCGGGGATTGGCTGCAGCGGGGCCGGGAACTGCTGAACAGCTTTCGCGGCACGCCGGCGGCTAAGGATCTGGGCAGCGCCGAGATCGCCGACGGTCTGCGCGACGCGTTGCGCGTCGGCACGGACAACGTGGTCAGCCGGCTCGGCGCCGCGGACGGCTTCAATGCCGATCCGGCCATTCACATTCCGCTGCCCGAGACGCTGCGCAAGGTGCGCGATGTGCTCGAGAAAGTGGGCATGAGCGGTTCGCTCGACGACCTGGAGCTGAAGATGAACCGTGCCGCCGAAGCGGCGGCGCCGAAGGCGAAGACGCTGTTTGCCGACGCCATCGCCGGGATGACGATCGACGACGCGAAAGGGATTTTCAACGGTCCCGACGACGCGGCGACGCGCTATTTCCAGGCGAAGATGTCGGCGCCGCTGGCGCAGGAGATGACACCCGTGGTCGCCGGCAGCCTGGCCGAGGTCGGGGCGGTCCAGCGCTACGACGAGATCATGGCCAGGTACCAGGCCATTCCTTTCGTGCCTGACGTCAAAGCGAACCTCACGGAGCACGTGGTCGACCGTGGCATCGATGCGGTGTTCCACTACCTGGCCGCCGAAGAGGCCGCTATCCGTCGTGATCCGGTCAAACGCACGACCGCCGTGCTGAAGAAGGTGTTCGGCACCCGCTGAGCGCTCGTGAAACCATCACCGCGCCTGCTGCGACGGCCCCTGGCCGCCCCTGGCGGCGTTGCGGGGACCCCCGAAATCGTTTCCGCAGGCCCGCTTTGCGCGCGATTTTGTGCACCCCCGCGCCTGGCCAGGAATGCCCGGGAACCGTCTCGCTACGGCGGGCGAATGTTTCACGAGCTCTGAGCGGTTCCCGTCAGTCCCCACCGCGGCGCCGCCGACCCGGCGCGCGCGTCATCGCTGTCCCAAGGCATGTAAAAGTTCATCATCGCGGTGCCGATCGCGAAACCCCCGTCCCGCCGCGGAATCTGTATGGATGTCGGTCGCAGTCGCGGTCGATTCCCTCGGACCGGGGACGGGCGGTTCCAGCGCCGCTTTGCGGCGCACTGACACACGAGGAGATTTCCATGTTCGAAATGCGCGCCATTCTGATCGCGGTCGTAGCCCTGGGCGCCACCGTCCAGGTGCAGGCCGCGCCGCTCGTTCCGGCTGCCAACGATCCGCTGCTCGCCATGGAAGGGGAATTCGCGATCGGTAACGGTGAATATCACCATATCGTCGTGGCAGGCGCGCACGGCTATCGGCTATGCAACCGGGTCTCGCCGGAGCAGGTTGCGGTGACCGTGGTACACGACGGTGCCAGCGCGACCCTGCGGCCGGGGCAATGTGAGGATTTCCACGCCGCGAACCTGCGTATCGAACCCGCGGCGCGGCTCGGTGAGGACGTCGTCCTGCTCGGTCGCGTACGCGAACCCGCGTAAGGCCGCGTGCGGGACATGTCCCGCCGGGGCTACGAGGGGGCGACGGCTGCGCAGCTATCCCCCCGTCGCCGGCCGGCGCCCCGGCGCGTGCACCGGGCTCGCACCGACCCTGTGCGCGCTATCGCGTCGCCGGAAGAGGCGAACTCATGCTGACCACGCTGTCGACGACCGCGCTGCTTGCGCTGAGCGCCGTGCTGCTGCACTACGAGGCGTTGCTGAGGATGTCCAGTGCGACGGCGCGGCACATGCTGGTACCACGGTTGGCCGTCGCCCTCGGTCTGTGCGGGGCGCTGATCACCCATATCATCGAGATCTGCGTGTTCGCGCTCGGGTATGACCTGCTCGCCGGCGTCGAACACGTCGGCCGGGTGGCTGGCGGCACGATGCGGCATTTCAGCGACTACGCATATTTCTCGTTCTCGACCTACACCGGGCTCGGGTACGGCGATTTGACCCCGCAGGGGCCCCTTCGCTTCGTGGCCGCGGTGGAATCGCTGACCGGCCTGGTGCTGGTCGCGTGGACGGCGTCATTCCTGTTCATGCAGATGCAGCGCTATTGGGACCAGCCGCCCAGGCTGCTGCCGGTGTCGCTGCGCGGTAACGACCGTGTTACACCCGTCGCGCCAAAACGCTGGCGCGTTCCGCGCGGGCAGGCGTCCGCGGGCATCGAATAGGAGACGGCGCGCCGACCGGCGCGCCCGCGACAACGTCGTCACCGCTGCCCTTGCGACGGTCCGGTTTGCAGAGCCGTGGACCGCGCGCCGTCAGTGTATGGATGCGCCCTGCATCAGGCGGTTGCGATCCACGGAGGGAACGGCGATGGTGCGGATGGTATTGCCGCGCACGATCGCGAGCGGCACGACGACGCCGGCCTCGCCCAGGCTCCAGATGCGCCGGAACAGCTCGGCCAGACCGGTGACGCTTTCCTCGTCCACGGCGGTGATGATGTCGCCGGGCTCCAGGCCCGCCTGAGCCGCCGGACCGCGCGGATACATGCCGGACACGGCGAGGCAGCCATTGACTTCGTGCACGAACATGCCGAGCCACGGCCGCGCCGGGCCACGGCGCATGCCGAATCTGCACAGATCCTCGCGGATCGGTTTGAGCAGATCCGCCGGGACGAACATGTTGGCGTTGCCCGTGTCGCCGTCCTCGTCCACGTGCTGTACCAGCAGCGAGCCGATCCCGTACAGCCTCCCGTCCCCCCCGAGCAGCGCCGCGCCGCCCCAGTTCGGGTGCGCGGGCGCG
The DNA here is from genome assembly GCA_020850735.1 of Gammaproteobacteria bacterium. GTDB lineage: Bacteria > Pseudomonadota > Gammaproteobacteria > JADZEE01 > JADZEE01 > JADZEE01. The sequence goes on along the minus strand of JADZEE010000091.1, from coordinate 15,230 downwards.
GTGAAGATCGCCTCATCGAGCACATATTCCCAGTAACCGGCGAATTCGCGCCGCGCGCGGACGGTGGCGACCACGGTCTGATCGCGGCCGCCCTGTCCGGCGACCAGCACGGGTTCACCGACCGCGAGCGCGCCGGATACACCCATGTCGATCGGCACGGCGGGCACCGGCAGGGTCGTGCGCACCAGGCCGATCCCGGTTTCATAGTCGTAGCCGACGACGTAGCCCGGCAGGACGTGGTCGTTGGCGCAGGTGATCCAGATCTCCGTCGCCTCGGCAACGAGGTAGCCGATGGTCAGCACCAGGCCGTCGGTATCGATGAGTGTGCCGTAGCCACGCCGCTCGGTGCCCAGCACCGCGGCGGTCAAGGCCGTGTCGGGGATCACCGCCGACACCGACACGACCGCGTTCAGCGTGCGGTCGAGGTCAAAGGTGAAGCCCTCGAGGATCGCTGTCATGCCGGGATCGTGGCACGCCCGCCACGTCCGGGCCAGCGCCGGTGCGCACGCCTCATTCGGTGCCGGCGCGTGCCAGCGCGTGCTGGTCGAAAATCATCACGCTCATGCCGTCGACGCTGATGCGGCCGCTGTCGGCGAGCTGGCGCAGGATGCGCGAGAACGTTTCCGGGGTCACCGAAAGGCGTGAAGCGATGATGTGCTTGGGTGCTCGCAGATCGATGCACACCGGGCTCGCGGCGCCCTCGGGAACCTGCTGCAACAGGAAGCTCACGACCCGCCAGGTGGCGTTTTGCAGCGTCAGCGATTCCACCTCGGTGATCCACCGGCGCAGGCGCACGCTGAGGTCCGCGAGCAGGCGCATGCAGGTGTCCACGGACTGCGACAGCAGTTCCTTGAAGGTGTCGCTGTCGAGGGCAATCAGCGTGCACGGATCCAGCGCCACGGCCGTCACCGGATAGGTCTGCGCGCCCATGAACATGATCGCCTCGGCAAAGGTCTGGCCGGGGCGCACGATCTCGATGATTTTCTCGTCGCCGTCCGGCGACAGGCGCTTGAGCACGATCTGGCCGGACACCACGAAAAAGAAGCGGGTTGCGCGGTCGCCGCGCGCGAACAGCTCCGCGCCGGGCTTGAGCGTGAGCAGTCGCGCGCCCGCGTGGACGGCCTCGAGCTGGGTCTCGCTGAGCGCGCCGAGCAGATGAATTCGCCGCAGCTGCTCGCTCGTGATCAGATCATTCGGCATTGCTCGCTCCCTGGCACGGCTGTTGACGTGGATCAACGGGGCAGGGTGCCGCGACGCCCTAGAATGCGGCTCATGCGCCGGTCGCGGGCCCCGCGCCGGCGGCCGCGACCGGGACAGCTCCTGAGCAGCGGCCGGCACGGCGCCCCGTCGCCAGCGGGGAAGCAGACGATACCGCCCGCGCCGGTCACGGGCAACGTGTTTCGAGGTGCATCGGAATGGAAAGCGTGTTGCGCGTGGTCAGCGGTCGGAATGCACCGGGCGCCGCGGTGCAGTTCGATCCGGACCTGATCCGCCGCTATGACTGCCAGGGACCGCGCTATACCTCCTACCCCACCGCGGTCCAGTTTCACGAGGGCTGCACGGGTGCGGATTTCGAGCGCCACGTCGCGGCCAGCAACGAGGATCCGTGCCCGGCGCCGCTGTCCCTGTACGTGCACGTGCCGTTCTGCGCCACGGTCTGCTATTACTGCGCCTGTACCAAGGTGGTGACTCGTAATCGCGCCCACGCCGCGACTTACCTCGAGCGGCTCTACCGCGAGATCGAGCGCAAGGCGGCGTTGTTCGATCCGGACCGCGTGGTCGAGCAGTTGCACTGGGGTGGCGGCACGCCGACGTTCCTCAGCCCCGCGCAGATGGCCGAGCTGATGCAGGTCACCCGCCGGCACTTCGAGCTGGCCGGGCCTGCCGGCGAGTACTCCATCGAGATCGATCCGCGCACGGTCGACGCGGCGGCGCTGGCGGGACTGCGCGAGATCGGGTTCAATCGCGTCAGCTTGGGCGTGCAGGATTTCGACGAACGCGTTCAGGCCGCGGTCAACCGCCACCAGAGCGAGGCGTGCACGCGCGAAGTAGTCGCCGCGGCGCGCCGCTACGGCTTCCGTTCGGTCAGCGTCGATTTGATTTACGGTCTGCCCTTCCAGTCGGTGAGCAGCTTCGGCACCACCCTGGAAAAGCTGGTCGATCTCGCCCCGGATCGGGTTTCGGTGTTCAACTACGCGCATCTGCCGCACCTGTTCAAGGTGCAGCAGCAGATCGCCGAGGAAACGCTGCCATCAGCCGAGGAGAAGCTCGCCATCCTGGGGCTGACGGTCGAACGGCTTAGCGCCGCCGGCTACGTCTACATCGGCATGGACCATTTCGCGCGCCCCGGTGACGAGCTGGAAGTGGCGCAGCGCAATGGCACGCTGACCCGCAACTTCCAGGGCTACTCGACCCGCAGCGGTTGTGACCTGGTCGGTCTGGGGATGAGCGCGATCAGCCAGATCGGCGACTGTTACGTGCAGAACGAGCGTACGCTCGGTGACTATCAGGCCGCGATCGACGCGGGCGGCACGGCTATCGCGCGCGGGGTCGAGCTCAGCGAGGACGACCGCATCCGCGGCGACGTCATCCGGCAACTGAGCTGCCGCGGGCGGGTCGCGCTGCGCGCCGTCGAGGAAACCTACCGCATTCGTTTCGGCAGCTATTTCGGCCGCGAGCTCGAACGGCTCGAGCAGATGGAGCGTGACGGCCTGGTGTGCGTGCGCGACGACGCCATCGAGGTTCTGGCGCCCGGACGGCTGTTGCTGCGCAATGTGTGCATGGTGTTCGACGCCTACCTGCGTGCCGGTACTGCCAAGGGCACGTTCTCGCGCGCGATCTGAGCCTCCGGGTCGTGGTCGTCGACGAATGTCCGGGCCGGCGCCCGGCACCGGCGGCAAGAACCGGCTGCGGGCGCGTGCCCCGGACCGCGCGAGACCAGGCGCGATGAAACTCGAGATCCGGCTGTACAACAGCATGCAGCGCTACGCGCCGGACGGTCGGGCGCGCTTCGCCATCGAGGCGGGGCCCGGGAGCACCCTGCGCGAGGTGCTGCACCGGCTGCAGATCCCGGCGGGGCAGGTGTTCATCGCCCTGCGCAACGGTGTCAACGCCGAGTTGCTGGCCGACGACCGCTTCGATGCCCGCCTCGCCGACGGCGATGCGATCGCCCTGTCCGGGCCGATACCCTGGAGCCGCGGCTACAGCTCACCGGTGATCTGAGCCCCGAGCGGGCCCGCCACGGCCGGGCGGCGCCGGACCGGCCGCTTCGCACGCTGTATACTCGAACACACCCGTACCCTCCAGCGCGTGCGCCTGCGCGGTTCGGCGGGGCCCGCGCGCGGCGTTTGCGCTAAATCCGCGGCACGTCCGTGGCCGGATGCGGCCGGCGCCGGCTCGCCGGGCCGGAGCTGATCACTGTCAGCGGGTCGTCGCGTCGCCGGCGTATCGTCCTGGAGCGAGCGCGGGCATCCCGCCGAAACGGATGCCCGTTTCCGCCACCGGGCGCGCAGCGAGGAGGCCGACGCCATGGAACCACACACTGCCGGCCTGCCGGCCACCGAAGTCCTCGACGAAGCCGAGCTCGCCGCCATCGATGCCTGGTGGCGAGCGGCCAACTACCTGTCGGTCGGCCAGATCTACCTGCGCGACAATCCGCTGCTGCGTGAACCGCTGACGCTCGCGCACGTCAAGCCGCGCCTGCTCGGCCACTGGGGTACGACCCCGGGGCTCAATTTCATCTACGTGCACATGAACCGGCTCATCCGCCGCCACGATCTGAATGCGATCTTCGTCTGTGGTCCCGGTCATGGCGGGCCGGCAATGGTCGCGAGCACCTGGCTGGAAGGCAGCTACAGCGAGATTTATCCCGATGTGTCGCTCGACGCGCAGGGCGTGCGCCGCCTGTTCGAGCAGTTTTCCTTCCCGGGTGGCATCCCCAGCCATGCGGCCCCGGAAACACCCGGGTCCATCCACGAGGGTGGCGAACTCGGCTATGCCGTTTCGCACGCTTTCGGCGCCGTGTTCGACAACCCGGACCTGTTTGCGTGCTGCGTGGTCGGCGACGGTGAAGCCGAGACCGGGCCGCTGGCCGCGGCCTGGCACTCGAACAAGTTCCTGAATCCCGCCGGCGACGGTGTGGTGCTGCCGATCCTGCACCTGAACGGTTACAAGATCGCCAATCCGACCGTGCTCGCACGCGTGCCGCACGCGGAGCTCGAGGCGCTGTTTCGTGGCTACGGTTACGAGCCCTGGTTCGTCGAGGGCGAGGAGCCGCGGGTCATGCACCAGTGCATGGCGGCGACCCTCGACGCCGTGTATGCGCGCATCGCCGCCATCCGCGAGCAGGCGCGTGCCGGCACCGCCACGCAGCGACCGGTGTGGCCGATGATCATCCTGCGCACGCCCAAGGGCTGGACCGGGCCGAAGGAGGTCGACGGCCGCAAGACCGAAGGCTACTGGCGCTCGCACCAGGTGCCGTTTGCCGAGCTCGCGACCCGGCCGGACCACATCACCCTGCTCGAGCACTGGATGCGCAGTTACCGGCCCGAGGAGCTGTTCGACGCCGACGGCGTGCCGCGGCCGGAGATCCGCGCGCTGGCGCCGGCGGGCACGCGGCGCATGGGGGCGAACCCGCACGCCAACGGCGGCTTGCTGCTCAAGGATCTGCGCATGCCGGACTTTCGCGACTACGCCGTCGACGTGCCGGTGCCGGGCCAGGTGCAGGCCGAGGCGACGCGCGTGATGGGCACCCTGCTGCGCGACGTCATGAAGCTGAACGCGCCCTACCGGAATTTTCGCGTCTTCGGTCCCGACGAAACCGCGTCCAACCGTCTCGGCGCGCTGTTCGAGGTCACCGAGCGCGCCTGGGTCGCCGAGCGCCTGCCCGAGGACGACCACCTCGCCGCTGACGGCCGGGTGATGGAGATCCTGTCCGAGCACACCTGCCAGGGCTGGCTGGAGGGCTATCTGCTCACCGGCCGCCACGGCCTGTTCTCGTGCTACGAGGCGTTCATCCACCTCGTCGATTCGATGTTCAACCAGCACGCGAAGTGGCTCAAAGTGACGTCCCGGGAGATCCCGTGGCGACGGCCGATCGCCTCGCTCAACTATCTGCTCACCTCGCACGTGTGGCGCCAGGATCACAACGGCTTCTCGCACCAGGATCCGGGCTTCATCGACCATGTGGTCAACAAGAAGGCCGACATCATCCGCGTGTACCTGCCGCCGGACGCGAACACCCTGCTGTACGTCACCGACCGCTGTCTGCGCAGCCGCAATTTCATCAACGTCATCGTCGCCGGCAAGCAGCCGGCGCCACAGTGGCTGGACATGGATGCGGCGGTGAAGCACTGCAGTGCGGGCATCGGCATCTGGGAATGGGCGTCGAGCGACCGGGACAGCGAGCCCGACGTGGTCATGGCCTGTGCCGGCGACGTGCCCACGCTCGAGACCCTCGCCGCCGTCGACCTGCTGCGCCAGCACGTACCGCAGTTGCGCGTGCGGGTGCTGAACGTGGTCGATCTCATGACCCTGCAACCGAGCGAAGAGCATCCGCACGGCCTGTCGAACAAGGACTTCGACGCTCTGTTCACGACCGACAAACCGATCATCTTCGCCTACCACGGCTACCCCTGGCTCATCCACCGGCTGACCTACCGCCGTACCAACCATCGCAACCTGCACGTGCGCGGCTACAAGGAGGAGGGCACGACCACGACGCCCTTCGACATGGTCGTGCGCAACGACCTCGACCGTTACCACCTGGTGTGCGACGTCGTCGACCGCGTGAGCGCCATCGGCGCGCGCGGCGCCTACGTCAAGCAGGCAATGCGCGATCACCTGATCGAGCACCGGCAGTACATCATCAAGTATGGTGAGGATATGCCGGCGAACCGCGACTGGCAGTGGCCGGGGTGATCGACTGAGGCCGATGCCGGCCGTGACCGGGGAGCAGCGAGCATGAGTGTCGAGTCCGTCTACGAACTCCAGGGCAGTGCCAGCCCCGACGGCGAACCGGTGCGCACCGGGCACGGTGTCGAGGCCCTAAAGCGCGCTTTTCTCGACAATCTGTTCTACATCCAGGCACGTTTCCCGGAGGTCGCCAGTCCCCGCGACTACTACCACGCGCTCGCCTGCACGGTGCGCGATCGGCTGCTGCATCGCTGGATCCGCACCGCCCGGGCCTACAAAGACCGCCACAGCCGGACGGTCTGTTATCTGTCGGCGGAATTCCTGCTCGGCCCCCAACTCGAGAACAACCTGATCAACCTGGATATCGGCGCGAACGTGGGCCGCGCCATGCGTGATCTCGGCATGGATCTGGACCTGCTCGTCAGGCAGGAGGAGGAGCCGGGGCTCGGCAACGGCGGTCTCGGCCGGCTCGCGGCCTGCTACATGGATTCCATGGCGACCCTGTGCCTGCCCGCGATCGGCTACGGGATCCGCTACGAGTTCGGTATCTTCGACCAGGAGATCCGCGACGGCTGCCAGGTCGAAATTGCCGACCGCTGGCTGCGTTACGGCAATCCGTGGGAGATCCCGCGCCCGGAGATCACGTTCAACATCATGCTCGGCGGCCACACCGAGCAGCAGGTCGAGCACGACGGCCGCCTGCGCGTCATCTGGGTGCCGGGCCGCATCGTGCGCGGCGTCGCCTACGACACCCCCATTCTCGGTTACGGAGTGGACAATGCCAACCTGCTGCGCCTGTTCAAGTCGGAGGCGCCGGAGGCGTTCGACTTCCAGGCCTTCAATTACGGGGATTACTACGGCGCGGTCGAGGACCAGATAGCGGCGGAGAACCTGACCAAGGTGCTGTATCCGAACGACGAGCCGGTCGCGGGCAAGCGCCTGCGGCTCGAGCAGCAGTATTTCTTCGCTTCCTGTGCGCTCCAGGACATGATCCGCATCTATCAGCAGAGCGGCCGCCCGCTCGCGGACCTGGCGGCCAAGTACGTCGTCCAGCTCAACGATACCCATCCCGCGATTGCGGTCGCCGAACTCATGCGCCTGCTCGTGGACGAACACGGGATGGGCTGGGACGAGGCCTGGGACATCACCCGCCACACCTTCGCCTACACTAACCACACCCTGCTGCCCGAGGCGCTCGAGAAGTGGCCGCTCGATCTGTTCGCACGCACGCTGCCGCGGCACATGGAGATCGTTTTCGAGATCAATCGTCGATTCCTCGACGAGGTGAGGATACGGTTTCCACGCGATGACGAGCGCCTGGGCCGCCTGTCGCTCATCGATGAGCACGACAAGCGTTACGTGCGCATGGCGCACCTCGCCTGCGTCGGCAGCTTCGCCGTGAACGGCGTGGCGCGTATGCACACCGAACTGCTCCAGCGCGACGTGCTCGCGGACTTCCATGCGCTGTGGCCGGAGAAGTTCTCCAACAAGACCAACGGTGTGACCCCGCGACGCTTTCTGCGCCTTGCCAACCCACCGCTCGCCGAGCTCATCACCGGCGTCGTCGGGCCGGGTTGGGAACGCGACCTCGAACGCCTGCGCGGACTCGAACAGGTTGCGGGCGACACCGGTTTCCAGGACGGCTGGCGGCGTGCGAAGCGCACCGCCAAGGAACGTCTCGCGGCGCTCGTGCGCGAGCGAACGTGCACGGTGATCGATCCGGCAACGATGTTCGACGTTCAGGTCAAGCGCATCCACGAGTACAAGCGCCAGCATCTGAACGTACTGCGCATCGTGAGCTGCTACAACCGGCTCAAGGCCGGCCTGGACGGTGACATGCCGCCGCGTACGTTTCTGTTCGGCGGCAAGGCGGCGCCCGGCTATTTCATGGCCAAGCTCATCATCCGTCTGATCACCGGCGTGGCCGCGACGCTGGAGGCCGATCGACAGATCCGGGACCGGCTGCGGGTCGTATTCGTGCCGGACCTGAACGTTCGTACCGGTCACTACATCTACCCGGCCGCAGATCTTTCCGAGCAGATCTCGCTGGCGGGCAAGGAAGCCTCTGGCACGGGCAACATGAAGCTGGCGCTGAACGGAGCGCTCACGATCGGGACCCTGGACGGCGCCAACGTGGAAATCCGCGAAGAGGTCGGCGCGGAGAATTTTTTCCTGTTCGGCCACACGGTCGAGGAAGTCGCGCGGATCCGCGCGCTGGGTTATCGGCCGTGGGAGCTCTACCAACGCGACCAGGGCCTGCGTGATGCGCTGGACCTCGTCGATTCGGGATTCTTCGCGCGTGGTGATCGCACGCTGTTCCGGCCGCTGGTGGAGGCGCTGAAGTCCCACGACGAGTATCTGGTCCTGGCCGATTTCGCAGCCTATCTCGACAAGCAGGACGAGGTGGGCCACGCCTGGCGCGACGAGGCGCACTGGACGCGGATGTCGGTGCTCAACGTCGCCCGCATGGGCAGATTCTCCTCGGATCGCGCAGTCCTGGAGTACGCCCGGGAAATCTGGCGGATCGAGCCGGTACCGATCGCGACGGCGAGCGCGTAGGCACAGCGTGCCGGGGCGGATCGGGCGAGATCGGGAGCATGGATCTGGCGGCGGTGATCTTCGACATGGACGGCGTCGTCACACGCACTGCCGCGCTGCACGCCGCGGCGTGGAAACAGCTGTTCGACGAGTATCTCGAACGTCGCGCGCGGGCGAGCGGTACGCCGTTCGTCCCGTTCGATGCCCGCCGGGACTACCTGGTGCACGTCGATGGCCGGCCGCGCTACGACGGCGTGCGTGCGTTTCTCGCCGCGCGCGGTATCGATCTGCCCTGGGGCGATCCTCGAGACGGCGCGGACGTGGAAACGATCTGCGGCCTCGGCAAGCGCAAGGACGCACTGATCGATCAGCGTCTGGCGCAGGAGGGTGTGGCAGCGTTCGATTCCAGCGTCGGGCTCGTGCGGGCGCTGCGGGTTGCGGGTGTGCGCACGGCGGTGGCGACCTCCAGCAAGCATGGGCCGGAAGTGCTGGCAGCCGCCGGCGTGGCGCCGCTTTTCGACGCGTGCGTGGACGGCAACGATCTCGAAAGGCTCGGCCTGCCGGGCAAGCCCGAGCCGCACCTGTTCCTCGAGGCGGCGCGGCGCCTGGGCATTGCCCCACGGGCGGCGGTGGTGATCGAAGACGCAGTGGCCGGCGTCGAGGCCGGGCGGCGCGGCGAATTCGGTCTGGTGGTCGGGGTCGACCGGCACGGCACCGGCAACGCGCTCACCGCTGCCGGTGCCGATATCGTGGTCGCGGATCTCGGCGATCTGAGCGTCGGCGATCTGCGCGCGCAACTCGCGCGCGCGCGGCCGCCGTGATGTCAACGCGCCGCGGCGAGGAGGCCGCCTGGCGGGTCGTGCAGGAGGGTTTCGATCCGGCACGCGAGCACGAGATGGAGAGCATCTTCACCGTCGGCAACGGTTATCTCGGAGTGCGCGGTGCTCTCGATACGCCGCTGCCGGGTTCGCGCGCGGATCTGTATATCAGCGGCGTGTACGACCGCAAGCAGCCGGGTCTGCCATACTCCGAGCTCGAATTCATGACCGTCGAGCGGGGCGACTATCCCTACCACGAGCTGGTTTCACTGCCGTTCCCGTTCGCTGTGCGGATCCTGGTCGAGGACACCCCGCTCGATTTGCTCGAGGGCCCTTGGCGGGAGCTGCGCCGGGTGCTCGACTTGGCGCGCGGGGTGCTGGGCCTGCGCTACCGGTTCGAGGACGGGAGCGGTCGGGTCACCACCGTCGAGACGCTGCGTTGTGCTTCGCTCGTGAATTCGCACCTGTGCCTGCAGGAAATCGCGATCACCTGCGAAAACCATTGTGTGCCGACGGTCTTGGACGCCGCAATCGACGTCGCTGCCCTCGATACGGATCATCCGCACCTCACGGCGCTCGCGTCGCCGGTCGAGGTGCCGGCGGGAGTCGAGCTGCATTGTTTCCGCACCGAAGCCTCGGATTACCGCGTCGCCATCGCCTCACGGCTGACCCGGATCGGTGCGGACGGTGACGGTACGCGCTGGGAGGTGCAGGTTCCCGTCGGCGGGACGTTGCGGTTTCGCCGCTATGTCACCGTGTACACCAGTCGCGACGGCGTGGATCCGGCGCCTGCGGCACTCGCGGCGGTCGGCGCGTTGCGGTGGGCACAGTTCGGTACTTTACTCGCCGAGCACGAGGCGGCGTGGGCCGGATTCTGGCGGCGTGCCGACGTGACGGTGGCCGGCAGCCCGGCGACCGAGCAGGCGCTGCGATTCAACGCCTATCACCTGCGGATCGCCACCGACACCGATCCGCGTACCTCCGTGGCGGCGCGCACCTTGACCGGGCGCGCCTACGAGGGGCACGTGTTCTGGGATGTCGAGATCTTCATGCTGCCGTTCTACCTGCATACCGAACCGGCGATCGCGCGTTCCCTGCTCGAATATCGTCACCGCACGCTGCCGGGCGCGCGCGAGCACGCAGCACAGCTCGGTTGCCGGGGTGCGTGCTATGCGTGGGAGTCGACCGTCACCGGACACGACGTCACTCCGCGCCAGATCGTGCTCAAGACCACACGCAAGACGATCCCGATCTTCACCGGCACGGAACAGATCCACGTCACCGCCGATGTCGCTCACGGCGTGTGGTGCTACTGGGAAGCGACCCGTGACGGGGCATTCATGCGTGAAACGGGCGTGGAGATCCTCGCCGAAACGGCGCGATTCTGGGCGAGTCGCTGCGAGCCCGGTACGCGCCAATATCACATTCGGCGCGTGGTGGGTCCGGACGAGTATCACCACGATGTCGACGACAACGCCTATACGAACTGGATGGCGCGCTTGAACCTGCAGCGGGCCGCACAGGCTGCGCGCTGGCTGGAGGAACTCGCGCCTGAACGCTGGGATCTGCTGGTCGGGCGGCTCGGGATCGAGCGCGAGGAGGTGGAGGAGTGGCGGCGCGTGGGCGAGACCCTGTTCGTGCCGCAGCCCGACGCGCGCGGGCTCATCGAGCAGTTCGCCGGGTTTTTCGACCTCGAAGACCGCCCGCTCGCCGCAGACGAGCGCTTCAAGGCACCGATCGACCGGCTGTTCGAATGGGACCGGACCAACGCCATGCAGGTCATCAAACAGGCCGACGTGCTCATGCTGTTTCACCTGTTTCCGGAGGCGTTCGCGGACGACGTGGTGGCGGCGAACTATCGTTATTACGAGCCGCGCACCGATCATGGCAGCAGCCTGTCACCGGCGATCCACGCGGGTGTGGCGGCGCGACTGGGTCTGGGCGAGGATGCTGAACGCTACTGGCGCCAGAGTCTGTGGCTGGACCTGTCCAACGTCATGAACAACAGTGCCCTGGGTGTGCACGCGGCCTGCATGGGTGCGACCTGGCAGGCGCTGGTGTTCGGGTTCCTCGGCCTGCGGTTCGACGGCCCCGTCCCGCGTCCGCAAGCGCTCCGCGCCGGGCGCTGGCCCCACGACTGGCGCGCCGTAGCGCTCGAGCTGGCCTGGCGCGGGCAGCGCATTCCCGTAGCCGTAAGCCGGCAGGAGCCCGCTTGAGCGCGGCAGCGCGCCGTCGCTGCGGGCGATCGGCGTACGATCCGAGGTAATGGCATTGAGCAAGTTCGGCACTATTCTGATACCGCTGGACGGTTCGGAGCGCGCGGCGAGTGCCCTGGGGTGCTGCGCCTGGCTGGCGGAACGTCTGCATGCCCGGCTGCACGTGGTCAGCGTCACGTCCGCGCCGCTGCCGGGCAGCGCCATGACGCAGCTGAAGGTTCCGCCTCGGTTACAGCACCTGGTGACCCTCCACCACGGCACGGGACGCGACCCGCCGGAGGCGATCGCTACGACGGCGGAGCGGCTCGATGCCGATCTGCTGGTCATGAGCGCCCGGGGTGAATCGGCCGAGCTCACGGGGGTCGACGACAGCGATGATGCGGAGCTGATCGGCCACGTGACGCGGCAGGTCATCGAGACCACGGCACGGCCGGTGATCGTGTTGCCACCCGGCTATACCGAGCGTCTGCCTTGGCGCTCGCTGCTGGTTCCCATGAGCGGCGAAACGCGCACCGATGCCGTGCTCGCGCTGGCGCTAAAATTGGCCAACGCGCTCGGGATACGTGTTGCGGTCGCACACGTGATGGACTCCGAGCCCGGCCAGGCGCAGCTCGCACGCCTGGCACGTTACCAGGACGCGCCGCATCACGAGCTGCACGCACAGCTCGACGAGATGATCGCCCGTGCCTGCCCGATGTGCGACGCCGCCGAGCTCGCAGGCATCGACGACGTGATGCTGTGCCGGGGCGACGCCGCCGCGGAGTTCGTGCGCCTCGTCCGTGAGCGCAACGTCAGCCTGGTGGTGGTCGGCTGGCACGGCTGGTTCATGAACGGCCACGCGCGAGTGCTGAAGGATCTGATGCGCGAAGTGCCGGTGCCGGTGCTGCTGTGGCGGACACAGGCACGCGAGCTGTTCAGGCTTCGCGTAGGCGAGCTCCTCGAGAGGTGACTGGCATGACCGACGTTCCCCGTACGCAAAACCCGATCCTGCGCCTGCGCGATGCCGGCCAGAGCGTGTGGCTCGATTACATTCGCAGGCGCATGCTGGAGGATGGTGAGCTCGAGCGACTCATTGCCGAGGATGCGCTCGCGGGCATGACGTCCAACCCGGCGATCTTCGAGCAGGCCATCGGCGGTTCCGATGATTACGATGCGGCCATCGCCACGCTCGCCCGCGAGGGCAGGCAGGCGCAGGAGATTTACGCCGCGCTCACGCATGCCGACATTGCCCGCGCAGCGGACCTGTTCGGGCCGGTATATGAGCGCAGCGGCGGGCGCGACGGTTACGTGAGCCTGGAGGTATCGCCGCATCTCGCGCGCGACGCCGCCGGCACGGTCGCGGAAGCGAAAGTGCTGTGGCGCGAGCTCGACCGCGCGAACGTGATGATCAAGGTGCCCGGTACGCGCGCGGGTCTGGCCGCCATAGAACAGCTCATCGCCGCCGGGGTGAACGTGAACGTGACGCTGCTGTTCTCGGTGACCCGTTACCGCGAAGTCGCCGCGGCCTATATTGCGGGTCTGGAGGCGCGGGTCGCCGCCGGCCTGCCGATCGACGGGGTGGCCTCTGTAGCGAGTTTTTTCCTCAGCCGCATCGACACGCTGGTCGACTCACAGCTCGATGCTCGCGCCGACTCGCAGGCGGGCACGCTGCGCGGGCGCAGCGCGATTGCCTGCGCGCGGCTCGCCTACGCCGCCTGGGGCGAGATCCATGCCGGCGAGCGCTGGCGCAAGCTCAGCGCGGCCGGCGCCCGGCGCCAGCGCCTGCTCTGGGCCAGCACCGGTACCAAGGATGCGGCGTACAGCGACGTACTTTACGTCGAGGAGCTCATCGGTCCGGACACGGTCAACACCATGCCGCCGCAGACCATGGCGGCGTTCCGTGATCACGGGCGGGTCGCGGTCACGCTCGAGCGCGACCTCGACGTCGCGCAGGCCGTTCCCGGACGCCTGCGGACCCTCGGTATCGATCTCGACGCCGTCGCCGAACGGCTCGAGGAGGAAGGGATCGAAAAATTCGTCGCACCCTACGACAAGCTGCTCGCGACCATCGAGGACCGCCGGCGCAGGATCGGCCACTGACGATGTCGCGGGCGCACGGCACTTACGGCCGCGGATCGCGTCGTGCGCGCCGGCTGCCCGACTGATCCGCGGTACCGACGATCATGGCTGGCGGCGACTCCATCCTGGTGCTCAACTGCGGCTCATCGAGCATCAAGTTCGCACTGTTTACGCGCGGCGATCGACCCGCTCGGCTCATGTCGGGCGCGGCGACGGGGATCGGAGGTCCGGCGCGGCTGCGCTGCAATGACGGTCGCGGTGAACCGTTGTTCGACGCGGCGATCGATGCGCCCGATCACGGCGCGATCTTCGGCCTGGTGCTCGAGCGCATTGAGGCGATCGCCACGACGGCGCCGATCGCCGCCGTCGGTCATCGGGTCGTGCACGGTGGCGAGCGTTACGCAGTTCCCGTGCGCGTCGATGGCGCGGTCGAGGCGGACCTGCGCAACCTGATCCCGCTCGCACCCCTGCACCTCGGTATCAACCTGGCCGGCATCGCCGCGGTCCGCGCGCGTTGCCCGGCGCTGCCGCAGGTGGCCTGCTTCGACACGGCGTTTCATCGCACACTGCCGCCGGTCGCGCGCGAGACCGGGCTGCCGCGCCGGTATACCGATGCGGGTATCCGCCGCTATGGTTTCCACGGCCTGTCGTACGAGTCCGTGGTGGCGACGCTGCGGACACAGGAAGGTGAGGACGCGGTCGCGGGCCGACTGATCGTGGCGCATCTCGGCAGCGGTGCGTCCATGACGGCGATCCGGGCCGGCCGGAGCTTGGATACGACCATGGGTTTCAGCGCACTGGACGGACTGCTCATGGGCACGCGCTGCGGCGACCTCGATCCGGGCGTGCTCCTGCACCTGCTGCGCGAGCAGGGCATGGATCGGGCTGTGCTGGAGAAAATGCTGTACACCGAATCGGGCCTGCTCGGCGTGTCAGCGGTCAGCGCCGACATGCGCGTGCTGCTCGCGCGAGAAGCCGATCTGCCGGCCGCCGCACTGGCGGTGGAGCTTTTCTGCATGCGCGTGCGCAAGCACCTCGGCGCGCTCACGGCCGTGCTCGCGGGCCTCGACCGTCTGATCTTCACCGGCGGGATCGGCGAACATGCCGCGGCCGTACGCGCGCGGATCAGCGCGGATCTGGATTATCTGGGGATCGTGCTCGACCCCGAACGCAATGCGCGCTCGGCACGGACGATTTCCGTCGACGAGGCGCCGGTGCGGGTGCAGGTGATCCCGACCGACGAGGAGGCGGTCATCGCGGCGCACACCGAATCGCTCCTCGCACAGCGGGGGTCAGGTCTTTAGTCTTCGCTTTCTTGAGCACGATGCTGATCGTCGCCTCGCCGAGGCCGAGAAATCGAGCGACTTCGCGCTGCCGGTAGCCGTGCCGATTACATGCCTGAACGATGCAGGCATTCCTCGCGCTTCGGGACAAGGGAGTGTCTCCGAACAGCCCGGCGAGCGACGGTCGGTCTGCAAATCGCTGTGCGCGGGGAATGTCCGTATCGCGCCGGTGCCGGTGCAGATGTTCCGCCATGCGTTCAATGAATTCGGGTCGTCCTAACCCGCATTATTCATGAACGGCGCGTGCGCGCCTGCGTGTGGGCACGATTTCGGCGCTGAGCGGTGCCGGGGCCGCGACGGATCTGGTGTTGTCGTGCATGAGGGCCACCAATGCGCGCGATTTT